>NZ_JARFYN010000007.1 GCF_030272695.1 Martinezella calliandrae
ACTCACTTAACCTCAATCTCTCGAACCGCCCGGTGCGGACCCGCATGCCGGGTGGTGTGGCAGGGGCGCGATCAAATACGATCGCCCCCTATGCCGATGAGTCCCCTGTCCTGTCGCCTGGCTAGCTTTGCGGAACAGTGGCGTAAATTTCGATCATGTTACCGTAACGTACTTACCTGCGGATGCTTCCCTCCGCTATCTGGTTGCGGCTCGCGACAGCTGCGACCGGACAGCACGTGTTACCGAAAGCTGGAGGGGACATGAAGACCACACTCATTTCCGTCTCAGTGGCGTTGGCCGCTGCCTTTGCGTCTGTCGGGGCGGTCAGCGCCGATGCCGCCGATTTGGTCATCTCGATGCCGAATTGGCCTTCCGGTCAGGCGACGGCGAATATCCTGAAGGTGGCGATTGCCAAGGAATATAAGCTCGATGCCGAGGTCCGGGAGCTCGGAACGCTCACCGCCTTCAACGGTCTCGAAAGCGGCGATGTCGATATCAATCCCGAAGTATGGCGGCCGAATCTCGACAGCCTGATCGAGAAATACGTCAACGAAAAGCACGTCGTCGAGGTGGCGGCGCGCGGCATCGATGCCTGGCAAGGCCTCTGCGCCACGCCGGATGCAGTCGCCGCCGGTATAAAGGATATCGCGGATCTGAGTGATCCTGCCAAGACCGCGCTTCTGGATACCGACGGCGACGGACGCGGAGAGCTGTGGATCGGGGCGCCGACATGGTTGTCGACAGGCATCGAGAGAGTGCGGGCCAATAGTTATGGCTATGCGAAAAACCTGACGCTGGTCGAAGCCGAGGAAGAGGTCGGCATGGCTGCAGTCGATGCGGCAGTTGCGACCGGCCGACCTATGGTGTTTGCCTGCTACGCGCCACATCACGTCTTCGAGTTGCACAATATCGTGCGACTGACAGAGCCACCCTATGTCGCCGCCAAATGGAAGATCATGCCGGCGAGCGATCCGACCTGGATCAGCGATTCCAGCGCATCGGTCGCCTGGCCGGCTGCGAGTTTTCACATCGCCTATGCGACCGCCTTCGCAAAGAAGCACGCCGACGTTGCGAGTTTTCTCGAAAAGGTCGATTTCACGCCAGAGGAAATTACGCACATGACCTACGCCTTGCAGGTGGAGCGTCAGCCGCCCCTGGAATTCGCGAAGCAGTGGGTAGACAGCCATGCATCTCGCATCGACGGATGGGCAAAGCCATGAAAACAGATCCGACAAAGAACGCCGAGAGCGTAGTAGAGGCAAGATCGGAACGAGGCTGGAAGCCGAGGCGCAACGCAGCCGTCATGCTCCTGGCAGCGGTCGTGGGCCTTGGCCCTCTCGTTGCGCTCGCGGCGCAGACGCAGATCTTCGATCCCCAGACCCGAACCTGGGTCGACTATGATGCGAGGAAGGCTCGTCAATACTACGCCCGCAACAAACAAGTGCCGGATGCCTTTCGCAGGCAGGTCGTACCCTTCCGGACGGCTGAAGAGCCGGGAACGATCATTATCGACGGCAACCAGCACTTTCTCTACCTGGTCCAGCCCGGCGGCCAGGCGATCCGCTATGGCATAGGCGTTGGTCGGGAAGGCTTCGGCTGGGCCGGCATTGTGCGTGTCGGGCGCACGGCGGAATGGCCGACATGGACACCGCCCGCCGAAATGGTAGCCCGTGATCCGAATGCAGTGAAATGGGCGAACGGCATGCCGGGCGGTCCCGACAACCCGCTCGGGGCGAGGGCTCTTTACCTTTATGAAGGCAACAACGACACGATCTACCGCATTCACGGCACGCCGGAATCATGGTCAATCGGGCTGGATGTCTCCTCCGGATGCATACGCATGAACAACGACGATATCATCGACCTGCACTCTCGCGTGAAGATCGGTGCAAAGGTGATTGTGCTGATGCAAGGCGCCGCACTCTACAAGGGCGTATGATCGCAAAATAGGGGATGGAGAATGACGAAATTGAATGGCTGGGCCGCGGCACGACTGCTTATCCCGCTTGTGCTCCTAGCGCCAATGACGGCATGCGTGTCGTCGCCGCCGCCCGACCAGATGGCTCGGACGAAACTCCAGACGGCTCCCGCCGATCTGCAGCTCTTATGCGCTGACGCCGCGGCAAAATCTGCCGGCCTTACTCAGAGCAAGGTGCTTCCGACGAATTCGCAGCAGTTGGACGCTACCACCTACCGAGTCGAGTTGAATGCGACCGGCCGCAGATTTAATTGCATCATCGACAACACTGGCAAGGTCGCTTCGGTACAGCCCGTGGCGTAAGGTTTCTTCAGCCCGGCCCGCGCCAAGACGGCAAGGGGTGTCAGGTGATGAACTCCGCTCTGATCTTTTCAGAATCGCTGCCGATCGTCGGGGCGGCGAGATCGCTCTTGTGGCGCGCTCCATTGACACGGATCGGGCTCGCCGTCGTGCGGACCGAAACACCGTCGCCACGGGTTACCGTCTGCAGCATGTCGAGCTGACGGAAGGCGGCGGTTTGAAGCAGTTTCGGCCAGTCCAGCACTTCCGCCGCCCATATACCGGCAGGCTCCAGGATGGCGAGCCATTCCTTTACCGTCTTCTCGTGCAAGCGGCTGGTGATCAAGCTCTTGATCTCGTCGCGGCGAGAGAAGGCCTCGTCCGGCGTGTAGTCCGCAAGCGCCGGAAGCTCGAAAAGGGGCGCCAGTTTCGGCAACGGCGTCATGGCCAACGCCATCCAGCCATCGGCGCAGTGATAGACGCCGTAGGGGGCCGAGAGATAGGCGTGGGCGTTGCGCACGGACGATTTCTTCGGCAAGCGACCACCGTCGTTCAGATGGGTGGTCAGTACCTCGAACTGGAAATCGATCATCGCCTCCAGCAGACTGGTTTCGACATGGACGCCTTGACCGGTGACGCCGCGCCGCACGAGGCCGGCGAGAATGCCCTGGACGAGGAGATTGCCGGCCAGCATATCCGCGACGGCCAGGCCGAAGGGTACCGGACCGTCATCGGCCTCGCCGTTCAGCCACATTGCGCCGGAGCGGGCCTGGGCGAGTAGATCCTGGCCGGGAAACTGCCGCCATTCGTTGTCAGGGCCATAGCCGGTGATGCTGCCGTAGACGATGCGCGGATTGATTTTGGCGACCGCGGCGTAATCGAGTCCCAGGCGGTCGATGACCCCGGGGCGGAAATTCTGGATGATTACGTCAGCCTTCTCGATCAGCGCCTGCAAGTCCTGCAGGTCACCTTCATCCTTCATGTTGACGGCAAAACTCTCCTTGCCGCGATTGATCGCGTGGAACAGCGTCGAATCGCCACCGATTTCCGTGTCGCTGAGATAAAGCCGGCGGCAGAGATCGCCGCCATCGGGACGCTCGACCTTGATCACCCGCGCGCCGAGGTCGCCAAGCCGAAGGGCGGCCATTGGCCCGGCCAGGAACTGGCTCATATCCAGCACCGTGATGCCGGCGAGCAGGCTGTCGTCATTTCCTTCGGTCATGTCAGCCGTTCAATTCCGGAGCGTCAGCGGGCCGGCCGTGCTTGTAGCGCACCGTCTGGATATGCTCGCAATAAAGCACCAGTTCGCCTTCCCCCTTGAAGACTTCGTAGGAAGAGCGGATCAGGCCGAGATCCTTGTATTTCGGCTGTTTGTCGAGATTGGTGCGGATGGTGTAGATCGTGTCGCCGATGAAGGTGGGTTTGATGAAGCGCAGCTTGTCGTAGCCGTAGGAGAAGGCGTTGATACAGTTGGTGGCAACGAGGCCGAGGCCGGCGGAGAATACGAAGGCGCCGGCGACGAGGCGCTTGCCGAAAAGGCCCTCCGTCTCTGCGAAGATCTGGTCGCTGACATAAGGATGCATATCGAGGACGAGGGCGTTGAACTGCTGGGATTCGCCTTCGGAGATTGTCCGCCGCAGCGAGCGGATCTTGTGACCGATCTCGAAGTCTTCATAGAACCAGTTTTCCGAGTTCCAGACGGGAATGTCGGCGTGATCCGCCGGCATGGTCTTCGGATGGGTGCTGGAAATGCCGACGGTGGCAGTCATGGCATGGGCTTTCAATGGATTTGTATGGCGCACTCAGAAAGACCAGAGTCGCTTGGCGTTGAGCTGATAGAGAAGCGCTCGCTCGTCTGCGCTTGCTCCTTGCGTTAGTGCATGGGTCGCGGCGACCCACGTGGAGAGACCGCCGCCCAGCGTGCAGACCGGCCAATCGCTTCCCCATATGACCCGATCCCAGCCGAAGCTTGTGATCGAATGCTCTACGAAGGGGCGTAGGCTCTCGACAGTCCAGCTATCTGGATCGGCATAAGCGACGACGCCCGAAATCTTGACGACAACATTCGGCCGCTTGGCGATTTCGGTCATCCCCGAGGTCCAAACCTCCCTGAGGCCATCCTTGACGGCGGGCACGCCACAATGGTCGAGAACGAACTGAACATCGGGATTAAGATCGGCCAGCGCGATCGCCTTGGCGATCTGATGCGGCAGCACGCAGAAATCGAAGGTGAGGCGGGTGCCGGCAAGCCGCTTGAGATTTTCGCGGAAAAGTGCGCCTTCGGAGAGGTCGTCGGGAACCACATGCAGCACGCGGCGAAAACCCTTGACGAAGGGATCGGCAAGCACGCGCTCGAGATAGGCAGGAAAGCCCGCGTATTCCGGACGGCAGGCGGCAATGGCCCCGCGGATCAGACTGGAGGGTTGTCGGCTCAACTCTTTGACATAGTCCGTTTCCCGCTCGATGTCGCCTTCAGCGACATCCACTTCCATATGGAGCGTGTCGGTGATCCCCAGGCGCTGGGCTTCGCGGGCATAATCGTCATAAAGACTGTCGCGGTTCAGCGCGCCGGCCCCTTCCAGCCAGGGATATCCTAGTTTCCCGCGATTGACGATGTGCAGGTGGCTATCGAAAAGCATGGCGATCCTCCCATCATGCAGGTCAATATATACTCACAGAAGAATAGTTTATTCAAATAGAAATTATATCTCGGCGTTATCCAAGGTGCCCGCGACAGTGTCGGACACGTCTTTGGCCGCATCGCGCACATATTGGATCACCTGCTCGTAGCTTGGTGCATTCGGATTGACCGGCTGGATATAGGGGCAGGTGAGCGCGGCCAATGCGTAGCCGTCCAATGCCAGCACGGGCGCCGAAATGTTGCGTACGCCGTTGGTCTGCAGGCTGTCCATCGTCTCGAAACCTTGCTCCTTAATCAATTGAAGGCGTTTATCGAGATCGGCGGGCATCGCTACGTCGTCATCCTGCTGGCGCTGCTGCTCGTTGATCATCATCTTGCGCTGTTTTTCGTCGCGGAAGGCCAGGAGGACATGGCCGGAGCCGGTATTGAACAGATTGATCTGGGCGCCGACGCGGATCGAAATGCCCCAATAGGTCGGCGAATCCTGCTGGGCGATGACCACGACCGAGCCGCGGTCAAAAATCGCCAAATGGCAGGCTTGCTCGGCGCGGTTGGAGAATTCGCGCATCAGCGGGGTGGCAAAGGAAACGAGCCGGCGCACCGGCGCGTGATAATGCGCCAGACCAAAGAGTTTGAGGGTCAGATAGAAGCGGTCGCCATCCTGCCGCTGCACATAGCCGCGTCGGACCAGTCGATCGAGCATACGGTAGAACTCGTTCGGGCTTTTGCCGAGCGCCTTGGCGATTTCGGCCTGCGTCAGACCGCCGTCGATGCGCGCCAGCAGTTCGAGAATATCGAGGCCCTTGTCCAGCGCCGGTGCGCGGTATCGATCGCTATCGTCTTCTACGCTCATGGAAGGCCTCATATAGTGAAAATACATATCATTCATATATGAATGAAGGCGATTTGCAAGCGGCTCCGATCGCGTCTTGACGGTCAATGAATGAGATGTTTACATATAAATCATTGATCCATATTTGGGTCGTGAGGGCGATCGGGCGGCGTGCCCGGTCCTTTAGGGAGGAAAATTCAATGAGGATTTGGAAGACCGGCCCCGTAGCCGGTGTACTGGTATTGCTCGCGAGCTCCGCGATCTCTGCCGCCGACCTGCCCGGCAAGTTCCCGGGTGTGACGATCGACGCCAAGCTGATCGGCGGCCAGCAATATGAGCCGCTCTATGCGCGTATTTCCGAGTGGGAGAAGGAGACCGGCGCCAAAGTTAATATCCTCTCCAAGAAGAACCACTTCGAGCTCGACAAGGAAATCAAGTCGGACATGGCGTCGGGTGATATTTCCTGGTGCGTCGGTTCTAACCACTCGTCCTTCGCGCCCCAATATCCCGACCTCTATACCGATCTCAACAAGCTGCTTTCTAAGGACGAGATTGCCAAGTTCGTCGATTCGACCATCGAGGCATCCACCATCGACGGCCGGCTGATCATGCTGCCGCGCGCTCAGTTCGACGTGTCGGCTCTCTACTATCAAAAGAGCCTCTACAATGACGAGGCCAAGAAGACGGCATTCAAGACAAAGTATGGCTACGATCTGGCGCCGCCAAAGACCTGGAAGGAAGTCTCCGACCAGGCGACGTTCTTTGCCAATCCGCCGAACTTCTTCGGTACGCAGTTCCCCGGCAAGGAAGAGGCGATCAATGGCCGCTTCTATGAAATGCTGTTCGCCGAGGGCGGTGAATATCTCGACAAGGACGGCAAGCCGGCTTTCAATTCCGAAGCCGGCGTGCGCGCGCTCGACTGGTTCGTCAATATGTACAAGGCCAAGGCCGTTCCTGCGGGCACGACGAACTATCTTTGGGATGATCTCGGCGCCGGTTTTGCGTCGGGCACCGTCGCGCTCGATCTCGATTGGCCGGGCTGGGCGACTTACTTCAACGATCCGAAGTCCTCGAAGATCGCCGGCAATGTTGGCGTCGTCGTGCAGCCTGTGGGCTCGTCCGGCAAGCACACCGGCTGGTCCGGCCATCACGGTTTCTCTGTGACGGAAGCGTGCAAGAACAAGGACGCTGCAGCCTCGCTCGTCTGGTTCCTGACGAACGACGATTCGCAGAAGCTCGAAGCTGCCAATGGCACGCTGCCGACCCGCAAAGCCGTCTGGGATTGGGACATCCAGCAGGCTGTATCCGATCCCTATAAGAAGGAAGTGCTGAGCACCTTCCAGGAATCGATGAAGTACGCCTTCCCGGTTCCGCGCACGCCGCAATGGATCGAGATTTCCAACGTCGTCTATCCTGAGCTTCAGGCCGCCATCCTTGGCGACAAGACCTCCAAGCAAGCGCTTGACACCGCTGCACAGAAGGCAACCGACGTTCTGAAGGACGCCGGCGCGCTCTGATTGCCGCAATCAAAGTCCCGTATCCGGCATAGGGTACGGGGTCTTCTTCCACTATTGCTTATGACCAGTGCCTTTAGGGGCCGGTCTGTCCGGCCGGATATGCTCCGGCCTCTCGGCCCCATGCAATCGCATTCCAGGCAGTTCGGGCCACGCTGCTGAGGAATGCCGACAGGTGCAAACCATGTTTAAGAAAATATCTCCACCGGTCCTGCTGCTTCTTCCGGCGATTATCGTGCTCGTGGCGGTGGTGCTGTTTCCGTTGCTTCTGTCCTTTTATTCCAGTTTCACACCGTTTCGCCTGACGCGGCCGGCGACGCTCTTCACCTTCATCGGATTGCGGAACTATACACGCATTCTCACCGATCCGGTCTTCCTGGCCGCCTTCGTGCGCACCGTCGTGCTGCTGACGATCGCGCTCAATCTGGAAATGCTGCTCGGCCTCTGCCTGGCACTCCTGGTCAACAAGGCGACCCACGGCAAGCGCATCCTGCGCACGCTGATGATGTTTCCGATGATGTTTTCGCCGGTGCTCGTCGGCTTCCAATTCAAGTTCATGTTCAATGACAATGTCGGCATCATCAACAACGCCCTGCAATCCCTGGGCATTACCAACAATGCCATTCCGTGGCTGATCGACGGAAATCTGGCGCTGTTGTCCATCGTCATCGCCGAGGTCTGGTCGTCGACATCGGTCTTCGCGATCCTCATCCTCGCCGGCCTGCTCGCCATGCCGCAGGAGCCGGTGGAAGCCGCCAAGGTCGACGGCTGCACGGGCTGGCAGACATTCCGCTACGTCACCTGGCCGTTCCTGATGCCGTTCGCCTTCATCGCCATGACCATCCGTTCGCTCGATGTTGCCCGCGCCTATGACATCGTCAAGATCATGACCGATGGCGGCCCGGCGCGGCGCACGGAGCTGATCTGGACGCTGGTCGGACGCACGGCCTATGCCGATGCGCAAATGGGGCTTGCCAACGCCATGGCCTATGTCTCGATCATCCTGTCGATCGCCTTCACAGTCTATTTCTTCCGTAAGCTGGCGCTTGCCCGCACCCAGATCGGAGCGGAGTGGTAATCATGGATCGCAACGCCAAACAACGCACGCGCCGCCGTATCGCGAAAGTCGCCTATCTCTTCGGCCTCTTCATCGCGATGCTCATCATCTGCCTGCCGGGCTTCTGGATCATCCTCAGCTCGCTGCGGCCTACGGTCGAGATCATGGCGAAGCCGCCGGTCTGGATACCGCAGGAGCTGTCGTTCGAAGCCTATCGCGCCATGTTCGGCGGCGCAGGTCAGGGCGGTATCCCCGTCTTGGACTATTTCCGCAATTCGCTGGTGATTTCCGTCACCTCCACCATCATCGCACTGATCATCGGCATGTCCGGGGGCTACGCTTTCGCCCGCTACCGCTTTTCCGGCAAGTCGGCCGTCTTCCTTGGCTTGATGCTGACGCGATCCGTGCCGGGCGTGGCGCTATCGCTGCCGCTGTTCATGGTTTATGCACGGCTCGGCATTATCGACACGCATTTTGGACTGATCATCACCTATGTGGCGCTGAACGTGCCATTCACGATCTGGCTGATCGACGGCTTCTTCCGTCAGGTGCCGAAGGACCTCGCCGAAGCGGCGCAGATCGACGGCTGTACGCGCTGGCAGGCCTTCTGGCAGGTGGAGTTCCCACTGGCCGGTCCCGGCATCGCGTCGGCCGGCATCTTCGCCTTCCTGACTTGCTGGAACGAATATGCGCTGGCCTCGCAGCTTACCCGCTCCGTCGATTCCAAGACCCTGCCGGTTGGCCTGCTCGACTATACCGCCGAATTCACCATCGACTGGCGCGGCATGTGCGCGCTGGCGGTCGTGATGATCGTTCCGGCGCTCGCCCTTACCTTCATCATTCAGAAGCATCTGGTGTCGGGACTGACATTCGGTGCGGTCAAAGGTTGAAATCCCCATGGCTCAGGTTTCACTTAAAAAACTCGTCAAGCGCTACGGCGCCCTGGAAATCGTCCACGGGATCGATCTGGATATCAAGGACAAGGAATTCATCGCGCTCGTCGGGCCTTCGGGTTGCGGCAAGTCGACGACGCTGCGCATGATCGCCGGGCTTGAAGAAATTTCCGGCGGCGCCATCATGATCGGCGAAACCATCGTCAACGACCTGCCGCCGCGCGATCGCAACATCTCTATGGTGTTCCAGTCCTATGCGCTCTATCCGCACATGAGTGTGCGCGAGAACATGGGCTTCTCGCTGAAGATCGCCAAGCAACCGCAGGCGGAGATCGACCAGCGCGTCAACGAAGCAGCGGCGATACTCAGCTTGGAGGCGCTGATGGATCGCCGGCCGGCGCAGCTCTCCGGCGGCCAGCGTCAGCGCGTCGCCATGGGCCGCGCCATTGTCCGCCAGCCGGAAGTCTTCCTCTTCGACGAGCCACTGTCGAACCTCGACGCCAAGCTCCGCACGCAGATGCGCACGGAGATCAAGAAGCTGCATGCCAAGGTGCAGTCGACTGTGATCTACGTCACTCACGACCAGGTGGAAGCGATGACGCTTGCCGATCGTATCGTCATCATGCGCGATGGCTATATCGAGCAGGTTGGCACGCCGGATGAGGTGTTCAAGCGGCCGGCCACCCGCTTCGTCGCCGGCTTTATCGGCTCGCCGCCTATGAATATCGAGGAGGCTACGGTTTCGGCCGGCGCACTGGTATTCAAGAATGGCGACCAGCTGCCGCTGCCGGGGCAGTTTGAAGGCCGGGTCAAGGATGGCGAAGAGGTTGCCTTCGGACTGCGTCCGGACGATATTTTCCCAAGCGGTCACGGCCTGCATTCCGGCACCGAGGCGGCCGTGCATGAGGTAACGTTGCCCGTCGCCATTACCGAGCCTCTCGGCAACGAAACCTTGGTCTTCGTCGAATTCGCCGGCCGCGAGTGGGTGGCCCGCATGCTTAATCCGCGCGGTTTGAAGAGCGGCGAACAACTGAAGATGAGCTTCGACCTCAGTCAGGCGCACCTCTTTTGCGCCGCGACCGGCAAGAGCCTGGCGATCTAAGCGGGGGAGACCGGAACATGGCCCGCATCGAAAAAATTGAATTGCGCATGGTCGACCTGCCGCCGAAGGTCAAGCGGACGGATGCGATCCAGAGCTTCGTTAGCCAGGAGACGCCGATCGTCACCATTACCGATTCCGACGGTGCCGTCGGGACCGGCTACAGCTATACGATTGGCACCGGTGGTTCCTCCGTCATGCGGCTGCTGTCGGACCATCTCGTGCCCCAACTGATCGGCGAGGATGCAGATTGCATCGAAGCGATCTGGCATAAGATGGAGTTTGCCACTCACGCAACGACGATCGGCGCGATCACGGCCCTGGCGCTCGCTGCCGTCGATACGGCGCTTTGGGACCTGCGCGCGAAGAAGCAGTACTTGCCGTTCTGGAAACTTGCCGGCGGCGCCAAGGATCGTTGCCCGCTTTACACGACAGAAGGCGGCTGGCTGCATATCGAGAAGGAAGCATTGGTTGAGGATGCCCTACAGGCGAAGGCCAAGGGCTTCTCCGGCTCGAAGGTGAAGATCGGCAAGCCGCATGGGTTCGAGGACTACGACCGGCTTTCGGCGATGCGTTTGGCGCTCGGCTCCGGATTCGAGATCATGACCGATTGCAATCAAGGCTTTACGGTTGATGAGGTCATCCGCCGTGCTGCAAGGTTGAGGGAGCTCGATCTCGCCTGGATCGAGGAGCCGCTGCCGGCCGACGATCTCGACGGCCATATCCGCCTGACGCGCTCGACGCCGACACCGATTGCGGTCGGCGAATCCATCTATTCGATCCGGCATTTCCGCGAATATATGCAGAAGGGCGCCTGTTCGATCGTTCAGGTGGACGTTGCCCGCATAGGCGGTATCACGCCTTGGCTTAAGGTGGCGCATGCGGCGGAAGCGTTCGATATTCCGGTCTGCCCGCACTTCCTGATGGAGCTGCATGTCAGCCTTGTCTGTGCGGTGCCGAACGGGAAATACGTCGAATATATCCCGCAGCTCGACGATCTCACCACCAAGGGCATGGAGATCGTTGACGGCAAGGCCATCGCCCCCGCTGAACCCGGCATCGGCATCGCCTGGGACTGGGAAGCAGTGAAGGCGCGTTCGGTCGGTGAGTTCACGAAAGAGATTTACGGCTGAAGGAGGCAAGGGCCATGCAGCGGATGGGGATGGTGATCGGTCTGGAGCCGGCAAAGGTCGAGGAATACAAGCGCCTACATGCGGCGGTCTGGCCAGAGATCCTGGCTCTGATCTCCGAATGCAGCATCACCAACTATACCATCTTCCTGAAGGAGCCGGAAAACCTGCTCTTCGGTTATTGGGAATATGTTGGCACGGATTTCGAGGCCGATATGGCCAAGATGGCCGCAAGCCCAAAAAACCAGGAATGGTGGTCCGTCTGTATGCCCTGCCAGAAGCCGCTCGATACCCGCAAGGAAGGCGAATGGTGGGCCATGATGGAGGAGGTGTTTCATCTTGACTAGGGCTCGGAACGGAACGGACCGCGAAGCGATCACCTCCCCCTTGAGGGGGGGAGGTTGCGCGGAGCACGCGGTTGGGGGGAGGCTCGAGGCGTCCACTGCTGCTTTCTTTCCACGAGGAGGGATCACCCCACCTCGTAGCTTTGGTGCGACCCTCCGCTTCAGGGGGAGGGTAAGATGAGCTTTGATTCGAAATCGTTATGCCAATGGTGGCCCAAGCCGAGCAAGCCGCGCCCGATTGTCATCTTCGGCGCCGGCAGCATCGTAGGTGACGCGCATTTGCCGGCGTACCGGAAGGCGGGCTTCCCGCTCGCCGGCCTTTATGATCCGAACAGGGAAAAGGCAAAGACCTTGGCGGATCAATGGGGCATAGGAGCCTTCGCATCCGAGGCCGAGGCGCTGGCCGTTGAAGGTGCGATTTTCGATTTGGCAACTCCGCCGGCCGCCCATGCGGCTATCCTTGCCAAGCTGGCGCGCGGCTCTTTCGCGCTGATCCAAAAGCCGATGGGCAGCGACCTTATCGGGGCGACAGAAATACTCAGAGTGTGCCGCGAGCGCGACATCAGGGCGGCCGTTAATTTTCAGCTCCGCTTCGCGCCGATGATGCTGGCGCTCTACGATGTGGTCGAGAAGGGCTACCTTGGCGAGGTCGTCGATTTCGATGCCTGGCTGGCGCTTGCAACGCCCTGGGGGCTCTGGCCCTTCCTGAAGGGGCTGCCGCGCATCGAGATCGCCATGCACTCGATCCACTATCTGGACTTCATACGCGGCCTGCTCGGCAATCCCAAGGGCGTGCATGCCAAGACCATCGGCCATCCGAACCACGAGGTGGCGCAGACACGCACAGCCGCGATCCTGGACTACGGCGACAAGGTGCGCTGCGTGCTCTCGATCAACCACGACCATAATTTCGGTCGCAAGTTTCAGGCTTGCGAATTCCGCATCTCCGGCACCAAGGGTGCCGCCTATATCAAGCTCGGGGTCAATCTCGACTATCCGCACGGCGAGCCGGACGAATTGTGGATTAGGCCCGCCGGAGGCAGCGAATGGGTCGAGGTGAAGCTCGAAGGCGCCTGGTTCCCGGATGCCTTCGTCAACCGCATGGCCAATCTGCAGCGTGTTGCCTCGGGCGAGGACGAGACATTGGTCGGCTCCGTAGAAGATGCTTGGCAGACCATGGCGTTGGTCGAGGCTGCCTACCAATCGAGCGCTGAGCCGGCAACACCGATCGCCGGACTTCCAAAGGTGTAAGCGATGGCCGAACAGACGACCTACTACGAAGACTATGCGCTCGGCCATGCCCGTACGACGACCGGACGGACGATTACCGAGACCGATTTCGTCGTCCATGCCGGTCATACCGGTGATTTTTTTCCGCATCATATGGATGCGGAATTCGCCAAGACCTTGCCTGGCGGTCAACGCATCGCGCACGGCACGATGATCTTTTCAATCGGCGTCGGGCTGACGGCGTCGCTCATCAATCCCGTGGCTTTTTCCTATGGCTATGACCGGTTGCGGTTCATCCGCCCCGTGCATATCGGCGACACGATCCGCACGCGGGTGACGATATCGGCAAAAGAGGACGATCCGAAGCGCCCGGCCTGCGGTCGTGTCGTCGAGCGTTGCGAAGTGCTCAACCAGCGCGACGAGGTCGTACTCGCGGCTGACCATATCCTGATCGTCGAGCGCAAAGCGGCAAACTGAGAGAGGATAATGGTGAAACTCAAGGGAATGACCTGGTCGCATCCGCGCGGCTACGATCCGATGCTGGCATGTTCGAAACTCTGGTTGGAAAAGACCGGTGTAGAGATCGCTTGGGAGAAGCGTTCGCTGCAGGATTTCGAAACGTTTCCGGTGGAAGAGCTTGCGGCATCCTATGATCTGATCATCATCGATCATCCGCATGTCGGCCAGATCACCCGCCAGAATTGCCTGCTGCCGCTCGACGATGCGGATCATGCCGATGAACTTGTCGCAATCGCCGCCGGTACGGTCGGGCGTTCCTATCCGAGCTACAATTGGCAGGGCCGGCAATGGGCCTTTCCGATCGACGCGGCGACGCAGGTTCAGGCTTATCGGCCGGATCGGTTGAGAGGGCCGATCGCCGATCTTGCCGAGATCGTATCGCTGGCGGCCAAGGGCGGGGCGATCTTACCGATGCGGCCGCCGCATTCGCTGATGACCTTCTTCACGCTGGCGGCGCATCTTGGTACACCTTGCAGCGTCGAAGGACCGGAGTGCATAGCCAAGGCGGATGGAGAAGCCGTGCTCGGCTGGATGGCACGGCTCGTCGGCGGCATGGATGCCAGATGCTACGAATTGGACCCGATCGCGGTCTTCGATCTGATGGGTGAGCCGGATTGCCCCTATGACGTCGTTCCCTTCGCCTATGGCTATGTCAGCTATTCCTTTGCCGGATTCCGACCGGTGCGGATTGCCTTTGCCGACATGCCCGTGATCGACCGGCGGGCTCCGAACGGCTCGGCACTCGGCGGCACAGGTATAGCCGTTTCGGCCCGAACGGAGGCGCCCGAGGCGGCCAAGGCCTTTGCGCGCTGGATCGCCGGCGGGACGGTACAGGCGGGCGCCTATGCCAGCGGCAATGGACAGCCCGGTCACGCCGAGGCCTGGGTCAGCGATGCCGTCAATGCGCCGGCGCTCGATTTCTACCGCAATACGCGCGCCACGCTTGAGGGCGCCTATGTCCGGCCGCGTCATGACGGCTACATGGCGTTCCAAAGCGAGGCTTCGGAGATTATTACCAATGGACTGCGCATTGGCGAGCGGCATACAGTCCTCATCGACAAGCTCAACCAGCGCTTCGCGCAATCGTTCGAAGGCTAGGGCAAGATGGCTCTAGCTGTTTGTTTTCGCGTGATCTTATCCGCGGGCCGCCACGCATATCGCTAGGTGGTCTTCGGTCTCGAGATCATGCCCTGGAGGAAAGGATCAGGACTATGGGTCACGGACTGGAAGGCAAGAAGGTCGTCATCACGGCGGCGGGACAGGGTATCGGGCGGGCGACTGCCGAGCGGTTCATTTCGCTCGGTGCGCATGTATATGCCACCGACATCAACGAACAGACGCTTTCGACGCTGGAAGGCGCCAGCAAGCATGTTCTAAACGTCCTCGACAGCGCTGCGGTCAAGGCCTACGCCGACGAACTTGGCCCGATCGACGTGCTTTTCAATTGCGCCGGCTTTGTGCATGCTGGCACTATCCTCGACTGCGAAGAGAAGGATTGGGATTTCTCCTTCAATCTCAACGCCAAGGCGATGTATACGACCTGCCGCACCTTCCTGCCGGGCATGCTTGAAAAAGGCAAAGGCTCGATCGTCAACATGTCCTCGGTCGCCTCCAGCGTGAAGGGCGTGCCGAACCGCTTCGCCTATTGCGCATCCAAGGCAGCCGTCATCGGCCTCACCAAATCGATCGCCGCCGACTTCGTCTCCAAGGGCATCCGCGTCAACGCCATTTGCCCAGGCACCGTCGACAGCCCGTCACTGCATGAGCGCCTGCGCGCAACCGGCGAATACGAGAAGGCCATGACCGATTTCATTGCCCGCCAGCCCATGGGCCGCATCGCCGATGCCAAGGAAATCGCAGCCCTCGTAACCTATCTCGCCGGCGATGAGGCCGGCTTCACCACGGGCCAGATCCACGTCATCGACGGTGGTTGGACGGCCTGAACTATCCTCTTGTCCAAGATCGGGGGCCTCGCATCGCGAGGCCTCTTTTTATTTGCCACTTCCATCAAAGAATTTATATCTGAGAGGGTTCGTGATCGGGAGAGCGGCATGCCTACGGACGGACTACAGCATCGTTCCAGGGGCGCCATGCTGTTACGCAAGCATCAGGTGATTCTTGTCAGCGTCGCGGTCGGCGTCGCTGTCTTCGTGCTCCTGACGTCACGCGCCATGAACGCGAGCAATGTGCTCTTCGCGTGGAACGCTACCGCCGTCGTCTATGTCGTCTTCAGCCTATACCGGATGCTGACATCGGATGTGCATCGCATGCGCAAGCGCTCGGCCGATATCGATTTTTCGGATGCATTCCTGCTGTTCCTCTCGATTACGGCCGCAATCGCCAGCGTCGGCGGCATCGCTCTAGAATTGCTTGGCGTCAAGGAAGCGCCGCCGGAAATGGCGCTTTTCCGCGCATTGATGGCGATTGTGACGATCCTGATTTCCTGGGTGTTCCTGCACATACTTTTCACAAACCACTATGCGCATCGCTACTACCGTGATTTCCATGAGGGACGGGGGCTGAAATTTGCCGAACCGGTGGAGGAGCCCATCTACTGGGATTTCCTCTACTTCTCCTTCACCATCGGTGTCGCCGCCCAGACCGCGGATATCGGCGTCTCTACCGTCAGCATGCGCAAGCTGGTGCTGTTGCATGCGATCCTGTCCTTCCTGTTCAATACGACGATCCTGGCGCTTGCAATCAACGTCGGGGCGAGCTTGGTGTAGCTCGCCCCTTCAATCGCTTCGGTATTGCCGCGCCGACGTTGATCAGACGACCGCGTTGCCGGCCATGACCGCCAGGATCAGGAACACCAGGAACATGATCACGAAGATGGCAAAAAGCACGCGGGCAATCGTCGCCGCCGCGGCCGAAACGCCGGAAAAGCCGAAAAACCCCGCGACCAAAGAAATTACGAGGAATATCAGGGCCCACTTCAGCATCAGAAAGTCTCCTCTGCGTTGCACCTAACGAAGACGCAGCAGATGGGAGTTTGTTCCGATGCCGTTTCGATTGCCGGGAACCGCAGTTCGGCAAGTGCCGCACCACCGGCCCTTCGCGTGGCTCAGGGCGTTCGACGCTGCAATCGATCCATTGGGTCGATTGCTTCGGTGCGCCGAACCGCGCCTCACCCTCGCTCTCACCCGTGGTTGATCATCACGTGCCGGACGGCGGTATAGTCCTCCAGCGCGTAGACCGACATGTCCTTGCCGTAGCCGGATTGCTTGAGGCCGCCATGGGGCATTTCATTGACCAGCATGAAATGGGTATTAATCCAGGTGCAGCCATATTGCAGCCGGGCGGCGGTTTGCATGCCGCGGCTGATGTCCTTGGTCCAAATGGAGGATGCAAGGCCATAGTCGCTGTCGTTGGCCCAGGTCACGGCATCCTCGACATCGGTGAAGCGGGTGACGGAGACGACCGGGCCGAACACCTCGCGACGGACGATTTCGTCGTCTTGCGTGGCGCCGGCTACAACGGTCGGGGCATAAAAGAAGCCACGCTCGCCGGAGGTTTTGCCGCCGGTGGTGATCTGCATGTGCTTGTGTTCGGCGGCGCGGGTGACGAAACTTTCGACACGGTCGCGCTGACGTTTGGAGATCAGCGGGCCAATTTCGTTTTCGGCGTCGTCAGCCAGATTGAACTTGATGCTGGAGACGGCGGAGGTGAGGTCGGCGACGAAATTGTCATAGACCTTGGCATCGGCGTAGATACGGCACGCGGCCGTACAGTCCTGACCGGCATTGTAGTAACCGAAGGTCCTGATGCCGGCGACGACAGCGTCAATGTCGGCATCGCCGAAGACGATGACCGGGGCCTTGCCGCCGAGCTCGAGATGCGTGCGCTTGACCGTTTTGGCGGCGGCCTGCAGCACTTTCTTGCCGGTGGCGACGTCGCCGGTGATCGACACCATGGAGATTTTCGGGTGGTTGATCAGCGCGTTGCCGACGCTCTCGCCGCGGCCGAGGATGAGGTTGACGACGCCTTCCGGCAGGATGTCCGCCAACAGCTTCGCCATCTTCAGCGCTGTCAGCGGCGTCTGTTCGGAGGGTTTGAAGACGACCGTGTTGCCGCCGGCAATCGCCGGGGCCAGTTTCCAGGCCATCATCATCAGTGGATAGTTCCATGGCGCGATCGAGCCGACGATACCGATGGGATCGCGGCGGATCATGGAGGTGTGGCCGGGCAGGTACTCGCCGGCGACCGGGCCATGCAGGTTGCGCACCGCGCCGGCGAAGAAGCGGTAGCAGTCGACGATGGCGGGAATTTCGTCATTGAGAACAGCGTTGATCGGCTTGCCGCAATTCAGCGCTTCCAGCGTTGCGAAACCTTCGGCATCCTTCTCGATGGCGTCGGCGATCTTCAGGAGATAGGCGGAGCGCTGGCCGGGCGTCGTCTGCGACCAGCTCGCGAAAGCCTTTTCGGCGGCGTCGACGGCGGCATCGATCTGGCTGAGCGAAGCTTCCGGCAGGTTGAGCACGGTCTCTCCGGTCTTCGGATTGAGAATATGCTCTTCCGTCTCCGTACCGGCCTCAAAGCGGGAGCCGATCAGCATCTGGGTGTCCATAATAATCTCCCTTTTTATTTGCCCCCGCCGGCGATCTGATCGCCGTCGCGGGTAAGATAGTAGGCTGCCAGGATCGGCAGGAAGGTGACGAGCACAACGACCATGGCGACGACATTGGTGACCGGGCGTTGGCGCGGGCGGATCAGCTCTTCTAGCATCCAGATCGGCAAGGTCATCTGCTGGCCACCGGTGAAGGTGGTGACAATGACCTCGTCGAAGGAGAGCGCGAAGGCGAGCATGCCGCCCGCGAGAAGCGCCGTGCCGATATTCGGCAGGATGATATGGCGAAAGGTCTGGAAGCCGTCGGCACCGAGGTCCATCGAGGCTTCGATCAGCGAACCGGAGGTGCGGCGGAAGCGGGCAACGGCATTGTTGTAGACCACGACCACGCAGAAGGTGGCGTGGCCGAGAACAATCGTCCAGACCGAGAATGGAATATCGAACAGGCTAAAGGCCGAGCGCAGCGCAATGCCGGTGATGATGCCGGGGAGCGCAATCGGCAGGATCACCAGCAGCGAAATGGCCTCACCTCCGAAGAATTTCGTCTGGCTGACGGCGGCGGCGCATAGCGTGCCGAGCACTAAGGCGATGATGGTTGCGATGGTCGCGACCTGCACCGACAGCGCCAGCGACGACCAGACATCTGGCCGGTTCCAGGCTATGGAGAACCACTGCAGCGTAAAGCCTGGGGGTGGCCACTGATAGCTCTTGTCCTCGGTGGTGAAGGCATAAACAAAGATCAGCAGGATCGGCAGATGCAGGAAGAGCAGGCCGCCAGCGGCTGCGATCTTCAGCGGCAGGGAAGCGTTTTGGCCGCGATTAGAGCGCATCGAAAGCTCCCTGTTTCTTGGCGATCCAGAGATAGATGGCCATGATGAGGATCGGAACGACCGAGAAGGCGGCGGCGAGCGGCACGTTGCCGGCCGTACCCTGCTGCGCATAGACCGCCTGGCCGATGAAGAGGCGCGACGAACCGATGATCTGCGGGATGATGTAATCGCCGAGGGTCAGCGAAAAAGTGAAGATCGAGCCGGCTACAACGCCGGGCAGCGCCAGCGGCAACATGACGGTGCGGAAGGTCTGGTTCGGCGTGGCGCCGAGATCGGCGGACGCTTCGAGGAGATTGGCGGGCACGCGCTCAAGGGCAGCCTGCGTCGGCAGGATCATATAGGGCAGCCAGATATAGACGAAGACCAGGAAGGTGCCGATATAGCTTACCGACAGCGAATTGCCGCCGACGATCGGGAGATTGAGCACGCCGTCCAGCAGCCAGCCGACATGGAGCTTGTCGAAAAGCCAGGTCAAAATGCCCTCCTTGGCGAGGATCAGCTTCCAGGCATAGACCTTGACCAGATAGCTCGACCAGAGCGGCAGCATGACGCCGAGATAAAACAGCGCCTTCCATTTTCCCTTGGCGTAACGCGCCGCATAATAGGCGATCGGGAAAGCTACGAAGGAGGAGGCGACGGTCACCAGCGCGGCCATTACTATGGTGCGGATAATGATGTCGAAATTGGCGGAATTCAAAAGCTGCGCATAGGTCGAGAGCGTAAATTCGTAATTCACCGTTCCCGAGAAGTCGTCGATCGAGAAGAAGCTCTGGAGGAGCAGCGCGATCAGTGAGCCGATATAGATGATGCCGAGCCAGAGCAGCGGCGGCGTCAGCATCAAAAAAAGCAGGAGTTTCGGGCGCCGCCAGAAGAGATCCGACAGGCGGCCAAAGAAACCGCCGCGGCGTGGCAGGATCGAGGTGGCCGCCGGCGCGGTCGTGATTGCGGCTGACGTCATGCTGCGTCGTCCATGTAATGTATGTCTTTAGGCAGCCAGGCGATACGCACCGAGGCGCCGGTCTGCGGAATGGGCTGGCCTGCCGGCACGGTGACATGCATCCGCGTGCCATGCGCTTCCACCGAAAGGCGGGTGGCGGCGCCGAGGAAGCTGGTCGCCTGCACCGTCGCCGGAACACCGGCATCCTGCGTCAGTCGTATCGCTTCTGGCCTCAGGCTCGCCCAGCGCCGTTCGCCACCGAGCGACGACATGGTCTCGGGCGCGATCACGTTGGAGGAGCCGACGAAATCGGCGACAAAGCGGGTCTTCGGCCGCTGATAGATATCGTGCGGCGTGCCCTCCTGCACGATGCCGCCATTGTTGAAGACGGCGACGCGGTCGGCCATGGAGAGTGCTTCACCCTGATCGTGGGTGACGAAGACGAAGGTGATGCCGAGCGCCCGCTGCAGGCTTTTCAGTTCTTCCTGCATCTGCTCGCGCAGCTTGAGGTCTAGCGCGCCAAGCGGCTCGTCGAGAAGAAGAACCTTCGGCTTGTTGACGAGAGCACGGGCTAGCGCCACGCGTTGACGCTGGCCTCCGGAGAGTTGGCCGGGGCGGCGGGCGCCATAGCCCGGCAACTTCACCAGTTCCAGTGCCTGTTCAGCAGCCCTCAGCCGTAAGGTCCTGTCGATACCCTTGACCATCAGCCCATAGGCGACGTTGTCGAGGATATTGAGATGCGGGAAGAGGGCATAGTCCTGAAAGACGGTGTTGACGTTGCGGCGATAGGGCGGCACGCCTTCGGCGGTTTCGCCGAAAATCTCAATATGGCCGCCTGTCGGTTGCTCGAAACCGGCAATGAGCCGCAGGCAAGTGGTCTTGCCGGAGCCGGAGGGGCCGAGCATTGCGAAGAATTCACCGGAGGCGATCTCCAGATCGACGCGGTCGACGGCGCGGACCTGGCCGAAATGGCGCGATACCTGCTCAAAACGGACGGCGGTCATGGGATGCTCCGGGGTATGCAGGGACGACGGCCATATTCCGCCGCAGTCTCTCCGTTTGGAAAAGGGCTGTGTGAGGCGATGAGGGGCTTTCGATATCGGGCCCCTCATCGTCCCGATGCGATCGCGCTCTTTAAGATGGAGGCGGTCGCCACAATCGGCGTGAACTATCTGCCCCCAATCACACCGATATAGTCGGAAACCCAGCGATGATACGGCACGCATTCGCCTTCGCTAGTGCACTTGGCAACCGGGGTTTTCCAGAACTTGATCTTGTCGAAATGATCGTAGCCGTTGGTGGCGCAACCGCTGTCGGTCAGGAGTTCATTGCCCTTGCAGGCGGCGGGAACCGAGGGCACCGCGCCGAACCAGGCCGCAGCGTCACCCTGGACCTTTGGCTGCAATGAATGTTCGATCCACATATAGGCGCAGTTCGGATGCTGGCTGTCGGCATGCAGCATGGTGGTATCGGCCCATCCGGTCGCGCCCTCATCCGGGAAGGTCGAGCCGATTTTCTGTTTGTCGGCCTGCAGGAGGTTGACCTGGAACGGCCAGGAGCCAGAGGCGACGACGCCTTCGTTCTTGAAGTCATCCGTCTGGATCATCGCGTCGTGCCAATAGCGGCTGACGAGTTTGCGCTGGCCGCGCAGCAGGTCGAGAGCGGCCTTGTATTGGTCTTCGTTGAGTTCATAAGGATCCTTGATGCCAAGTTCCGGCTTGTGAGCCATTAGGTAAAGCGCGGCGTCGGCGATATAGATCGGGCCGTCATAGGCCTGGACGCGACCCTTGTTGGACTTGCCATCCGGCAGGGTCATTTCCTCGAAGACGACATTCCAGCTCTTCGGTGCCTGACCCTTGAAGGCGTCTGTATTGTACATCAGCACGTTCGGCCCCCAGAGATAGGGAACGCCGTAGTGGACGCCGTTGACGGTATGCCATGGCGCATTTTTCAAACGTTCATCGAGATTTTTCCAGCTCGGGATCAGATCGACGTTGATCGGCTGGACACGCTTGCCGGCGACAAGGCGCAGCGACGCGTCGCCCGAGGCGGTAACAAGGTCGAAGCCACCTTCATTCATCAGCGCCACCATTTCGTCCGAGGTAGCGGCGGTCTTGACACTGACTTTGCAGCCCGTGTCCTTCTCGAACTGGGTGACCCAGTCGTAATTCTTGTCGCTTTCGCCGCGCTCGATATAGCCGGCCCAGGCGACAATACTCACAGCGCCTTCTCCCTTGCCGAGCGTTTTCAACGGCTCAGCGGCGATGACCTGCGTGGCGAAGCCTAGGCATGCTAGCGCAGCCGTGCATGATTTCAGCAGATGCTTCATCGAATTCTCCCGGTTCTTGAGCCAGTTGGTCTCGGAGCCAGTTTCTGGCGTTTTGTTCCCGGAGAAAAAAGTGACGCGATTTGGTCGTATTCGCAAATTCATTTATCAGAAAGGCGATATCGGAATTTCCGATGGAAAGTGGAAACCTACCGCTGACGGCCCGAACGCATGGCTTCGGCGATACCGACGAAATCGCGGGCGGCTTGCGGCAGGCTCGAGCCCTTGCGCCAAACCATGCCGACCTGCACGACCGGCAGCGAGCCGGAGACATCGCGGCTTTCGATACGATCACCTTCCAGCGACCAAGGCCGGTAGACGAGATCTGGCAACAGCGCAACGCCGGCGCCTGTGGCAACCAGGCTGCGCACCGCCTCGACCGAGCGGGTGCGGAAGGCCACATGCGGGCGCGCGCCGAGTGCCGTCAGCAGCTTGCCGGTATTCTCTTCGATCTCGTCGATGGTCAGCATGATCAGTGGTTCGCGCGAAATGTCGGCGACGCTGATGATGTCGGCGGAGACGAGGGGATGGCCCATCGGCAGCCAGAGGCGATAGGGGGATGTTTCGAGGATTTCGGCCTGTAGCGCCATGCGGTCGCGCAGGTTGGAAATGACCATGACGGCAACGTCGAGTTCGCCGCCGACCAGCAGATGTTCGAGATACCCGCCATTGTCCTCGATGGCGCTGACCTCGACGCCGGGGCAGGCGCGACGATAGCGCGCCAGGAGGTCGGACAATACATAGCCGGCAACCAGCGAAGTCACGCCGATATTTAGCGAGCCGCCGGCGGCGTTCTGCTGGCTGGAGAAACTGGTGCGGGCGTCGGAAACGGTCGCGAGGATCTTCGTGGCATGGCGGAGGAACTGGTGGCCATTATGGGTAATCGACAAGCCGCGCGGATGGCGGTCGAAAAGCTCGACGCCGAGGTCGCTCTCCAGTTCCTTCAGCGCTTCGGTGACCGAGGATTGCGAGATCGACAGGTTCTGCGCGGCGCGGGTAATGGAGCCCTGTTCCGCCACGGCAACGAAATACTGAAGCTGTCTCAAAGTGAAGGCCATGCCCCGGTTAGAGCATGGCGGTGCCATCCGAGGCAAGCGCCGGCATCGGTCTGAAAGGCTTGGACCTTTTTTGGTAACGGAAACGAGAGCAGTACAAGATTCATCACTTCTTTAAGTATTCCGAAACGCCATGTCCCTAACGTGAGAGTTGATCATTTTGTCGCGTTGGAGTGCTCTATGGTGGAGCAGTTGGCGTGAGCGCCTTACTGCACATTTTCCGGCCATCCCGGAAGCTTGTCGTCATCGTCGGCGGAGTGGCCCTGTTTATGGGCTGTTCCGGCGTCTTTGCGCTTTATATCGGCAAAGACAAGCTCCTGGGCCTGGCCGCAGCCTCCCCGAACGGCCTGAAATGCAGCGACGTCAATCTCGTCACGATCCGCAAGGAAGATCGGTTCTGGGTGCGCAAATATATCCGCACCGATCCGACTGACGGATTGACGCGGGTTAAAACGGCGCTTCGCGTTGCCAAGGCCGTCTATGACGAACAAAAACCGGATCTGGTTCAGGTGGTGGTTCTCGACAAAAATGGGCCGACCTTGCGGTCCGATATTCGCGGCCGGGCGCTAGGCGCCGACGTCGTATATGTGCCGCATCCCGGCAGGGTTGCCGATGGTACCGTCGAGGAGCCGGTCACGGCTCGTTACTACAATGGCGGTGCGAGCGCCGAAGGTCTCTTCTATGGCGAACAGATCAACATGTTGCCCAAGGATATCGACGACGCGCTGGCGGCGCTGAAAGATCACACCGACTGCGACAATCCGTTGGCCGCCGAGAACGGCGGCGATGCGAAGAAGGACAAGCAGAAGGCCGCCGAAGCAGCCGAGCAGAAAGCCGCCGCCCGCGTAGAAAAGGACGAAACGCCCAAGACACCTCCAGAACAGCGCCCTCCGGCACCTACCGGCAAACTCCCGCCTGAGGGCGACAATACCGGCAGCTTCATCGGCGCCGACGCCGCCGCCCCATATAACACGCTATCGCCGGGTCTCGATCCGACCATGACGGGCGCCAGCGATCGAAGGTCGCCAGTGACGAATTGACCGCCGGCGACCTTCGCCTTGCCGAGACGAAGGCGGAAATCCCTCAATCCGCCAAATGCTTTTCCCCGATGGCCTGATAAAGCGCAAACAGCGCCTCGTGGACCGCGCCCGCGAGACGGTAGAAATCGGGATTGGCAAGAATGGCCGGGTGTTGCAGCAACTGATCGTCCGTCAAGTCGAGCATGAGCGATGTGGTATGCATCGCTTCATGGCATCCGAACGTGCCCGGCGCGTATTGCGCCAGATCAACATCGCCCAATTCGGAGAGATCGGCCAGGCGCTGTTGCTCGAGATCGGCGTCCGTGATCAGGTTTTCTGTCTCAGTCATTATTGTGCACCTTATTTCCCGAGGGTGAGAATTCGCCGCGCGTGGGCGGTATTTATACGCAATCTGCAAACAATGGCCCAACGAAAAAGCCGCCAGGCATAAGCTGGCGGCCTATCGTCTCTATCGTCTGTGCGAAACTGTCCTAGTCTGCCTTGCTGCGCCGTGCCGGGAACAGGATGATGTCGCGGATCGACGGGGAATTGGTCAGCAGCATGATCAGGCGGTCGACGCCGATGCCGAGGCCGCCGGCGGGTGGCATGCCCTGGTCGATGGCGTCGAGGAATTCTTCGTCCAGTTCCTTCTGCTTTTCGCCACGGGCATGCGCCTGTTCGAGCTGCTCGACCATGCGGGCGCGCTGCTCTTCCGGATCGTTGAGTTCCGAGAAGGCGTTGCCGAGTTCCCAGGTATTGCAATAGGTCTCGAAGCGTTCGACCAAGCGCGGCTCGCCCGGCACTTCCTTGGCGAAGGGCGAGATGTCCTTCGGGAAATGCGTAACGTGCGCCGGTTGAATCAACGTGCCTTCGACCTTCTCTTCGAAGATGAAGGCAAGGCATTCACCCCAGGTCGCATCCTTCTCGACGGCGAAGCCGGCGGCTTGGGAGGCAGCGCGGGCTTCCTCATCAGTCTTGAGCGCCAGGAAGTCGATGCCAGTCGCTTGCCTGACGGCATCGGGCATCGGTACGCGGCGGAATGGGCCCTTGAAGGAGATCTGCTTGTCGCCGAAAGTAAATTCCGTGCTGCCGTGGATCGACATGGCGAGCGTCGAGAATAGCCGCTCGACGAGGTCCATGATGTCCTCGTAGTCGGCATAGGCCCAGTAGCACTCCATCATGGTGAATTCGGGATTGTGCCTTGTGGAAACGCCTTCGTTGCGGAAATTGCGGTTGATCTCGAAGACCTTGTCGGTGAGGCCCGAAACCAGGGTGCGCTTCAGGAACAGCTCCGGCGCGATGCGCAGGTACATGTCGAGCTTCAGCGTGTTGTGATGCGTCTTGAACGGCTCGGCGGTGGCGCCGCCATAGACTGAGTGCAGCATCGGCGTTTCGACTTCCATGAAGCCGTCATTCTCCATGAAACGGCGGATGCCGGAGACGATGCGGCTGCGCTGCTGGAAGCGAAGCTTCGATTCCTCGTTGGTCATGATGTCGAGGTGGCGCTTGCGGTAGCGCAGCTCGATGTCGGACAGGCCATGCCACTTTTCCGGCATCGGCAACAGTGACTTGGTCAGCATGGTGATCTGCTGGGCGTTGATCGTCAACTCGCCGCGCTTGGTGCGGCGCACGATACCGGTTACGCCGATGATGTCGCCGATATCGATCATCGGCAGCAGGGCGCGGGCCTCTTGGCCAGTGACGTCCTTGTGGCTGAAGATCTGGATCTTGCCGGAGGCGTCATGGATATCCATGAACATTCCGGAATTGCGCGAGGAATAGACGCGGCCGGCGACGGTGACGACATCGCCCGTTTCCGTATCCGGCTCCAGCCCCTCGTATTTCGCGGCCAGTTCGGCGTTGGTCAACGTCCGGTGAAAGTGAGCCGGATAGACCTCGCCGATCTGTTCGCGCAGCAGCTTCAGCTTCTGTGCGCGGACTTCCGTCGCGTCGGATGAAAGGGCTGATGTTTCAGTCTTGTCGTTCATATTGGTAAATCCGGTTCAGTTCTTCGGGCCGACGAGGGTCGCAACGGTCTGGGCGGCAAGTTTCAGCCGCTGACGCACGACGGAGCGGCCGAGAATCGCCATGCTATCGAAGAGCGGCAGCGAACGCGACGAGCCCGATACGGCGACGAAAAGCGGCGCAACGATGACCTTCAGCTTTTTGCCCATGCGGTCGGCGATGGCGCGCAATTCGGCCTCGATCGTCTCGACATTCCATTCGAGGATCTTTTCGAGGTCAGGCTGCACGGCGTTCAGGATTTCCAGCAGCTCCTCCGGCGTCGACTTGATCTTGGCAAAAGCCGAGGGATCGAGATTGAGGTCGGACTTGAAGAGGAAGCCCGTGAGGTCGGGCAGTTCGCCGAGCTTGGAAATGCGCGACTGCGACAGCTTCAGGCCTTCCCTCAGCCGGTTGTTTTCCATCGCCCAGGTCAGAACCCGGTGCTGGAATTCCTCTTCCGACAGTTTCTCGCGGATCCAGCGTCCGTTCAGCCAGTCGAGCTTCTGGATGTCGAAGATCGCGCCCGCCTTCGAGAGGTTTTCCGGGTCGAACTTTCCGGCGAGTTCGTCCATGCTCAGAAGCTCTTCGCCCTCAGCGATCTGGATGAAGAACAGGCCAAGAAAATTCATCAGCGCTTCGGGGATATAGCCGAGTGCCGTGTAATAGGAGATCGAGGTCGGGTTCTTGCGCTTCGACAGCTTCGACTTGTCGGCATTGCGCATCAGCGACAGGTGCATGAACACCGGCGGCTCCCAGCCGAGATACTGGTAGATCAGGATATGCTTCGGCACCGAGGCGAGCCATTCCTCGCCGCGTGCGACATGGGTGATCTTCATCAAATGGTCGTCGACGACGTTGGCCATATGATAGGTCGGCATGCCGTCGGCCTTCAGCAGGACCTGCATGTCGACCGCATCCCAGGGGATTTCGACATCGCCATAGACGCCGTCATGGAACTTGCAGGAGCCTTCGGTCGGGATCTTCATGCGTACGACATGCGGCTCGCCGGCGGCAACGCGCGAGGAGACTTCTTCGGCAGTAAGGTTCAAACAGTGCCCGTCATACTTTGGCGGCAGGCCGGCGGCGCGTTGCGCAGCGCGCATCTGTTCCAGCCGCTCCGGTGTGCAGAAGCAGCGGAAACCGTGGCCGGCATCGACGATCTTCTCGACATAGGGCTTGTAAATATCCTTGCGGTCGCTCTGGCGATAGGGGCCGTAGGGGCCGCCCACGTCAGGGCCTTCGGACCATTTCAGGCCGCACCATTTCAGCGCGTCGAGCACCTTCGTCTCGAATTCCGGTGTCGAGCGCGTCGCATCCGTGTCTTCGATGCGCAGGATGAACTCGCCACCATGCTTCTTGGCGAAGAGATAGTTGAACAGCGCAATATAAGCGGTGCCGACATGCGGTTCGCCGGTCGGGGAGGGTGCGATGCGGACGCGAACGCCTGAAGTGGTCATCTTGTTTGCTCGTCAGAAAAAGCCAAGCCGCTGCTTGCCATAAGCGCTGCCTCGCTGGAGATGTTTATCTGAATTAGGAAACTGGCCGGAAAAGGGCGTCTTGACGCTTCAATCCCGCGTTTTCCGTTTGGCTGGCCTTAGGCCATATTCAACGGATGACGTCAAGGGAAACTGCGCCGCGGAATTGCCTGGGCGAGATTGAAGACCTTGCGCCGCATCGATTCGAGCGGCTTGATCTCCTGATCAACGTCCGCCGGCGGCCCTTTTTCGCCTGTTGCGCGCCAGCGTATTCAGCATCTCGACTGCGGCGGAGAAGGCCATGGCGGTGTAGACGTAGCCCTTGGGAACGTGGAATCCCATGCCTTCGGCGATCAGCGTCGTGCCGATCATCAGCAGGAAGGCGAGCGCCAGCATGACGATGGTCGGGTTCTTCTCGATGAAATTGGCAAGCGGGGTGGCGGCTACCAGCATGACGGTGACCGCGGCGATGACGGCGATAAACATGATCGGCAGATGCGGCGTCATGCCGACGGCGGTGATGATGCTGTCGACCGAGAAGACGAGGTCGAGCAGCAGAATCTGGCCGATGGCCGATGCAAAGGTTGTGGTCGTCGATTTGGCAATGAAGTCCTCGCCATGTTCTTCGGGATCGACATTGTGATGGATTTCCTTGGTTGCCTTCCACACCAGGAACAGGCCGCCGGCAATCAGGATCAGGTCCCTCCAGGAGAAGCCCTCGCCGAAGACTTCGAAGACCGGTTCCGTCAGTTGCACCATCCAGGCGATGGTCGCGAGCAGCACAAGACGCATGACCAGGGCGAGGCCGATGCCGAACCTGCGGGCTTTCACACGGTGTTCGACGGGTAATTTGTTGGTCAGGATCGAGATGAAGATCAGGTTGTCGATGCCGAGGACTACTTCCATGACGACGAGCGTGACGAGCGCAATCCATGCGCTCGGATCCTGCACCAAATCAACAATGTCCATCGACGATTTTCCTCCGGCCAGCGTCGGCCGACGCTGCCCCCAGCTCCGGCTCCCCAGCAATGGTCGCTAATGTAAGGAGTGAAATCGCAGGCGCAAGCGCCATCCGCATTTTCGCGGATGGCGCGCATATTTCTATGCCTTCAGGGGAATCCATATCTCCGTCACACCCATGCCGGTGTGGGGATCGAAACGTTCGTCGTAACGTTCCATCATGTCGGGCACGCCGCCGTGCTGGTGGCCGGATTGCGGCAACCAGTCGCCGAAGATCTGGTGCACGGTAGCGGAGATACCGGAAACATGGCCGCGATGAGTGAAGACGGCATAGCGCTGCGGCGGCAGCTTCATGGTCGTGAAGCCCTCCGGCAGATCGTCGGTCGCCGTGACCTCGGCGGCGGACATATAGCGGAAGCTGTCGGTTTCGCCTTCGGCCTGGGTGCAGACGCCGTAGGCGACATTGCCGACCTGGGCGGGGATATGGCCGAAATACTGGTTGAATTTTTGCCAGAGCGAAGGAATTCCCTGCGTGGCTTCATAGGCATAGGTTTCCGCAAGGCCGGCCAATAGCAATGTGGGGCGGGTTTCGAAACGCGGTGCGTCGAGTTTGGGAAGGCGGTTGTCGTCCATTCTAATCGGCTCCAGCAAGAAAAGGTTTCGGGCGTGCCCCTGTTTGCGCAAACTGTCGGGCGTCATCCCGAATTGTTCGCGAAAGGCACGGGTGAATGCCTCGTGCGAGCCGTAGCCCGCATCGAGGGCAACCTCGAGAATGGTCGAGGAGCTGTTGATCAGCGCAAGGGCCGCCCCGCTGAGGCGCCGGCCCCTGATATAACCGCTGATCGAATGGCCGGTGGTCAGTCCAAAGACGCGTGACAGATGATAGCGCGACAGGCCGGCCGTATCGGCGATCTCGTCCAGCGAGATATCAGATGAGAAATGGCTTTCGATAAACCATATCGCTCTTCCAATCGCGCTCATGTTCGATTTCCCTGGTTGCCCGCCCATTGTTAGGCGCGGACCGGCTCTCGGGCTTGATCGCGATTGCGGGATTGGCGGGCATATCCACCGGCTGACGGAAGGCGATCAAGCCTGATCGTTCCGATTATTACCATAAGCTGCCATGAAGACGCGAACCGCGCCGCGCACGACATAGTCGATCTCCTCTTTCGAGGGAGGGATATCCATGTCTCCAAACAGTCTCAGCTTGAAGTAGCTGCCGCTGGCCATGTCGAGGAAATGACGTGCGGCCATATCGAAGTCCTCGATGCGAAGACGGCCGGCGGTGACCTGACGTTCGAGGAAGCTGCGCAGAACGGTTCGCAGGTTTTCCGGGCCAGCGAAAAAGCGTTGACAGAGGGATGGCATCCGTTCGCGCACACCGATGACGGTGCGCATGGCGCTGATGGTCTTCTGCGATGTGACGTGGCTCACGAACACCATGCCGAAATCATAAAGACTGGTTGAAACATCGGCGTCGTCCGCAAGCGTGGTGCGCACGGTCTCGACGAAACGCGCGCGCTCACTGTCTATCATAGCGGAGAACAGATCTTCCTTATTGGCGAAATAGACGTAAAGAGTGCCCTTGGAGACGCCGGCTTCGCGCGTGACGTCGTTCATGCTCGCCGCATCGAACCCCATTTTCATGAAGACGCGTGTGGCACCATCCAGAATCTGCTGGCGCTTGACGGGGTCCTCGCCGGCCGCCCAACGCCCTCCCGATGCGGGTGCGTTTACGACTGCGGTGTTTTCAGGTTCGTGTTTCATCGTCTCCGTTTAGCTCGATCACTTTTTCTGAATCTTAATCAGATTCATTAATTAAATCGAACCGGATGGTTCGATATGACTTGATATGGAATGAAAAACGATCTATGTCAACTGAACTGAACCGTTCGGTTCGATTATTCTAGCCAGATTCCGGTGGTAGGGCAATGTCGTCAAGTCATGGTAACAATGTAGCGCGCATCGTTGATGATTCCGCTGATGTCGAAGTGGAAGCAAAGGGCGTCCGCACATCTGTTGAGGCTCCTGCCGCGGAACGGCCTGGCAACGCACCCCCCGCCCAGGCTGCGCCTGCTGCTCCAGAACAGGCGGCCCCACCGCCGGCTGAGAAGAAGCGGCGCAGCCTGGTGCTTCCGATCATTGTCGTTCTGGCGCTCGTCGGTGGCGGCTGGTACGGCTATGAGTGGTGGACGAACGGTCGCTTCCTGGTGTCGACCGACGATGCTTACATCGAAGGCGACATCGCGACCATTCAGCCGAAGGTGACGGGTTATGTCGCCAAGGTGAACGTCGTCGCCAACCAGCAGGTCAAGGCCGGCGATGTGCTCGCCACGCTCGACGACGGCGACTACAAGCTTGCGCTTGGCCAGGCCCAGGCTTCGCTAGACACCGAGCAATTGTCATTGCACACGATCGATGCGCAGATTGCCGCCGGCCAGGCCGCACTTGCCCAGGCGCAGGCTCAAAAGGTCGCGCTAGAAGCGACCGTGCGCGGTGCGCAGATCACCCAGACCCGTGCTGCCGAACTTCAATCGAAGTCGGTCGGTACCACGGCCTCCTTGGATAGCGCCAATATCGCCCTCGACCAGGCCAAGGCCAATCTTGTCGGCGGCGATGCCGCTATCGCATCGGCTCAGGCCAACATCAACCTGCTGCAGGCGCAGCGTCGCCAGGCCGAAAGCACAATCAAGGGCCTGGAGGCCGCTCGCGACAAGGCGGCCCGCGACCTCTCCTTCACCGTGCTGAAGGCGCCCTATGACGGCGTTGTCGGCAACCGTTCGGTTCAGGAGGGCGATCTTGTCTCTCCCGGCCAGAAGCTGATGGCGCTGGTTCCGACGCGCCAGCTCTATATCGACGCCAACTTCAAGGAAACGCAGATCCAGCACCTGGTTGCCGGTTCCAAGGTTAACGTCCATGTCGATGCCTATAGCGATCATCCGATCGTCGGTACGGTAACGTCGATCGCTCCGGCCTCTGGCTCGGTCTTCTCACTGCTTCCGCCGGAAAATGCGACGGGCAACTTCACCAAGGTGGTCCAGCGCGTACCGGTTCGTATCGCATTGCCGCAGGATGCGCTCGACAGCGGTCGTTTGCGGGCTGGTCTGAGTGTGGTTGTCGATGTCGATACCCGCACTGCGCCTGATCGTGCCGGCTGGGCCAATAACTAAGTTCGGAGAGCGCCGATGGCCTCGACAGCAGCGACGGTAGGTTCGATAGCCGGTCCCGCCGTCCCAGCGGCGGAACATATGGACCCCCGCAGACTCATCGCATTCTTCGCGATGGTGCTCGGCATGTTCATGTCGATCCTGGACATTCAGGTGGTTTCAGCCTCCCTCAGCGAAATCCAGGCCGGCCTTAGCGCCGGCTCGGATGAAATTCCATGGGTCCAGACAGCCTATCTGATCGCTGAAGTCATCATGATTCCGCTTTCGGGAACGCTGGCCCGCATCATTTCGACACGATATCTTTTTGCCGCCTCCGCTGCCGGCTTTACGATAGCCAGTGGTCTTTGTGCGACGGCGACCAACATCGATCAGATGATCGTCTATCGTGCGCTTCAGGGCTTTATCGGCGGCGGCATGATTCCGTCAGTTTTCGCTGCTGCCTTCACCATTTTCCCACCGTCAAAGCGCAATGTGGTGTCGCCGATCATCGGTCTGATCGCAACGCTTGCTCCGACCATCGGCCCCACGGTTGGCGGCTATCTCAGCCACGCATTTTCCTGGCATTGGCTGTTCCTGGTCAACATTGGACCCGGTATCATCGTCACCATCGTCACCTGGAATTTCATTGACTTCGACAAGCCAGAACTGTCGTTGATGAAGAAGTTCGACTGGTGGGGGTTATTTTCCATGGCGCTGTTCCTCGGCGCGCTGGAATATGTGCTTGAGGAAGGCAATACCAACGACTGGTTCAATGACGACTATATCGTGATGGCCGCGATTGCCTCCGCAATTGGTGCGCTCATCTTCTTTTACCGGGCGTTTGCCGTCGATTTCCCCGTCGTCGATTTGAAAGCCTTCGGCAATAAAAATTTCGCGTTTGGTTCGATGTTCTCCTTCGTGATGGGCATCGGGCTTTATGGTCTGACCTACATCTATCCCGTCTATCTCAGCCGTATCCGCGGATATGATTCTTTGATGATCGGCGAGACGATGTTCGTCTCCGGCCTGGCGATGTTCTTCACCGCGCCTCTGGCCGGTATTCTGTCCGGCAAGATGGATCTTCGGATCATGATGATTATCGGGTTCTGCAGTTTCGCGACCGGTACGTGGATCATGACGGGCTTGACGATGGAGTGGGATTTCTGGGAACTCTTCATCCCGCAGATACTTCGCGGCTTCGGGCTGATGATGTGCATGGTGCCGATCAATAACATCGCGCTCGGAACCATGCCTCCTGCTCGCATGCGCGGCGCTTCCGGCCTGTTTAACCTGACCCGCAACCTTGGCGGTGCCGTCGGGCTCGCTATCATCAATACGGTGCTCAGCACCCGTCAGGACGCCCACTATATGCATCTGCGCGAGCATGTGCATTGGGGCAGCCCCGCCGCCATGGATCAAATCAACAATATGTCGGCTAATTTCAGTGCCAGTGGCTTGGACGGCCCGCAGGCGGCGGTGCGGCAGTTGGTCAATATGGCGGAGCAGCAGGCGATCATCATGTCCTTTAGCGACGTCTTCCTAATGCTGACGGTATTGTTCCTTGCGATGATTTTCGGCGTATTGATGCTCAACAAGCCGAAGGCCCCGCCGAAAGGCGCGGGCGGCGGTGGCCACTAGAACATCCCGCTTTCAGGTGGCATCATCTGCAAACGGATAGAATGCTTCCGGCATCGCGTTTCACTCCTATCTCCCTGTAATGGAAAGGCTTCTCGGATCGAGGAGCCTTTTTCTTTTCGTTGGCATCGACCGGAATTTCTCGACACTGGAAAATTTTTGATTTACGTACATCAGAATTAGCGGTAAGAATCTCATTAGGAGGAGCTGATGAGACCCACCGTTTACGATATCGCTGCCGCAGCGGGCGTCAGCCTTGCGACTGTGGACCGGGTGCTGAACCAGCGCCCGGGCGTGCGTCTCGTGACGCGTGAGAAAGTGGAAGCGGCAATTCGCGACATCGGCTATGTGCGCGACGTGGCAGCCGCCAATCTTGCCAAGGGCCGTGTCTATCCGCTCGTCTTCATCCTGCCGACCGGCGATAATTCCTTCATGCACGGCCTCTACGCGGAAGTGCGCCAGGCGATGACCCGATCGGCGTTCGAGCGCACCGAGATTAGCATAGTGGAGGTGCCTGCCTTCGACACAGCGGCCCTGGTGGCCGCGCTTGACGCATTGCACGGCACGGACCTTGCCGGCGCGGCCTTGGTAGCGATCGATGCGCCGGACGTGCGGGCCGCCGTCGACCGGTTAGTGGCGGCGCGGCTACCCGTTGTCACCCTCGTTTCCGACCTAACCGGATCCACGCGGCATCACTATGCCGGCGTCGACAATATCGCTGCGGGCCGGACAGCGGCGCGGCTACTTGGCCGTTTTCTGGGCGGGCGCAACGGTGATGTCACCGTTCTCGCCGGCTCCATGCTGGTGCGCGACCATCGTGAGCGCTTGGAGGGATTTGCCTCTGTCATGGCGGCGGAATTTCCGCAACTACGCCTTCTGCCTGTGCTCGAAGGCCGCGACGATCCGGAGATCGCCAACGCGCTCGTTTCCGAGGCCCTATCCGGCAGCAACAGCATCATCGGCATCTACAGCCTCGGCGCCGGCAATCGCGGCTTGATCAGGGCGCTGAAAGCGACCGGGCACGGCCGCGGGCTGACCGTCGTCGTGCACGAACTGACAGAACATACCCGTGCGGCCTTGCAGGACGGCACGATCGATGCCGTCCTGAACCAGGACGCCGGCCACGAGGTGCGCAGCGCCATACGCGTCATGAAGGCGACGGCGGACGGACAGGACGTCATCGCCGGGCAGGAACGCATCCGCCTCGACATTTTCTTGAAGGACAATCTGCCCTGACCATCAAACCTGCGGCAGAGCATAGGGAGTACATCTGATGTATTTGGGTCTCGATCTCGGAACGTCCGGCGTCAAAGCGATGCTGATCGACGGCAATCAGAAGATCATCGGATCGGCCAATGGCGGGCTCGATGTGTCGCGTCCGTATCCGGGCTGGTCGGAACAGGAGCCGGCGCACTGGATTCGCGCCACCGAGGAGGCGGTCGCCGGCCTGAAGGCGGCTCACCCGAGGGAACTTGCTGCGGTGCGGGGTATCGGCCTTTCCGGCCAGATGCATGGCGCTACGCTGCTCGACGCGGACGACAAGGTGCTGCGCCCCTGCATCCTCTGGAACGATACGCGCAGCTATAACGAGGCAGCCGCACTCGACGCCGATCCGCGATTCCGGACGCTGACCGGCAACATCGTTTTCCCCGGCTTCACCGCACCGAAGCTCGCCTGGGTCGAAAAGCATGAGCCCGACATCTTCGCCAAGGTGCGCTGGGTACTGTTGCCGAAAGATTTTCTGCGCCTATGGCTGACCGGCGAGCACATGTCGGAAATGTCCGACTCCGCCGGCACATCCTGGCTCGACACCGGCAAGCGCAAATGGTCTTCCGAGCTGCTTGCCGCCACCAATCTCGACGAGAAACAGATGCCGACACTGGTCGAAGGCACGGAAGCCGCCGGTAAGCTGCGCGGCGAATTGGCCTCGAAGTGGGGCATTGCCGGCGACGTCGTCGTAGCCGGCGGGGCAGGGGACAATGCGGCCTCGGCTTGTGGTATGGGCACCGTCAGCCATGGCGCCGCCTTCGTCTCGCTCGGCACCTCCGGCGTGCTCTTCGCTGCCAACGGCTCCTACCTGCCGAAGCCGGAAAGCGCCGTTCATGCCTTCTGCCACGCGCTGCCGAACACCTGGCACCAGATGGGCGTCATCCTATCAGCGACCGACGCTTTGAATTGGCATTCGGGCGTCACCGGTAAATCTGCAGCCGAACTTACTGGCGAACTCGGAGATGCCTTGAAAGCGCCGTCTGGTGTCACCTTCCTTCCCTATCTTTCCGGCGAACGCACGCCGCACAACGATGCGACCATCCGCGGCGCCTTCATTGGTCTCGGTCATGAAAGCAGCCGTGCCGTGCTCACCCAGGCGGTGCTCGAGGGCGTCACCTTCGCTATTCGTGATAACCTCGAAGCACTGCGCTCGGCAGGCACCAATATTGCCCGCGTTACCGCCATCGGCGGCGGCTCGCGCTCGCGCTTTTGGCTGGCCTCGATTGCAACGGCCCTCGGCGTTCCCGTCGATTTGCCGGCCGACGGTGATTTCGGAGCTGCATTCGGCGCTGCCCGTCTCGGCCTGATCGCAGCAACCGGCGCCGATCCGGTCGCCGTTTGCGCGCCGCCTGAAACCGCCGGCACGATCGAACCGATAACAGCGCTAACGGGCGCTTACGAGGATGCCTACATGCGTTACCGTGCGCTTTATCCGGCGATCAAGCCGCTGTCGGCGCATTGAAACACCGTGGCGCAAAGCCGCTCATCCGGCCTATCGGCCACCTTCTCCCCGTTTTTGACGGGGAGAAGGTGGGAGGCACACCATCACCGGCCCTCTCACCTCCGAAGCGCGCGAGGAAACAGAGGTCGTCCCCTCTCCCCACAAACGGGGAGGGGGTTAGGGTGAGGGGCAGACCGCCAACACGGCACGAATAACACTACCGAAAATACCAAACCCAAGGAGATGAGACATGAGCACCGGATTTTTTGGTGACATCAAGAAAGTGAAATATGAAGGCCCCGACAGCACCAATCCGCTGGCCTTCCGCCACTACAACAAGGACGAAGTGGTTCTTGGCAAGCGCATGGAAGACCATCTGCGTTTTGCCGTTGCCTACTGGCATACCTTCACCTGGCCGGGCGGCGACCCCTTCGGCGGTCAGACCTTCCTCCGTCCCTGGTTCCGGGACACGATGGAAGCGGCCAAGCTGAAGGCCGATGTCGCTTTTGAATTCTTCACCCTGCTTGGCGCGCCCTACTATTGCTTCCACGATGCCGACGTGCGTCCGGAAGGCAAGAATTTCGCCGAGAACACCAAAAATCTGAATGAGATCGTCGACTACTTCGCCCAGAAGCAGGCTGAAACGGGCGTCAAGCTGCTGTGGGGCACGGCGAACCTGTTCTCGAACCGCCGCTTCATGTCAGGCGCTGCGACCAATCCGGATCCGGACGTTTTCGCTTTCTCGGCGGCGACGGTGAAGACCTGTATGGACGCGACGCACAAGCTCGGCGGCGAAAACTACGTTCTCTGGGGCGGCCGCGAAGGCTATGAAACCCTGCTCAACACCGATCTGAAGCGTGAGCTGGACCAGATGGGCCGCTTCCTCAACCTCGTGGTCGAGTACAAGCACAAGATCGGCTACAAGGGCACGATCCTGATCGAGCCGAAGCCGCAGGAGCCGACCAAGCATCAGTACGATTACGACGTCTCGACCGTCTATGGCTTCCTGAAAAAGAACGGCCTCGAAAACGAAGTGAAGGTCAACATTGAGCAGGGCCACGCTATTCTCGCCGGCCATTCCTTCGAGCATGAGCTGGCGCTCGCCAATGCTCTCGGCATCTTCGGCTCGATCGACATGAACCGCAACGACTATCAGTCCGGCTGGGATACCGACCAGTTCCCGAACAATGTTCCGGAAATGACGCTCGCTTACTACCACGTTCTGGCAGGCGGCGGATTCAAGACCGGCGGCACCAACTTCGACGCCAAGCTGCGCCGCCAGTCGCTCGATCCGGAAGACCTGCTGATCGGCCATATCGGCGGCATGGATTGCTGCGCCCGCGGCCTGAAGGCTGCTGCTAAGATGATCGAAGACAAGGCCCTGTCGCAGCCGCTCGCCGATCGCTATGCCGGCTGGGATTCCGCTGAAGGCCAGAAGCTTCTGCGCGGCGAATATTCCCTCGACCAGATCGCGCAGTGGGTCGAAAGCAAGGATGTCAACCCGCAGCCGAAATCCGGCAAGCAGGAACTCCTGGAAAACGTCGTCAATCGTTACGTTTGATTGTTAACATGCGGGAGGCGGTGGTTCATCGCCTCCCGCACTATCGCCTGAATGCGCGGCTCGAAATGGATATGGAGTTTCCGCTGGGGTCTTTGGCATTGGCAAATACATAGCCGTCGGCCTGATGCAACGGTCCGAATTCAAGTCCCCCGCTCGCGCATTTGGCGCGGAACGCTTCGACAAGTTCGACGTCGAAGACCAGTTTTACCGATGATTGGCCCATCTTCTGGGTCTTTGCCGCAGGATGGACCATTAGATTGGCGCCTCCGTCCGGCGCCAGCAGCTCGACAATTCGATCGCCGGCCTGTCGGAGCGGTTTGAACCCGAAATGTTTCTCGTAGAAGCCGATCGTCGCTTCCACATCGCGGGCGTAAAGGATGATCCTGCCGAGCGCCACGTTATGCCTCTCTATCGCCGGGCGCGCGACGGGGCCGAGACCGAGTTGCGCACCACTAGATCGGGCAGCAGCAGGATTTCCGTTTCCGCGGGCTGGCCGTCCGATAGGAGTTCGATCAGCAGCGACATCGCGTGCTTGCCGATGGCGGTCCGCGGCTGCCGGATGGTCGTCAGCGAGGGCGTCATGAAGACAGCCTGCGGCACATCGTCGAAGCCGGTCACCGAAAAATCCCTCGGAATGTCATAGCCGCGCGCCTTCAGCCCGATCATCACGCCGATGGCCGTCTGGTCGTTGACACACATGAAGGCTGTCGGCAGCGTGTCGCGCATGAAAAGCTGCTCGACGGCCAGCCGTCCGCTCTCGATGGTGCCGTCACCCTCGAACACAATGCGTAGGTCGGAACTGATATCGGCGGCATCGAGCCCCGCCTCATAGCCCATGCGCCGCCGGCAATAGGCAAGGCGGGTGCGCGAATCGCCGATGAATGCAATTTTCCGATGACCCTCGGCGATCAGAAGGTCGACCGCCTTGCGCGCTCCGGCGATATCGTCCACGCCGACATAGGGGATGCCGCCATTGAAGACCGGCTCGAAGACGCCCACGCTCGGCGGAAGCCGCGCTGTCATCGTCTGGTGTCCGAAGGGTAGGATACCTGTGAACAGGATCAAACCGGCCGCCTGGTTGGAATTCAGGAACTTTAGATATTCCAGCCCGCGCTGAGCATCGTTCTGCGTGTGGCCGATTAGGACGCCATAGCCGTGCGCGCGTGCCTCATTTTCCAACCCGATGAGAATATTGGAGAAATTGGGATCGCCGATATCAGGTGCGACAACGAGAATCATGTTCGAACGGCCAAGCCGCAGGCTGCGCGCCATGGCATTGGTGGTATAACCGGTGATCGCAATCGCCTGATTGACCTTCAGGCGCGTCGAGTTCGCGACCTTCTCAGGCATATGGATTGCCCGCGAGACCGTTGCGATCGAAACATTGGCAATTCTGGCGACGTCTTCGATAGTTGCGGGCGTGGAATTAGACACTGCGCTCTGCCTTGGGTCTCGTCTCGGACCGGACACTACACAGACTTCCGCCGAGGTCAAAGGCGACCGCGAAAAATTGTGCAATGTGCAATCATGTAAACCTTTACAGGCAATATGTAAAGGTTTACACAGCTTGGAAGTGGGTGGAGCCACGGGGGAGGACGTGATGAGTTCGGAGGCCGTCGACGGTGCGGTGGTGCTGTCCGCGAGGCGAATTTGCAAGTCCTTCAGCGGCGTGCAGGTACTGTTCAGCGTCAATTTCGATCTGCGTGCCGGCGAAATTCATGCGCTCATGGGCGAGAACGGTGCCGGCAAGTCGACGCTCGTCAAGGTTCTCTCCGGTTTCGAGCAGCCAAGCTCCGGCGAGATCCTGCTTGACGGCCAGCCGGTAAGGCTGCCACCCAACGGCGCAGCGGAAGCGCTCGGCATCGTCATCATCCACCAGGAATTCAATCTTGCCGAACATCTGACCGTGACCGAGAGCCTGTTTCTCGGTCGCGAAGTCACGCGTTTGGGTGTGCTCGACCGCAAATATATGCGCGCCGAAACGCGGCGTGTCCTCGATCTCCTCGGTTCGCATGTCGACGAGAGAGCCTTGATCAGCACGCTTTCCATCGCCGACAAGCAGATGGTTGAGATCGCCAAGGCAATCAGCCGGGACGCCAGGATCGTCTTCATGGACGAGCCGACCGCCGTCCTGTCGCGCGAGGAAACCAACTTCCTGTTCAAACAGGTGCGCAAGCTGCGTGACCAGGGGACGAGCTTCGTCTTCGTGTCCCACAAGCTAGACGAGGTCATGGAACTGACGGACCGGGTCACGGTCCTGCGCGATGGCCAATGGGTCAAGACATCGCAAACCTCGCTGCTCGACGGCGAATCGATTGCCCAGTTGATGGTTGGACGTGAGCTTTCCAGCCTTTATCCCGCCAAGAACGAGCCCGATGTCGACGAGAAGGTTGTGCTCAGCGTCAGCTCTCTTTCGACCGGCTATGTTCGCGATGCGAGCTTCGAACTGCGCAAGGGCGAGATATTGGGCTTTTCCGGCATGATCGGCTCGGGCCGCACCGAACTGATGGAAGCGGTCGTTGGGCTGCGCTCACGCGCTTCCGGTGAAGTGGTCGCCAACGGCCAAGCGGTGCCGTCACATGACGTGCATGCGGCCATCGATGCCGGGCTTGCCTATATGACCAAGGACCGGAAGTCCAAGGGCCTGCTTCTAAATTCGGGGATGGCCGTCAACCTGACCCTCCAGTCCTTGGATCGGCACGGCAAGTTCGGTTATCTGAGCGCTTCCAGCGAGGCCAATGCGCTGGCGCGGGCGCGCCGCCGCTTCGACATCCGGGTTCGCGACGGAAACATCATCGTTGGCCGCATGTCCGGCGGCAATCAGCAGAAATTGCTTCTGGCAAAGGTCATGGAAACCGGTCCGCGGATCATCATCATCGATGAGCCGACGCGCGGCATCGATGTCGGCACGAAGCAGCAGATCTATCATTTCATTTCGGCGCTGGCGCGCGACGGCCATTCGATCATCGTGGTCTCCTCGGAAATGCCCGAGGTCATCGGGCTGTGTACGCGGATCGCGGTGATGCGCGAGGGCCGGATCGTCGGCATGCTTGAAGGCGACGAGATCACCGAGCAGGAAATCATGCGTTATGCGGCGGGCCTGAAGAAAAAGACCGCTGCCTGAACGGGCGGCATAGGCAGGGCGAATTCCCAGCAATCATGGGACGGGAGGTTGGTTTTGGTTATGAGCGTGGGCGAAGACAGCAGCGGCAAGGCCGGTCAGCGAGGGCGTTCCTGGCGTGATATCGATCTCAGGGCCGTGGCTCCGTTTGCAGCGCTGGTGCTGCTTCTGATCGTAGGCGCACTGGTCAACCCGAATTTTATCGGCCTTACCAATCTCACCAATGTCGCGACGAGATGCGCCTATATCGCGATCATCGCAGTCGGCGCCACCTTCGTCATCTCGGCAGGCGATCTCGATTTGTCTGTCGGTGCGATGGTCGCATTCGTCGCAAGCCTGATGATCCTCTTGATGAACTCAGGCGTCATCGCCGATCCGGCCCTGATGCTGACGGCGGCTGTGTTGTTCTCGATCGTCGCCGGTCTCCTGTGCGGCTTGGCCAATGGTCTGATCACGACCATGGGCAAGATCGAGCCGTTCATCGCGACCCTCGGCACGATGGGCGTCTATCGTGGCTTGACGACGTGGCTGTCGCAGGGCGGCGCGATCACCTTGCGTCCGGCCAATTTGCAGGCGCTCTACAAGCCGGCTTACTACGGTTCCGTGCTCGGCGTGCCGGTGCCGATCGTCGTCATCATCGTCGTTACCTGCATCGCGGCTTTCATTCTTTATCGCACCCGTTATGGGCGGCATGTCATCGCCGTCGGCTCCAGTCGCGATGTTGCACGTTATTCGGGCGTCGCGGTCAATCGCGTGCGTACCGTCGCCTTCGTCATCCAGGGCCTGTGCGTGGCGATCGCCGTGCTTCTCTACGTGCCACGGCTTGGTTCGACATCGGCAACGACGGGCAGCTTATGGGAGTTGCAGGCGATCACGGCCGTCGTCGTTGGCGGCACGGCGCTAAAGGGCGGCGCGGGCAGGGTGTGGGGCACCGTTTGCGGCGCCTTCATTCTCGAGCTGGTCGGCAACATCATGCTGCTTTCCAATTTCATCAGCGAGTATCTGCTGAGTGCCATCCAGGGCGCGATCATCATCATCGCCATGCTCGTTCAGCGCTCGCTTGCTCGCAAACAGCAATAACCGGGTCCAAGGGGCGCCCGGTCATCATGACAATGCCCTGTCTCTATCTGGGAGGATGAAATATGCGTAAAAGACTATTTGGCCTGGCTGTCGCGCTGGCGGCTTTGGCCAGCACGGTTCACGCCGAGGACAGGAAGGTCACCATTGGCGTTTCCATTCCGGCAGCGGACCATGGCTGGACTTCGGGTGTCGTCTTCCACGCCGAACGCGTCGCCAAACTTCTGATGGCGGAACATCCGGGCCTTAACGTCATCGTCAAGACCTCGCCCGACGCAGCAAGCCAGGCAAATGCGGTACAGGACCTCGAGACTCAGGGCATCGACGCTCTCGTGATCCTGCCGTCGGATCCCGATCCGCTGGTCAACGCCATCAAGGAAGTCAAGGACAAGGGCAAGTTCGTCGCTCTGGTCGACCGCGCGCCAAGCAACAACGACAATTCCGTCCGCGACCTCTATGTTGCGGGCAACAATCCTGCGCTTGGCCAGACGGCAGGCGAATACATCAAGGCCAATACGCCGAATGCTCAGGTCGTTGTCATCCGCGGCCTGCCGATCCCGATCGACCAGCAGCGTCAGGACGGTTTCGACAAGGGCATCGCCGGCTCCAACGTCAAGGTTCTCGATCGGCAATACGGCAACTGGAACCGCGACGACGCTTTCAAGGTCATGCAGGACTATCTGACGAAGTTCCCGAAGATCGATGTCGTCTGGTGTCAGGATGACGACATGGCCGTCGGCGTGCTGCAGGCGATCGACCAGGCCAAGCGCACCGATATCCAGTATATCATCGCCGGCGCCGGTTCGAAGGATATGGTCAAGAAGGTCATGGACGGCGACAAGCTGATCCCGGTCGACGTTCTCTATCCGCCGGCAATGGTGGGAACGGCCATGGAACTGACCGCTGCCAACTTCTATGATCAGGTTCCAGTCCGCGGCAATTATATCCTGGATGCGACCTTGGTCACCAAGGATAATGCCAAGGATTTCTACTTCCCCGATTCGCCGTTCTGAATGGATGATCCACACATTTCGAGCAAGGCGCCCGCCGTTCCGGCGGGCGTTTTTTTCGGTTCCGCCACGGAGTTTCGCTCAGTCCGGTAATTTTTGCGGCACGTACCTCTTGTCGTCGAAGGCGGGCCGTGATTAGGTCTCGATGCATTCGACTTTCGGCCAGACGGCCCTATTGTTTTTGAGGGAAGGACGCCTCGTTCGCCCCGAATGAGGTGTTGAATCGCTTCGGAAACGTTTACAGCACACGACCAGGGAGGAATTACGCATGAAGACGATCAAGGGCCCAGGCCTGTTTCTCGGACAATTCGCAAGCGACGAAGCTCCGTTCAACTCGTGGGATTCGATCACCAAATGGGCGGCCGAGGCCGGCTATGTTGGCGTGCAGGTACCGACCTGGGCAGGCCAGCTGATCGACCTGAAGAAGGCCGCGACCTCCAAGGATTATTGCGACGAATTTGCTGGCGTCGCCCGCGCCAACGGCGTCGAGGTCACCGAGCTTTCGACCCATCTGCAGGGCCAGCTCGTTGCCGTGCATCCGGCCTATGACGAGGCCTTCGACGGTTTTGCGGCGCCGGAAGTGCGCGGCAACCCGAAGGCGCGGCAGCAATGGGCCGTCGAGCAGGTGAAGATGGCGCTGTCGGCTTCCAAGCATCTCGGCATCAAGGCGCACGCGACCTTCTCCGGCGCGCTCGCCTGGCCGTTCCTCTATCCCTGGCCGCAGCGTCCGGCCGGCCTGGTGGAAACTGCATTCGACGAGCTTGCCCGCCGCTGGACGCCGATCCTCGATCATGCCGATTCCTGCGGCGTCGATGTCGCCTACGAAATCCATCCCGGCGAAGATCTGCACGACGGTATTACTTTCGAAATGTTCCTGGAGCGGGTCGGCAACCATCCGCGCGCCAACATGCTCTATGACCCGTCGCACTATGTCCTGCAGTGCCTCGACTATCTCGACCATCTCGATATCTACAAGGACCGCATCAAGATGTTCCACGTTAAGGATGCGGAGTTCAATCCGACTGGGCGTCAGGGCGTCTATGGTGGCTATCAGAGCTGGGTCAACCGCGCCGGCCGCTTCCGTTCGCCAGGCGACGGCCAGGTCGATTTCGGCTCGATCTTCTCGAAGCTGACCGCCAATGATTTCGATGGCTGGGCCGTGGTCGAATGGGAATGCTGCCTTAAGCATCCGGAAGACGGCGCACGCGAAGGTGCCGAATTCGTCAAGTCGCACATCATCCGCGTTACCGAAAAGGCGTTCGACGACTTTGCCGGCAGTGGCACGGATCAGGCTGCCAACCGTCGCATGCTGGGGCTTTGATAATTCTCTCTTCTCCCCCCGGGGGGAGGAGAGAGGGCTCCCTCGTCCTTCTTGGCTTCAGTCCTTCAACAGAGCTCAGGAGGCTGCACACCTCAGGACGAGGGTGGAGCGGGCTCTCGCGATATTCCTAGGAGCCATCGGCGCCATCAGTAGATGGAAGAGCGTGGGTGCAAAAGATCAGCCTCACCGTGAGGTGGCCCGGCCCTCGAAGGGCGAGGCGGGTTGCTTGGAACGGCAGGCACCAAATCTCCCCCGCAAGGGGCGAATTCTAATTCATTCAGGAGGAACATATGGCAATCGAAGGATCATCGGAGCAGACGCGTGAGCCGCGCATTCGGCTTGGTATGGTGGGTGGAGGCGCCGGCGCCTTCATCGGTGCGGTGCATCGCATCGCCGCCCGCATCGACGACCAGTTCGATCTCGTCGCTGGCGCGCTGTCGGCCTCGCCGGACAAGGCGATCGCTTCGGGCCGCGATCTCGGTCTCGATCCGACCCGCACCTATTCCAGCTATCGAGATATGGCAATCCGCGAAGCCAAGCTGAAGAACGGCATCGAAGCAGTTTCGATCGTCACGCCGAACCATGTTCACTACGCCGCCGCCAAGGAATTTCTGAGGCGTGGGATCCATGTCATCTGCGACAAGCCGCTGACCTCCAACCTTGCCGATGCCAAGAAGCTGAAGAAAGTGGCCGACGAAAGCGGTGCGCTGTTCATCCTGACGCACAACTACACCGGCTATCCGATGGTCCGCCAGGCGCGTGAGATGATCGCCAATGGCGAGCTCGGCGATATCCGCATCGTGCAGGCGGAATATCCGCAGGACTGGCTGACGGAAAACATCGAGCAGTCCGGCCAGAAGCAGGCCGCCTGGCGCACCGATCCGTCGCAGTCCGGCGCTGGCGGCTCCACCGGCGATATCGGCACACATGCCTACAACCTCGCCTCCTTTGTCACCGGCCTGGAACTCGACAGCCTTGCCGCCGATCTCGACAGTTTCGTCGAAGGCCGCCGTCTGGACGACAATGGTCATCTGCTGCTGCGGTTCAAAGCCAAGGGTTCGGAGAAGCCGGCCAAGGGCATGCTGTGGTGCAGTCAGGTGGCGCTAGGCCATGAGAACGGCCTTAAGCTCCGCGTCTACGGCACCAAGGGCGGCATCGAATGGACGCAGGCCGACCCCAACTATCTCTGGTACACGCCGTTCGGCGAGCCGAAGCGCCTGATCACCCGCAATGGCGCCGGATCGGGTGCTGCGGCCGCGCGCGTCTCGCGCATCCCGTCCGGCCATCCGGAAGGCTATCTCGAAGCCTTCGCCACAATCTACACTGAAGCTGCGCGCGCCATAAACGCCCGCAAGAAGGGCGTGGCAGTCGATCCGGGCGTCGTCTACCCGACCGTCGATGACGGCGTGAAGGGTGTCGCTTTCGTCGAGGCCTGCGTTGCTTCTTCGAAGCGCAATGGCGCTTGGGTCAAGCTCTGATCCGTGCGTAGGGGACGGCTGGTTGTTTGCCGTCCCATCCTCCTCGACTTCTGACTGCAACGTTGCAGTTTTGTCATTGCAGGACTGTACAAGGACGTTTTCGTAGGTTTAAACCGCACGAAAGCCCAATGTCGTGAGCGCGGGTCGATCGCACCCGGCCGTCCCGCCGTTTGAGAGAAACGAGGTTAGTCATGATTGATCCCAAGAGCTTTGCCGCCCGTTTCCCGGGCGATTTCACGTTCGGTGTCGCCACCGCCGCCTTCCAGATCGAAGGCGCCACCAAGGCGGACGGCCGCAAGCCATCGATCTGGGATGCTTTCGCCAACATGCCGGGCCGCGTCTACCATCGCCATAACGGCGATGTCGCCTGTGATCATTACAATCGCTTGGAACAGGATCTCGATCTGATCAAGGAGATGGGCGTCGAGGCTTATCGCTTCTCGATCGCATGGCCGCGCATCATTCCTGACGGTACGGGTCCGGTGAACGAAGCCGGTCTCGATTTCTACGACCGTCTCGTCGATGGCTGCAAGGCGCGCGGCATCAAGACCTTTGCGACGCTTTATCACTGGGACTTGCCGCTGACGCTTGCCGGCGACGGCGGCTGGACGGCGCGTTCCACGGCCTATGCCTATCAGCGGTATGTGAAGACCGTCGTGGCCCGCCTCGGCGACCGCCTGGATTCGATCGCCACCTTCAATGAGCCCTGGTGCATTGTCTGGCTGAGCCACCTTTACGGCATCCACGCACCGGGCGAACGCAACATGCAGGCGGCGCTTTATGCCATGCACACCATGAACCTCGCGCACGGCCTTGGTGTCGAGGCGATCCGCGCGGAAGCGCCCAAAGTGCCGGTTGGTATCGTCATCAATGCCGCCTCTATCCTTCCGGGTTCCGATAGTGCGGAAGATCAGGCCGCCGTCGAGCGCGCGCATCAGTTCCACAACGGCGCCTTCTTCGATCCGATCTTTAAGGGTCAGTATCCGAAGGAATTCGTCGAGGCGCTTGGCGACCGCATGCCTATTGTCGAGGACGGTGACCTGAAGATCATCAACCAGAAGCTCGATTGGTGGGGTCTGAACTATTATATGCCGATGCGCGTCTACGATGACGCCTCCAAGAGCGGCGACTTCCCCTGGACGAATGAAGCGCCCCCGGCAAGCGAGGTGAAGACCGATATCGGCTGGGAAATCTACGCGCCAGGCCTGAAGCACGTCGTGGAAGATCTCTACAAGCGCTACGAGCTGCCGGAATGCTACATCACCGAGAACGGTGCCTGCTATAACATGGGGGTCGTCAACGGCGAAGTCGACGACCAGCCGCGCCTCGATTACTACATCGACCATCTCGGCATCGTCGCTGACCTGATCAAGGACGGTTATCCCATGCGCGGCTATTTCGCCTGGAGCCTGATGGATAATTTCGAGTGGGCGGAAGGTTACCGCATGCGCTTCGGCCTCGTACATGTCGATTACGAGACGCAGGTGCGGACGGTCAAGAAGAGCGGCAAGTGGTATCGTGAACTCGCCGGTCAGTTCCCGAAGGGGAACCATAAGACGGCTTGATCCACGTCGCCTTTCCGGCCCATCAATTAAGGGCTGGACGGCTGTCGCACGAATCGCTGGCGCTTGATAGGCTTCGCGGATGATCCAGCGTCCGCTTTCCTTCTACGCGCTCTGGGGAAGTCAAAGACAGGCCTCCACCAGCCGCCGGCTGCTGGAGGCTCTCCGACTGATATCGCCTGACGGAGTTTCGATAGAAATCTGCGATTTGATCGGCAATCTGCCGATCTTCAATCCGGATCATGAAGGTGACAGGACGCCTTCCGTTGTCGATGCATTTGCGGCCAAGATCCGCAACGCGGACGGGCTGATCGTGTCCTGTCCGGAATATGCCCATGGCATTCCTGGCGGCTTCAAAAACGCGCTGGATTGGCTGGTGTCGCGCGACGAGGTGCCGTTCAGGCCGCTGATGTTTGCGCACGCCTCGCATCGCGGCGATCTTGTGCTGGAGCAACTGACCGAAGTGTTGCAGACCATGTCGCTCCGTATCGTGCCGGAGGCTTTTCTGCGCGTGCCGCTCGCCGGCAAGAGCGATGAGGCGCAGGCGGCGCTCCTGGCGGAGATGCAAGAGAATGGCGCGCTGAGGGCAAGCCTCAATCGTTTTGCGCAGGCAATCCGCGGATCCATATGAAATGCTTGCGGCGCCGATCAACATGCAACCCTGTCACGCAATAATCATAGGTTCGCTTTAACCGTTTTTTGAAGACCTGAAGGCAGACTTCTCAAGCTAAGGAGAAGCGCATTGGGAGCAGTTTTCGGGTCATTCCAGCGGAATACGCAAATCGGTCGTCATTCCATCGTGACGGCCGTTTTGTTTTCGTTCGCTCTGGTCGTCATAGTCGTCACGCTGATGGTGCTGACGGCGATCGGCCGGGTGGCTGATTATTCCAACAAATTGGACGACGAGCGTTCCTGGGAAACCACCGCCGGTGCGCTGAAGACCTTCGAAGGCCTGCTCGACGCGACGCTGCATGACTATGCGGCGCGCAATGCTGCCGCCCGGAATGTCTATGAGGTAAACGATCAGGACTGGATCGCCGGCAACTATGGCGAAATGTCCGCCGATGGCGCCCTGTTCGACATGGCGCTGGTCGTCGATGACGACAACAAGCCCGTCATTGCCTATCGGGATGGCAAACCGATGACCGATAAGATCGAGGATGTCTTTGATGCCTCGATCTGGGCCCTGGTGGATCAGGTGCGCAAGACGCGGGCAACCAGCGTGCCGGAGGCGAGCGGCTATGTGATGACCGACAAGGGCATTGCCGCCATCGGTGTTGGGACGATCCGCGAAAAATCCGGCCACATCCCCGTCCCGGAAGGCAAGCGCCGCTATCTGATCTTTGTCCGGCACCTCGATGCGGCCAAGATCAAGATGCTCTCCAATACCTATGTCATCAGCGGCCTCAGGCTGGTGCCGCCGGACACGATCGCGCGCTATGCCGTCTCGATCGTCGATCCGCTCGGCAAGCCCCTCGGGCGGCTGGTCTGGACATCGCGCGGACCTGGTGACGTCAGCTATCAACAGGCCCGTCCGCTGGTGGTCGGCGCACTCGGCCTGGTCGGCATGTTTTTCGTGGTGCTGCTCATATTGGGGTCGCTGGCAGGTCGACGTTTGAGGGCGGAAGAGACGCTGGCGCGCCAGGGTTCGCTGCGAGACCGGCTTAGCGGCCTTCTCAATCGCGAGGGCCTGCGCCTCGATGTCGACCGATTGGTGGAAAGCGCCCGGGCCGACGGCAGCAATGTCCTGCTGCTCTATCTCGACCTCGACGGATTCAAAGAGATCAATGACGCCTATGGTCACGGCACCGGGGATCAGTTGATCCGCGCCGTCGCCGCCGGGCTGAATGTGCTCATTCCGCCGACGGCGACGCTCGCGCGACTTGGCGGCGACGAGTTCGCTGTGGCCTTTCCGACCAAGGAGCTGAACGACGCGCCGGCGCTTAGACTTGCCGAACAGGTGCTGGATTTCTTTGCCGAGCCATTGGAGATCGGCCGGCGCGTGGTCGTTGTCGGCGCCAGCATCGGCATCGCCAGTTCGCCTGAGGGCCGGATCGACCGCGAGGAACTGGTGCGCCGAGCCGACCTTGCCATGTACAAAGCCAAGGAAGCAGGCCGCGCTCGCATGACCTGCTACGAGACGGCCATGGATGCCGATCGCGAGGAACGCAACGCGTTGGAACTTGACCTGCGCAATGCTATCGAAAAGGAAGAGTTGACGCTTGCCTATCAGCCGCTGGTCGATGCCAAGAGCCATGAGATCACCGGCGTCGAGGCGTTGGTGCGCTGGAGCAGGCCCGGTTACGGGCCGATTTCGCCCGATGCCTTCATACCCATTGCTGAAACGAGCGGCCTGATCGAGGCACTCGGGCTACTCGTGCTGCGCAAAGCCTGCGAGGCAGCGCAGCAATGGCCGGGCCTGCGCGTTGCAGTCAACGTCTCGCCGGGCCAATTCCGCAATCCCGCTTTTGCGGACTATGTGCGGCATGTGTTGAGCCGTACGGAGATTGAAGCCGAACGCATCACGCTGGAAATCACCGAAGGCTATATCATCCAGAATCCGGAGCGCACGCGCCAGTCGATCGAGCAGCTCAAGGCGCTCGGCGTCAAGGTGGCGCTCGATGACTTTGGCTCGGGCTTCTCGTCGATCGGGTATCTCCGCCAATTCGGCTTCGACCGCATCAAGATCGACCGGTCGCTGACCATGGATGTGCTAACGGATAGCCGTGCCCGCGAGATGCTGCAGGCGACGGTGGCATTGGCGCGTTCGCTCGACATGCCCGTGACGGCGGAAGGCATCGAGACGGAAGAGCAGGGGATCGCCCTGGAACTCTTCGGCTGCGACGAGCTGCAGGGCTATTTCTTCGGCAAGCCGCTGCCGGAAGCCGAAATCAGCAAGCGGCTGAAGGCGCAGACGGCGGCCCATACGATCGCCGACGAGCGGGAAGCAGCCGCCTAAATTCCTTAGCCGCCTATGTGCTCTTGGCCGCGCTTGCGGGCGAGCGCGATCTGGCGTTGCCGTTCGCGATAACGTTCGCGGTCGGCCTCGGTGCGGTCGTGGTAGCATTGGCTGCAGGACACACCGGCTTCATAAAAGGGAGAGGTGACCTCTTCGACGGTGATGGGATTGCGGCAGGCATGGCAGAGCCTGTGATTGCCTTCCTTCAGGCCATGTTCGACGGAGACCCTTTCGTCGAAGACGAAGCAGGCGCCTTCCCAAAGGCTTTCTTCGGCGGGCACTTCCTCGAGATATTTCAGGATGCCGCCCTTCAGGTGGTAAACCTCGTCAAACCCCTGCTCCTTCATGAAGGCAGTCGCCTTCTCGCAGCGGATGCCGCCGGTGCAATACATCGCGATTTTCGGCTTGTTGTGCAGGCGCTCGTTCTGGCGCACCCATTCCGGAAATTCGCGAAACGTCTTGGTCTTCGGATCGACCGCGCCCTTGAATACACCGATCGCCGTCTCGTAATCGTTGCGTGTGTCGATGACGATTGTGTCGGGGTCGGAGATCAACGCATTCCAGTCCTTCGGCGCGACATAGGTGCCTACGATCTTGGTGGGGTCGATACTCTCGACGCCCATGGTGACGATCTCTTTTTTCAGCTTCACCTTCATGCGCACGAAAGGCATTTTCGATGCCCTGCTTTCCTTGTGCTCCAGACTTGAAAATTCCGGCTGGGCGCGCAGGAAAGAGAGGACGGTGCCGATAGCTGCATCCGTACCGGCGATGGTGCCGTTGATGCCTTCGTGGGCGAGGAGCAGTGTGCCCTTGACGCCGTTTGCTTCGCAGAGCGCAAGCAGCGGCTCCCGCACGGCCTCGAAGCGCGGAAAGGAAGCAAAATGATAGAGGGCGGCAACGAGGAATGCGCCGCCTGCCTCATGTCGTGGAGTGGAAAGGATGTCCGTCATGCCGCGGAAATACAATTTTGCGCGCCGGCAAGCAATCGGGATTTATATTATGCGTCACAGTGGCCGCGATCCGACTTGCGTCAACCTTTGCAAAGATCATGCGGAGAAACGATGAATGGATCAGCCGGCCGTAATTTGTGCGGGAGCGATCGATACGCCACCAGAGGTGAAGGTGCCAAAGAACATGCTGACTGTAAGAGCATATGTCCCGGCGGATGCCAATCAGACCAGCGACATATTCCAGAGAGCGATCCGGCAAGTGGCGTCTAGGGACTACAATCAGGCCCAAGTCGATGCCTGGGCTAAAGTGGACGACAGGGAAGCCTGGGCAAAACGCCGGTCAAGCAGGCCGACCTGGATCGCGCAGCATGCGAGCGTGCCAGTCGGATTTGCGGATCTCGAGGCCGATGGGCACTTGGATATGATGTTTGTTCATCCCGACTATCAAGGCATCGGGGCTGCCAGCCTGCTCCTGACGGCGATCGAGGCAGAGGCGAGAAAACAGGGGCTCGGGTGCATTTTTACGGAAGCCAGCCTTACCGCCAGACCATTCTTCGAACGACGAGGTTTCCTCGTCCTGGCATCGCAGACGGTGGAAAAGCGCGGGCAGATGCTCGAAAATTTTCGTATGGAGAAATTGCTTCGATAGATGGCGCACCCGGCAAAACTTGTTGCCGGCGATGATTGCTTCCATGGGCGAGGAACCGATTTCACGCCTTCGGTGACGAGCGTGTAGCGGAGACTACCTCAATCCCCAGCTTCCAGCCAAAGCCGTTTGATCGTCCGCGCTTCCTGCTTTGGCTCGTCGGCGAAAACCCAACGGGCCTTGTCAAGGGCATCCTGGCGGGCGGTTTGTTGGCGGGAGATGATCGCCTCCAGCAGGCGGGCGCGGTCGTCGTTTCCGTTGAAGAGATGCGGCTCGCGATCGGTGACTTCGGAAAGCATCGACAGATCGAGATAGCGGCCGAGCACATCGACCAGTGCCTTGGCTTCGAGCTGTTTTGCGTGCATGGCGGCCGGCCAGATGTCACGCAGCAGCGCATGATGCATCCAGCAATCCTGGCCACGTTTGCGCAGTTCGTGAAATTGATCGGTACGGGCTTCGGCATGGCACTCGGCGAGTGCCTTCGCCGCCTTGCGCCCCGTCTTGCGCCAGCTTTTTTGAAAGAGGCGCCCGGCCTCGCGTCGGCCGCTGTCGAAAGAGGTCGCATTCAGCGCCTCCAATGCGTCGCGGCAGGTAGCGACCGCGGCCTCCGCCTTCTCTTCGAGGTCGGTTTGCGTCTCCGATAGCCGATCGCGCCGGGCCGTGAGGACGTCGATGACACGTCCTAGCGCCTGGGCTTCTTCCTCACATGTCGCCGTCTCGTGCAGATGACGACCAGCCTCGATCAGAGCAGTCGCGTCGCGAACGTGGGAGAGGGTTCGCGCCATTTCCCGCAGCCTGCTATTTTCCTGTTGTTGGAACTCCGGCGCGCGGTCAGCGATCAGCCGGTAAAGCGCGCGCACGCGCTTGATATGCTTGCGCGCAGTGTGCACGGCCTCGTGCAGTCCCTCCGGCCGATCGGTCAATGCCGCTATCGCCTTGCCGAGCTGCCGCGCGGCGGCGGTATGCACATCGTCGTCGAAGGCCTTGTCAGGCCGAATGCGATAACTCATCGTATTCCTGTTCGAATTGCGTCGCGAGCGCCTGGTTGGAGTAGCGATATTCGCCGGTCACCTCGCGGCCAACCCAATCTGGCAGTTCAGGATTATCGCTTTCGCACTCCATCTCGACCTCGGCCGTCACCAGGCCGCGATGCGCGCCGCGAAAGACGTCGACTTCCCAGACGAAGCCTTTGTAGGGCACCTTGTGGCGGGTCTTCTCGATGACGAGGCCGATGGCGTTGCCGAGCAGTTCTTCGGCATCGGCAACCGGGATCTCATATTCGAACTCGTCGCGCGTCATCGCCCTGCCGATCTTCATCGTCAGGGTGGCGACCGTGTCGTTCGTCAGGCGGACGCGCACGGAGCGATCGTCCATGGAGGCTATATAGGCCTGCCGTAGGGTGAGTTTCTCGGAAGCGAGGTCGCGCCAATGATCGCCGCGCACCAGAAACTTTCGCTCGATCTCTTTTGCCATGCGCTCGACATGCTCCGTCAGCATCATATCTAAATAGACTAACGGATGTTTTCGGAATTTCCTACCCATGTTCATCAAACTTCGCTTTTGTCTCGACAATGACTTCTCGGAGGGCTATTCGAACACCGGATTTCAATCGTTTTAAGGGAGCACGCCGACCATGGGCGAGAAAACCGAAAAGCTTCTTTCCATCCTGAAACTGCAGCCCGTCGTTCCTGTCCTCATTGTCGAAGATGCGAAATCGGCTGTGCCGCTCGCCCGGGCGCTGGTTCAAGGCGGTTTGAAGGCAATCGAGATCACGCTGCGCACCGCCGGCGCGCTCGATGCCGTCCGCGCCGTGGCGGAGGAAGTCGAAGGCGCTGAAGTCGGCGCCGGCACGATCCTGAATGTCGCGCAATGGGAAGCTGCCGTCGAGGCTGGCTCGAAGTTCATCGTCAGCCCCGGTACGACGCAGGAGCTACTAGACGCTGCCCGCTCCTCCCACGTGCCGCTGCTGCCGGGTGCGGCGACAGCGAGCGAAGTCATGGCGCTGCGCGAGGAAGGCTACAAGGTGCTGAAATTCTTTCCGGCCGAACAGGCTGGCGGCGCTGCCTATCTGAAGGCGCTGTCCTCGCCGCTCGCGGGCACGCTGTTCTGCCCGACCGGCGGCGTTTCGCTGAAGAATGCCCATGATTACCTGTCGTTGCCGAACGTCATCTGCGTCGGCGGCTCCTGGGTTGCGCCGAAGGAACTGGTCACGGCCGGCGACTGGGCCGGGATCACCAAGCTCGCCGCCGAAGCGGCCGCATTGAAGGGCTAAGACCTTCCGAAAAGTCGACCAAAGGGCGTGTATGGCTCCATACGCGCCCTTTTGCTTTTCGGCAGGTTTGTATTCGCAATCGTCTCTTCCTATTTCCCTCTTGCAGGTTTGTTTGCGCATGATCTCGCCAAGAACCGCCGCGCAGGTTTTGGGATCATGCTTTACAAAGGACGGAGGACCATCAAGATGATCGACGCCCGCAAGCTTCTGGACCAGTTCCTGGGATCGCAAGTTCCGGGAATGCAGGGAAGCGTGAGAGACAAGGCGACTGAAGCCATCAATCTTGCCAGGGACAATCCGCTGGCGACCAGTGCCATTGCCGGCGTGCTGCTGGGCACAAAGACGGGCCGCGAGATTACCGGCAACGTATTGACGCTCGGCGGTCTCGCCGCCATCGCCGGGCTTGGCTATCAGGCCTACAAGAACTACCAGGCCGGCAATGCGCCGGAGCCGGCGCCGCAACCTGCCGAGCAGGCGGAGCCGCAATTCCTGCCGCCGCCTTCCAATTCCGGCTTTAGCACCACGCCGGCGATCGCAAGCAATGATTTCGCACTTTCCCTTGTCCGCGCCATGATCGCCGCCGCCCGCGCCGATGGGCATATAGACGATGCGGAGCGCAAACATATTCTCGGCAAGGTGCAGGAAGCGGGTGTCGGCCCAGAAGCGGAAGCTTTTTTAAAGCGTGAGCTCGCTAACCCTGTCGATCTCGACGCCATCGTCGCATCGGCGCAAACGGAGGAGCAGCGCGTGCAGGTCTACACTGCGTCGCGGCTGACGATCGAGCCGGATTCGCGGGCAGAGCGCGGTTATCTCGATCTTCTCGCCGGCCGTCTCGGTCTCGCCGACGCGTTGGTCGATCATATCGAGGCAACGGTCGCAAGCGCCAAGGTCTGATCATCCTCGGGAAGGGCCGGTTGCCTTTCACGGGCGGCTGGCCTAAGCCTTCGCCGGACAACGATTAGTGGCGCGCGAAGGAATAGCCATTTTGACGGATAAAAACAGCGAAACCCGCTCAACGGCGATCGCAGCCGCCATTATTTTGTTGGCAGCCATGGCGCTACTGTACCTGATGCCCGATGTCATCGTCTGGCTCGGCAATGTTTCGCCGTGGCTCGGCACCGGCTTCGGCGTCCTGGTCATCCTGGCCTTCTTTTTGGTCTTCTGGCTGAGAGCCCGCTATCAGAGGCGCAAGAACCGATAATCCACGGGGTCAGGTCTGCAGCGACGCACCGAGCAATATCACGCCGGAGCAGATGACCAGCAATGCGCCCAGGATTTCGATGCCATTGCCGACCCATGTCGAAAGCTTCGAACCGCGACCGGTGAAATGCACGGCGGTGCCCTTGGCGAAGACGGCGATAATGGCGAGCAGCGAGACGGTCAACGCGGTGCCGACCGACATGGCGATGACCGAAAGCAGACCGCCGAAATAGAGCCCGTTCAGCATCGAGAAGGTCATGACGAGCAGCGCGCCCGAGCAAGGGCGCAGGCCGACGGTGATGACCGCAGACCAGGCTTCACGGACACTGAATTTTTCGTTCGACAGCATTTTCGGATCCGGCAGGTGCGAATGGCCGCAGGTCTCGCAGACCATGTCATTGGCCAAATCATGCGTCGAGTCGTCGCAATTATAGCGATTGCCCGACTGCGCAATCGCGCGGAGACGGGAGAGTTTTTGCACAGGACCTGAGCTTTTGGAGGCATCTTCGAAAAGCGATATGCTGACCGGGCCGGCCGACGTCGCGAATTGCACCTCCTGGCGCTGCGGCCCGCTCTGGATCATCGAGCGCAGTTTGCGAAACAATAGCCAGCCACCAAAGATAATCACCATGACGAAGCTGGTGATTTCCATCGCATTGGTGGCCATCGTCATGGTGATGCCCGAGCCGCGCAGAACGAAATAGGCGGCCCCGACGACGAGAACGGCGACGATGCCCTGAATGAAGGCCGAGATAAACGAGATGACGATACCACGCTTCAGCTCGATCTCGTTTGCGACCATGTAGGAAGAGATGACGGCCTTGCCATGGCCGGGGCCGGCGGCATGAAAGATGCCGTAGGCGAAGGAGAGGCCGACCAGCGTCCACAGCTGCCAAGGGTCCTGGCGCATGGCCTCGATGGATTTGGTGAGCGCCCGATAGAAGGTCTGTTGTTGGTAGTTCACATAGAGAAAGATCGGCGCCAACGGCCCCCCGGTCGGCTGGAAGCTCGGTTCCGCCGTGCCGATGCCGAGCGGCGATCCGGTGGCGTGCGCAAGGCTAACTGCCGCGAAAAAGGCGAGAGCTGCCGCAGCAATTAGCTTCGATATCCGTGACGTCAGCATTGGACGTCTATCCGCGTTGCGAAGAGCTTCGACATGGTGGTTCCCGTTGGATCGTTGAAGAAGGCGTCCGTTAAAGTCGCCTTGTTTTCGGCGATTACGTCGTCCGGATCGGGGCGCACGACTTTCTGCGTGCAGCCTTTAAAGGCATCGCCTTCCGTCACCAGCTCGCTGTCGCTGGGAAAATCGATCGAGGTGTAGAGCGTCGGGTCGTAGATGCCGAAGCTGAGCTTGTTGCCCTTCAGCACCATAGGCTCGGATGGCTTGACCGCGAAGAACATCAGGAGCTGCCCGTCCTTGTAGTCGACATTGATAACCTCTGGCTTGTTCACCTTGATGGCTTTGCCGTTAAGCGTCAGGTTTGTGTAGTAGTCGTACTCGGCCAGCGAATCGCGCACCGTCTTGCCGACTTCCTTGAGCTCGTCCGGATCGAGCTTCAGATTGGTGTTCTTGTCGAAATCCATCAGCACCGAGGAGGAGAAGACCTCGTCGAAGCGCCAGACATTACGCAACTCCCGCACCGTGCCGTCGGAGCCTGCGAGTACTTCCAGACGCGCTTCCACGAAGATATGCGGATGTGCCGATGCCGCGAAAGGCGCGAGCAACAGGCCTCCGACGAGGGCGGTAGAATAGACAGGTGCGGATTTTCTCATGCGTCCGATGTGCTTCGTGAGCATTGATTCACCTCGATTTCTGGTCAGGAAATGAGACGGAATTGGGACCAGTCGCCAGAGCTAAAATGTTCAGCTGTGCTTGCGGAACCAGTTATGCAGGTAGTCGACGAAGATGCGCACCTTGGCCGGGAGATAACGGCGGTGCGGGTAGACTGCATAGATGCCGCGGTCGGTTGGGATGTAATCGTTGAACAATGTCAGCAGTTCGCCGCTCGCGATCGCCTTGCGGCCGATGAAATCCGGTACCACGGCAACGCCGAGGCCAGACAAGGCGGCGCGCAGCGTGGCGTGCGGGCTATTGACTTCGATCGGGCCGCTGATGGCCACATTGAACGTCGTGCTGTCCGGATTGAAGAAGCGGATGCTGTTCTGTGAACGGTTGTTGGTATCGACGATAAAGGGCACATTTGCCAGATCGTTGGGATGTTCCAGCGTCGGATAGCGGTCAAGAAACTCTTTGGTCGCGCAGATGTGAACGCGGAAATCCGAGATCTTGCGGGCGATCATGCCAGAATCCTCGAGCTTGGTGACGCGCACGGCGACATCGAAGCCTTCTTCGATCAGATCGACGAATCGGTCGTCGGCGGCGATCTCCAGCGCGAGGTCGGGATTTTCTTTGGCGAAGTCGATCAAGGATTGCCCGACATCGGCGTCGACGAAAGTGCGCGGCACGGAGATACGCAGACGGCCCTTGAGCTGCTGATTGCTCTCGCGCACGAGGTCGGCGAGATTGTCGATCTCTTTCAGTATGTCGGAAGCCGTGCGATAGTAAGTATGGCCCGCCTCGGTCATCGAAAATTGCCGGGTCGTGCGATTGAGCAGGAGCGCGCCAAGCTCATCCTCGAGTTCTCGGACATATTTGGAAAGCAGCGCCTTGGAGCGCCCGGTTTTCCTTGCGGCCGCGGAGAAACCTTCCGCCTCGACCACATCGATAAAGGCGCGAATCCGGGTCAAAGTGTCCATGGCAAAGCCCTCGTTAACCGTCGCAAGTTATTGAACAAATTGCGCTGGGTTGTTCAATTATTTTTTTCAGTCGTCGGCGAAAAAAAATCTTGATTATTACCGCGAATATTCCTATTTCGGTTTCAGCCCAAAGTCGCACGTGCCCGTGGGTGTCCGCCGATCCTCGATGTGGTGAGAAAATCGGTAAGGTACCTGGAATTAACCCCTCCAGTCGCTATTCCGGCCAACCGGAAAATGCGAGGACATCTGAAGCAACGACGGTGCGGGCCTTTTTGTTCTCTCCCGGCTTTCCATCAGCCGGGGTTACTGAAGAGGCACACCTTCATTGCCGGAAGTGCGGTTGGGATTTTCCCTCCAATCCATGGCAGACAAAGCCGAATCCGCGCTGCGTTCGTAGCACTGGTTCATTATCTGCGCGTCGCGCGTTTGCACGGTTCCGGGGTCTCCACCGGCTGGTACCTGAGCGGATGAGCGTCGCCCTTTGTCCTCTGGGTTTTTCCCGGAGCTTTTGGAATTGAAAAAGGGAATTGACATGACCACGCAACGTATTCGCGACTTTCTCGCTACCCGACGTCCGGACGGTCCCTGCCTGGTGGTTGATCTCGATGTCGTCCGCGACAATTTTCACGCCTTCCGTCATGCCATGCCGGACAGCGCCATCTACTATGCCGTAAAGGCCAACCCGGCTCCGGAAGTGCTGCGCCTGCTCGCAAGCCTCGGCTCCAACTTCGATTGCGCGTCCGTCGCTGAAATCGAAATGGCGCTCGACGCCGGTGCGACGGCTGCCCGCATCTCCTTCGGTAACACCATCAAGAAGGAGCGCGATGTCGCCCGTGCGCATGCACTTGGTATCGACCTCTTCGCTGTCGACAGCCACGAGGAAGTCGAGAAGATTTCCCGTGCCGCTCCCGGCGCTCGTGTGTTCTGCCGCGTGCTGACGGATGGGGAAGGCGCCGAATGGCCGCTGTCTCGCAAGTTCGGCTGCGTTCCACAGATGGCTGTCGACGTTCTCGTCTATGCCCATCAGCTCGGCCTGGAATCCTACGGCGTGTCTTTCCACGTCGGCTCGCAGATGACCAAGGTCGATGCCTGGGACGCTGCCCTTGCCGATGCCAAGCGCGTCTTCGTCTCGCTTGCCAAGCAGGGCATTCACCTGCAGATGGTCAACATGGGCGGTGGTTTCCCGACCAAGTACCTGCGCGACGTTCCTTCGGCCGAAGCCTACGGCAAGGCGATCTTTGCGTCTCTGCGCGCCCATTTCGGCAACCAGATCCCGCGCACGATCATCGAGCCGGGCCGCGGCATGGTCGGCAATGCCGGCGTGATCAAGGCTGAAGTCGTCCTAATCTCCAAGAAGTCGGACAACGACGCCGCTCGCTGGGTCTTCCTCGACATCGGCAAGTTCGGTGGTCTCGCCGAAACCATGGACGAGGCGATCCGCTACCCAATCCTCACGACGCGTGACGGCGACGAGATGGAACCCTGTGTCATCGCCGGCCCGACCTGCGATTCGGCAGACGTGCTTTATGAAAAGAACCTCTATCCGCTACCGGTCACGCTCACCATCGGCGACGAGGTCCTGATCGAAGGCACCGGTGCCTATACCACGACCTATTCGGCGGTTGCTTTCAACGGCTTCGACCCGCTGAAGGCCTATGTCATCTAAAGTCCGATATCGCCGCCCCGTAACCAGCCGGGGCGGCACCCTCACAATAAGTTCGTCACCACCGCTGATAACGGTATTGGGCACGGGAGGCCGGTATGGCCGCTGTTCTTGATTCTGTGCGCGCATTCTTTGCGCCTTCCACTTTCACCCTCGACCTGGAAAACGCAGGCGACGTCGTTGCGCGAGAAAATCTGCTCGATCGCGTCATGGGCGCCAACCGCCGCAAGAAGTCGTCCGAAAAGCTCCGCCGCGGTCGCGTTCCGGCCGAGGGCCTGGCGCTTGTCGCCCGCGATCGCGCCGGCCATGTCATCGGCACCGTTCGTCTGTGGAACATCGAGGCCGGCGTCGATCGTGAAACCCGCCCGGTAGACGCGCTGTTGCTCGGACCGCTGGCTGTCGATTGTGCCCATGAGGGCAAGGGCGTCGGTTCGGCGTTGATGCGCGCCGCCATCCTCGAAGCCAAGAAGCGTGGCCATGGTGCCATCCTGCTCGTCGGCGACGCGCCTTACTATGAGCGTTTCGGCTTCTTCGCCGAAAAGACCCGCCATCTCGTCATGCCCGGTCCGCTCCAGCGCAACCGCTTCCTCGCGCTGGAACTCAAGGATGGCTGGCTGGATGGCGCTGCCGGCATGATCGTCGCCAGCGGCCGCAAGCTGGGTCAACCTCCGGTCGCCATGGCTGCCTAAAGCCTCATCCGCCTTCGCCCATGCGAGCGGAGGCGTTTCTACTTTGCCGCCTTCAACCGATCCTTCGCCGGGTCGTAACCGTCCGTCAGTGTCTTCAGAAATGCGACGAGATCGGCGATTTCGGTATCGTTCAGCGCGGGCGCGTCGCCGAACTTGCGGTTCATAGGTGCGTCGATGACGTCGATATTGGCCTGATACTGCGTCGGCAGGTCGTTGTATTTCTGGGCCTCGCCCTTGGCGTCCTTCGGATAGATCTCGTTAGGATTGGTGTCGCGCTTGACGTAGAAGCGAGTGACGTCCTCCAGCGAGTGGTAGATGCCATTATGGAAGAAGACGTGGCGGGTGGCGACATTGCGCAGTGTCGGCGTCTTGAATAGCCCGCAATTCCGCGGCTGCTCGGAATAGGTGTCATTGCGCAGCGGACCGCAGATGCCGGTGTCGTAATAGTGCGGGTCGGCATTGGCTGGAATGTCCGGATTGCGTGGTGCGCCAAGGGCCTCGAATTCGAAATCCGTGAAGTTCGGCATATGGCCGTCGCCAGTCATCTTGTCGAGATGGCAGGAGGCGCAATTGCCCTTGTTGGGATCGTCGAACAGCTTCAGCCCGCGCATTTCGGCGTCCGACAGCGTCGCCTTGCCGCGCAGATAATAGTCGTATTTGCTTGAATAAGGGTGGAAGGACGGCTCTTCGATCTGATAACGCGCCAGCGCAAAACCGGCTTCGGCGATCGTCATTTCCTGATCATTAAGGACATTGTTGCCAAAAAGGGCACCAATGTCCTTGCCATAACTCTGCCTCAGCTTGCCATAGACGGCGGCGGCATCGGCATTGGCCATCTCGAAGGGTGATATCATCGGCTGCAGCGCCTGTTCCTCCAGCGAATCGACGCGGCCATCCCAGAACATGCCACCCTGCGGCACAAGATCGGGTGCATTCGACCCGGCCTTGACGACGGCCTGTGCCGTCAGCGGTCCCGCGACGTTTGCCGGGGCATTGGCAAGCGCTACGCCGGAGGCTTCGGTCATCGGGGCCGCCTCGGCAGCCTCGTCGACCGCGCTCTCCCCGCCGACGGAGAAGGAAGGCGTCGACATCTTGTAGGCGAGACTCGGAACGGCGCGGATGCCAGGCCGATCGAGATGCGGTCCTCCCAATTGCACGGCGCGATCATTAGCTGGCGCATAGTGATTGTTGGGATCATGACAGGTGGCGCAGGACATTTGGCCGCCGCCGGACAATGATGGGTCGTAGAACAGCTTCCGCCCCAGCTGAGCGACAGCACTCAGTGTAGCCTCGTCGTCAATGGTATCTGAAGTGGCATTGGCGGGTTCGCTAGCCAAGCCGATGGTCGCCCCCGCGAGCGAGACGCTCGCGAGTGCGATCAGGGGGAGGAAACGGTGCTTAGTGTTCAAGGACATTTTCCATCCCGCTCATTCATGGCTTAGGAGGCGCTGTTGCCGGTCTTCGTGTCGAGGATCAGTTTCCGCGCGTCGCCCTTCGACCAGTCGAACATGTTGTTCAGCGCGCCGGAGATGGCGTCGAACGAGCCGCCGCCGAGGCGTTCGCCGCCCATCCAGTTGTCTTCGATGAAACGCATCACCGAGGTCTGGTCGGTCAAAGTATGATCGACGAAGTTGACCTTGGAGTAGGGCGAGATGACAAGCAGCGGCTGACGCGTGCCGTAGCCGCACCGACCCTGGGCCGGCTGGCCGTTGACGCCCGGCAGCGGGGTGCCGACCGAGCAGCCGTCGCCGTTCAGCACGTCATAACCCTTGACGCCGAGCCTCGACGGATTGACGACGGCATGGGCGTGGTCATACCAGCCGTCAGAATCGTCATAGAGGACGATGATCGCGGTGTCCTTCCATTCCGGCGAATTCTGGACGGTGTTGACCACCTGGGTGACGAATTCCTGTTCGTCGAGCGGATCGGAATAGCCGGCATGGCCATCCTGATAGGCCGGTGCCTTTAGGAAGCTGACTGTCGGCATGGTGCCGTTCTTCAGCGCGGCGTAGAAGTCCGTCATGTCATACTGGTGGTTGGCTATGTCGGTGGTGCCGATCGCAGTGACCGAAGACGGACGCGCATGGGTCGGATTGGCCGTCGAGGCGTAGTACTGGAACGGCTCGTGATGCGGGATGTAATCGGGGCTATTGACCTGGGTAACGGTCGAGGTCGTGGCGCGCTTGCAGCCCGTCGTGCCGTCGGCATTGGTCTGCGTCAGATCGAAGCCGCCTTCGAAGAAGCCCCAGGTGATGTTGTGTTCGTTCAGCATGTCGCCGATGTTCTTGCCGTACATCAGAGCCGTCTGGCCGGCCGAGCAGGCGTCGCCGGTCGGATCGAAGTCGCTGATCGCCGTCCAGCCGCCGTTGCCGTCAGGCACGATGCGGCCCTTGGAATAGGTGCCGTCCTTCTCCAACGTGTAGCCCGGGGGCAGGATGGCGCCATTGGTCTGGCCGGAGATGAGGTTGAGCGCACCGGGGGTCGACGGGCCGAAATTGGTGGAGAAGGAATTGTCGTTCAGTGCATAGTGCTGAGCATAGTTCCAGAGTGCCGTGACGGTGTTGCCGTCATAGTAGCCCATGACCTGGCCCTTGGTGCCGAATGCGCCGGCGGCACCCTTGGTGCCCTTGCCGGTGTTGGCCGGGAAGAGGTCCATCGCGAAATTGTTGTAGGCGGCTTGCTCGGCGGTATAGCCGTGGTTCTGCGACTGTGCAGCTGCCTGCGTGCGATCGAGACGGAAGGGGGCCGCGGCATCGGCGCCGTTGGCGGTATTCGTCTTGTTCGGATTGCTGTCGATGAGACCTTCGTGGGCGAGCGTGTTGATATCAGTCGGGGTGTTGTCCGCGGCTTTGAATGCCGGCTCACCGTCGACATTGGCTGCCTTGGGGTAAGTCGCGAAATAATGGTCGAAAGAAACGTTTTCCTGAAAGACGACGACGAGATGCTTGATCGGCGTCGCAGTATTCGTCGGCGCCCCATCGGCGGCACCAACGGTGGAACAGAGCGAAATCAAGGTGAGCGCGCTGCCGGCAACAAGGGCGGCGCGATGCGAAAGACAGATCATTGCCATATCCTTTCGGGTGGGGTCTGCGCCCCGACGCTGAAGGTGCGCCGCGCCGAGGCGGAGGGAACCATGCCGGGCTATCAAGCGCATATGACAGTTCCGTGAAGGGACATGCCGTGAGAGGGTAGCGTTGCCTATAACGGACGCAACTAAAGGGTTGTTTTTGCTGACATGAAAAAGGAGGTCGCGGGCAAGTATGGCGGATGCCCGTAGCCTGCTACCTTATGTCACGGCTGACCTTGATACGTCCCATTCGCTCCCGCTCTTTGGGGGTCGTTTCGCTCCCACCTCAGGGTGAGGGCCGATCTTTTTGGGTCCGGCCGCACGGGCCTATTGTTCGTACTGTCACGTCGAGCTCACTCCGCCTCATGCCTCTGCGATGGTGATAGTGTAAAATGGGTGGCGTGACGGAGGCGCGGAGCGCCTTGAACTTGTCGAAGGGGAGGAGCCTCGAAGGACGAGGTTGCCACGGTCGTTCAGAGACCAAAGCTAGATATTCTGATCCATCGTCTCAGCCGGAATCTCGTCGGCGCGATGGATGCGGACCACCGTGGCGGGAACGCCGGCGACTGTGCAATGGGCCGGAACCGGCTTCACCACGACGCTGCCGGCCGCCACCTTGCTGAAGGCTCCGACTTCGATATTGCCGAGGATCTTCGCGCCGGCGCCGATCATCACGCCGTGACGAATCTTCGGATGTCGGTCGCCGGTTTCCTTGCCGGTGCCGCCGAGCGTTACGTTCTGCAGGATCGAGACTTCGTCCTCGATGACGGCGGTCTCGCCGATGACGATGCCGGAGCCATGATCGAGCATGATGGACGAGCCGATCTTGGCTGCCGGATGAATATCCGGTCCGAAGACGAGCGAGGCAAGATTGGCAAGCCAGCTTGCGATTTCCGGTCGATCCTCCGTCCAGAGCGTATGGGCGATGCGGTGGGCCTGTAGCGCCTGGAAGCCTTTGAGGTTCAGCAGCGCATGCAGATAGGTCGTGCAGGCGGGATCGCGAGTGCGGACGGCGGCGAGATCGGCCTCCGCCGCCTTTAGGATTGCGGTATGCCGCGTCAGCACATCCTGAAACAGGGCGAAGAGATCGCCGGTGTCGATACCAGCAACGGAAAGCCGAGCGACCAAGACACTGGCAAGGCTTTCGGCATCGGACTGCGTCGCGATGATCTGCGCCGAGAGCAATGGACGCAGCGTCGGTTCGCGGCCGGCGAGGTCGGCCGCCTCATGGCGGACTATGTCCCAGACGCTGCAGGTAACGGCAGTGGAATGTTCGGCGATTGCCGTTCCTGTCTGCGACATGGCTATAACTTTCTCATCAATCGGAAACGTCAACCACGCCGCAATCGCCGGCTTCAGAGGCAAAGGCGAGCAGCTTGCCGGACTTGCTCCAGCTCATCGAGGTGATTGCGCCTTTGCCGGGCCGGCGCAAGAGCGCTTCCTTGGCGTCGCCGATGCGCACGGCCAGGATCATGCCATCGATGAAGCCGATCGCCAGAATGTCTTCCACCGGATGGAATTTGACCGACGTCGCCATGATGTTGGCGCGGGTGCCAAGTTCCAGCGGCGCTTTGCCCATCGGACCGTCCTTGCCCTGAAAGGGCCAGACGATCGCCGCCGGTGCGCCGGAGGATGCGAGCCACTTGCCTTTGTTGGACCAGGAAAGCGATTTCACCTTGGCGGGATAGCCGGTCATGCGCATATGCCGCGCCTCGGCGCCGGGCTTCGTGTCCATCTTCCAACCGTGCAGCGCGTTTTCCTGCATGGTGGTGACGACGAACTGACCGTCCGGCGAGAACGTGACGCCGGTGTGGGCGCCCTTCCATTCGAGATTGATAGGCTGCGCGGTCATTGCGACCCAATGCAGTGACACGCCATTATAGCGCGCGACCGCGATGCGCAAGCCCTTGGGCGCGAAGGCGATGCCTTCGACAGTACGCTCCTCGGTGAATTCCCTGGTTGAGCCATCGGCCAGCCGCACGAAGCTGCTTTTTCCGTATGCGTAAGCGACCGTGCCTTGCGGCCCAGCAGCGAGCTGGGCGATCCATTTGCGCGGGGCTTCGGCAAGCACGGTAACGCCACCGTCAGCAGCGATCCGGAGAACTTTGCCGTCCTCGCCGCCGGAAACCAGGCTATCGCTATGGGGATCGCGAATGCAGGTGAGCATTCCCTGATGGGCTTGCGTCACCTTCTCGCCGCCGTCCAGCCGATGGATCGCGCCGGCGGCGCTGGCGAAGAAGGGGGTATCACCTAAAAATTCGACGGCCAGAACGTGGCCGTCGATATCAAGCGGAGCAACAGTCGGCATCAGGCAGCCGCCTCGCAGGCCTTGAAGCTCTTTTCCAGTTTTTCACGGTCGAGCTCGCGGCCGATGAAGACCAGACGGCTCTCATGCTTTTCGCCCTCTTTCCAGGCGCGTTGGTGATCGCCTTCGATGATCATGTGGACACCCTGGACGACATAGCGCTCTTCATCGCCCTTGAAGGCGATAATGCCCTTTAGGCGCAGAATGTTCGGCCCATCGGTCTGCGTAACCTTCTGGATCCACGGGAAGAAGCGCTCCGGGTTCATCTCGCCGCCGCGCAACGAGACCGACTGTACCGTCACATCATGGATGGCCGAGAGGCCGTGGTGGTGATCATGATCGTGGTGATGATGATCATGGTCGTGGTCGTGATGATGGTGGTCATGATCGCAATCCGGGCCGCAGACATGATCTTCATGGCCATGCTCGAGGAAATGCGGGTCGTTTTCCAGCGCGCGCTCGAGGTTGAAGGCGCCCTGGTTCAGAACCCGGGCGAGGTCGACGCCGGAGCGGGTGGTCTTGTAGACACGGGCGGCCGGGTTGATGGCACGGACGATGTCTTCGATCTGAGCGAGCTCTTCGGGCGAAACGAGATCAGACTTGTTGATGACGACGACGTCGGCAAAAGCGATCTGGTCTTCGGCCTCGCGGCTATCCTTCAGGCGCAGCGGCAGGTGCTTGGCGTCGACGAGAGCGACCACGGCGTCGAGCTCGGTCTTGGCTCGGACATCGTCATCCATGAAGAAGGTCTGGGCGACGGGAACCGGATCGGCAAGGCCGGTGGTCTCGACTATGATGCCGTCGAAACGGCCAGGGCGGCGCATCAGGCCCTCGACGACGCGGATGAGGTCGCCGCGCACCGTGCAGCAGACGCAGCCATTGTTCATCTCGTAGATTTCCTCGTCCGATTCGACGATTAGATCGTTGTCGATGCCGATCTCGCCGAACTCATTGACGATGACGGCGTATTTCTTGCCGTGGTTTTCGGAGAGAATACGGTTGAGCAGCGTGGTCTTGCCGGCGCCGAGATAGCCCGTCAGAACGGTGACGGGAATGGGCTTTTGCGTGGCTGTTTCGGTCATGGGAGCCTCGAAATATGGGAGTTTGCCCCGGAGAGCGGAAAGTGATCGAGCTCCATATAAGGAGTTGGCGGCGGCAGTTCAAAGGCTTTTGTATGTTATAAGATCACATTAGGTTTGGGATTTCGCCTTCAATGTGGTTCAGGACAATGCTTCCAGATCAAACTCATCGACATCCCTGAGCAATTCCACCAATCCCTTCACCGCATGGGCAATCAGCCGCTCGCCTTTCACCGCTGTCGCGGCACTGGCGTTGCCCGCCACGCCTTGTGCGTTCAGATCCGACATTTTCCAGCCGAAGGCATGGGGACCGTAGGCCCGCAGATGCCTGAAGCGCCTGCTGAAATCGGATTGCCGGGAAGGGAAATCCGCAGCCTTGGTCATGTCGACTTTCTCCGGATGGAGCGCGAGCATCACCGACGTCTCGATATCGCCGCCGTGGATATCGATGGCTTTGTCCTCAGGCGCGATCAGTTCTTCCGGCACGCCGAAGCGGGTCCAACTGGTCGCGACCGCCAGCATGTCGAAGCGAACGCGCGCTTCCGTCGCCACGATGGTCATCACGGGCGAGTTACCGCCATGGGCGTTCAGCATGACGAATTTGCGGATGCCGAGATGGTGCAGGTTTTCGGCGATACCGAGCCAGCGGTTGACGGCTTCGTCAAAGGCGAGCGTCCTGGTGCCGGCGATATCCGTATGCTCGATAGAGTAGCCGACGGGCTCCGCGGGTAGAAAAGTGACCGGCAAGTCAGCCGGCAGCGCAGGCTTCAAGCGGGCCGCGATGCCTTCGGCAATCAATGTGTCGGTCTCGAAGGGTAAGTGAGGGCCGTGTTGTTCGTGGGCGCCAAGCGGCAGGACGGCGATCCAGTTTGCCCGGTCTATCGGCGTCAGCGTCCTATCATTGTCATCGAAACGCGCCATTGGTTGTGCCATCTGTGGATGTGCCTCTTGTTTATGTCAAAAACCTGCGCAATGTCATATCGTGATGCTGCAGCGGCGGAAAGATCAACGGAATCACGATGGGTAAGAAGAGTAAGGACGGAAAAAAAGGTAAGTCGGGTAAGAAGAAGGACCACGGCGAGTACACGCTTGCCGATTTGTCGCCGGCGTTGACGCAGGCGGCACGGTCGATGCGTACGGTTCTTACACGCAACCTGACGGCCAGCGGCCTCTATGCAGGGCAGGATGGCGTCATCCTTGCGCTGGCGGCGAGCGATGGCCTGCCGGCTGGAACGCTGGCCCAGAAGCTCGGCGTCAAGGCGCCGACCATGACTCGCACGATCGGCCGCATGGAGGCGCAGGGCTTCGTCGAGCGACGACCGGATGCGACGGACGCCCGGTTGACCAAGGTCTATCTCACCGAGGCCGGGCGCAATAGCGTCACCGAAATCACAAGTTCGGCGGCAGCTTGCGACGAACTCGCCACCCGCGGCTTTTCGGAGAAGGATGTCCGCTCGCTCGTGCGCCTTTTAAAGGCGATAGAAGGCAATCTTCAGGCCGGCGACCATGACGAAGATGATGAGGAATTCTGACAATCCCCGCGAATTCGAGTTGCGCGGCGCGATTTAATCTTTTAATTAAAGTTTTTAAATTCCGGAATCGTGAGACGACGGGATTGCATATTTGGCTGCGTTTCACGAGGAGAGGAGCGCATGGCGCAAAAGATAAAGCTTTCGACCATTGCGGAAACGCTGGGCATTTCAACAGCGACGGTATCCCTTGCCTTACGCGACAGCCCACTGGTGGCGGCCAATACACGCGAGAAGATCAAGGATCAGGCACGCACGCTCGGCTATATATACAATCGCCGCGCGGCAAGCCTGAGAACATCGCGATCCGGGATCATCGGCGTCGTGGTCCACGACATCATGAACCCGTTCTACGGCGAAATCCTCAAGGCGATCGAAAGCGAGCTCGACCGTAGCCGCCACACCTTCATTCTTTCCAATCATTACGATTCGGTCGAAAAGCAGCGAACCTTCGTCGAAACTCTGCTGCAGCTTGGTGGCGATGGCATCATCATGTCGCCGGCGATCGGCACCCCCGCGGAGGATTTCGATCTGGCGGAGGAAAACGGCATGCCGGCCATCCTCGTCGCCCGTTCGATGGAGGGACTGGATTTGCCGACCTTTCGCGGCGACGACAGCTATGGCATTTCGCTGGCGACGAACCACTTGATCAGCCTCGGCCATCGCACCATCGCGATGATCGGCGGCACGGACCAGACCTCGACCGGCCGTGACCGCTATCAAGGCTATGTGAACGCCTTGCGCAAGGCAGGCATCGAAGTCGACCCCAACCTGCGCATTCCCGGCGCTCGCTCCAAGCAGGGCGGTTTCGAATCGGCAGTGCATCTTCTGTCATTGCCGCAGAAGCCGACGGCGGCCGTCTGCTGGAACGATCTCGTGGCGATCGGTTTGATGAACGGCATTTCCCGCGCCGGCCTTGTACCGGGCAGAGATATTTCGGTCACCGGCTATGACGATCTGGAGGAAGCGGCGATCGCGACGCCGGCGCTGACGACCGTATGGAACGGCCAAGCCGAGGTCGGAAGGCTTGCGGCGCGCGCGCTTTTGGATAGGCTGGCGGGCAGCCATGAGCCGGATGGAATTCATCTCATCAAGCCGGAAATGCGCATCCGTCAATCGACGTCTCCCTATCAGGCGCGCCAGTAGCGCCGAGCCGCGTCTTCAAGAGGAAAGATCATGTCTGATACTCGCATTGCCGTCCTCGTTTTGGGGAAAATACACCCGCGTGTTCTCGAAAAGCTCGGGAAGCAGTTCGATATCATTTCCGTCGAACGTGATGACGGCCCGAAGGTTGACGCGGAAACCGCAGCGCGCATACGTGCCATTGCTGTGGCGGGCGGTTTGAATGCCGCCTGGATCGATGCCTTTGCGAACGTCGAAGTCATCGCCAATTTCGGTGTCGGTTATGACGGCATCGATGTCCGGCATGCCGCCTCCAAGGGGATCGTCGTCACCAACACGCCCGATGTTTTGAACGACGAGGTGGCCGATACGGCGATTGCCTTGCTGCTGAACACGCTGCGGCAGTTTCCGAAGGCGGAAAGCTGGCTGCGTGAGGGGCGCTGGGTGAAGGACGGTGCCTTTCCGCTTTCGCCCTTCTCCATGAAGGGACGTCGCATCGGCATCTATGGCCTCGGCCGCATCGGGCTGGAGATTGCCAGACGGCTTGGGCCGTTCAAGGTCCAGATCGGCTATCACACGCGCTCGCCGCGCGACTCATTGCCCTACGACTACTATTCGACCCTAAAGGAAATGGCACAGTCGGTGGATACGCTGATTTCCATCGTTCCGAAGACGCCGGAGACGCACAAGGTGATCAATGCCGAGATTCTATCGGCGCTTGGGCCGCAGGGCGTGTTCATCAATGTTGGGCGCGGCTGGTCGGTGGATGACGATGCGCTGATCGCGGCCCTTCGCAACGGTACGCTGGGAGCTGCTGGCCTCGATGTTTTCTACGACGAGCCGAACGTTCCGGAAGGCTACCTTTCGCTGCCGAATATCTCGGTATTGCCTCATGTGGCGTCCGCCTCGGTGCCAACGCGCGACGCCATGGCCGATCTTGTGGCGGACAACATCATCGCATGGTTCAATAACGGCAACGTGCTAACGCCAGTGCCGGAGACCCCGGTCAAATTAAAAGCTTGATCATACGGCCTGTTGCCGGCGAGGTGTGGACAAGGGCTGCTCCTTGCCGGCCGCATAATCACGGCGCTATGGAGCAGTTGCCATCTCATGAAGCTTGTGAGAGCACCTTGCTTCATTCAAAGAATGTGCTATTTAAGTAGCACAAACTGGAGTTCATCAGATGAGCATCACAGCAAAGATTCGCCGTCAGGGCGGCGCGACCGTATTCAGCATTCCTCCAGCGCTTTTGAAGATGCTCGGCGTCGAAGTCGGCACAGAGTTGACCTTGGTTGTCAATAATGGGTCTCTTGTGGCGACCCCGAAGAAGGGGAAGAAAAGATACACTCTTGCTGAGCTGCTCGAAGGAGCAGATGAAATGGCCGCGCTCAATAAAGAAGCGGCCTCCTGGAATGTTAGCCCGCCCGTCGGTAACGAAGTGTTCTGATGGTCCGGAGCAACGTTCCAAAGCGTGGCGACGTCTTTCTCGTCGACCTTAATCCCGTTGTAGGCAATGAAATGAGGGATGATCATCGCTGTGTCGTGATCACCCCTCGTGAAATCAATCTTGTCGGTATGTGCCTTACAGTTCCCATTGCGACAGGCGGTGCGTTCACCCGCAAAGCCGGTCTTGCCGTCAATATCTCAGGTCACAAAACGACCGGTGTGGCTCTCTGCAATCAGGTGAGAGCGCTCGACATCGTGGAGCGGGTGAAGCAAAAGACTGCCAAACATGTCGACACGCTGGACGCCTCCACCACCGACGAAATTGTCGCTAGAGTGGTCAGCATGATCGACCCTGCTTAGTCGACCAACACACGTCGCTGGGAACCATCACCATATAATTGCCTATCCCACCTCAAGGTGCCATGAGCCTGTAATTAGGTTTGTGGCAACTGCTCCATAATGCCGCATAATCACGCACGGCGTCACCGAAAGCGGCAAACAGTTTGCGCGACGGGGAATCCGTTTCGGCCCAATATTCCGGGTGCCATTGCACGCCGACCGCGAAGGCCTTGGCGTCGATAACGGAGACGGCTTCGATCGTACCGTCTTCCGCGACGGCCTCCACTTGCAGCCGTGGCGCCGTATCGGCGATCGCCTGACGGTGCAGCGAATTTACCTGCACTTCGCCGGGGCCGACGATGCCGGCGAGGCAGGAGCCATCTTTGACGAACACGCTTTGGCGGATCGAATACATTGTGTCGCGATCGACATTCTGCGGCTTGCGGTGATCCCAGATGCCCGGCTGTTCCTGGATTTCGCTCGCGAGCGTGCCGCCGAGAGCGACGTTCAGCTCCTGAATGCCGCGACAGATGGCGAGCATCGGGATGGCACGATCAATGGCGCGCCGAATGAGGGGCAGTGACGTGGCGTCTCGTGCCAGATCGAAGGGGCCGTCACTCTCGCGCGCTACCTGGCCGTAGAGCGAGGGGTGCACATTGCTGGCGGAGCCGGACACGAGCAGACCATCGACCCGGTCGAGAATGGCGTCGATATCGTTGCCGTCTTCCATCGCCGGGACGATCAGCACCATCAGGTCGGCCGCATTGACGGCCGCGCGGATATATTGGTTTTGCACCGCATGCCAGGTCACGCCGTCAAATTCGCGGATATCGGCAGGAACGGCGACGATCGGTCTCGACATATGAGGCTCCGGAGAATTGCGAAACTATCGGGTTCAGTTGAGACCCCACAATGAATATGGTGTCAATGCAAACGCAACCCACCCTCAAATAAATCTACGCGAAGAGCCGCTCTTCGGCAACGCGGAATGGTTGCGGCAAGGCTTTGTTTCCGGTCGTCGTGACGATGTACAGGAATCGCCATAATACGGTGCAAAAGCAATCTTGAAAGACAATGCGCGGCGTGGTTAGCTCCGTCGCGCGCGCCATGGTCGGGAGAGCATTTTTCCCGCATTGCTATCTGTACGGGAGGTTTTCGATGGATCGCCGTTCGTTCATCAGACGGGCTGGAGCAGCTGGCGCGGGCGCGGCCGCCTCTGCGCTCGCCAGTCCCGCCGTGGCTCAGGATTATCCGAAGATCACCTGGAAGATGACCTCCTCCTTTCCGAAGAGCCTGGATACGCTTTATGGCGGCGCCGAGGACATTGCGGCGCATGTTTCTGAAGCGACCGGAGGCAATTTCGTTATCCAGACCTATGAAGCCGGCGAGATCGTACCCGGTGCTCAGGCGGCCGACGCGGTGAGTGCCGGAACGGTCGATGCCGCTCATACTTGTTCCTATTATTTCTGGAACAAGGATCCGACCTACGCCATTGGCACGGCCCTGCCGTTCGGACTCAATGCCCGGCTCAGCAATGCCTGGTTCTATCAGGGAAACGGCAACAAGCTGATGAATGAGTTTTACGCCACCCAGGGTATTTACGGACTGCCGGCCGGCAATACCGGTGCGCAGATGGGTGGGTGGTTCCGCAAGGAAATCAATACGCTCGACGATCTCAAGGGCTTGAAGATGCGCATTGCAGGTCTTGCTGGCAAGGTCATCGAAAAGATCGGCGTCGCGCCGCAACAGGATCTCGCCATCAACGACATATTTGCCGCACTCGACAAAGGTGTAATCGATGCCGTGGAGTGGGTCGGCCCCTATGACGATCTCAAGCTCGGTTTCCAGAAGATAGCCAAATATTATTATTATCCCGGTTGGTGGGAGGGAGGTGCCGTCGTGCACGCCTTCTTCAATCTGCAAAAATGGAACGCGCTGCCGAAGACTTATCAGACAATTCTGGCGGGTGCCTGCGCCTTCGCCAACACCAATATGCTGGCGAAATATGATTTGAGAAATCCGCAGGCGCTGAAGGAGATTGTCCAGCAGGGTGTAACATTGCGACCCTTCAGTCAGGAAATTCTCGAGGCCTGCTTCCTGGCGGCGACCGGAATTTATGCCGATCTTTCGAAATCAAACGATTATTTCAAGCGCATTTATGACGACCAGGTTGCTTATAAGAAGGATGCCTATCTCTGGATGCAACTTTCCGAATATACTTTCGACACCTTCATGATGATCCAGCAGCGGGCGGGCAAGCTCTGATCGGTGCTACGTTGATCTTCGCCATTTTTCTATTTTAGCAAGTTATTATTGATGAAATATAGTCTGAGTAGAGTCTCCTTTGGCCGATTGCACGAATACGGTGCAAAATATCACTCAAAATCGGCGTAAGTTACCGACATGATTAGAAAATCTGTCCAGATACCTCTTATTTGGGCAATCAAATTTTAAAAAGTTTCAATTAGTGTGTCCGCCGCACCAGGGGAACTCTGAATGAAGCCTCAAAGCCCGGACACCGTGCCGACGGATGTTTATCTGTCGTTCGTCAGTTCGCTTTTCGGAAACCGTAAAACGCTGTTTACGGGTGTGTTCGTTCACATCTTGAGCTATGTCATTGTTTTTCTGAGCACAGGCGCCGTCATCTATCTCGGTCTCTGTCTGGCCTTCGCCGCCGTTTTCGCCTTCCGCATGTATTCGTTCCGCCAGTTCGACGCTGCCGATAAGCACGCCTTTTCGCGCGCCGACATAGCGCGTTGGGAAACGCGTTATGTGCTGGGCGCCGCAGGCACGGCCGGCATTCTCGGTATCGGCAGCGGCTATGCGATCCTGATCGTCCAGGACCCGCTGGCCGAATTCATCTGTATCGCCGTGACGATGGCATCGATGGTATCGATCGTCGGCCGCAATTATGGTTCGCAGAAGGCGATCGATCTGCAGACCATGGCTTGCTGCCTGCCGATCATTATCGCCTGCCTGATGTCGGAACAGCTCTATAAGGCCATCGTCTCGATCATGCTCGTGCCCTTCGGCCTGACGACCCGCTCGATGGCCAATGGCGTGCGCGAGTTTCTTTATAAGAATGTCATCGCTTCGCGGGAGATATCGTTGATTGCCGACCGGTTCGACACGGCACTCAACAATATGACGCACGGCCTGTTCATGCTGGACGCCGACAACCGCATCATGGTGGTCAACCGCAAGGCCTGCGAGCTTTTGAACTTGGCGCATCAGGAACAGCTCAGGGATTGCGAGTTCGATGTCGTGTTGCGCTATGGCGCACGCCACGCCTTCATCGATGGCTCGCTGCCCGGCCTGATCCAGCGACAAATGGCGCAGCTCGTCAGCGGCTCGCTGTCGCGCACGCTGATTCAGTTCAATGAAGACTTGTTCCTGGAGTTTTCGGCAAGCCGGCGCGCCGATGGCGTCGTCATTCTGATTTTCGAAGATGTGACGCCGCGCATCCGCGCCGAGCGCAAGATCCTGCACATGGTGCGCTTCGATCCGCTGACGGGATTGCCGAACCGCGAATATTTCGTCGAGATGATAAAGGAAAAGCTCGCGGCCCGCGCAGAGGAGGGCCAGATCGGCATTCTGGTTCTCAACGTCGACGACTTCAAGCACGTCAATGACACCAAGGGGCATGTGATTGGTGATCGCCTACTGGTCGCCATAGCTGCCCGATTGCAGGAGAAGGCGGGAAATATGGCGCTTTGCGCGCGTCTCGTCGGGGACCAGTTTGTGTTGTTTTTCCCCAATGAGAACGCCGAGCCCGATTTGAACAGCCGTGTTCGCGCGCTGCACGCCGCCATGGCTGGCCTGTACGACGTGGACAGCAATAGTTTTCGCGTCGCCTTCAGCGGCGGTTATGTAACCATGTCGAGCCGCGAGTTCCGTCCGGAGGAGTGGCAGATCAAGGCCGACCTCGCGCTGTTCGAAACCAAGTCGAAGATGAAGGGGGGATGCTCCGCCTTCGAGCAGGAAATGGATGCCCGTTACGTCGAGCGGCAGAAACTGAAAGAGGATCTGCGCGATGCAATCGAGGCCGGCAAGCTGCATGCCGTCTATCAACCGATGTTCACGCCGGATGGTTGTCGCATCGATTGCTGCGAAGCTCTATCGCGTTGGGTGCATCCGGAAAAGGGCTCGATTCCGCCCAATATCTTCATTCAGATCGCCGAAGAGATGGGCATAGTCACCGGGATCACCCGTTTCGTGCTCAATCAGGCCTGCCGCGACTGTGCCACCTGGCCGGAGCCGATCTCGGTCTCGGTCAATCTCTCGGCACAAGATCTGCGCAGCAACGATATCGTCGCCACGGTCATGGAAGCGCTCGATGCATCGGGACTGGATCCATCGCGGCTGCATCTGGAAGTCACCGAAAGCTGCTTGATGGATGAAATAGCGACCGTGCGATCCATCCTCGCCGACCTGCGTGCCAAGGGCATCACTATCGCCATAGATGATTTCGGGACCGGCTTTTCCAGCCTCAGCTATCTCGATTCGTTGCCTGTGGACATCGTCAAGATCGACCGCTCCTTCGTACGCGATATCACCAACGATAGCCGCCGTTTCAAACTCTTGTGCGGCATTGTGGATCTATCTAGGGCTCTTAGCCTCGAAATCGTCATCGAAGGAGTGGAGACCTCGGAGCAGCTGGCGCTCATCAGTGAATTTGATTTGGCCGATATCATCCAGGGCTACGTGTTTTCAGTTCCAGTGTCGCACGAGAATGTTGTCGAGATGGTGGACAATCTCAGCCGCAATCAACGGGCCATACGGCAGGATAATGTTGCCTGAACTCTCGCTTCGCCGCTGACGCTCGCGAATTTGCGAGAAGAAGATGGTCAGCCGTCGGCGGTCTGCGGGTTTGCGCCGAACGTTTGCCTGCCGAACTCAAGCTGTCCAACTAAAACTCGCCAACCTCTGGTGGGGCAGACATCTACACCCTCAACATCTTGCGCCTGCCGTAACGTCAAGTCTACGCGAGTACAGGGCGGCGAAGATCTGCTTTCTACATAATAATCATTGATAAGTATCAGTGAATATTCGAATCTATACCGGTATTCGTAGTCAAAAAATTAACCTTAACGAAAAAATAATTAATAAAATTTAAAACGAATATTGATCAATTTTTCGGTTAATACCAATAATGGGCCGTTACCATTGTGGAATACGGCCATGACTTATATGAGTACTTTAAAAAATAGCTTCGCTGGGAAGCTTATGGAGGTGCTCGATCATGTCGAATATCGTCGGATCGAGAGCAGCGAGGACATGGAGGATGTCGCCCGCCTGCGCTACAAGGCTTACAAGGCGCATTCGGTTTTGCCGGTTGCAGCCAAGACCATGATCGACGCCATCGATTTCGACGAACAGGCCTATATTTTCGGCGTCTATTATTACGAAGAGCTGGTGAGTACGGTGCGTGTGCACCACGTCACGCCGGATCATCGCGTTTGCCAATCCACGGGAATTTTCCCCGATGAGATTCATGCCTTTCTCGACGCCGGTATGACGCTGATAGATCCGGCCCGCTTTGCGATCGATCCCGATTTCGAGCTTGAAATGCCGGCGCTGCCTTACTTAACGCTGAGGCCGGCGATCGTCGGGGCTATCTATTTCGATGCCGACCGGGTGATGCAGCATATCCGTCCGGCCCATGCTGCTTTCTACAAGCGTGTCTTCTACGCCGATACTATCGTGCCGCCACGGATGACGGAGACCTATGGTTTCGAACTGACATTGCTTGCTTCACGGTCGAAGGAGATTCGCGGCAAGTTGATGCAGCGATATCCCTTCTTCGATTCGGAACCCTATGAGCGCCGAATGATGTTCTCGCGCGATGTTGACGGTACACTGCCGCTGACCATCCTGCCGACGGCACGATTGGCTGCGGGCGGGCGCAGCGCCATAGAAGAGCAATTTGGCTAAGCTTTCCCAAGCCTGTGCGGCGTTGTCGTGCATTGCATTTTTCGTCGCTTTGTGTAAGGCCTCGGTAGAGGAAATTTAGCTGCGGTGTCTCGTTGAGATCGACCGCAGCTACAGAGGCTAAACTCCAGCCGACAGGCGATTGCAAGGCCGGCCGAGGAGTGGATTGAGGGGAGATTTGTGAATGGCGGAACATCATACCGGACCGATCGAAACCGGTGCTTCCATGGATTACAAGGAGCATGAGAAGACCTATAACCTGTTTCTGCGGGCAGCCAAACTCGGGACTACTATTGTTGCCGCCTTGCTGCTTGGCATGACTGCCGGCTTTTTCGGCCACGCCGGTTTCCTCGGCGGGTTCTTGATTTTCATCATCCTTGCCGTTGTCGGCTCTTATTTGACGCTCTGATCGTCGCAGGGCCGTCCGGCCCGCGCTTTCCCTGGAATCTTGGCCTGATTCTGTAGGCTATTGCGCTCCTTTATCCAGCAGCGCAGTCGTTTGACGCGAGGTGGTGCCGTTGGGCAATCTTGTTTTCGTTGCCAAGGAGACTGTGGCGGATGAGACGCGCGTCGCAGCGTCCGTCGAAACGGTGAAGAAGATGAAAGGCCTTGGCTTTGACATTGTTGTTGAAGCCGGCGCCGGCGCTCCGTCGCGCATTCGAGATGGCGAATACGAAGCCAGCGGCGCGCGGATTGGCTCGGTTCAGGATGCCGCTCAGGCCGATGTCATCCTGAAAGTCCGCCGGCCGACCGCTGACGAGATAGCGGGCTATAAGAGCGGCGCGATCGTCATCGCCATCATGGATCCCTATGGAAACGAAGCCGCGCTTGTCAACATGGCACGGGCGGGACTGACGAGCTTCGCTATGGAGCTGATGCCGCGCATCACCCGTGCACAGTCGATGGACGTGTTGTCTTCGCAGGCCAATCTTGCCGGCTACCAGGCCGTCATCGAGGCGGCCGCGGTTTATGACCGGGCATTGCCGATGATGATGACTGCAGCCGGTACGGTGCCGGCGGCGAAAGTCTTCATCATGGGTGCCGGCGTCGCCGGTCTGCAGGCGATTGCAACGGCAAGACGGCTCGGCGCGCAGGTGTCGGCAACGGACGTTCGCCCCGCCGCCAAGGAGCAGGTCGCCTCGCTTGGCGCTAAATTCGTTGCTGTCGAGGATGAGGAGTTCAAGGCGGCGGAAACGGCTGGCGGCTATGCCAAGGAGATGTCCAAAAACTATCAGGCCAAGCAAGCCGCCCTGGTTGCCGAACATATATCCAAGCAAGATATCGTCATTACGACTGCTTTGATTCCTGGCCGCCCGGCACCACGGCTTGTCAGCCGCGAGATGCTGAAGGCTATGCGCTCTGGCGCAGTTGCCGTCGACCTTGCCGTTGAACGCGGGGGCAATATCGAGGGTGTGCAATTCGGGACCGTGGCCCATGTCGAGGGTGTCAAGGTGGTCGGATATCCCAATATGGCCGGGCGCATCCCGGCGAGTGCGTCTGCGCTCTATGCCAAGAACCTCGTCACTTTCCTGGAAACGATGGTCGACAAGGATACAAGAAGCCTCGGACTCAACCGTGCCGACGAACTGATCAAAGCGACGATGCTGACCGATGGCGGCGAAGTGGTGCATCCGAATTTCGTGGACCCGGATCAGCCGACGGTTAAAAAGGGGGATCTATAGATGGCGAGCCAAGCAATGGACCAGGCGCTGCAGCAACTGGACGACGCCGTCAACGCCGTGATGACTGCCGCCGCCCAGGCGCCGGAATCCGTCAGCGCAGTCTCGGGCGGCGCGATCGATCCTTTCGTCTTCCAACTGGCGATCTTCGTATTGGCGATCTTCGTCGGCTATTACGTCGTCTGGTCGGTGACGCCAGCCTTGCACACGCCGCTGATGGCTGTGACGAATGCGATTTCCTCGGTCATCGTCGTGGGCGCGCTCCTGGCGGTCGGCATTTCCGCCAGCGGGCTTGCCACCGGTTTTGGCTTCGTGGCGCTGGTGCTCGTCTCGGTCAATATTTTCGGCGGCTTCCTCGTCACCCAGCGAATGCTGGCGATGTACAAGAAGAAAGACAAGTGAGGGCGGCATGCTGAGCAATATCGCGGCCTTCCTCTATCTCGTCTCCGGCGTGCTGTTTATCCTGGCGCTGCGCGGTTTGTCGCATCCGGCCACCAGTCGCCGCGGCAATCTCTACGGCATGACCGGCATGGGCATTGCTATCGCCACGACGCTGGTTCTGGCAACGCCTTCCTTCGGCGGCTTAGTGTTGATCATCCTCGGTCTCGCCATCGGCGGCGGGGCCGGGGCCTATATCGCCCGGGTCATTCCGATGACCTCGATGCCACAACTCGTCGCCGGCTTCCATTCTCTGGTGGGTCTGGCGGCCGTGCTGGTCGCCGCCGCGGCGCTTTATACGCCGTCCTCCTTCGGGATCGGTGCTATCGGTACGATCCATCACGAGGCTCGCATCGAGATGGCAATCGGCGCCGCCATCGGCGCGCTGACTTTCACTGGGTCGATCATCGCCTTCCTGAAGCTTGACGGACGCATGTCGGGCAAGCCGATCCTGCTTCCGAACCGGCATGCCATCAATGCCGCGCTACTGGCGCTGATCGTGTTCTTCATTGCCGGTCTGGCCGTCAGCGAAAGCCATTTCGATTTCTGGGCGATCGTCGCCCTGGCTCTGGCGCTCGGCCTATTGCTGATCGTGCCGATCGGTGGCGCCGACATGCCCGTCGTCGTCTCGATGCTGAACTCCTATTCCGGCTGGGCGGCGGCCGGTATCGGCTTCACGCTCGGCAATCTGGCGCTGATCATCACCGGTGCCCTGGTCGGCTCCTCGGGTGCAATCCTCAGTTACATCATGTGCAAAGGCATGAATCGCTCTTTCATTTCCGTGATTCTGGGAGGTTTCGGTGGTGAAACGGCTTTCAACGGCGCTGACAATAGTGACAAGACGGTAAAGCTCGGCTCGGCAGAGGATGCCGCCTATCTGATGGCCAACGCCTCGAAAGTCATCATCGTGCCGGGATATGGCATGGCGGTTGCTCAGGCTCAGCATGCACTGCGAGAAATGGCCGACAAGCTGAAGGAAAATGGTGTCGACGTGAAATATGCCATTCATCCCGTTGCAGGTCGCATGCCCGGCCACATGAATGTGCTGCTTGCCGAAGCCAACGTTCCCTATGATGAAGTGTTCGAGCTTGAGGACATCAATTCCGAGTTTGCTCAGGCCGATGTCGCCTACGTCATCGGCGCCAACGATGTCACGAACCCAGCCGCCCGCGACGACAAGACCTCGCCGATCTACGGCATGCCGATCCTTGATGTCGACAGGGCCAAGACCTGCCTGTTCGTCAAACGTTCCCTCGGCTCCGGCTACGCCGGTATCGACAACACGCTGTTCTACAAGGACGGCACAATGATGCTGCTAGGTGACGCTAAGAAGATGACCGAGGAGATCGTTAAAGCAGTGAATGGCTGATCCTGTTCGAGATTACTGGTGTCGGGCCGAAGTGAAATATCCGGATCCGGCGCCGTGCCTTGTCATCCGCTATGCGTACCATTGGAGCCATGAGCACGAAAAAGCCATCCACGAAGCGCCAAAGATCGGCCTTGTGCGATGGTATTTGGCCGCGAAAATCGAAGATACCAATCTCGTTCAGACCGTCGTTGTTCCCGTATCCCATTCCAAGCCTGCTGACGGCGATTGCGGCGGCTTCCATAGAAATTCCTAGGGAGATCTGTAGGAAACTTGGTCTTGATGGAGACAGGCACTGGGTGCGCCTCACCGAACTTAATCGGTTTGTCTGGCGAGGTTGAGATCTTCGTCAACGGCCGGGCGCCCCCGGCCGTATGAATCACAGATTTCTGCCCGAAGCGTTTTTCGAAGAGAAAAGGTCGGCGATCGAGGCAAGAAGCAAAATGCAGAAATTGCGATTCCCGCCAAGAGATCAACAGAATAGCCGCTCAAATCGAAGCTGGGGCCAAAGTCATCTTCTCAACGCCAACGGCGACGTTGACGCCTTCCTGGGCCTGGACGTTGAGCGGTTGCAGCATAAAGGCCTTGTTGGTGCCGCCGGTGATAACCTTGGCGCCTCCGCCGGCCGCAAAACTGGCGTCGGCGCCAACGCCATAGTATTCGCCGGCCAGCGCAATATCGGTCCAGGGCGTGCCAGTCTTGGCAAGCACGGCCCAGATCATGACGCTGCGGCCGGTAATACCGAGGTCGACGCCGTATTTCTGGATGGTGGCTGCATAACGCGCGCTCGGTCCGCCATTGCTCGGCTCAAAAGTGCACATAAGGTTCTTTTGGGACATGATAATCATGCCCGTCGATCCTTCCGACGTGCAGGTGAGCCTGCCAAGAGTAGCGTAATCGGCGGAACTTGCGGGGGCAGTCCATATCGTGATGGACAGCGCCGCGGACGCCAGGAGAAGCTGTTTCAGCATGGTCTTTCTCCAATGAAAGAACGCAAGGAGCAAAACGCTCCTTTCGAATGACCAAACTGTAACGATTCCCCACGGTTGAATGTTCCCGACGCAGAGCAGGCACTAAAGCCTGTCGCGATCTCTCGGATTGGCTCGCTACGCTTCAGTTCTTTGTTTTTATCACGTCGTGCCCGCTGCGCGCTTTTGCGCGACATGCACTAGTTTCGCTCGCGTTCACGCTCCATCGTGCTGCGCAAGGCGTTCAGCACCCAGACGAGACCTGTCGGACGGAAGTCGACCTCTACGCTGCCGCTGAAGGCGGCGGCGGCATGCGCTTTGGTGACCGTCGTGCCAAAGCCCGTTACGGTCGGCGCCTTGACGATCGGGCCGCCGCTTTCCGTCCAGACGAACCGGATCATTTGGCCGATGTCGCTGTCCACATTCGTCCATTCGATCGAGATCTTCCCCTCGGGGGCGGAAAGCGCGCCGTATTTCACCGAATTCGTCGCCAGCTCGTGCAGAACCAGGCCGAGATTCTGCACGGCTTCCGGTTTCAACAGGAAATCCCGACCCTTGATGTTGAGCTGTTGCGGTCCTTGCAGGAAGGTGGCAAGATGAATATCGATCACCCGGCGCAGCGACACGCCGGACCATTGTTCGCTCGTCAGGACTTCGATCGAGCGCGCCAGTCCCTCAAGCCGGTCAGCGACTGCGCGCTGAAACGTGTCGACGCTGTCGGTATGCCGGGCGAGTTGGCGTGTCATTGCCTGGGCGAGCGCGAGCAGGTTCTTGGTGCGATGGACAAGCTCGTGCATGACGAAATGCAGCCGGTCTTCCGTTTCGCTGCGATCGAAGGATGCGTTGGAAAGCGCCACAGCCATCTGGTTGGCCTCGAGGACGCTGGTGTCGATCGGCGAAACGATCTCGCCGCGGCCCATGCGGTCCGCCATATCGGCGATGCTCTGAATGGTGATGCGCACCTGACGAGCCAGCGCATAGACCGCGATCAGCGCGATCAACAGTAGCGTGACGCCGCCATAGATCAGGAAGCGCCACGTGCTCATCAGCGAAGCCTGCGCCGAGGCGACAGGTCCCCATACGACGGCTTTCCACGACCAGCCGGGAATTTGCGCATAACCAAGCAGGGCGTGCGGCAGGATTTTTTCATCCTGAAAGACGCCGCTTGAGGCGATTAGCTTCGGCAATATGTCATGGTTGAAGGCGTCGCCAGAAGCGTGATTGGCGGGACCGCTGGAAGCGACGACATGGCCGGAGCTGTCAAGGACTGCTGCTGACCAGCCAGGCGCGAGCGCATCCGTCGTGACCAGCTTGCCGAGGTCATCGGCGCTCTGCGTCATGATCAACGCCGCGCCGGCGGGCGAATGGTAGAGGGGCAGGGTCACATTGTAGACCCATTGACCGCTGGTTGAGCCGATGAAGACGTCAGAGGCTTCGATACGCCCCGAATCGAGCGCCGAGTGTAATGCAGCCAGATTGGCTGTCTTGCCGAGCGGTTCGCCGAACGGATGGCTCGTGTTCAGCCGTTGTTGGCCATCCTTGTCGACGAGCAGGACGAAAAGCGAATCGGTGCGCAGCACCGTCTCCGTCCGGTCGAAGAAGGTGGCGATATCGTTGCGCTCCAGTTCCGGTGAGGATGAAAGCAGCCGCAGGGTCGTCGCCATGTCCTGCAGCTGTCGATCGATGGTACGTGCAAGCGCCTGCGCATCCTGAACCGTATTGCGCTTGAGCACGTCACGTTCGTTGTTCTCGAGCTGGACCAGCAACAACGCCACAAAGGCCAGAATCGGCAAAGCAATCGCCAGTGCTATAGCGATCAGATAAGCCCCAATCGAAGCCTTCGGGAAACGCGGCTTTTTCATGGCGCGATCAACCGATCAGACCACCATAGGGATAAAAAGCGTCAGCAAAAGCGGAAACAACGGTTTTAGTCATCATGTCGAGTGCCCCCATGCTCTTACCCGAGCAGCATGATCTCGAAAGCGCCATGTTAGGGCCCGGTAAATTGCGTTGCAACATATGAAAAGTTACCGCCGTGAAATCGTAAGTGGGACCGGACGCTTCCCGTATGGCCGACCTATTCTTAAGGTTGTAGTTTCATTGAATTATTCGCCTGATAGCGCGAATCGCGACAGGCGAAATGGAGAAAGCTGAGGGTCAGGACGACCGTCGATAATTTCCGTTGCCGCAACCAATCCGACGAGCGGCGCCAGCGTCACGCCGGAATGCAAGACGCACAGATAGAGGCCCGGCGCGCCGTCGACGCCGCCAATGATCGGAAAGCCGTCTTTCGGGGTCGGGCGATAGCCGACGGTATAATAATCGAGCTCGAGCCTGTCGCCGCCGCGCAGCATGGTTTTGACCTTGGCAAAAAGCTCGTCGGCTGCCTTTTGTGGATTATTACCCGGATCGGTGCCGGCGAAATCGCTACCGGCAATGACGCGGCCTTCCGTCGTCTGGCGCATATGCAGCTCCGGCGCCATGACAAGGCCGTTCAACCGCGGTGGACAGGGACGGGAGTGAACGATCAATCCCGGCGGCGTCTCTACCGGCACATCGATACCGACGGAAGCGGCGAGCGCCGCCGTACCAGCGCCGGCGGCCAGAACGACGTGATTGGCAAGGAGCGCTCCATCCGTCGTTTCAACACCGACAATCTTACCGTTCTCATGCAAGAGCCGCTTGGCCTCCTTGCCGTATAGCAGCGTGGCGCCCTGGCGTGCGGCATCCTCCAACAACAAATTCGCAGCGGCGGCGGGCTCAACGGCGCCTTCTTCGGCGACATGCAGGGCGAAGGTGGGCGGATCGGCGAGATGAGGTTCGAGCACGGCGCTTGTCTCGCGATCAACCCGCCGCATGCCATAACCCCAACCGCCTTGCTGTGCGGCATAGGCCTCCAGCTCAGCCTCCGGCAGATCCCAGCACAGCCCGCCGCACCAGGAAAGCGGCAGACCGGGAATGTCAGCCGCCAACCGCGCCCATTCCGTCATCGAGCGGCGGCGGAAATGGAAATAAAATTCCGGATTGCCCCAGCTCGCATTGATCCAGGCGAAGGACTTCGGCGTCGCCTCGCCGCCGGCTTTTTCTGCAAGCACGGTGACGGATGCGCCCTTGCTCGCCAAATGCCAGGCGATGGAACCGCCTATGATACCGGCGCCGACGACGATGATTTTGGGAGGAAAAGGCATGCCGTGTCTCTTGTCCGAATGTGGGGCCGGAGGGAGACTATGCGCTCAACAGCGCAAAGAAAAGCCGCCGGGCGGATAATCGCCAGGCGGCCCTTGATTCTGATGTTTTGCGCTCAGATTTCTCTAGGCGCCCGCTCCGACGCGCGCCAGGCCGTCCTTGGCCGGCTGGTAGGTCGGGTCGAGGTTGACGGCATGTTGGTAGGAGCGGCGGGCTTTGGCTTTGTCGCCACGGCGCTCGTAAACGAAGGCCTGATTTGCCCAGGATTCGGCGACCTTGTTGTTCAGGTCGATCGCGTGGTTGAAATCGGCGAAAGCATTGTCGTCGTCATTCTGTGCGAGATAGGAGATGCCGCGGCTGTTATAGGGCTCGGGCGAATTCGGCGACAGCGAGATCGCCTTCGAGAAGTCGTCGATTGCCTTATCCTGCTGATTGCGCTTCTGATAGATGACGCCGCGGCCGTTATAGGCACGGCCATCCGTCGTTCCGAGGCTGATCGCCTTGGAGTAGTCGCTGAAGGCGTCGTCGTCGCGGCTGGCTTGGCGATAGAGATTACCACGGCCGATATAGGCAACGTCATAATTGGGATTGATCTGCAGTGCGGCGTTGTAGTCGGCGGTCGCTTCCGGCAGCTTGCCCATGTTGCGATAGATGAGCGCGCGGTTGGCGTAGGCTTGATAGAACTTCGGATTGAGCTGGATCGCCTGGTTGAAGTCCGCAAGGGCGCGGCTGAATTCGCCGCCGCGGCCATAGGCCGTCCCGCGGACGTTGTAGCCCTCGGGATTCTGAGGATTGGCATTGATGACTGAGGTCAGCGAGGCAATGTTTTCCGAGGAGCCCTGTGCCTTGTCGATTCGGATCACTGTATCAGTGGAGCCGGTCTGGCAGCCGGAAAGGCCGATTGCAGTGAGAAGAGCCAAGGCGGACAATGCAGCAGCACGCTTCGAAATAAAAAAAGACAGCTTCGAAGTGCGGAACTGTTGAGACGTCGTGATTGCCATTATCGGGTTTCGCTTTCCCCATGCGTTATATCAGGCTGTTTTGATTTAACCCCGTTTGCCGGGAGAAGAAATCAAAAAAAAGGCGGCGGCGACCGACTCGCCCCCGCCAGACATGCATCTGAAAACGTCGAAAAAACGACGATTAGCGTGCGACCAGACCTTCGCGCTGTGCGCGCTTGCGAGCCAGCTTGCGAACACGACGAACAGCTTCTGCCTTCTCGCGAGCACGCTTCTGCGACGGCTTTTCGTAATAGTCGCGCATCTTCATTTCGCGGAAAATACCTTCGCGCTGCATCTTCTTCTTGAGAGCGCGGAGAGCCTGGTCGACATTGTTATCGCGGACAAGTACCTGCACGAGAATCACGTTCCTTTGGTTTGGTTGATGCCAGCGGCGACAGGAGCGCCAGGAGGCAAAAAAATAACGTTCGCGCGGCCGCAGCCTTGCGATTGGTAAGGCGAGATAGCAGATCGGTTTGTCAAAGTCTAGCCAGATCGTCAGTTTGCAGAGGAAAAAGCACTTTGTCGAGCGCTCAGTTGTGCTGTGGGATTTCGGATCGCAGTCATTTCAATCCACATGATTTTCTTTTTACGAGTGACGTAACGATGTGGTTTGCCGCTCAGCCGCCATGAATTCAGACAAATCGATCCAGGCTGTTCACAAGGTCCAGGCTTGCTGTAGCATTCTTTTAAACGGTGTCGAAAGCCGGTCCTAAATGCGTCGCAAAAGAACCGTTGTGTCGGTATTCGATTTGCGATTTGTATGGCCCATCGAAAGGGCTCGATCCCTGAAGGAGTTGAGGGCGAATGCGCAAATACTCGGTTTTTGCCGTGGCACGGGAAGCAATGCGGGCTCACAAGGGCTGGGAGGCCCAGTGGACCTCGCCGGAGCCGCGCAAGGAGTATGACGTTATCATCATCGGCGCCGGCGGCCATGGCCTGGGTGCTGCCTATTATCTCGCCAAGGAGCACGGCATAACCAACGTCGCGGTCCTTGAAAAGGGCTGGCTCGGTGGCGGCAACACCGGACGCAACACGACTATCATCCGCTCGAACTATCTCTATGAAGAGAGCATGCACATCTACGAGCATTCGATGAAGCTCTGGGAAGGGCTTTCTCTCGATCTCAATTACAATGTCATGTATTCGCCGCGCGGCGTGATGATGCTGTCGCACAATATCCACGACCAGCAGTCCTTCAAGCGGCATATCCACGCCAACCGGCTCTATGGCATCGACAATGAGTGGCTGACGCCGGAACAGGCAAAGGCCTATTGCCCGCCGCTCGATATCTCGAAGACGGCGCGCTATCCGATCAATGGTGCTGCCCTCCAGAGGCGCGGCGGCACGGCGCGCCATGACGCTGTCGCCTGGGGCTTTGCCCGCGCCGCTTCCGATCGCGGTGTGCACATTATCCAGAATTGCGAAGTGACGGGTATCCAACGCGGGCCGGATGGCCGGGTCATCGGCGTCGACACGACGCGGGGCTTCATCGGCGCCAAGAAGATCGGCGTTTCGGCGGCGGGCCACACCACGGTCGTCATGCAGATGGCCGGCGTGCGGGTGCCGCTGCAATCGAGCCCGCTTCAGGCGCTGGTTTCCGAGCCGCTAAAGCCGATCTTCCCCTGCGTCGTCATGTCTAACACGGTGCATGCCTACATCTCGCAGTCCGACAAGGGCGAACTCGTCATCGGCGCGGGCACGGACCAATACAATTCCTACAGTCAGACCGGTGGTCTGCAGATCATTACCCATACGCTGGATGCGATCTGCGAGCTCTTCCCGATGTTCCGGCGCGTCAAGATGATGCGCTCATGGGGCGGTATCGTTGACAACACGCCTGACCGTTCGGCGATCCAGTCGAAGACGCCGGTGCCGGGGCTTTATGTCAATTGCGGCTGGGGTACCGGCGGCTTCAAGGCGACGCCGGGTTCGGCCAATCTGTTCGCGCATCTGATTGCCCGCGACGAGCCTCACCAGTTCAATGCCGGGCTCACGCTCGATCGCTTCCGCACCGGTCGTTTGATCGACGAGGCGGCCGCTGCCGCCGTGGCGCATTGATGAGTTGTAGCTCCGCGTCCTCCGGGGTCCGGCTCCGAGCTTTAACATTAGGTAGAAAACGATGCTGCTGATTTACTGCCCCTATTGCGAGGAAGAGCGTTCGGAACTGGAATTCCGCAACGCCGGCGACGCGCATATCGTGCGGCCCGCAAATATTGCCGCGATCTCCGACGAGGAGTTCGAGGAATATTTCTTCCTGCGGGACAATCCTAAGGGTCTGATCTACGAGCGCTGGCGGCATATCCATGGCTGCGGCCGCTTCTTCAATGCGGCGCGTGACACGGTGAGCGACCGCTTCTACTGCACCTATAAGGCCGGCGAGCCGAAGCCTTATCTTTCGACGCCGCTGGCCGCTCTTGGGCCGGTGGTGCAAGACCAAAATGCACAAGAAAAAGCGGCACAAGAAGAGGGATTTGCGAAATGAGCGGCGCCAATCGTATTGCGGGCAAGGGCCGTCTGACGCCAGCTAGAACCGCCCGCTTCACCTTTGACGGCAAAAGCTATACCGCGCTCGAGGGCGACACCGTCGCTTCGGCGCTGCTCGCCAACGGCATTCATCTCGTCGGCCGCTCGTTCAAATATCATCGTCCCCGCGGCATCCTGTCAGCCGGGGCCGAAGAGCCGAATGCGCTGCTCGATATTTCCCGCGATTCGGCCCGCCGCCAACCGAATGTGCGCGCCAGCGTGCAGGAGGTCTTCGATGGCATGAGGGCGCAGTCGCAGAACCGCTGGCCATCGCTCGCCTTCGATGTCGGCGGCGTCAACAATTTGCTGTCGCCGTTCTTTGCCGCCGGCTTCTACTACAAGACCTTCATGTGGCCGAAGGCCGCCTGGAAGCATATCTACGAACCCTTCATCCGCCGCGCCGCCGGTCTCGGAGTTGCACCGACGGAGGAAGATCCCGATCATTACGCCAGCCGCTATGCCCATTGCGATATCCTGGTAGTCGGCGCCGGCATTGCCGGTCTTTCGGCGGCGCTCGCTGCAGCGGAGGCCGGCGCCAAGGTCATTCTCTGCGACGAACAGTCGGAAGCGGGCGGGGCGCTGCGCTTTGATGCAAGCGTCAAGATCGGTGGCGTCGAGGGCTACGTCTGGGCCCAGAATGTTATCGCCAAGCTCCAGTCGATGGACAATGTCGAGGTGCTGACCCGCACGACGGCTTTCGGCTACTACAATCATAATTTCGTCGGTCTTGCCGAGCGCGTCACCGATCATATCGCAAAACCTGGCCGTAATCTGCCGCGCGAGCGTCTGTGGCAGGTCCGTGCCAAGCGCGTCATCATGGCGACGGGCGCGATCGAGCGGCACATGGTGTTTCCGAACAACGACCGTCCGGGCATCATGCTGGCATCCGCGGCGCGCACCTATCTCAATCACTACGGTGTCGCCGTCGGCGCCAAGATCGGCGTCTATACGGCGCATGACTCAGCTTATGAAGCCGCCTTCGACCTGAAGCGCGCCGGCGTTTCCGTCGCCGCGATCGTCGACAGCCGTTCGCGCCCGGGCGAGGCCGTGATCGCGGAAGCAAAGCGGCTCGGCATCGAGGTGCTGACCGATTATGCCGTCATCGACACGGCCGGCAAACTACGCATTTCATCGATGACGGTGGCACGTAACGGCGGCCGGGGCTCGCGCAAGATCGCGGTCGACGCTCTGCTCGTCTCCGCTGGCTGGACGCCGTCCGTGCATCTGTTTTCACAGTCGCGCGGCAAGCTGAAATTCGATGCCGAGAAGCAACGTTTCCTGCCGGGCACTTATGTTCAGGATTGTCTCTCCGTCGGCGCTTGCAACGGCACGGACGGGCTGCAGGCGGCGATCGAGGAATCGCTGGCTGCCGGCGAGCTGATGGCGCGGGCTGCCGGTGCCAATGGTAAGGGCGACAAGATCTTGTTGCACGCCGAACAGGCCTTCGAATGGACCGGCGGCATGATCGGCGCAGCCGAGGGTGCAGGGCCGGATACCAATGCCAAGGCTTTCGTCGATTTCCAGCATGATGTCTGCGCCAAGGATATCCGCCTCGCCGTGCGCGAGGGGATGCATTCGATCGAACACATCAAGCGTTTCACCACCAACGGTATGGCGTCCGATCAGGGCAAGCTTTCCAACATGCATGGCCTGGCGATCGCTGCGGAAATGCTCGGCAAGGATATCCCGCAGGTCGGTCTTACGACCTTCCGCGCACCCTACACCCCGGTGACCTACGGCACGCTGATCAGCCATTCGCGCGGGTCGCTCTTCGATCCCGCGCGCAAGACGCCGATACATGCCTGGGAAGAGGCTCACGGCGCCGTCTTCGAGGACGTTGGCAATTGGAAGCGCGCATGGTTTTACCCGCGCCCCGGCGAGACCATGCATCAGGCCGTCAATCGCGAATGCCGCACGGCGCGCGAGCTGGCCGGTGTGTTCGACGCCTCGACGCTCGGCAAGATCGAAGTGGTCGGGCCGGATGCGGCAAAGTTCCTGAACCTCATCTATACCAATGCGTGGGATACGCTGAAGCCTGGCCGCTGCCGCTACGGCATCATGCTGCGCGAGGATGGCTTTGTTTATGACGACGGCGTCGTCGGACGCCTGGCCGAGGACCGGTTCCATGTGACGACCACGACCGGCGGTGCGCCGCGCGTGCTGCATCACATGGAAGACTATCTGCAGACCGAATTCCCGCATCTGAGGGTCTGGCTGACGTCCACCACGGAGCAGTGGGCCGTCATCGCAGTGCAAGGCCCGAAGGCCCGCGAGATCATCGAGCCGCTTGTCGAGGGGCTGGATCTTTCCAATGAAGCCTTCCCGCATATGAGCGTGGCGGAGTGCAAGGTTTGTGGTGTACCGGCGCGGCTGTTCCGCGTCTCCTTTACCGGTGAAGTCGGCTTTGAAATCAACGTTCCGGCCGATTACGGTCAGTCGGTATGGGAAGCCGTCTGGGCTCGCGCCGAGCCGATGGGCGCTTGCGCCTACGGCACCGAAACCATGCACGTACTGCGCGCTGAAAAGGGCTACATCATCGTCGGCCAGGATACCGACGGCACCGTGACGCCCGATGACGCGGGACTTTCCTGGGCCGTTTCCAAGAAGAAGATCGATTTCGTCGGCATTCGCGGCCTGAAACGGCCGGATCTGGTCAGGGGAGGCCGCAAGCAGCTTGTCGGTCTCGTAACCCGCGATCCGAAGGTCGTGCTGGAGGAGGGCGCACAGATTGTCGCCGATCCGAACGAGCAGAAGCCGATGACCATGCTCGGCCATGTCACTTCGGCCTATTGGTCCGAAAATCTCGGTCGTTCCATCGCCTTCGCCCTGGTTGCGGGCGGCCGGGAGCGCATGGGCAAGACGCTCCACGTGCCGATGCCCGACAAGACGATTGCCGTCGAGGTGACGGATCTGGTGTTCTTTGACAAGGAAGGAGGCCGGATCAATGGCTGATCTCGCAACCCGTAAACTGCCGCTCGCCGGCCGCCACGGCGGTGCCGCCACCGTTCGCCTAACGGCGGCGGCGCCTGCCAGCCGCATTTCGTTGCGCGCGCCTGCCGAATCGATACCCGGTCTGTCCTGGGCTCTTAAGCTAGATATACCGCAGCGGCCAAAGACCTCTTCGCATAAGGACGGCCGCTATGCTCTCTGGCTCGGACCGGATGAATGGCTCATCATCGACGAAAGCGGCGTCGATCTGCTAGGCCTTCCAGGCGATGCAGGGGTTCTCTACGCGGCGACCGATATTTCGCACCGAAACACGGCAATCATCGTTTCCGGCCCTGGCGCTGAAACGTCACTCGCTGGCGGTTGCCCGCAGGATCTGTCGCTGCAGGCTTTCCCTGTCGGAGCCTGCTCGCGCACGTTGTTCGGCAAGGCGGAAGTCGTGCTGCTGCGCATCGACGAGGAGACATTCCGCGTCGAAGTTTGGCGCTCCTTTTCCGACTACGCCTTCGGCCTTCTGGCCGAGGCGGCCGAAGATGCGGGGCTTTAAGCCCCTTCCGGTCGATCCTTCGGATCGAATTGCGAGATGGTCGTCCATGTCGCAGTGAGCGCCGGCTTGCGCTCGTTTTCGATCTCGACGCTGACCTCGTAGGTCAGCATCAGCATGTTGGCGCCGCGCAGCCGGGTTTCGGCGAGCGTGAAGCGGCCGCGTACGCGGGCGCCGCATTTGACCGGCGACATGAAGCGGATCTTTTCGAAACCGTAGTTGATGCCGAGTGTCTGCTCGCGGATCTTCGGCAGGCCACTGTAGTTCATCGCTGAAAGCAGCGACAGCGTCAGGAAGCCGTGCGCGATGGTGCCGCCATAGGGTGTCTCGGCCTTGGCACGCTCGGGATCGACATGGATGAACTGATGATCGAGCGTCGCGTCGGCGAAAGTGTCGATCATCGTCTGGTCGACCGTGATCCAGTCGGAGATGCCAATCTCGGTTCCGACCAGTTTCATGATCTCAACAAGCGAAATATCACCGGGCATTCTATCCTCGTCAGGCTCTGCTGCTTCTTTTGACCTTTCTGGCGAACAAGACCGGAAAGTCAACGGGCTCAGTTTTCGATGAGAAAGCTGACCGAGCGTGCCGGTACGGTGACTGCCTCTTGAACCGCGGTCGTTTCCTTCGGAGTGAGCAGCGACCAGCCGGCCTTGCCGGATGGCGGAAGCTTGAAGTCCTGTTCCTCGTTCGCACGGTTGAGCAGCACGGCGAGACGGGTCTTCTTGACGCTGTCGCGATCCTCCGTCCCAATCGCCATGCCGAGTACGCTTGCAGCCGGCGTCTCCCAATCCGGCACCGTCATCGCCGTGCCCTTGGCGTTGAACCAGAGAACGTCTCCGTTGCCGTTGAAAAATTCCAAGTCGCTGAAGGCGGTGAAGCGACGGCGGAGGCTTGCGAGCCAGGCGGTATGGCCAATCAACTCCTCATCCAGTGCCGCCCAGTCCATCCAGGTTATGTCGTTGTCCTGGCAATAGGCATTGTTGTTGCCGCGCTGGGTGCGTCCACCTTCGTCGCCAGCGGTCAACATGATCGTGCCGCGCGTGGCAAAGAGTGTGGAGAGTAAGGCTTCGATGTCGGAGCAGCGTTTGCGGAGGATCGCCGGATCGTCGGTCTTTCCCTCGACGCCATTGTTCCAAGAGAAGTTTTCGTTGTGACCGTCGCGATTGTTCTCGCCGTTCGCCTCATTGTGCTTCTGTGCATAGGAGACGATGTCCATCAACGTAAAGCCATCATGGGCGGCTAGGAAGTTGACGCTGCGGGTCTGGATGCGGCCGTCGCGGCCGAAAATGGAGGAAGAGCCGGCGAGGATGGTGGCGATATCGCCGATCTTGTGGTCGTCGCCGCGCCAGAAGGCGCGGACGTCGTCACGGGCGCGGTCGTTCCATTCGAGGAAAGGAGCCGGAAAATCGCCGAGCTGGTAGCCGCCGGGGCCGATATCCCATGGTTCGGCAATCATGACGCGATCCTCGAGAACGTCGTCGGCGAACAGGGACCGCAGCGTCAGGCTTTCCGGGTCGAAGCCTTTGGTCGTGCGGCCGAGGACGGTGGCCAGATCGAAACGGAAGCCATCGACGCCGGCATGGAGCACGAAATGGCGCAAGCTATCCATGATGAGCTGGCGCGTGGCGGGCTGATCGCAGGCGACCGTATTGCCGGTGCCGGTGTCATTGATTAGCGTGCCGGGTCGGTTGGGCTCATGGCGGAAATACGTAGGATTGTCGAGGCCGCGCAATGAGAGCGTCGAGCCCAGACGGTCGCTCTCGCCGGTATGATTGAAGACAAGATCGAGGATGACGGCGATGCCTTCGGCGTGCAGCGCTGCCACCGTTTCGCGCAACTCCCTTACACCGCCGGGCGCCAGGCGCGGGTCGAGTGCCATGAAGGCGACGGGATTGTAACCCCAACCATTGCTGAGCCCGAGCGGTGGCAGATGCCGTTCGTCGATCCAGGCGACGATCGGCATCAGCTCGACCGCGTCCACATGCAGGCGCCTCAGATGAGCGATGACGGCGGGGTGGGCGAGGGCGGCCAGTGTGCCGCGCTTTTCTGTCGGCACATCCGGATGCAGCATGGTGAACGGCTTGACGGCAATTTCATAGATCAGGCCGCCCGGTTGGAATAGCGGCTTGACGGTCTTCACTGCTACGTCGCGCGAGACGATCGCCTTCGGTATCAGATCCTGCGTGTCCTCGCCGAACATACCCAGGCGCGGATCGTGGCCGAACGGCCGGTCGATTTCCTTGGCATAGGGATCGACAAGCAGTTTTGACGGATCGAACCACAGACCTTGATCCGGATCGTATGAGCCGTGGGCGCGAAAACCGTAGCGCGCGCCTTCCTTGACACCCTCCACAGCCAAGCGATGCTCCTCGCCTTCGCGCTTCATCGGCAGACGGGCGATCTCCTTGTGACCTGCGGCGTCGAACAGGCAGAGCTCGATCTTGTCGGCATGCTTGGACCAAACTGCAAATTCCACGCCTTGGTCGGTAACCGTAGCGCCGAAAGATCGGGTGGCGGGCTCTTGCATGTCTCGCGGGCTTTCCATTTTCGGACGTTGGAACGACCAGGGTGATACAATTTGCCGTCGCTCTCGGATAAACCCCTTATCCGTCTTTTTGCGATTTCGCTCTGCTCACCACCGAAATCCACTTCTCCGCTCGGGGCGAAGGTGCTTGCGGCACAATCCCCCTCTCCCCTTGGGGAGAGGGTGGGCGAGGGGGAACTCCGCAGTATTTGCCGTCAAGTAATCACTGTCGGCGCGTCGCGACCGGTGCGGCCCTTGATCTCGGCGATATCCTGGGCGGCGGCGATGAGGTCGGCCAGCGCTTCCTGTGTCTCGATATTGTGACGAGTAGGGTCGGGCTCGTAGCGCTCGATATAGACACGCAGGGTTGCGCCCGTCGTGCCGGTACCGGACAGGCGGAAGACGACGCGGGAGCCGCCTTCGAACAGGATGCGGATGCCCTGATGCTGGCTGACCGACTTGTCGACCGGATCGTGATAGGCAAAATCGTCGGCTGCCGCGACCGTCAGATCGCCGAACTTCGTGCCCGCCAAGGTCGGCAGCTTCTCGCGCAGCGCGCTGATCAGACCATTGGCGGCTTCTGTGTCGACGCCTTCATAGTCATGACGTGAGTAATAGTTGCGGCCATAGGTCGCCCAATGCTGGGTGACGATATCGATGACACTCTCACCACGCACAGCAAGAATGTTGAGCCAGAGCAGCACGGCCCAGAGACCATCCTTTTCGCGGACATGGTTGGAACCCGTGCCGGAGCTTTCCTCGCCACAAATCGTCGCCATGCCGGCATCGAGCAGATTGCCGAAAAATTTCCAGCCGGTCGGCGTCTCGTAGATGCCGATGCCACGCTTTTCGGCGACACGGTCGGCGGCTCCGCTGGTCGGCATGGAGCGGGCGATGCCAGCGATGCCGTGCGAATAGCCGGGCGCCAGATTGGCATTGGCAGCAAGGATCGCCAGGCTGTCGGACGGTGTGACGTAGATGCCCTTGCCGATGATCAGATTGCGGTCGCCGTCGCCATCGGATGCTGCGCCGAAGTCGGGTGCGTCGTCACCCATCATCTCGTCATAGAGCTCTTTGCAGTAGACCAGATTCGGATCGGGGTGATGGCCGCCGAAATCCGGCAGCGGCAGGAAATTGCGAACCGAACCGCCCGGTGCGCCGAGACGAATTTCGAAGATTTCCTTGGCATAGGGGCCCGTTACCGCGCTCATCGCGTCGAAACAGAGGCGGAAGCCGAGGCTGATGAGGTTGCGGATCGCGCCGAAATCGAACAGCTCTTCCATCAGAGCGGCATAGTCTTCGACCGGGTCGATGACGGAGACGATCATGCCGCCCACATCCTCGCGGCCGATGCGATCGAGATTGATGTCGGCAAAATCGGCGATCTTGTAGCTTTCGATGACCTTGGTGCGCTCATAGATCGCGTCCGTGATCTTTTCCGGCGCCGGGCCGCCATTGCCGATATTGTACTTGATGCCGAAGTCTTCGGTCGGGCCGCCCGGATTGTGGCTGGCCGACAGCACGATGCCGCCGAACGCCTTGTATTTGCGGATGATGTTCGAGGCAGCGGGCGTGGAGAGAATGCCGCCCTTGCCGACCATCACCTTGCCGAAGCCATTGGCGGCGGCCATCTTGATGGCCTTCTGGATGACTTCGCGATTGTAAAAGCGGCCATCGCCGCCGATGACCAGGCATTTACCCTGGTAGCCTTCGAGCGAATCGAAAATCGACTGGATGAAGTTCTCGGCGTAGTTCGGCTGCTGAAATACGGGAACCTTCTTCCGGAGGCCCGAGGTGCCAGGCTTCTGATCCGCATAGGGTTTGGTGGGAATTGTTTTAATCATCTGGTTAGGCGCCTCTCGAGACAAGGCTGGAGTAGAGGGCTGCATAGCGTTCTGCGCTCTTGCCCCAGGATACGTCGGATTTCATGCCCTGCTTTTGCATCTGCGTCCAGACCTTTCGATCCTGGAAAAGGTGCATGGCGCGGCGTATGGCCTGCAGCAGCCCGTCGGCAGTGACGGGCGAAAACTGAATGCCGGTCGCGACTTTTGCCTGCAGTGCTGCATGGTTGGCGTCAATGATGGTGTCGTTGAGGCCACCCGTGCGCGCAACGATCGGCAGGCAGCCATAGCGTAAGCCATAAAGCTGCGTGAGGCCACAGGGTTCGAAACGGGATGGAATGATGATGCCGTCGCAGCCGGCCTGCATCAGATGCGACATCGGCTCATTGTAACCGGCGGACACGCCGACACGGCCGCGATAACGGCCAGCGGCGGCAAAAAGCGCGCCTTCAAGAGCCGCATCGCCGGCGCCGAGGATGGCGAGCTTGCCGCCCAGCCGGACGATGTCCCCGCAAATGCGGGCGAGCAGATCCATGCCTTTCTGCCAGGTCAAGCGGCTGACGACACAGAAAATCGGCCCGTCATCGTCATCCAGACCAAAATGCTCGATCACGACCTTGCGGTTCGCGGCTCGGTCTTTCAACGTTGCTGCCCCGTAGGTCTGCGCAATCATCGGGTCGGTTTGCGGATCCCAGATGCCGTCGTCAATGCCGTTCACAATTCCGTGCAGGCTGTTTGCCCGGCTGGCGATGACGCCTTCGAGGCCCATGCCGAATTCCGGCGTCAGGATTTCCTCCGCATAGGAAGGGCTGACGGTGGTGAGGGCTAGAGCGGTCTGCAGGCCGCCTTTGAGGAAGCCGACATCGCCGTAATATTCGATACCTTCTATCGAGAAGGCATGTGCAGGCAGGCGCAGGCCGGGGAAGATGTCCGCCCCGAATTGTCCCTGGAAGGCGATATTGTGGATCGTGAGTACGCTCGGCAGTTCCGGCGTCGGATAGTAACGCATGTAGACCGGCACCATCGCCGATTGCCAGTCGTGCACATGCACAAGATCCGGCCGCCAGCCGGGCAATAGGCCGGCGGCGATTTCGGATCCGGCGAGCGACAAGGCAGCAAAACGCCGCCAATTATCGGGATAGTCCTTGCCGGTCGCGTCGACATAGGGCCCGCCAGTGCGGTTGTAGTAGGCCGGCGCGTCGAGCACGAAGAGGGAAATCCCGTCGTGTTCGGCCTCGAAGACGGTCGCCTTTTCGCCGAGCAGATCGGCAAATTCCAGACGAACCACCGGATTGCGGATGGCTTTCATGACCGTGGGATAGCCCGGCAGCAGCGTCTTCGTCTCGACGCCATGGGGCTTGAGTGCGATAGGCAGGGCGCCGGCCACATCGGCCAAACCCCCTGTCTTGATCAAAGGGAAGACTTCGGACGAAACCGAAAGAACTTTCATATGTCAGATATCCAGCTTGTCGATCATCGTCTGCGTGATCAGGCAGATACCATTTTCCGTCCTGCGGAAGCGCTTGCCGTCCAGTTCCGGATCCTCGCCGACGACCAGACCTTCCGGAATGGTGACGCCGTGATCGATGACGACATTCTTCAACTGGGCGCGGCGACCGATCTTAACGCTCGGCAGCACGACGGCTCCTTCCAGCTTGGAATAGGAATTGGCGCGCACGCCGGTAAACAACAGGCTGTTCGACAGGGTCGCACCGGAGATGATGCAGTCACCGGCGACGACGGAGGAGACGGCCGAACCGCGGCGGTCCTCGTCGTCATGAACGAACTTGGCCGGCGGCGTGATTTCGGCATAGGTCCAGATCGGCCAGGATTTGTCGTAGATGTCGAGTTCCGGCACGACGGCAGTCAGGTCGATATTGGCCTGCCAGTATGCGTCGACCGTCCCGACGTCCCGCCAATAGGCCTCGCGCTCGAAATCGGAGCGAACGCAGGACTGCGTAAAGCGATGGGCGATGGCCTTGCCGTTCTTGACAATGTAGGGGATGATATCCTTACCGAAGTCACGGCTGGAATTCGGATCGGCGGCATCGCGTCGCAGGCACTCGATCAGGAATTTTGTGTGGAAGACGTAGATGCCCATCGATGCCAGCGCGAAATCGGGATTGCCGGGAATGCCCGGCGGGTCCGCCGGCTTCTCGACGAAATCGATGATCTGGTCCTTCTCGTCGACATGCATGACGCCGAAGCCGACAGCCTCCATGCGCGGCACTTCCAGGCAGCCAATGGTGACCTGCGCGCCGGAATCGACGTGCTGCTGCAGCATCCATTCATAGTCCATCTTGTAAATGTGGTCGCCGGCGAGGATGACCATGTATTCCGGACCGTAGGGCTCGATGATGTCGATGTTCTGGTAGACGGCGTCGGCCGTGCCTTCGTACCATTGCGTCTCTGAAACGCGCTGGCTCGCCGGCAGAATGTCGAAGCTTTCATTACGCTCCGGGCGGAGGAAGTTCCAGCCGCGTTGCAAGTGTCGGATCAGGGAGTGAGCCTTATACTGCGTTGCGACGCCGATGCGGCGGATACCGGAGTTCAGCGCGTTGGACAGCGCGAAATCAATGATACGAGCCTTGCCACCAAAATAGACGGCAGGTTTGGCGCGGCGGTCGGTCAGCTCTTTCAGGCGGCTGCCCCGGCCACCGGCAAGAACGTAGGCCATGGCATCGCGTGCCAGTGGCTGGATACGTTTTTCTACCATTTCATTCCTCCCTGTCCTGTTGGTCTCAAAATTCCGGTTCGAGCATGATCGTCGCCAGGGGAGGTAGCGTTATCGTCGCTTGTATGCCTCCGCCTGCACTGACGGCCTGCACGCGTCCGCCATTGCCCTTGCCGCTGCCGCCGTAAATGTCGGCATCGGTATTTAGTATTTCGCGCCACCGTCCCTCGGCTGGCAGGCGCAAACTATAGTTCTCGCGGTAGACTGGCGTGAAATTGGTAATGACCGCGATTGGCTTTTCGCCGGGTGCCTTGCGCAGCCAAGCAAAGACCGAATTCTCGAAGTCCTCGACGATCAGCCATTCGAAGCCGTCGCCTTCGCAGTCACGGGCGTGCAATGCCGGCTTGCTGCGATAGGTCAAATTGAGATCGCGCACCAGGCGCCGCATGCCCTCATGCATTCGGTATTGCAGGAGGTTCCAATCCAGCGCACGGGCTTCGCTCCACTCGCTCCATTGCGCGAATTCCTGGCCCATGAACAGCAGTTTTTTGCCCGGATAACCCCACATGAAGGCGTAGTAGGCGCGCAGGTTGGCGAATTTCTGCCAGTCGTCACCCGCCATCTTGGCGATCAGCGAACCCTTGCCGTGCACCACTTCATCATGGGAGAGCGGCAGAACGAAATTTTCGGAGAAGGCATAGATCAGGCCGAACGTCAGCTCGTTATGGTGATATTTGCGGTGCACGGGCTCGCGGGCGAGATAGCTCAGCGTGTCGTGCATAAAGCCCATATTCCATTTGAAGCCGAAGCCGAGGCCGCCTTCGTGAACCGGCTGCGACACCTTCGGCCAGGAGGTCGATTCTTCGGCGATGGTCATCACGCCCGGATGCGAGCCATAAAGCCTGGTGTTCATCGACTGCAGAAAGCGAACCGCCTCCAGGTTCTCGTTGCCGCCATACTCGTTCGGGATCCATTCGCCGTGCTTGCGCGAATAGTCGAGATAGAGCATCGAAGCAACAGCATCGACGCGAACGCCATCGAGATGGAATTTCTCGGCCCAGTAGAGCGCATTGTTCTGCAGGTAGGCGAGAACCTCGGTGCGGCCGAAATTATAGATCGCGGTATTCCAGTCGGGATGGAAGCCCTTGCGCGGGTCTTCGTGCTCGTAAAGCGCCGTGCCGTCGAACCAGCGCAGCCCGTGCTCGTCCGTCGGGAAATGCGCCGGTACCCAGTCGAGGATGACGCCGATGCCGACCTTATGACAGCCATTGACGAAGCGGGCAAAGCCTTCCGGTTCGCCGAACCGGGCCGTCGGCGCATAGAGGCCCGTCGTCTGGTAGCCCCAGGACGGATCGTAGGGATGTTCGGTGATCGGCAGGAATTCGATATGGGTGAAGCCCATGTCGACGCAATAGGGGATGAGGCGCGACGCAAGTTCGTCCCAGGACAGCATCGAGCCGTCGTCGCGGCGCTGCCATGAGCCGGCATGTACCTCATAGATCGAGATGGGCTGGCGGCGCTTATCTACGCTCGCCCAATGTTCCAGGTGTGCCTCGTCTTCCCAGACCTGGGTCATTTCGCTGGCGGTGACCGAAGCCGTCTTCGGCCGAAGTTCGCTGCGGCGGGCGAAGGGATCGGCCTTCAGCGGCAGGACCACGCCGTCATGGCCACGGATTTCGAACTTATAGGCAACGCCCGGCGGAATGTCGGGTGCGAAGATTTCCCAAATGCCGGAGTCGGAGCGAAAGCGCATGACATGCCGGCGGCCGTCCCAGTTGTTGAAGTCACCGACCACCGAAACGCGCTGCGCGTTCGGCGCCCAGACGGCAAAATGAAAGCCCTGAACACCCTCATGTTTCAAGGGGTGTGCACCCATCTTGTCGAATAGGCGCAGATGCGTGCCCTCGCGGACGAAGTAATCGTCCATCGGCCCGAGGACCGGGCCGAAGCTGTAGGGATCAGTCACTGCCCATTCGGCGTCGCCGCGCCGGGCGCGATAGCGCACCGGCTGTTGCTTGGTGACCGTGATGTTTCCCGAAAAGAACCCCGCTGGATCGAGACAATCCAGTTCGCCGATGACAGAACCGTCCAGCGCCGTGGCGGTGACGGCTTCTGCACCGAGGATGAAGCAACGGGCGACGAAGCCCTCATCCGTCCGGTGTACGCCGAGGACGGCGAATGGATCGGAATGTGTGCCCGCGAGAATTGCAGCAATCTCGCCTGCCGAAATATCCCTCAAGGCGATGCCGTCAGCGGGTCTTTTCGGCTTTGTCATCCGGCTCTCCAGATTTCCTTGGCGTATTGACGGATCGTCCGATCGGAGGAGAACCAACCCATCCGGGCGGTATTGTTGATCGTCTTGGCATACCACTCCGAGGGATTGACCCAGAGGGTATCGACGTCGCGTTGTGCCGCTGCATAGGCGTCGAAATCGGCCGCGACCATGAACCAGTCATGGGCATAAATGCCGTCGATAAGGCCGGCATAGCGGGTGCGGTCGTCCGGAGAGAAAACGCCCGACGCGATCGCTGAAAGCGCCTGCGCCAGTTCACGTGAACGTTCGATCACGGCCCGGGGATCGTGGCCGTCGCTACGCAGATTGGCAACCTCGTCGGCCTTCAGGCCGAAGATGACGATATTGTCTTCGCCGACATTGTCGCGCATTTCGACATTGGCGCCGTCGAGCGTGCCGATCGTGAGCGCGCCGTTCAGGCCGAACTTCATGTTGCCGGTGCCGGATGCTTCCATGCCGGCGGTCGAGATCTGCTCGGAGAGGTCGGCCGCCGGGACCATGACTTCGGCCAGCGAGACGTTGTAGTTCGGTACGAAGACGACCTTCAGGAGACCGCGTACCGACGGGTCGTGGTTGATGACGCGGGCGACGTCGTTGATCAGCTTGATGATCAGCTTGGCGTTGTGATAGCTCGGCGCCGCCTTGCCGGCGAACAGTTTTACGCGCGGCTGCCAGTCCAGTTCCGGATGGGAGCGGATCTGGTCGTAGAGTGCGACGGCTTCGACGATATTTAGAAGCTGACGCTTATACTCGTGGATGCGCTTGATCTGGATGTCGAACATGGCATTGGGATCAAGCTTGATGCCCATGCGGCTGGCAACCAGATTGGAAAGCTGCACCTTGTTGGCGCGTTTGACGGCGGCGAACTTTTCCTGGAACGCCCGATCGTGGGCGAACTGGTCAAGCGGCTTCAGCTTCTCGGCATCGTCGAGGAACGCGTCGCCAATGGCTTCGCGCACGAGACCGGTCAGACCCGGATTGCACTGCATCAGCCAGCGACGCGGCGTGATGCCGTTGGTCTTGTTGTTGATGCGATCCGGATAGAGCTTGTGCAGGTCGGCGAAAACGGTGACCTTCATCAGATCGGTGTGCAGCGCCGAGACGCCGTTGATCGAATGCGAGCCGACGAAGGCGAGATTGCCCATGCGAAGGCGGCGGTCACCATTTTCATCGATCAGCGAGATCGAGCGGATTTCAGCGTCACTGAAATTGCGAGCCTTGCGGGCTTCGACCAGGATCTTGGCGTTGATCGCGTATATGATCTGCATGTGGCGGGGCAACAGCCGCTCGAACAGCGGCACCGGCCAGCTTTCCAACGCTTCCGGCAGGAGCGTGTGATTGGTGTAGCCGAAGGTGTTGCGGGTGATATCCCAGGCGGCGTCGAAATCGAGGCCATGAACATCGACCAGCAAGCGCATCATTTCCGCGACTGAGACGGCCGGATGGGTGTCGTTCAGTTGGATCGCAACCTTCTCGGCGAGATTGGTCAGATCGTCATACTGCTGCAGATGACGGCGCAGGATGTCCTGCAGCGAGGCGGACGAGAAGAAGAATTCCTGGCGCAGGCGCAGCTCCTGGCCGGCGGGCGTCGCGTCGGCCGGATAGAGAACGCGGGTCAGGCTTTCGGCCTTGTTGCTTTCGCGCAGCGCACCGATGTGGTCGCCGGCATTGAAGGCGTCGAGCAGGATCGGGTCGATCGGCTGTGCCGACCAGAGGCGCAGCGTATTGACGCGCTTGCCGCGCCAGCCAACGACTGGCGTATCGAAGGCGGCCGCGATGACGCGCTCAGCAGGCTTCCAGACATAGCGCGGTTGGTCGTCATGGCCACTGACATATTCGACGGCGCCGCCGAAACCGATTTCATAGGCGCTTTCCTGGCGCTCGAATTCCCAGGGATTGCCGTGGGCGAGCCAGGTTTCCGGCAGTTCCACCTGCCAGCCGTCGGCCATCTGCTGGCGGAACAGGCCGTGGACATAACGAATGCCGTAGCCATAGGCCGGGACGTCCACAGTCGCCATCGACTCCATGAAACAGGCCGCTAGACGCCCAAGGCCGCCGTTGCCGAGTGCTGCATCCGGCTCAAGGCCGGCAATGACGCGGACGTCGACGCCGAGCGAGGAGAGCGCATTGGTGATCTCCTCCATCAGGCCGAGGTTCGACACGGCATCGCGCATCAGGCGGCCGATGAGGAATTCAAGGGACAGATAGTAGACGCGCTTGGCGCCGGTCTCATAGACCTTGCGGGTCGATTCCATCCACTTGTCGATGACGCGGTCACGAATGACAAGGATCGTCGCCGTCAGCCAGTCGTGGGGCTTGGCGACTTTTGCGTCCTTGCCGATGCGATAGGTCAGACGCTCGATGATTTCTTCCGCCAGGATTTCGGGGCGGGAACTGCGGGGCGCAGGAACGGGGAGATTGGCCTTGGTCAAGTTATTCATACTATCAAGTCTCGCCATTTGTGATTTATATTCAGGGTGTTACGCCTAACCAGATCAAATTGCCACTACCTCTACCTAGCAGTTTACGCACCGATGTAAAGCTGTTGCAACAGGGGAATGTGGCAGATGCAAAAATACCGAGCAAACGCTCTTGCAGCGGCAAAAAGACTTGATTTCGGTTGTTTTTCCGGCTCTTATCACCGGATTAGCTAACGAGCGAAAGCCGCCCTGAATTATTCCAGTGCGGCTTTTGTTTTTACAATCTATTTGTGGTTTTCGGTGCGTCGAGCTCCGGTTGTTATTTGGTCAGAAGCGTCAGTTGTTTCGAAGCCTGGGCACCGATGGTCTTGAAGGCCGCAATGAGGTCGGACATTTGCTCTGCTTGGAAGTAGTTAGTGGGACTTGTTGCGCAGCTTTGCAGCAGGTTCTGTCCGCGGGTTGGCGCCATGAACGCAACAGTATAGATTTGAACGCCGGCTTTTTTTGCGGCAGCGCATGTGTTCAGAGTTTTTGTATCTGAACTGCTGGCGTTATTTTCGCCATCCGTCATCAGGACGATGATCTTCTGAAAATTCGTATTGCCTTTCGTCGCCTGGGCAGCCGCTTCCGAGGATGCCGTGAGGCTATTGTAGGCTAGGGTCATCGGCGCACTCGACTCGGTGCCACCGTTGGCGTTCAATCCGCTGATGACGTTGGTGCGTGTCGATGCCGTTCCCCAAGCAAGGCTACTGGAACTGTCTACCTCGCTGCTCCAGGCAATGCCGGCCGTGCGAACATATTGTGATTTGGGATCGGCTGCATCCAATTGGTCGAGTAGCGTGCCGACAGCCGTCTTCAAAGCTGCAATCTTCTTGATGTAGCAAGGGCTTTGCGGTTTGGAGTATTGATAAAGATAATTTCCGTCGGTGTAATATTGGATACAGCTCTTCTGAGTGGTGTCGATGACGTTGGTATTCAGGAGCATCGACCCGGATTTGTCGAGCGCGATTTCCATCGAAAGCGCACTTTTTTGAACCGTTGTACCACTACTTGACGTGCTCGATGCAGAGACGTTCATTGTATTTATGCCCAGCACGTGGGTCATGCCGTTTACAGGCATGTCGTAAGACGCGTTCACGACAACGGAATAGCTGGTGCCGCCCGACGAATTGCTGGTCTGCGTCACCGTTGCGGTGGTACCGGCCTTGAGCGCATTGGTGGCGTTTGCATCGCCGGCGAGATAGTTCGCCATCTGCCCGGTCACGAAATCCGTGGCCAACTGCTGGGCTTTGGCTGTCGTCGCACTGCCATTGGCAAGCGCCGTCGCCGTGGCAAGCGCGGCGGCGTCAGTTGCTTCCTGCAACTGGCTATCCGAAACCGCCCTATTGGAAACATCGACCGCAACGCCCGCAGCAGCGACGACGACAGGAATGGCCAGCGCGGTCAATATGCCGAAATTGCCGGCGCGATCGCGCAAAAGGTGTTGAATGCTGCGAAATTTGCTCGAACCGGTGATCATCACGTCCGTCCAAAGAGAGTAAGCCTCAGAATTGGCGTGGACTATCGGCGAAATCTCTAAGCGCGCCGTTGAGAAGTTCGTTCGATATTTACCGAATAGCCGGAATATTCCCGTAATGAGTGTATTTCAGCTACTGCGTCTTTAGTGGGATAACATCCACAGCTTGAACCGTCTTCTGCCCGCCATAGCTTTTCAGCACACCGATGACGGGGGCGACATCGGAATAGTCGCGACCGTAGGCGACGACGATATGGTCGGTTGCGGCAGGAATGTTGTTGGTGGGGTCAAGTTCGATCCAGCCCGCCGTTTCACCGCACCAGATGCGCACCCAGGCATGCATGGCGTCAGCGCCTTCCAGCCGTTCCTTGCCGGGCGGCGGGATGGTGCGCAGGAAGCCGCTGACATAGCCGGCAGGAATGCCGAGGCTGCGCAGTGCAATGATCATCACATGCACGAAGTCCTGGCAGACGCCGCGTTTCAGGCGGAATGCCTCCTTCGGTGTGGTGTCGACCGTGGTTGCCTTGGGGTCGTAGATGAAATCCTTGTGGATTTGGGCGCAGACAGCGTTCGCGATCTGCATCACCGTGAGGTTGGTCGCCGCCCATTGCCGGGCGTAATCCGCAATCTCAGCCGTCTCCGGCAGGCGTGGGCTCGTGCCGATGAAATGATGCGGCGACGAGGGTTCTACCGACCAGCAATCGTCGATCTCATCCGGCAGCCTGGCGAGCACCGGCGAGAAGTCAGCGGTAAGCGGCTGGCTTTCCACTTGCACGCGCGCCTGCATGCGGATGTCGAGCCTTTCATGTGGGTTTCGCACCAGGATCGAGGTTGCGGGATGCTGGAAAAAATCGGTGAAGTTCGACTGTTCGTCCGGATGCGGGGTGACTTTCAACGAGCCGGCAATCAGGCGCTGACGGTTGGCCAGCGACAGCGGCAGCACGCGCACGATATGACGCGCGCCGCTAGCCGGCACGTCGTAAATGTAGCCCATGTGCAGTGACAGGTCGTAGAGCATCACATCACCCGAGATAGGTCTGGGCCAGGAGATCGGACAGCCGTTCCAGCTCGCGTTCCAACCGCATGTAGACCTCGCCGTGCATCGTTTCCGGCGTCATGACCGCCAGACCCGAATGCAACCGCATGGCCTCGCGGTAGAACGGCGACATCTGGCCGTTGACAAAGGCATTCGGCAGTTGTTCTACCTCGCGGTGGATCTCGTTCATCTGAAAAAGAATTGAGCGCGGGTTGAGTGGATCGAGCGCCAGGAGATCGGTCACCGTCAAGCGCGCCGTATTGACGTTATAGCGCCGGCGATGGGTCATGACGCTGTCGCCGATTTCAAGCAGCATGTCGAGCGCGCCGTCAGGCGCTTGCGGGCCGGACATATAGCCGAGCAGGCGCGTCATATGCAGGCCACGCTCGATATAGCGCCCGAGCGACAGAAAACGCCAGCCGGTGAAGCGGTACATGTTTTCATGCACGAGGCCGGCAAAGCCCGCGAGCTTGCGCAGCAGGATCGTCATGGCATGGCTGGCGTCGTCGCCGGATTTGATCTTTTCCTTGAAACGCCGGGCGGTCTTGGCGAGGTCGTTCAGTGCCAGCCAGCCGTCGGGCGAGAAGCGATCACGGATGTTGCTGGCGGAATAGACGGCACTTTCGATATTGCGCAGCAGGTTTTCCGGCACGGCTTCCTTGGTGTCGATATCAACCGCTGCAAGATAGGCGCTGACAGCAGCAAGCAGCGGCTGGGTAGGATCGGCGACTTCGGCGAAGCGCCCGTGCCAGGCGCGCAGGATGCGCAGCGCCCCTTCGGCGCGTTCGATATAGCGGCCGAGCCAGAAAAGATTGTCGGCGGCGCGGCTCGGCAGGCTGCCGGGCATATTGCGGGTGAAGGTCTCCTCGGCCGGCAACAGCGTGTGGCGCTCCACCGGCTTGTCGGAAACGATCCAGACATCGGCTGCGGAACCGCCGGCCTGCATGGCAATGGCGGCGACATCGTCACCACTGCCGATGCGGGCAAAGCCCCCGGGCATGATCTGCCAGCCGTTTTCGGTGCGGGCGGCGAAGACGCGCAAGCTCATCGGCCGCGGCCGCAGCTTGCCATTTATCCAAGCTGGCGTCGTCGAGAGCGTCACGACCTCCTGGCCGACCAACTTGTGCCCGTCTCTCGTCAGCCAATCAGCAATCGATTCCTTGGCGGTGGTGCGCAGCGTCGAGCCCAATACCGACTGGCCGTTGTCGTCGAAGAAAGGCATGCAGGAATAGGCCGGGCCGATCACCATTTTTTCGATATGGGCGGCGACGTGCTCGCGTTCGGCCTTCTGTCCGCACCACCAGGTGGCGATCGACGGCAGCTTCAGGTCTTCGCCACGCAGATGCCGGCAGATGCTGGGCATGAAGGCCAGGAGCGCGCGGGTTTCCAGAATGCCGGAACCGAGCGCGTTGACGATGGTGACGCTTTGCGCCCTCAATGCCTCGACCATGCCAGGCGTGCCGATATGGGATTGCTGATTGAGCTCCAGCGGGTCGGCATAGGACGCGTCGAGGCGCCGCCAGAGCACGCTGATCGGCCTTAAGCCAGCGACGGTACGCACCATCATCTGGTCGTTGACAACGGTAATGTCCTCACCTTCCAGCAGCATGAAGCCGAGATAGCGAGCGATATAGGCGTGTTCGTAATAGGTCTCGTTGGCGGGCCCCGGCGTCAAGACGGCGATGCGGTCGGTCGCGCCGCGCTTGGCGCCCTGCAACGCGTCGCGGAAGGCGCCAAAGAAGGAAGCAAGGCGGTGGACATTGGTTTCAGCATAGATATCGGAGAAGGCGCGCGTGGTAGCGACACGGGTCTCCAGCGCGAATCCGGCGCCGGATGGTGCCTGCGCGCGATCGGCCAGCACCCACCAATTGCCGTCCGGCCCGCGGCCGATCTCGAATGCGAGGAAGTGAAGATAGTGTCCGTCCGCAGGTTTGATGCCAGCGAGCGGCCGCAGGAATTCCGGGTTGGCGGCGATCAGCGCGGGCGGCAGCAGACCTTCGTTGATCAGTCGGTTTTCGCCATAGATATCAGCAATGACCTCTTCGAGGAGGTCGGCGCGCTGGCGAAGGCCGGCCGACAGCGCCTGCCATTCACCTTCGTCGATCAGCACGGGAATATGCGAAATCGGCCAGTTGCGTTCGCTGACGCCCTTTGCTCCATAGGCTCGGTAGAACACACCGGCGTCGCGCAGATAGCGGTCGGCGCGGGCGAAGCGCTCCAAGAGTTCCTTTTCCGGCATGTGGGTCAAGGCACCGAGCAGGTTTTGCCAGACGGGCCGCACCGCACCGTGATTGTCGACCATTTCGTCGGCAACGCCGGGCAAAGCGGAATAGGCAAAGGCCGGATCGTTGCCGATGCCAGCCTTTATAAGGTCTCGCCGCTCTGTCGCTGGTTTTTTGCCCATGCCTATACCTGTTTCAAACTCCGATCGGTCGTCTGAGATCGAGCGTCAGCGGAAACTCCCGCGACACTGATTCCGCAAGCAGATTATAGCCGCTCGCCGTATGTCCCCAAGGTTCGAATCGCGCCAGGCGCCGCGCTTCCGCCTCGTTGCCGTTGACAGGGAAGGTGTCGTAGTTCCGGCCACCCGGATGGGCAACATGATAGATGCAGCCACCGATCGAACGCTTCGACCATGTATCATAAATGTCGAAGGTCAAGGGTGCGTCGATCGGCAGGACCGGGTGCAGGCCCGAGGCTGGATGCCAAGCCTTGTAACGGACGCCGGCAACAAAAACGGCCGAGGAGCCCGTCGGCGTCAGCGGCAGGGCGCGGCCGTTGCAGGCAACGGTGTAGCGTGAGGGATTACTGCTTTCGAGCCGCACCTGCAGCCGCTCTACCGATGAATCGACGTAACGGACGGTGCCGCCAATCGCGCCTTCTTCGCCCATGACATGCCAGGGTTCCAGGGCCTGGCGAAGCTCCAGCTTGCTGCCCTCATATTCGACCTCGCCGCAGAAAGGGAAGCGGAATTCGAGCTGCGCCTGGAACCATTCGGAACGAAGGTCGAAGCCGTTTTCCCGCAGGTCGATCAGCACATCGAGAAAGTCCTGCCAGATATAATAGGGCAGCATGAAACGGTCGTGCAGCGACGTGCCCCAACGGACGAACTTGCCGTCGATCGGGCTGCGCCAGAAGCGGGCGATGAGGGCGCGGACCAGCAATTGCTGGGCAAGGCTCATGCGCGCATTCGGCGGCATTTCAAAGCCGCGCAGTTCCACCAGCCCAAGGCGGCCGGTCGGTCCATCCGGCGAGAACAGCTTATCGATGCAGATCTCCGAGCGATGGGTATTGCCGCTGACATCGGTCAGAAGGTTGCGGAACAGGCGGTCGACGAGCCAGGGTAGGGGCCGGGTGCCGCGACCGGGCGCCGGCACCTGCGCCAGCGCGATTTCCAGCTCGTAGAGGCTGTCGTGGCGTGCCTCGTCGACACGCGGCGCCTGGCTGGTCGGGCCGATGAACAGGCCGGAGAAGAGGTAGGAAAGCGAAGGGTGGCGCTGCCAGTGCAACACTAGGCTCTTCAGAAGATCGGGCCGACGCAGGAATGGACTGTCATTCGGGTTGGCGCCGCCGACGACGACATGGTTGCCGCCGCCGGTGCCGGTATGGCGGCCGTCGATCAGGAACTTGTCCGTACCAAGGCGTGTCTGTCGGGCTTCTTCATAGACCGCGGTGGTGATGTCGACGCATTCCTGCCAATTCGACGCCGGGTGGATGTTGACTTCGATCACGCCGGGATCAGGCGCGACGCGGATAACGTTGATGCGCTCGTCCTGCGGCGGCGAATATCCTTCGATATGCACGGGAAGTCCGAGTTCCGATGCCGCATTTTCGGCCGCGGCCAGCAGTTCGAGATAGTGCTCGATCGTCTCGACGGGCGGCATGAAGACGCAGAGCCGACCGTCGCGCGGCTCGACCGAGATCGCGGTGCGCACCGCACCGCCGATTTCGCCAAGTGTCTGTTCGATGCGCCATTGTGGGCTTTCGTCCGCCTGAAAAGAGGCTTCCGGCATGGCCCGGCCAGCGGGCACGAACACTTCCGGCAACGGCGTACGCGGGCTCGAAGGATCGGCGGTATGGATATAAGGATAGCGGGACGGCGGCACATAAGGGAGGGTCCCGAGCGGAAGACGATAGCCGACAGGGGAATCGCCCGGCACCAGGAAAATCCTGCCGCGGCGCGTGCGCCATTTTTCGCTGATCCAGCGCGTGCGCCTGGCGCGCGCATTCCAGGCCTGCACCGGAAGGATGTAGCCGGTGGCTGTTGTCAGCCCGCGTTCGAAGACGCGGGCGATACGGCTGCGTTCCTCCGGATCTTTCAGTTTCGAATTGGACGGATCGACATTTTCCGGCAGGCTGCCTTCCTTAATGATCCATTCGGCCGGATCCTCATAGGCCGGCTGAACCATGTCTGGCTCGATCGCCAATTCCCTGGCCATCGCGGTCAGAAACCTCTCCGCGTCGACCGCGTTCGCGCCGGTCATTACTGTCTCTTCGGCGATCAAAGCGGGATTCTGCCAGACAGGCCGGCCGTCCTTGCGCCAGTAGAGCGAGAAGGTCCAGCGCGGCAGGCTCTCGCCCGGATACCATTTGCCCTGGCCGTAGTGCAGGAAGCCGCCCGGCGCGAAGCGATCGCGCAGGCGGCGGATCAGTTGATCCGCCCTGTCGCGCTTGGTCGGGCCAACGGCGGCGGTGTTCCATTCTTCCGATTGGAAATCGTCGATCGAGATGAAGGTCGGCTCGCCGCCCATAGTCAGGCGCACATCGTCGCTTTTCAGGATGCGGTCGACTTCCTCGCCGAGCGCATTCAGCGCTTCCCAACTCTCATCGGAGAAGGGTTTGGTGATGCGTGGATGCTCGGCAACGCGGGCCACCTTCATGTCGAATTCGAATTCGGTTTTTGCCTCACCAAAATAGCCGCCGGAGATCGGCGCCGCGTTGCGGTAATGCGGCGTGGCGGCCAGTGGAATATGGCTCTCGCCGGTCAATAGGCCCGAGGTCGGATCGAGGCCGACCCAGCCGGCGCCAGGAAGATAGACCTCCGCCCAGGCATGCAGGTCGGTAAAGTCGTATTCCGTGCCCGAGGGACCATCGAGTGCCTTCAGATCCGGCGTGAGCTGAATGAGATAGCCGGAGACGAAGCGGGCGGCGAGGCCGAGATGGCGGAGGACCTGAACGAGCAGCCAGCTCGTGTCGCGACAGGACCCCTTTGCCTTTTCCAGTGTCTGTTCCGGTGTCTGCACGCCGGTCTCCAGGCGAATGACGTAGCCGATTTCATGCTGCAGCCGCGCATTAAGGCCGACGACCATGTCGACGGTGGGTTGTTCGGCGCGGTCAAGCGTTGCGAGGAAGGCTGCAAGGAGCGGTCCCGGCTCCTCCGGCTTCATATAGATCGACAGATCTTCGCGAATGGTTTCGGGATAATCGAAGGGCCACTTGGTGGCTTCCTCTTCGACGAAGAAGTCGAAGGGATTGTAGACCGTCATGTCGGCAACGAGATCGACCTCGATCTTCAGCTCGGCCACCGGATCGGGAAAAACGAAGCGCGCAAGATAGTTGCCGTAGGGGTCTTGCTGCAGATTCACGAAATGATTGGAGGGCGTTACCTTCAGCGAATGGCTGAGGACTCGCGTCTTGGAGTGCGGCGCCGGTTTCAAGCGAATAATTTGAGGGCCGAGGCGGACCGGATTGTCGTATTTATAATGGGTGAGATGATAAATGCTTGCTTTGATCGCCATATTTCTCTTTGCCTAGCTCGCATCGTTGTGCGGCATTTGCTGTTCCCGCCGGTAGTGTGTGCAATGCAGCGGAAGAAAGCAAGGCGTCTTGGCGGTCAATCAAAGCCAATCCACGCAGCGCTAAAACAAAAGCGGCGAGCCTTTGCCCGCCGCTTCAAAGTCAATGCTGCCGAATACTTCAGCTTCGGCCGAATTCGTCGACCAGGCGGATGATGTCATCTTCGCCGAGATAGGAGCCCGTCTGTACCTCAATCAATTCCAACAGGATCTTGCCGGGGTTGGACAGGCGGTGCACTTCGCCGAGCGGGATGTAGATCGACTCGTTTTCGCGCAGCATCTGCACGTGTTCGCCGACCGTTACCTCCGCCGTGCCCTTGACGACGATCCAATGTTCGGAACGGTGGTGATGTTTCTGCAGCGACAGCTTCTTGCCCGGCAGGACAAAGATGCGCTTCACCTGGAAACGTTCGCCGTTCAGCACCGAGGTGTAACCGCCCCAAGGGCGATAGGACGTCGGATGGGTCTCTGTAAGCTTGGCCGTCGTCTTCTGGCTGGCGAGCAGCTTGACCAGCTTGCCGACTTCCTGGCTATCCTTGAGCTGGCCTACATAAACAGCATCCTCGCTGGCGATGACGGCGACGTCCTCCATCCCCTGCACCGCGAGATGGACGCCATGCGTCATGACAAGCGAGTTCTTGGTGTTGACCAGCGTCGTGTCGCCGGCAGCCACGTTGCCGTTATCGTCGCGCTTGCCGACCTTCCAGACCGAATCCCAGCTACCGAGATCCGACCAGGTGAAGGGTGAGGGGACGACGGCTGCATTCGCCGTCTTTTCCATGAGCGCGTAATCAATGGAAATATCGGGGCTTTTGACGAATGCCTCGGCGTCGAGGCGGGTGAAATCAAGATCGCGTGTCGCCTTCGAAACCGCCTTGCTGGCGGCCTTTTCGACGTCCGGCGCGTATTCGTGCATTTCCGAGAGAAGCTGGCCGGCCGAGAACATGAACATGCCGGAGTTCCAGTAGAACCCGCCGCTGGCAATCATCGCTTCGGCTTTTTCGAGCGCAGGCTTTTCGACGAAACGCTTGACCGCATGCGCGCCGGTCGACAGTGCCTTGCCGCTTTCGATATAGCCATAGCCGGTCGCCGGCTCGGTCGGCGCTATCCCGAAGGTCACGAGCTTGCCTTCGAGCGCGGTGTCGCGGGCAGTCCGCACACAGTCGTAATAGGTGGCGTTGGCGTCGATCTCGTAGTCGGAACCGAGGACGTGCATCGTCGCGTCCTTGCCGAAGAGTTCGGTGACGAGCGTCGCTGCAGCGGCTACGGCAGCAGCGGTGTTGCGGGCCACCGGCTCCAGCAGGACGGCGGCGAGCTTCAGGCCAAGTTCACGCGCCTGTTCGGCAACTAGGAAGCGGAATTCTTCGTTGGTGAGGACGATGGGCGCTTCGTAAAGCTCAGGATCGGAGACACGTGCCAACGTGCTCTGGAAAAGCGTCTTGTCGCCGATGAACTGGATGAATTGCTTCGGCGCAGAGGCGCGCGACAGCGGCCATAACCGTGTTCCCTTGCCGCCGGCCATGATCACTGGAACGATTTTGGCTGCCATATTTGCCTCTCTCCTAGACACTTTATGCAAGTACGCTTCGCGGTCATCTGCAACATATGCGATTGCGACGCTCGCCCTTAAAACAACTGGCCTTCGCCATTGCGTCATTTTTCAGGAAAATACCAGCGGGAATCTGACATCGACTGCGAACATTCGTCGATCTTAGTGTGGAAATTCTAACAGACAAAGTCATGCTTCGGTTGAGAGGCCAGATCCGTGTTGCGGGATTTTCCATCGAAAGACGTAGGTGTTGCCGCCATGTCGATGCGGCAACATCCATGGATCATTTTAGTTAGGCCTTGGCTCTATCGCGCGGCTCTTCATCGGCCGGACCATGCTTCAGGCCGTTGCGCTTGTTGTAGCGGATCGACGACCAAAGCGAGATGCCGATCAATACCGCACCGCCGAGGCCGGTGATGACTTCGGGAATATGCACGAGTGTTTGGACATACATGATCACCGAGAGAATCAGGATGGCGTAGAAGGCGCCGTGTTCCAGGTAGCGATAGTGGGCGAGCGTGCCTTTTTCCACCAGCATGATCGTCATCGAGCGCACATACATGGCGCCGATGCCGAGGCCAATGGCGATGACGAAGAGATTCTGGGTCAGCGCGAAAGCGCCGATGACACCGTCGAAGGAGAAGCTGGCATCGAGGATTTCCAGGTATAGGAAGGCTCCGAGACCACCCCTTGCGGCAGCGCTCATCGTCTTTTGCGAGGCATCCAAAAAGCCGCTTACGACCTCCACCAGAAGAAAGGTCACGAGACCGTAGACGGAAGAATAGAGGAATGTCGTCGCATCCTCGCCGCCGAGCAGCGTGGCAAAGATCAGAACGAAGATCAGCACCAAGGCGATTTCGATGCCTTTGACGGTGGCGAAATGGGCCATCGCCCTTTCGACAAAGGCGATCCAATGGACATCCTTCTCGCGATCGAAGAAATAGGTAAGGCCGACCATCATCAGGAAAGTGCCACCGAAAGCGGCGATAGGCAGGTGGGCGCCGTTCATGACCTCGGCATATTGCGCCGGTCTGGTAGCTGCGAGCTTCAGTGCTTCCCACGGATTGATATGGGCGGCGATCGCGACGATCGCCAGCGGAAAAACGATGCGCATGCCGAAGACAGCGATGATGATACCCCAGGTCAGGAAGCGATGCTGCCAGACAGGCGTCATTTCCTTCAGCTTGTTGGCATTGACGATGGCATTGTCGAAAGAGAGCGATATTTCGAGCACGGCCAGCACCAAGCAGATGACAAAGGCTGTCGCCAAGCCGCCGAGCGTGCCGGTCATGTTCCAGCCGAGCACTCCACCGAGGACGAGACCGGCTATGGTGACGATGAAAGCCCAACCGAAATAGCCGAGCGCGGATTTGGAGGAAGAGGACCGCGTCATCGACGCACCTCGTCAGAGCCGGAAAAGATGTGTGCGGTGTCAGGGCACAGCCGCATGCCAGAGACGGCATGCGGGCGAGGCATGGTCAGACTATTCATGAAAAGAAATCCGCCGGCTCATCTGCAGGCGGTACCGACATCGCGAGAGCGCCGTTTATACTCTCGCCAGAGGGGCCCGGCACCAAAGTTCACTCCGCAGCCGATGTCAGAAGGCGCGGAGATACTACCATTAGTTAGTGAAAATATGGCGCCCGTCAAGAGCTTGCCCCGGTTCGCCGCGGTCATTGTCGCAGGGCAGGAAATTGCGGAACCAAACGGAGAAGCGGGCGTTTGGCCTTCAGGCGGGCAGGACGATGTCCGTTGCAAGACAGATCCATCCCGGATTTCAGTGTCGGATAGAGAGCAGCGGCCAAGGAGGACCTTCCATGAGCCCCCATCCCATTCATCACAAATCAAAGGAAAAGAAGCCGGAAGCACCGGCCCGGCACAAGCGTGCACGCCCGAACGTTCTGCGCCAGGCACAGGTGTTGCCACCGCACAATGTCGACCTGACACTGCAGCCCGCGGCACATGAAGATGTCCATGTTCCAGCCCATGTCAGCGGTGCTGACCTATCCCGCGAGGCCCCGGGGGACGCCAACCACGGCGGGAAGCACAAAGGCCATTAGAAAGAAAATTTGGCTCAGTAAAATTTGGCTCAGTAAATTTTGGAAGCCGGAGGTATTTCGGGCCGACGCAGGTCCAGTGGCCCCCGGGAGAGGGCGCTTTGCCTATTTGGCCCGGGGCTTGCCGCTCGACGGGGGCTTGCCGCTCGACGGGGGCTTGCCGTTGGACTGGAAGCTGCCGGTGAAGCTCAACTCGGTCGATTTTGCCGAGCATTCGATGGCAATGGGCTTACCCGAATAAGGGTTCGCGAAGGTGCAGACGCCCTTGGCCTCGACCTGGCCGGTCATCTTGTTGCCGGCGCCAGTGGAAATGACGTCGATCGGCAATTGCGCAGTCCCATTTTTCGCGCCGGGCTTGATTGCACGCCCATTGCCCTGGAAGCCAAGCATCTTGCCACCGGATGAAAAAATGAAAGTGACCGAGCCGTCCGGTCCGGTCACACTGGCGATCTCCGCCTTGCAGCCCTTCGAGGCATCGAGCTTGCCGACGACGAGCTTGGAACACGTGCCGCTGATGACGGCCACACCCGGCCCAGGAAAATTCTGTGCGGCGGCGCTGCCGGAAACGGTCACGACTGTCAATCCAATAGCGAGGCCTGCGAATCTCATGAATGGCTCCCTTCAAGCCCGCGCAAGTTTGCCGATGGAAATGTGGCAGTCAATCCCGGTGCGATGATGCGCGCGTGCAGTCAAGGGCGCTGGTCATTCCGGGACGAGCGTTCCGATCAACTGCAGCAGGGCGTTCTGGCGGTTGCCGCCGCCGGCGAGAAATTCGTAGAGCGTCATCTTCTTTTCGGTGCCACCGTCGACAAGGTAGTCGGATTGGCGGATGACGAAGACCTCGCCACTTTCGGTGTCTCGGGCAAGGTGAAACAGATATTCGTCGCCGTTGGGCTTGTGGTTTTTATAGAACTGTTTCTTCACGATCGCCATCTGGTCCTCCCGCACGATCAATGCTTTAGCATGACAGTAGTGTGACAGCGCGATCGGAAGTCAAGGGACTTTTGGATAGAAGCGATGCCTGCGCCCCCGCCTGCAGAGCATTTCAGCGCTGGGCATCAGCATGTGATTGGATATCGATAAAAAGAGCATTATTCTCAACCCGCGCGATCGAGTTTTCGAGACGCCATCAGCAAGAGGTCAAAGCAAATGAGAATGATGTTAGCGTTAGGAGCGGTACTAAGTTTAGCTTGCGTCTCTGCAGGCGAAGCGCCCTCGAACTATCAGTCATATCACGGTGTCCGCGTCGATGCCGATCCAGTGCTTTTAGCGAGATACGACAGGGCTCTGCACTATTGCGAACCGGAGGCCTATTCCTGGCACAGGGGGTCTCCCGATCCAAACAGCACCATGTATATACTGGCATTGAGAGATTGTTTATATCGGCACAGCTTTGTAGATCGCGGCGCCTATGCCTATCCAACAACGGCTTGGTACCGGCACCTTCTGGATCGCTGATCGCCAAAATTCAGCCCCGCCAGATGATGGGCTTTGGCGCCGCGTATAACGGCGCCTTCGCTCCTCGAGCTAAACGTTTCGCTGCTCTCAATCACAGACGCGCAGTCGTTCGTAGTGGTATCCGTCGTCATATTCGTTTTGAACCGGGCGGCTCTCATACCAGCATCTAGGCGGCGGTGGGGCAGTCTCATAGGCTCCACCGTTTGCGATTGCGCCGCCAATCAAACCACCGATGAGCCCGGCCGCTACGCCGCCGGCGATTGCACCGCCATAATTGTGATGGTGATGATGCCGTTCCCAATCGCCATGACGATACGTGGTCCGGCCATCATATTGCTGCGCTTGTGCGTAGCTGCCCGGGATTACAGCACCACTTGCAAACGCTGCAGCGATGAAAACCGAGAGAATTGTCTTCTTAATCATGACCACCTCCGGCGGAATGCGCCATATTTCACTAATGTTCGACTCACCCAAACAACGCTTTCAAGCATGATTGTGTTCAAATGAACACCGCCTGAACGCTGGATTAGCTGCGGTAACTTCCAAGCGCCGCAATTGAGTTATCGGTAGGGCCGTCCTTGTTGTAGAGGAGATTCCATGACCTGCCGATCACATGAAAAAAGGCCATTCGATCTCTCGAAAGGCCTTTTATATCAGAAACTTGGATGGTGGGCGTGACAAGGATCGAACTTGTGACCCCTACGATGTCAACGTAGTGCTCTCCCGCTGAGCTACACGCCCATCCGATGGCGGCGCATAGATCACAAAACCTTGGTGGCCGTCAATAGGCTTTTTTTCGGTTTTGTGACGTTGCTGCCAGAAGTCCTATGCAGCAAGGAGTTTGTTGACCTCGTCGACCAACTCGCGCAGGTGAAAGGGCTTGGAAAGAACCTTGGCATCCTTCGGCGCCTTCGAATCAGGGTTCAGCGCCACTGCAGCGAAGCCGGTAATGAACATCACTTTCAAGTCCGGATCGAGCTCGGTGGCGCGGCGCGCCAGTTCGATGCCATCCATCTCCGGCATGACGATGTCGGTAAGCAGCAGCGAAAAGGGCTCTTCGCGCAGCCGGTCATAGGCGCTTGCTCCATTGTCAAAGGACAGGACCTTGTAGCCGGCCTTTTCCAGCGCCTTCACAAGGAAGCGACGCATGTCGTTGTCATCTTCGGCAAGGAGTATCTTCTGGGTCATCATCTGTTCGCTAATCAACTTTTGTCTGGTTGGACTTGTCCAGCGTCCAACATAGTCGTTGGCCGTAAACAAGCGGTGAATGGTCTGCCAAGGGCACAGCCATTCGTGTTCGTTCGTTGCGTCCCGATTGCGTCCAAAACCGCTTTGCGCATCTTGGGATCGTGCTTTCGGGCATTACGCTGCGACCCATTGTATTAAGGCCATTTTGCTTAAGTTAGTATGGACTTGCGGGCGAGCAACTGGCAACATGGATGCTGCGACAAGTTGTTGACATGGTAAAGACGTTGATGTCCGCAGAAATGCGTAATTTCGAGATTTTTGAGGTATTGGAGCCCGTCTCTCAGACAATCCCCTTTGTCTACAGCTCACCCCATAGCGGTCGCATCTATCCACCCGATTTTATTGCCCAGTCCCGCTTGCAAGGCATCGCCATCCGCCGCTCGGAAGATCACTACGTCGATGAGCTGTTTTCGGCGGCGAGCGGCCTCGGTGCGCCGTTGCTGTTCGCCAATTTTCCACGCGCCTATATCGACGTCAACCGTGAGCCCTATGAGCTCGACCCTCGAATGTTCGACGGCGTGCTGCCGCCTTATGCAAATATCAATTCGCTGCGGGTTGCCGGCGGCCTTGGCACCATTCCGCGCATCGTTGCGGAAAACATGGAAATCTACGCCCGTCGCGTACCGGTCGAGGATGCGCTGAAGCGCATCGATACGATATACAAGCCTTACCATGCGACCCTTCGCCGGCTGATTGCCCGTACGCATGTCAAATTCGGTTTCGGCGTTCTGGTCGACTGCCATTCGATGCCGGGCAATATCCGCATTGTCGGCAGCAACGTGCGCCCCGATTTCATCCTTGGCGATCGCTACGGGACCAGCGCTTCGGCAGACCTTTCGCGCGCTGCCATGCAGATCCTTGAAGAACTCGGCTTTAACGCTGTGCGCAATAAGCCCTATGCCGGCGGCTTCATCACCGAGCATTATGGGCGTCCCTCTCGCGGATTGCACGCCCTCCAGATCGAAGTCAATCGCTCGCTCTATGTCGATGAAACGACGCTGGAGAAGCGGTCGGATTTCGATTCGGTGGCCGCCGCCATCACCCTGTTCATGAAGCGCATGGCCGAGCATGTGGAGTCCTACGCAGGCGATCCGGCGTTGGCGGCGGAATAATGCAAGGCCCCTTCGCCCCCGCAAGGCGGGGAGAAGGTAGTCCGGAAACATTGAGCTGGGCGAAACGTCGACGGATGAGAGGCCGTTTCGGACCTTTCAGAGCGAATTGAATCTGTCGATCCATTTGGCGATGGTGATGGTCAGGCGAGGTTGTCGTTGTTGCGCGCTGGTGTCTGATGCCTGGCCCCTCATCCTGACCCTCTGTCCACAAGCGCGGCGAGGGGACCCCTCCAACAAAAAAAGAACCGCGCTTTTGGCGCGGCTAAGTCTAGGGAGGAAACACCCAAGGAGGGTATTTACAGTCAGAAGACTGTAAGCGGATATTGCTATTGCATTGCACAAATGTCAAGCAGATTATTGCGATGCAAAATATTTGGGCATTCGCCGAATTTCTGCCTGATCGCCGGGCAATCCGCCTCTCGTATCGGCATTTGGTTTGCTTCCTGACGTTTATGCGCTATGACTTCGCCCGTCCCGTCATTTATCCGGATCGACGATGCTTCCTGACCGTACGTTCTTCTATCGTCTGGCCGAGGCGGCCAAGGCTGAGACCCTACCGCGCTTCCGCGCCGGTATCGACGTGGTCAATAAGGAGGCCAAGGGGTACGACCCGGTGACCGAGGGCGATCGTGCCGCCGAACTTTCGATCAGGGCACTCATCGAAGCGGAATTTCCCGATCACGGCATCCTGGGTGAAGAGCACGGCAATGTCGGTCTCGATCGCGAGCATGTCTGGGTGATCGATCCGATCGATGGTACCCGCGCCTTCATCTCCGGGGTGCCTGTCTGGGGGACGCTGATCGGCCTGCAGAAAAACGGCCGCGCCATTATGGGCATGATCGACCAGCCGTTTACCGGCGAGCGCTATTTCGCCGACAGCAATGGCTCGACCTACACCGGCCCGGATGGTGAAAAACGGCTGCAGGTGCGCGATTGCGGCCGCCTGTCGAACGCCATTCTCTTCACCACCTCGCCGCATCTTTTCGTTGGAGAAGAGTTGGCGAAATATCGAGAGATCGAGAGTGGGGTGCGCCTCTTCCGCTACGGCACGGATTGCTACGCCTATGCGCTGCTCGCCGCCGGGCACGTCGATCTGGTCATCGAAAATTCGCTGAAGCCCTATGATGTCGGCGGCATCATCCCCGTCATCGAGCAGGCGGGCGGCATTATCACCACTTGGGATGGCGGCCGGCCGGAAATGGGCGGCAGCATCATCGCCGCGGGCAGCCGTGCGGTCTATGATGAGGCAAGGGCGATCCTGTCGCGATAGAGCGGGAAAGCGTTTCACGGAAGCGCTTTCCCGCTCTATCGCTTGGTTTTTACGCATTCCGGGCGGAAAACCACTTCGACTTATCCCGGAATTGTTCTAGCGGCACATTTTCGGATTCGCGATCCCGCGGCGCGAGATTCCGCTTTAAATCCCGACCCCCGCCATATCCGTATTCGCCTCAGCATCGCTACCGGGGATAAAGGCGTTGATGGCGGCGAGTGCCGCGTTGCGATAGACGTCCCGCTCCTGAAGAATCTCGTGTTTCGCGCCGTGGACGGGCACGAGCTGTGCTGCGCGGAAATAGCGCGACAGTCGTTCCTGGTCGGCATAGGGCACGACGCCGTCGCGAGTCGGCGCGATCAGCACGGTCGGAATGGCGATAGAGAAAAGATGCTCCGGCGTATTGACGTGCTCGATCGTCCGGAACGCTTCCAGCAGCCAGCGCGCCGTTGGCGGTCCGAGGGCGAGCTGCGGATAGGTCGTTGCGATGGCGATATTGCGCCGATATCGTCGTTCGTCCGTCGTCAGCGGGTTTTCGGCGAAAGACCTTTCCTTGAATCTTTTGCTGAACTGCATCCGGCCGAGACCAACGGCGCTGACCGAGCCGGAGAGGAAACGCACAAGGCGAGGCGAAGCGCCGTGGCCCGTGAGGCCAACGAAGGGTGCAGATAACACCATGCGCTCGATCCGCGTGGTCAGCCGCGGTGCCGCCGACAGTGCGATCAGCGCGCCGGTCGAATGTGCCAGCAGATAGAAGGGCAGGCGCGTATCCGGCAGCACGATCTTTTCGAGGAAAGCGCTAAGGTCCCGCTCATAATCGGAAAAGTGGCGGACATGCCCGCGCAAGGGGTCCTTCAACAGCCGCTCGGAACCGCCCTGGCCGCGCAGATCAAAGGTCGCGACCCACAGTCCCTTGGCGGTCAGATCGCGGATCGTCTCGAAATATTTCTCGATGAACTCGTTGCGGCCTTGCAGCACCACCACGGTGCCCTTGGCGACCGGCTGTTTGCAGCGGAAGACGACATAGCGCAGCTTGCGCTCGTCAAAGGTTTCAAAGAACCCCTCGGTGCGGTTTTCCGGCACCGGATTGTCTGCTGTGGAATAGAGGATCGAATCCATGACGATGTCGCGCCTCGCTGACGGAATCTCCTTCTCAAGGGGATAGCGCAGGCTGGGGGAATTGCAACTGGTTTGTTGGCGTGCCCGGCGCCCGCGCGACGATGTTCCTCCATCGGCGTTTCCGATGACACTATCGTTTTTCTCCGTTTCCCCTCCTTGCGTGTCTCTGCGAATTTTCCGCCGTAGTCATCAATTGCAGGTAAGAACGACATGACAATTGCCGAAATCGCCAATTCAAGAATTCTTATTGTCGGCGGCAGCTCCGGAATGGGCCTGGCACTGGCGAAGCGCTTGCTCGCCGTTGGCGCCGAGGTCGTCATCGCCGGACGGAACGAGGAGAAACTTCAGTGCGCTTGCGCGGAACTCCAAAGTCCGGCGCTCTGCGCAGTGACGGTCGATATCACGCAGGAAGGCCAGGTCGCCGATCTCTTCAAAAGGGTCGGTCGGCTCGATCATATCGTGAGCACAGCCGCCGATATCGAAGGTGCTTATGAGCTGCTGCCTTCGCTAGATCTCAGGGCCGCGCAAAAGGTCGTGGAAAGCAAACTCTATGGGCCGCTATTGCTGGCGAAATATGGCGCGCCTTTATTCTCCACCACCGGTTCTATCACCTTCACATCCGGAATCGCGGCCTATCGTCCATTGGCGCGGGGGGCGGTCGTCGCCGCCGTCAACGCGGGCCTGGAGGGCCTGGTCCGCGCGCTAGCGGTTGAGTTGGCGCCAATCCGTGTGAATGCCGTGTCGCCTGGCTGGGTCGACACGCCCATCTGGAGCCTTGTTGCCGGAGACAAGAAAGAGGAGACACTGGGCGCCATGGCAAAACGACTGCCGGTGGGGCGAGTGGGACAACCGGAAGACATCGCCGACGCCATCAGCTTCCTAATGGGCAATGCCTTTACAACGGGGACGATACTGCATGTCGAAGGCGGGCATCGGCTGGTCTAGCCGGCGCGAAATTGTCGCCCGTGGCCGCCAGCAACAGCTTCAGGGCTGGCGGCTGAACACGCCTGCGCCGCCACACCATCACAAGCGATGCCGTCCGCACTGGACCCGGCCAGGGCATCTCGCTGAATTCGCCACGGTCGAGTGCGTCGGCGACCGCAAGCCGTGGAACCAGACTTGCGCCGGTGCCGGCTGCCACGAGCCGAGCAATTGTGCCGATGCTGCCGACTTCAGCGGCGAGCTTCGGTGCCGTGAGCCCTGCCTCAGCGAATGCCTTGTCGAAGAGGTGTCGATAGATGCAGCCGACTTCGGTTGCCACGAAGCTCACGGAGGCCAGTGCCGTAAGATCGCCTCTTTTCATTGCGGTTTCCTGCTCGCGAGGCGCAATAAGGATCAGCGGCTCCGCTGATATCACCCGCTTTACCAGGCGTTCATCGAGACCGTCCCTGTCAAAACAAAAGGCGACATCGATCTCGCCGACTTCGAGCTTGCGCAAGAGATCGCCGCTGCCCGCGACTTTCACCCTTAGGCTGATATCAGGATGTTCACTTTGAAAAGCCGGCAGCCATTGCGCAAGACTGATGGAAGCAATTGTCTCCGGCGCGCCGATCGTCACCGTCCCAGCCGCAGCGCCAGAGGCTGCTTCGACGGCGGCGCGTGCCTCGTCCGCGACCGTCAGGATTTCTTCGGCATAGGGCCTTAATGTCTCGCCTGCTGCCGTCAGTGCGAGAGCCGATCTCGACCGGACAAAAAGCGCGGTACCCAGTTCGGTTTCGAGCGACTGGATCTGATCGCTCACGCTCGATTGCGCGAGATGAACCTCCTCGGCCGCACGGGTGAAATTTCGGGTTCGGGCAACCGCGAGGAATGTCTTGAGCAGTCTGGGGTGCATCGAGTTCGTTCCATACTAGGGTCAGAACAAGCGCCATCCTGTCACGAGACAGCGCCCTATATGGACGACGCTGCCATGTCGCTTATGCCACCGTCAACATCACGTTGTTCTGTGTCAGGACTTCGGGGTGGTGCCGCCTCGCTCGAGTGCGGTTTTGCGAATGATATCGGCGATCTCCGGGCTGCTGCTGGACAGCATCTGGAAATCCGCCGCGTAAAGCGACAGCAGGGAGACCTCGGTTACGGCACTGACGGTCGCCGAGCGAGGTTCGCCGCTGATCAGCGCCATTTCGCCGAAGAAGCTGCCGGCGCCGAGTTCCACCGGGTTCGGTGTCGCGACGCTGACCCGGCCCTCAACGATGAAGAACATCTGGTCACCGGTCTCGCCTTTGCGGCAGATGATGCCGCCGGCCGGCACGACGCGGGACCTCAATGCCCGCACGATCTCGATGAGGACCGCCGAACCAAGCTTCTGGAACAACGGCACCGCCGCGACCAGTTGCCAGTTGCGCACGAAGTCCTGGCGGCGAACTTCGTCGTAGAAGCCGGTGGCGATAATGCCGGCCCAGAGTCCGAAAATGGCGATTCCGCTCATCATGACCAGCCCGGCAAGTATACGGCCGGCGAAACTTTGTGGGATCTCGTCGCCATAGCCTGTGGTCGACAGCGTAACCACTGCCCACCACATCGCCAGGGGTATGCTGCCGAACTTGTCGGGTTGGACGTCGCGCTCGATGATATAGGCTATGAGAGCCGCGCCAAATAGAACGATGCCGAAGATCGAGGTGACGCCGATCAGGTTGCGAGCCTCCTTGGACAGGACCCTGCCCAGCAGGCGGAAGAAGGTCGAACCGCGCAGCGGTTTCAGCAGCCAGACGGCACAATAGAGACTCTGATCGCGCCCGCCGACAAACAGGAACGCGGCCAATGGGACTAAAACGGCAAGCACATCGATTGTTATTTCCGGCGCCCTGACGCCAATGTCTCTCGCGCGCTGCCCGATCAGCGTCTCGGTCAGTTGCAGAACATAGGCAGCCCAGATGCCGATGAGCAGGAATTCCAGAATGAGCCTGGTCTGTCCGGTCATGTTCGGCGTCGTGAGCGCAGCCACGGTCAAGAGACCGATTATAGCGAGCAGCGCGTTCAGCGGTGCGGAAATCTTCGAGAACGGGAGCGCCGACATTCAATACCCCCCGACCGACCTGCCACTCATCCAGAATAGAATGCCTTCGGTCCAAACGTAAAGGGCTGGCGAAACATGCGCGGCAGCCAAGTGTCGACCATTGAATGAGCAATTTCGCCTTGGGGCCGTCATCGCTTCCCGACATCAAGCGGAAAACCCTTGAAAGGCTTGATTTCCTTGAGCACGAACGTCGTCTGCATCTCCTTGATGCGCGGCAATCGGCGAACGACCGCCATGGCGAAATCAGCATAGCTGTCGAGGTCTGCGGCAACGACCTGCAGTAGGAAGTCCGCGTCTCCGGCGATGCTGTAGCACGCCACGACTTCGCTCAACTTGAGGACGTCGTGCGAGAATTCTTCAGCTTCCGCCTCGCTGTGGCTGTCGATCTTCACTCTGATGAACGCCAGGACGCCGAGGCCGACCTGGCGTCTGTCGAGGGTTGCCATATAGCTTTGGATGACTCCGGTCTCTTCCAATTGGCGCACACGCCGCCAGCATGGGGAGGTGGAGAGTCCGACTTCGGACGAAAGCGCCTGATTTGTCAGGCGTCCGTCTTTCTGGAGTGCTGCGAGGATTCTCAGGTCGATCGGTTCAAGTGCGGCGGGCATATGTCACCTTGTTATGGATCGATATTGGTAGGGTCTACCACATATAACCAACCATCAGCAATAAAAGGTATGTTTCTCCGCGGCGCCGAAGATATTATTTTTGGGAACACCGACACCAAGCCACAGGCTTCCCATGCTTCCCGATATCCGCCTCGCCATCGTCATCAATCCGGATTTGCCGCTCGGGCTGATCGCCAATACCGCCAGCGCTATCGCGATTGGGCTGGGGGCGCGATTTCCCGCGCTTGCCGCGCGGCAACTGATCGATTGCGAAGGGCGGGCCATCGACATCAGTTCGAACATGCCGGTTCCGATGCTGCAGGCGGACGCCGGCACCATCCGATCGCTGCTTTTGAAGGCATTGCCACCGCAGGGTGAGCGGGCGGTCGTCGCCTTCCCAGCCTTTGCGCGCTCACTGCACGACTACACCCAGTACGAGGCAACTTTCCCCGACCGTGACCTCAAAATGGAAGTGATTGACGGTCTCGGAATAGCGGGTCCATCGAAATGGGTGAAGTCGCTGACAGGCTCGCTGAAGCTGTTGCGCTGACGCGGGAAGAAAAAAGGCCGGCTTGCGGAGATAGAGAGTTCCGCGTCGCCGGCCGAGCAAGGACTGAAGAAGAAGGGACGATACACTTCAGTCATCGGACAATCATGCATCCGATGGCTCTATTGGTAGTCCGGCCAGCCTGAACGGACCCCGAACCGAGCGTTCATCTGCGGTTCACGCGGTTTTCTGTGTGAATTTCGTTACAAACCAATGGGGTCTTGAACTCCCGAAAGGGGATCCCCATCTCCGTTCTGCGGGTGCCAAACGGGCTCGCGTAACTGCCCTAAGGCCGCCCAGAGCGGGGTCGTGGGATAAAAACTGAATTGCAATCGTCGCTCACAGGAGGACATTATGCGTCACGTAGACTTCTCTCCCCTTTACCGTTCCACCGTCGGTTTCGACCGTCTCTTCACCATGCTTGACAGCCTTGCGCAGCCGGACCAGGCTCAGACCTATCCGCCCTACAACATCGAGCGCACCGGTGAGAATACCTATCGCATCACTATGGCCGTTGCTGGTTTCGATGAAAAGGAACTGAGCATCGAGACCCATGCCCATGTTCTCCAGGTCAAGGGTGAAAAGAACGCCGAGCCGACCGAGGCCAACGAATATCTCTATCGCGGTATCGCCAAGCGCGCTTTCGAGCGTCGTTTCCAGCTTGCCGATCATGTCGAGGTCCAGGCGGCTTCGTTGAAGAATGGTCTGCTGCACATTGATCTGTTGCGCAACATTCCGGAAGCCATGAAGCCCCGCCGTATCTCCATCGCCGCCGAGGCGGTCGATACCCCGAAGGCGATCGAGGCTCACATCAACTAACGGCCTTCGACAGATAGCCCGAAGACCGATCCTCCCAAGGTCATAAAAACAAGGCGGCGCTCCGTTGGGCGCCGCCTCTTTATTTTGGTAGTGTCTGAAACGGTAGCTAAGCCGCGTTCGTGGCACCGTTCGCCTTGGCTTTGGCCTTTGCTGCTTCCCGGCTCTTGGCGGCATCGGCATATTTTTGAGCGATGACGGCACAGGCCATGAGCTGGATCTGGTGAAATAGCATCAGTGGCAGGACGATGGCGCCGATGCCCTGGCCGGCGAAAATGACGTTGGCCATTGGTACGCCGCTCGCCAGAGATTTCTTCGAGCCGCAGAAGGTGATGGTGATCTCATCGGCCTTGGAGAAGCCGAGTGCGCGGCTGCCGAACATGGTGATGCAGAGCACCAGCGCCAGAAGCACCATATTGGCGACGATGACCGTGATGATATCCACCAGCGAGAAGGTATGCCAGAGCCCCTCGGCGACGGCCTCGCTGAAGGCTGAATAAACGACCATCAGGATCGAGCCGCGGTCGACCGGCATCAGGATCTTCTTCTTCGAGCGTATCCAGTTGCCGATCCACGGCTGCAGGATCTGGCCGGCGATGAAGGGCGCCAGCAGCTGCAGCATGATCTGCTCCAGTACGTCCCAGGAGAATCCACCGCCATGGCCGCCGACCGAGAAGAGCACGCCGACGAGCAAGGGCGTCAGGAGCATGCCGAAGATGTTTGAGGCCGACGCGGCGCAGATTGCGGCCGGCACATTGCCGCCGGCAATCGAGGTGAAGGCGATCGATGACTGCACTGTCGAGGGGAGTACGCTGAGGAACAGAATGCCGGTGTAAAGCGCTTGCGGCAGAATGGTCGGTACCAGCACGCCCATCGCGAGCGCAAGAAGCGGGAAAATGCCGAAAGTGGTCAAAAGGATGACCAGGTGCAGCCGCCAATGCAGCATGCCGGCGATAACGACATCACGCGACAGTCGCGCACCGTGTAGGAAGAACAGCAGGCCTATGGCAAAGTTGGTGGCGATGCTGAAATAGTGAGCGCTCGCCCCGTGCACGGGGAAGAAGGTTGCCGTGATCACGGTGAGCACAAGCAGCATCGTGAAGGTGTCTGGAAGAAAGCGGCGCATGTGCCAATCCCAATCGCAATTACAAGCCGTAAGATTAATTCTTGCACATAGACCTATCGTGATCCACGATGCAAGAAATAACAGTTATCGTGAAATGGGATGACCGATGCTTGATCTCATACAGCTACGCAGCTTCGTCGCCGTTGAGCAGATGGGGAGTTTCACGCTTGCTGCCGAGCGGCTCGGCCTTGGTCAATCCACGGTCAGCCAGCATATCCAGCGGTTGGAAACCACTCTCGGCCGCAAGCTCCTGGCGCGCGACACGCATCGGGTGGTGTTGACCGGCGATGGCGAGGCATTGCTCGGCCATGCCCGGCAGATGCTGTCGATCGAGGGCGAGGTCCAGCAGCTTTTCGCCGGCAACAGCCTGCGCGGCAATCTACGGCTCGGCGTCTCGGAGGACTTCGTAACCAGCCAGTTGCCGGATGTGCTCGAAGAGTTCGTCCGCTCGCACCCTTCCGTCGATCTCGAGTTGACGGTCGCCCTCAGTGGCACCCTTTATGAGATGCAGGACAATGGCGATCTCGACCTCGTACTTGCCAAGCGTCGTCTCGGGGATATCCGGGGAAAACTGGTCTATCGCGAGCCACTGGTCTGGCTGGCGCGTGACCCGGAGCGCATTCGCACACTTGCGGCGCCCCTGCCGTTGATTGCTTTTCCTGCGCCGAGCGTTACCCGCGCCGTGGCCCTTGAAGCCCTGCGCCGACAGCAGGTGCCTTGGCGAATCGTCTGTACCTGCGGCAGCCTTAGCGGCCTGACGGCCGCCGCCCGCGCCGGCATGGGTGTCCTTGTTCAACCCCGCAGCATGGCGCCCACAGGGCTGTCGGAAATCGCACCGGGATGGCTGCCGTCATTGGAGGACGTCGAATTCGTGCTAGTGCCGCGAAAAGGGGCGGACACGCTGCTGGTCAGTGCCTTGTCGGAGGATATTTTGGCGAAGGTGAGGGGGCTGACATCGACCTAAGGTAACTGATCGGGTAAATCCTGATCCAGAAATCCATTATAAATCATGGAGATAAGATTGAGTAGGCCATTGTAGTTCCTTTGCCGGCTTCTGTCTCTCTTTTGGCGTGTCCCGTCCTTTAAACTCGCCCCTTCAGGTCGGCGTCAGTTTCCGTTAGTATCATCGAAACAACTAAACGAGCTGAGTCGAGGAAAATCAGCCCGATGAAATATGGTGCAATGTTTATTTGTGGCTTGATCGCCTGTGTGATGGCGATGACGGCCATAACCCGCCACATGCCAGGTCGGTCTGGTCAAGAGGTTTCACGTTCCGCCCTATTTATGCACCAAACGGAAAATTAGCTCTCCAAATGAGGAGTTGAGCGCCGCGTATGTCCCAATGGGCCATTGCGGCGCTCCTTTTTATCCGAAAATCAGGTGAGGCAAGCCAGGAAGCCGGTGACATCGTCATCGGTGGTGGCAAAGCTGGTGACGAGGCGGATCAGGGTCTCGTGTTCGTTCACCAGTTCGGGCTCAGATTCTGGGATCGGCCATTCGTAGAACTTTGCACCCTTGTCCTCGGCAGTCTTGCTAGCCGATTTCGAAATGATCGCAAAGACCTCGTTTGATGCCGTCGGCCAGGCGAGGCGTGCGGTGGCGGCGTGCTCGATGCCGGCGCGCAGGCGATCGGCCATGCGGTTGGAATGGCGGGCAAGGTCGAGCCAGAGGCCACCGTCGAAATAGCCGTCGAACTGGGCGGCAATGAAGCGCGACTTGGAGAAAAGCTGGGCGGCGCGTTTGCGGATAAAATGCATTTCCTTCGCCTGCTCCTTATCGAAGAAGACGATCGCCTCAGCGCACCAGCACCCGTTCTTGGTGCCGCCGAAGGAAAGAATGTCGACGCCGCGCTTCCAGGTCATTTCCGCCGGGCTGACGCCAAGCGCCACCAACGCATTGGCGAAGCGGGCGCCATCCATGTGCAACGGCAGGCCGTTCGCCTTGCTGATGGAGGCGATTGCGTCTATTTCAGCGAGCGAATAGACCGTGCCGATTTCCGTCGCCTGGGTGATGGTCACTGCCGCGGCGCGGCCGTGATGCACGGCGTCCTGCGGGAAGCGGGCGACTTTGGTGGCAAGCGCCCTCGGGTCGATCTTGCCGGCGGCGCCATCGACGGTTGCCAGCCGCGCGCCGCTGAAGAAATCCGGCGCGCCGCATTCGTCCTCGGCGACATGCGCTTCCGTGTGGCAGAAGCTGATGCCGCCGGGCTTCTGGACACTCGCGAGCGACAGCGAGTTGGCGGCCGTGCCGGTCGCGACGAAAAAGACGGCGACCTCACGCTCGAAGATTTCGCTGAACTTGGCTTCGACCTTCCGGTCGAGATCGCTGGTGCCGTAGGCTGCGGCGAAACCGCTGGATTCGGTGAGCAGACGTTCGGCGATCTTGGAATGGGCGCCGGCCCAATTATCGGAAGCAAAGAACATGGGTATGTACCAACTGAAACTACGGGATTTGCGGGAGGGCTAACTGAGGTCCGCCGGACATTAATCCAATGCCGTAGCGGATCAAGAGTGCTGCGCTGAAGGACTCATCACAGAAATTGATCTACGCAATCAACAAACAAAATGATGCAGCGCGGCGAAACTTTCTTGCTCGAATTTCGAAGCATTGGCAATCTTCCGTCGTCCGTTGACGATATTTTGCCGTTTTGCTCTTGCGAAACCCGTCGCTTTCTGGCATAGAGCTGATGAATTAGGACAGTGTTGCTGTCCTATTTTGGCCGCCAAGGCCGAAGATGCGCTAGAGGGTCCTGACGATATCGGGATTTCGGGCTATAGTTATCGCGAGCACGCCCTAAGGGAGCCGTTGGGCGACCAGGCGGGGCGGCGGTGGAATAAGCAGGGCGCGGAACGCTGACGACGGGCTCCACCGAAGGGGCATGGTCTGTGGCCGATCTTCACAATGCAACAGCGCTGTCGCGCGTCGGACCCGATAATGGGACGGCGCGGGACGAAGGATCGCCCGCGAAGCGGGCCTTACCGGAGGGAAGACGATGACGAACAGGACAACGTCCATGACTTTTGACCAGACCGCTGCAGCCCGTGCTGCCGCTACGGCCAAAACGTCGAAACGCGCTGTCGGCATCCCGCCGAAACAGGGTCTTTACGATCCGCGCAATGAACATGATGCCTGCGGCGTCGGTTTTGTCGCGCATATGAAGGGCCAGAAGTCGCACCAGATCGTACGGGATGGCCTGTTCATCCTGGAAAACCTGACGCATCGCGGTGCCGTCGGTGCCGATCCGCTGATGGGTGACGGCGCCGGCATTTTGGTACAGATTCCAGATCGCTTCTTCCGTGAGGAAATGGCCCTGCAGGGCGTCATTCTGCCGAAGGCGGGCGAATATGGCGTCGGCCATTTCTTCCTGCCGCGCGACGAGGCGCTCATCGAGCACTTCAAGACCGCCATCAAGCAGGTGGTCGAAGAGGAAGGCCAGGTTCTGCTCGGCTTCCGCGACGTGCCGGTCGACAATTCATCGCTCTCTAAGGCCCCTGATATTGCCGCCACCGAGCCATTTCATGTGCAGGTCTTCATTGGCGCTGGCCGCGATGCCGGTAGCCATGAAGAATTCGAGCGCCGCCTGTTCACCCTACGCAAGGTGATCTCCAACCGCATCTATGCGGAATATGAAGGCGAAGAGAGCAACTTCTATCCGGTCTCGCTGTCGAGCTCGACCGTGGTCTACAAGGGCATGTTCCTCGCCTACCAGGTCGGCGCTTACTACAAGGACCTCTCCGATCCGCGTTTCGAATCGGCGGTCGCGCTTGTGCACCAGCGCTTTTCGACCAACACCTTCCCGTCATGGAAGCTGGCGCATCCCTACCGCATGGTGGCCCATAACGGCGAAATCAACACGCTGCGCGGCAACGTCAACTGGATGGCGGCGCGTCAGGCGTCGGTATCCTCGCCGCTGTTCGGCGACGACATCTCCAAGCTTTGGCCGATCTCCTACGAGGGACAGTCGGATACCGCCTGCTTCGACAACGCGCTCGAATTCCTCGTTCGCGGCGGCTACTCCATGGCGCATGCCGTCATGATGCTGATCCCCGAAGCCTGGGCCGGCAATCAGCTGATGGCGCCGGAACGCAAGGCGTTCTACGAATATCATGCTGCCCTGATGGAGCCGTGGGACGGTCCGGCTGCGGTCGCCTTCACGGACGGCAAGCAGATCGGCGCGACGCTGGACCGTAACGGCCTGCGTCCGGCGCGCTATCTCGTCACCAGCGACGATCGCGTCATCATGGCGTCCGAAGCTGGCGTTCTGCCGGTCGAGGAAGAGAAGATTATCCAGAAGTGGCGCCTGCAGCCGGGCAAAATGCTGCTCATCGATATGGAGAAGGGCCGGATCATCTCCGACGACGAGGTGAAGTCCGAGCTTGCCACCAAGCATCCCTATCGGAGCTGGCTCGACCGAACGCAGTTGATCCTCGAAGACTTAAAGCCGGTGGAGCCGCGGGCACTGCGTCGCGACGTGTCGCTGCTCGATCGCCAGCAGGCTTTCGGCTACACGATGGAAGACACCAAGATCCTGATGTCGCCGATGGCAACGACGGGGCAAGAGGCGATCGGCTCCATGGGCACGGATACGCCGATCTCGGCCATGTCCGACAAGCCGAAGCTGCTCTACACCTATTTCAAGCAGAATTTCGCTCAGGTCACCAACCCACCGATCGACCCGATCCGCGAGGAGTTGGTGATGAGCCTCGTCTCCTTCATCGGCCCCCGCCCGAATCTGCTCGACCATACCGGCATGGCCAACGCCAAGCGGCTGGAAGTGCGCCAGCCGATTCTGACCAACGGCGATTTGGAAAAGATCCGCTCGATCGGTCATACGGAAGATCGCTTCGACACCAAGACGCTCGACTTCACCTATGACGTCGAGCGGGGTGCCGAAGGCATGCCGGACATGCTCGACCGTCTCTGCGAGCGCGCCGAGGCGGCCGTTCGCGGCGGCTATAACATCATCGTGCTCTCTGACCGCCAGATCGGACCGGACCGCATCGCAATCCCGGCGCTACTGGCGACCGCCGCCGTGCACCATCACCTGATCCGCAAGGGGCTGCGCACCTCGGTCGGTATCGTTGTCGAAACCGGCGAGCCGCGCGAGGTGCATCATTTCTGCCTGCTGGCGGGCTACGGCGCGGAAGCGATCAACCCCTATCTCGCCTTCGACACTCTGCTCGACATGCATCAGCGCGGCGAATTCCCGAAGGAGGTCGACGCGAGCGAAGTCGTCTACCGCTATATCAAGGCGGTCGGCAAAGGCATTCTCAAGGTCATGTCGAAGATGGGCATCTCGACCTATCAGTCCTATTGCGGTGCCCAGATCTTCGATGCGATTGGCCTGCAGCAGGAACTGGTTGATCAATATTTCTTCGGCACGGCGACGATGATCGAAGGCATCGGCCTCGAAACCATCGCCGAGGAAACCGTCGCCCGTCACAAGTCGGCCTTTGGCCGTGACCCGATCCTGGCGAGCACGCTCGACGTCGGTGGCGAATATGCCTACCGCATGCGCGGCGAGAGCCACGCCTGGACGCCGGATGCCGTCGCCGCACTTCAGCATGCCGTGCGCGGCAATGCCGAGGATCGCTATCGCGAATTCTCGGAGATGGTCAACCAGTCGGCGCTTCGGATGAACACCATCCGCGGCCTCTTCAAGATCAAGGGTGCGGACGCTCTCGGCCGCAAGCCGATTTCGGTCGACGAGGTCGAGCCGGCCGCCGATATCGTCAAACGCTTCTCGACGGGCGCCATGTCCTTCGGCTCGATCAGCCGTGAGGCACACACGACTCTCGCCATCGCCATGAACCGGATCGGCGGCAAGTCGAACACCGGCGAGGGCGGCGAAGAAGCCGATCGTTACACGCCGCTCTTCGACGGCTCGCCGAACCCGGAACGCTCGGCGATCAAGCAGATCGCCTCCGGCCGTTTCGGCGTGACTACCGAATATCTGGTCAATGCCGATGTACTGCAGATCAAGGTGGCTCAGGGTGCCAAGCCTGGTGAAGGCGGGCAGCTGCCCGGCCACAAGGTCGACGCGACCGTCGCCAAGACCCGGCATTCGACGCCGGGCGTCGGCCTGATCTCGCCGCCGCCGCACCATGACATCTACTCGATCGAAGATCTGGCGCAGCTGATCTTCGATCTGAAGAACGTCAACCCGACCTCGGATGTCTCGGTCAAGCTTGTCTCGGAGGTCGGTGTCGGCACGGTCGCCGCCGGCGTTGCCAAGGCGCGCGCCGATCACATCACCGTTGCTGGCTTCGACGGCGGCACCGGCGCATCGCCGCTTACCTCGCTGAAGCATGCCGGCAGCCCTTGGGAAATCGGCCTTGCCGAAACCCAGCAGACACTGGTGCTGAACGGGTTGCGCTCACGCGTTGCCCTGCAGGTGGACGGTGGCCTTAAGACCGGCCGCGACGTCATCGTCGGAGCGCTGCTTGGCGCAGACGAGTTCGGTTTCGCCACCGCGCCGCTAATCGCGGCCGGCTGCGTCATGATGCGCAAATGCCACCTCAACACCTGTCCAGTCGGCGTCGCCACGCAGGACCCGGTTCTGCGCAAACGCTTCAAGGGCACGCCGGAGCATGTCATCAACTACTTCTTCTTCGTCGCCGAGGAAGTGCGCGAAATCCTCGCCTCGCTGGGCGCGACCAAGCTGGACGACATCATCGGGGCTTCGGAACTGTTGGAGAAGGACGACATGCTCGCCCACTGGAAGGCCAAGGGGCTCGACTTCAGCCGCATCTTCCACAAGGTCGACGCGCCGAAGGAAGAGACCTATTGGACGACCGTGCAAAAGCACCCGATCGTCGACATTCTCGACCGCAAGCTGATCGAGAAGGCGGAGCCAGCGCTTGCCAGCAAGACCCCGGTTGCCTTCGACGTCGACATCAAGAACGTCGACCGTTCGGCCGGTGCGATGCTGTCCGGTGCTGTCGCCAAGCGTTACGGTCATCGTGGCCTGAAAGACGACACCATCCATGTCACGCTGAAAGGCACCGCCGGCCAGTCCTTCGGCGCGTTCCTCGCGCGCGGTGTCACCTTCAATCTCGTCGGCGACGGTAACGACTATGTCGGCAAGGGCCTCTCGGGCGGCCGTATCATCGTCCGTCCACCGGAAAATTCGCAGATTGCGGCCGAACACTCGATCATCGTCGGCAACACCGTGCTCTATGGTGCGACCGAAGGCGAATGCTACTTCCGTGGTGTCGCCGGTGAGCGTTTCGCGGTGCGCAACTCCGGCGCTATCGCCGTCGTCGAAGGCGTGGGTGACCATGGTTGCGAATACATGACCGGCGGTGTCGTCGTGGTACTCGGCGAAACCGGCCGCAACTTCGCGGCCGGCATGTCGGGCGGCGTCGCCTATGTGCTCGACGAAAAGGGTGATTTCGCCCGACGCTGCAACATGGCGATGGTCGAACTGGAACCGGTTCCGGAAGAGGATGAGTTGCTCGAGAAGCTGCATCATCACGGCGGCGACCTCATGCACAAGGGACGCGTCGACGTCTCCGGTGACATGACGCGCCACGATGAGGAACGCCTCTATCAGCTGATTTCGAACCATTTCCACTACACCGGTTCGATGCGTGCAAAGGAAATCCTTGATCATTGGGCCGACTACCGCCCGAAATTCCGTAAGGTCATGCCGGTCGAATACCGTCGGGCGCTGGAAGAGATGGAGCGGAGCCGGATGAGCGTGGCGGCGGAATAATCCGCGGCGGCTTGTCTCCCAATCGAGGGTTTCGTGTCCGATTGCGATCGCCGGGGAGGCGATCGCAACTGTCGAATAGCGGAATCGAATTTGAATTACAGTGCCGGACAGGGCAGCGGATTTGCCTGCAGGCACAGGAGCCATCGGCTCCCCTACTAGAGTGAGGAAACGAAAGCATGGGCAAGGTAACAGGCTTCCTGGAAATCGACCGGCAGGTCGGCAAGTATCAGCCGGCGTCTGATCGCATCCGGCATTTCCGCGAATTCACGATCCCCATGTCGGACCAGGAAGTACAAAAACAGGCCGCGCGTTGCATGGACTGTGGCATTCCCTATTGCCACGGCCCGACCGGCTGCCCGGTTCACAACCAAATTCCGGATTGGAACGACCTCGTCTACAACAACAACTGGGAAGAGGCGATCCGCAACCTGCATTCGACCAACAACTTCCCGGAATTTACCGGTCGCGTCTGCCCCGCACCTTGCGAGGAAGCCTGCACCCTGAACCTCGAGGATGCTCCGGTCGCGATCAAGACGGTTGAGCAGGCCATAGCTGACAAGGCCTATGAGCTCGGCTTCATCCGCCCGGAACCTGCAACCGTCCATACGGGCAAGAAGGTTGCCATCATCGGCTCCGGCCCCGCTGGCATGGCTGCGGCTCAGCAGCTCGGCCGCGCTGGCCATGAAGTGCACGTCTACGAGCGCGAGACGAAGCCCGGCGGGCTATTGCGCTACGGCATTCCAGACTTCAAAATGGAAAAGAACTTCATCGACCGCCGCGTCGAGCAGATGAAGGGCGAAGGCGTCACCTTCCATTGCGGCGTCAATGTCGGCGTGGACGTCAAAGTCGAGCAGCTTCTCACAGACTGTGACGCGGTTCTCTATTGCGGCGGCTCTGAAACCCCGCGCGAGGCCGGTATTCCCGGCACCGGGCTTGCCGGCGTTCATGATGCAATGCCCTATCTCGTGCAGCAGAACCGCCGCATCGGCCGCGAAAACATCGATAGCATCGGCTGGCCGTCAGATCCGATCCTCGCCGGCGGCAAGCATGTCGTCGTCGTTGGCGGCGGCGACACGGCGTCGGACTGCGTCGGCACCGCTTTCCGCCAGGGTGCCGTCAAGGTGACGCAGCTCGACATCCGCCCGCAGCCGCCGGAAAGGGAAGACAAGCTCGCCGTTTGGCCCTTCTGGGCTACGAAGATGCGCACGTCCTCTTCACAGGCCGAGGGCGCGGTGCGCGAATTCCAGGTCGCAACGCTGGAATTCATCGGCGAAGACGGTGTGCTGACCGGCGTGAAGTGCTGCGAAGTAGATGAGCGCCGCCAACCCATCGCCGGGACGGAATTTGTCATCCGCGCCGATCTCGCTTTCATCGCCATCGGCTTCCGCGGCCCCTTCACCGACAGCGTCTTGAAGGAGCTCGAAGGCAAGCTGACGCTCAATACCGACAGGCGCGGCTCAACCAATATCGTTGCCGACGACAAAAGCTACAAGACCTCGGTCGACAAGCTCTGGACCGCCGGCGACGTCCGCCGCGGCCAGTCCTTGGTCGTCTGGGCCATCCGCGAAGGCCGCCAGGCCGCCCGCGCGATCGACGAGACCCTGATGGGCTCGACTGTATTGCCGCGGTAGGGAGCGCACCGCTTTATGGAGAGTAAGAAAGGCTCTGCTTCGGCGGAGCCTTTTCGTCTAGCGGTTAGTTGCGGCAGGAAGCAGAAAACGCCGGAGAAGGGTATCTCCGACGACCGGTTGCAGCATGGTATTATCGTATAGCCCCGCCAACACGACGGCCGTCACGTCCAAGCTCGGAATGACATAAAGTCTTTGCCCGCCCCAACCAATGGCCGCAGCCCAGCTCATTTCTCGCCGATCGATCAGCGATCTTCCGAGCCACCACTGAAACCCGTAGAAATACAGGCCTTCTCCCTGGATTTGCGCTGACGTAGCCTGGTCAATCCACGCCGTTGAAAGGATCCTGGTCTTGTTCCAATCGCCTCTGTTCAACACCAGCTGACCGATCTTGGCGAGATCGCGGGGCCACATGCGCAGGCCGGACGTGACATTGGGCGCGCCGTCCGGATAGCGAACCCATTCTACGTCTTCGATGCCAAGGGGATCGAAGAGATATTCCTTCCCAAGTTGATCCGGCGGCCGGCCAGATACCCTGAGCAGAATGGCGCCGAGTAGAGCGGTCAAGCCACCATTATAGGTATAAACGGCGCCGGCCGGCCTGGTGATTGGTCGTTCCAGCACGTAGCGGTGTCGGTCGGCGGCCTCCATCATCCGGCGCTCGCTGTTGGTTGGATTGCTATAGGGCAGCTCCTCGCTCCAGGCTAAGCCAGCGGACATCGTGAGCAGGTGGCGGAGCGTTATCCCATCCTTTTGCGATGTGCGGAGATCGGCGTGATCGGGAAAGAAGGAGAAAACCGGCGTGTCAAGGTCGGTGATCCAGCCGTTTTCGAAGGCGACGCCGACGAGCAAAGAGGTGATGCTTTTGGTGATTGAGCGGATATCGTGTCTGAGGTCTGCATGGTAGGTCACGCGGCCAAGCGGGGTCGCCCATGCCCTGTCCTCGCCGGTAAAATAGTGCTCATAGACCAGTTTACCGTGGCGGGCGACGACGACCGCGTGCAAGTTTGCTTCAGTCCATGCCTCGAAATGCGGGCCGATCTCTCGCAATCTGTCCGCGTCGAAACCGTGCTCCTCAGGGCTAGACGACATCCATCCGTCCGCTAATACTTCCGGTAGACCAAGGTCTGCGTGCGATTGTAGCATGCGGATTGCCTTCGTTTTGTTGCTACCTGGTGGTGGTTACGGAGCAGTTGCAGCCGGTAGCCGATAATCGTCGACGCGTCCGGTCGGCGCCGGGGCCATTTGGCCTTTTTCGACGAGGAGGTCGCGAGGCGATGGTGTGACGGGATTGCGCAGGGGAGCTCCGCCCAGAAGCTGTGTGCCGCCGTCGAGATTGGGATCGGAGAGGCTCACCGGCTGTGTACGGGTAATCTTGTCCATCTCCCCCGGCGGCAAGTTTGCCTGTTCGGCTGGGAGCGGATTGCCAGTGTCGAGGCGGATGATATCCGGGCTCGCCTGATCGCCAAGCAGCCGGCGCGTGGGTTTTTCGACGTAGAAGGCGACCTTGCGCTTGCCCGCTGCCGTTAAATTGATGCCGTCGGCCGTTCTAAGCCGCACCTGCTGACCGTTGATGTCGGAGCCGGTGATAATGAACCGGCCGTTCTGGTCCGTGAACCCGTCCCAAATATCGATGAACTCACCGCCGACACTTTGGACCTGGCTCTGATAGAGCTGATTGAGCTTCACCGCGTCCGCCGTCATTTGGTCAGAGCCGAACGGCGGCAGGCCGACCCAGAGCAATGGGATATGCCGGCTCGTCACCAGCTTGCCGAATTCCTGGATGCGCTCCTCATAGGCGAGGAACCAAGGGTCGGTGCCGTATTTTTCGTTGAGGCCATCACCAACCATCTGCTGGCGATCATTGGCGCCGATCATCACGACGACCATGGCTGGTCTGACTTGATCCAGCATGACGGGCAATTGCTGTGGCCAATTGTAAAAGTCCTGCCGGACCAGGCCGGAGGCGACAGTGCTGTGTGTCTGGACGACGACGCCGGGTGAGGTGGAAAAGGCATCTTCCAGCCCGACACCCAGGCCACCTGCCAGGAAATCACCGACGACGAGGATCGACTTGGCGTCAGGCAGCTTTCGGACCTGGGGCGGCGTTTCCGGTTGAGCGACCACCTGGCGGGGCGGCGGCGGGGCAATCCGTTTGCGCGGCGGCCGAATAGTGCGTCTGGGCGCAGGCTGCTGCTCGGGAATATCGGGCTCGGAACGGCCGAACAGCATCTCAAGTAAAGTTCGGCGCCGCGGTTCCTGCGCCTCAGCCGACGACAGCAGACACGTGAGCGTGAAACAGGCGGCAAGAAGCGTCGCAAGGATCGCTTTTGCGGCAACCATGATGGCGCGGGCAGGCTGGTTTTTCATCGGGCTCTTTTCCGCTCACTGCCCCATGGTCGCATGAAGACGGCCGTGCCGTCCAGCAAATCCAAGGCTCATGCAGACGGTGGCGACCTATTTGCGCAGTGCCTTCAACAGGTTCAGCGACGGCTCACCGTCGGCGCTCATGCCGAAATGCTGCTGGACGGCGGTAATGGCGGCCTTGGAGCCGGAACCGAAATTGCCGTCAACGACGCCGTCGTAGTAGCCGAGTTCCTTCAGTCGGGTCTGCAGCTCGAATTTCTGTTTCATGTCAAGCGCGCCGCTCGGGCGCGGCCAAGATTGCTGCATGCCACCGTATCCAGCGATTTGATCGGCGAGCAGGCCAACGGCGAGCGCATAGCTGTCGGATGCGTTGTAGCGCTTGATGGTGAAGAAGTTGCCGGCCATCAGGAAGCCTGGGCCGCCAGGTCCGCCAAGCAACTTCAGTTGCGCGCGATCGGCGCTCTGGTTGAAGCCCTTGCCGTTCGGTCGGACAAAGCCAAGAGCTGCCCACTCAGCGAGAGTATGAGTCTTGCCAGCCTGTGCGTTGCCGCCCGGCGGCACGGTCACTTCGTAGCCCCAGGTGCGGCCGGTGCTCCAACCGTTCTTCGCCAGCAGATTGGCGGTCGTCGCGAGCGCGTCGGGAACAGAGTTCCAGATGTCGGCATGGCCGTTGCCATCGGCGTCGACGGCATAGAGCAAGTAACTGGTCGGGATGAACTGCGTATGGCCCATAGCACCGGCCCAGGAGCCGTTGAGCTCTTCGCGCGGCACATCGCCGCTCTGCAGAATCTTCAGCGCCGCAATCAATTGTTTTCTGGCATAGTTGGCGCGCTTCGGATCTGCATAGGCAAGGGTCGCCAATGCGCGGGGTACATAATGCAGCTTCTCGTCCTTGGCCAATACCGCGCCGTAGTTCGATTCCATCGACCAGATGGCTAGGACAATGTTGCGGTCCACGCCGAAATGCTGTTCAAGTGTACGCAGGGTCGAACCGTATTTGGCCGCCATCTTCCGGCCAATATCAACGGTATAGGGATTGACGCGGGAATCCAGATAATCCCAAATCGGGGTTGTGAATTCCGGTTGGTATTGAGCTTTTTCGAGGACCGTGGGGTCGGGGTCCGTAACGCCGGCAAATGCTTTGCGATAGGTTGACTGCGTGATACCGCTTTTAGCCGCGGTATCGTAGAAACCCGCGATCCATTTCTGGAACCCTGGGTCTGCATTGGCGTTAACGGGAGCAAGTCCCGCAAAGGCACCGAGCGCGAGCGCCAGAGCGAGACCACGAAGGGAGAATTTGCGGTTTGGGGTCATCAACAGCCGTGTCCATCAATACTTGGATTTCGGTGCGGCGATGCCCGTGGCATTCGCCCAAGCGTGACATTACAGGAACGAAGTCAACAAATTCTTTACCATGGAAGTCGGGGTCAGTCATCATTTGCGAAACAGTAGCATTTTTATACTACTGACCCTCGGAACAGTTTTGGCGCGATGCCACGTAATTCCCCAGGAGGTATGAGTGAGACAGCATAAAAAGGTGCGTAAGGCAGTATTTCCAGTCGCAGGACTTGGAACGCGGTTCTTGCCGGCGACCAAAGCGGTGCCGAAGGAAATGCTGACCGTCGTCGACAAACCGGTGATCCAGTACGTCGTCGATGAGGCGATGGAAGCGGGTATCGAGCATTTCGTATTCGTGACAGGCCGCAGCAAGCATGTCATCGAGGACTATTTCGACATTCAGTTCGAGCTCGAGCACACGCTGCGTCAGCGAAATAGGAACGCCGAGTTGTCGCTGCTGAACGGCCTGCTGCCGAAGGCGGGCACCGCAAGCTTCACGCGTCAGCAAGAGCCGCTCGGCCTCGGCCATGCTGTCTGGTGCGCTCGCGAAATCGTCGGCGACGAGCCGTTTGCGCTGCTGCTGCCCGACATGGTCATGCGCGCCGAAAAGGGTTGCATGAAGGGCATGATCGAGCTTTATGAGCATAGCGGCGGCAACGTCATCTCCGTTGAGGAATGCGCTCCGGATCAGACCCACAAATACGGCATTGTCGGCGTCGGCGACAGCGTCGGCAACGGCTTCCGGATCACCGAAATGGTGGAAAAGCCGGCCAAGGGCACGGCTCCGTCGAATTTCTTCATCAATGGCCGCTATATCCTGCAGCCGGAGATCTTCCATATCCTGGAAAGCCAGGAGCGCGGCGCCGGCAACGAAATCCAGTTGACGGACGGCATGCTGAAGCTTGCGCAAGAGCAGGATTTCGCCGGCTATCACTTCCGCGGCCAGACTTTCGACTGCGGCTCCAAGGATGGCTTCATCCTTGCCAACGTCGCCTTCGCGCTCGCCCGCGCGGATATCCGTCCAACCATCGAGGATGGGTTCAAGGCGCTGATCGAGGCACTCAAGTAGAGGCCTGAGCCCTCTTGCCCCGCGCCTGCGGGACAAGAGGGCGGCCGATGCCCTACCTTTTCACGGTCAATCCCACGCCCGCCTGAAGCTGTTTGGTATCATCACCGGTCTTTCGCGACGTTAGCTGGTAGCCGACGTTGCTGGTCAGATCGAGGTAGCGGTTGATGCCCCAGGTGAGGCCGAGCGCGGCATTATATTCGGTTTCGTCTAATGTGGTGCTGCCGGACGGGTAGTCGCGCCAGATCGTGCCGCCAGTCAGCTTGGCGGTGAGGTCGTCGCGCAGTTCCTGGCTCAAGGTGCTCGTCAACTGATAAGCGGTGTAGCCACTTTCGCCCGCTGTCGTGGAGGGTTGGACGCTGGTTGACAGACCGATACTGACATCTGTGCCACGCTGCGGCGACCAGGCTAGATTGCCGTCGACGGTCGGCGAATCGATCGAGGCCAGGCGCGAATCGTCGAATTCCGTGTGTTGATAGCCGAAGCCTAACTCGCCCTTCATCTTGTCGCCGAGATCGAGTTCCATGCCCGCCTTGCCGCCGTAACTCTGGTTCGAACGGGCGTAGCCGTTGCTATCGTGCGACTGGTCATAGAAGGTGCGGCCGAGATCGGCTTCCAGGAAGGGGATCAGGACGGGTGACAGTTCGTAACCGATGCGCCCGCGCCAGGTGCCGGCCGTCTGGTTGCGGTCGCTGAGAGTGACCTGGGTTCCGTCCGATAGGGTGGCATCGGAATAGATGGTACGAGTGAGCGCCAGGGCGGTCGTGCCGCGCAGCAGGCCGAAATCGCGCTCCAGCGACGCACCGGCATCGAACTGGTTGACGGCCGATTGCTTGGAGGCCCCGGCAATGGCGTTCGGATCGCTTGTGTCTTCACGGAAGAATTGATAGCCGGCGGTGATATGCGCCGTCGTATCGGCGGGCAGGTCGAGGCGCAGATCGGCCTTGATGTCGACAGTCGGCTGTTCCGCGCCGCTGCCGCTCAGGTTTTTCTGCCAAACACCCTCGCCGGTAATGGTCAGGGCATGGCGATCCCAATCCGATTTCAGCGTGCTGCGCAGATCGGTCTGCAGGAAGCTGCGGTCGTCATTGATGGAGCCGGTGCGGTTGCGCTCGACATTGATGGATTGGTTGACGGAGGGGCGCAGGGTGAATGTGCCGAGCGGTATGCCCTGTACATCCTCGCGATCCGGATGCTGTCGCGCCTTCAGGTCATCGGCGCTGGTCTCGCGCAAATTGACGCGGCGCAAATCGTCATCAAGGGTGGAGCCCGTGGTCGTCGGGTCGATGCCGTCGAGCCGGAGGCGGGCATTGGGCGAGGTACCTGTCGTTGGCTGATTGGCGGCCTTGGCCGCCTTCGATTGGGAGGATGCCGTGGCCGTCGAGCCTGAACCGGGGAGATCGAGGCCGTCTATGTCGGTCGAAGCTGCCGTCAGATTGACGTTGGAACTCTGGTTGGTATCGAGCGATTGCGCATGAACCGGCATCGGCACGGCGAGCACGCCCCAGCCCAGCAGAGCGGATGCAGCGCACGCCGTCAGCCGGAGGGAGCGACCACCCGCTTTGTTCTTGCCAACGTCCATTTGATCCTATGTCTGACCTTACTGGAAATGTCTTAAATCGTTACCCAACCGTAAAGGCCCATGGTTAACGCTTCCTTGCCAGCCGACTACAAGGAGTCATGGTGTCGGAACCGGCTGTGGTGGCACGACAACCTATCTCCGTTGCACAAAATCGATCTCGGGTGGACAGAAATAGAGAAAAGCGGTACCCCTCCGTCATGAATAAGAGAGCTGTAAGACTCATCGAGAACGGTGCGATCGAGTCCGCGATGCGGACGATCGAGACCGAGAGACGGGGCATGGAGGCGCTCGAACGCGCACTGACCAATGGTCTAGCCGAGCCCTTCAGCCGTGCTGTCGAGATCATCGGCGATATCACCGGCCGCGTCATCATCACCGGTGTCGGCAAGAGCGGCCACATCGGCAACAAGCTTGCCGCCACGCTTGCCTCTACGGGGACGCCGGCTTTCTTCGTCCATCCGGTCGAGGCCAATCACGGCGATCTCGGCATGATTACACATGACGACGTCATCGTCGCCATGTCGTGGAGTGGCGAAAGCGCTGAATTGCGCGGCATTATCAGCTACTCCCGTCGTTTCTCGATCCCCATGATCGCTATTACCGCCGGCGAGACTTCGACGCTGGCGCGCGAGTCGGATGTGGTCCTGTTGCTCCCCAAGGAGCAGGAAGCCTGCCCGCACGGGCTGGCGCCGACGACGTCGACGCTGTTGCAGCTTGCGATCGGCGATGCGCTTGCTGTGGCGCTATTGGAGGCGCGCGGTTTCACCGCGGAGGACTTCCGCACCTTCCATCCCGGCGGCAAACTGGGGGCCAGCCTCTCGCATGTCGCCGATATCATGCACAAGGGCGATCGCGTACCCCTGGTCAAGCTTGGCACCGGCATGCGGGAAGCCGTCACGACGCTGGCGCAGATGCGCTTCGGTTGTGTCGGCGTCATCGATGATGAAGGGTGCCTTTGCGGCATTGTGACGGATGGCGATATTGCCCGCAACCTCGGCAACAGCCTTGCGGAGATGTGCGTGGACGATGTGATGACGCGCAATCCGAAGACGGTGAAGGAAACGACGCTGGCGACCGGGGCGATGGCATTGCTGAACCGTCACAACATCTCGGCACTGATCGTTGTCGACGACGTCCGGCGGCCTATCGGGATCGTCCACTTCCACGATCTGCTGCGTATCGGTGTTGCCTGATCAAGCGGGTTCGACCGTAAGGTCGCGGCCGCTGCTGGCGACAACCTTGACGCGGGTGCCCACGGGCAAATCCGGTCCCTTGACCGTCCAATAGGTATCGTTCAAGCGAATGCGTCCCCGGCCTTCGGTGATCGGTTGGTCGAGCGTTGCGGTGCGTCCGACCAGGCTGGCGCTACGCTGGTTCAGGAAAGGCTCGTCGGTGGCCTGGTTGCTGCCATAGAGGTAGCGACGACCGAGCAGGGTGACAATCACGGCCGTGGCAGCGAAGACAAGTCCTTGCACCTGCCAGATCCAGAAGGCGCTATCCCAGAAAACCAGCGACAAAGCGCCGACGATGATGCCAGCCAAGCCGATCCAAACCAAAAAGAAGCCTGGCAAGATCAGTTCAGCGGCGAGCAGCACCAGGCCCGCCAGCCACCAGCTCCAAGGGCCGAGTTCGACGACGAGATTGTCGAACATCTCAGCTCTCCCTGGGCGATAAAGGATTGATCGAAGGCGTGGTGCGCGTGAGGCCCGTGCGCGGACGAGGCGGCTGCGGCTCGCCGTTGCCGTTGCCATTGCCATTGTCGCCGAAGACTTCGCGGGCGATGGCGCCGATGCCGCCCAGTGAACCGATAATGGAGCTGGCTTCCATCGGCATAAGCACGATCTTCGAATTGCTGGCGGAGCCGATCGCGCTCAAGGCTTCCGTGTACTTCTGCGCTATGAAGTAATTGATCGCCTGTACATTGCCCTCCGCAATGGCCTCAGACACCACGCGCGTCGCCTTGGCTTCTGCCTCGGCGAGGCGCTCGCGGGCCTCGGCATTGCGGAACGCTGCCTCGCGCTGGCCTTCAGCCTGGAGAACTGCAGCCTGCTTGGCGCCTTCGGCGCGCAGGATCTGTGCATTGCGCAAGCCTTCCGCTTCTAGAACCTGGGCGCGCTTTTCGCGCTCGGCCTTCATTTGCCGCGCCATGGCATCGACGAGATCCTTCGGCGGCTGGATGTCCTTGATTTCCACGCGAGTCACCTTGATGCCCCAGGGCTCGGCTGCTTCATCGACCACGCGTAGCAGCCGCTCGTTGATGGCGTCGCGATTCGATAAGAGTTCGTCAAGATCCATCGAGCCCATGACGGAGCGGATGTTCGTCTTGGTGAGATTGAGGATCGCGGTTTCGAGATTGGTGATCTGATAGGCAGCCTGAGCCGCATTCAGCACCTGGAAGAAGGCGACTGCATCCGCGGCGATGCTGGCATTGTCCTTGGTGATGACCTCCTGTGTCGGGACGGCGAGGACCTGTTCCATCACATTCATGCGTGCGCCGATCGTCTCGATGAAGGGCACGATCAGGTTGAGCCCCGGCTCCAGCGTGCGGATATAGCGGCCGAAGCGCTGGACCGTGTAGCGATATCCCTGCGGCACGGTCTTGATCCCTGCAAACAGCACCAGGATGACCAAGACAACCAAGGCAACCACAACGATGCTGAACCCACCGATTACCATAAAATCCTCCCTGGACGCTCCCGCACGACGCAGGGTTTACGTCACTTCAAAGACCTGCCACGATATCAGCCCATTCGGATGAATAGGGCTGCGCAGCAGCTCAATCAGATGTGGTGGGTTAGCATGTTCTCGGCAAGGGCGGAATGGGTGGCGCCATCAGACCGTTTGCCCTGTTTCACGGCATGAAATACGGGCGGAGACGTTAATTTGCCGGGCCGAATGGGCAGCTCCCGTCGCCCACTCGCCTGCGGAATAGATTCAGCCGAAGGTGACGGAGACACTCAATCTCGCGCAAGGTCTTGCACTGGGCATCCATCGTCATACCTTAAGGGTAGGAAAAGTATCCGGATTCTGCCGACGCGTAGCCTTCCCAGCCATCGCATGGCGCATCACGAGGGTGAGACAATGAATATCGATAGGACTTTGCGGTCAATCGTGGCTGTACACGCTTCAATCCCGGAAGATGCCTTTACAGCCGGGGCGTTAGGGACGCGGCGGGAGGGCAGCGGTGTGGTCATCAGAGGCAATGGCCTGGTGCTCACGATCGGCTATCTTATCACCGAGGCCGACGAGGTCTGGGTGACGACCAATGACGGTCATGTAGTTCCTGCTCATGCGCTTGCCTACGATCAGGAAACTGGTTTCGGCCTGGTCCAGGCGCTGGGTTCGCTTGGTGTTCCCGCCCTGGATTTCGGCGACGCGGCCAAGGCCGAGATCGGCGATCCGGTGGTGATTGCCGATGGGATCGGTCAATTCGTCCGCGCAAACATCGTGGCCAAACAGGAATTCGCTGGTTATTGGGAATACCTGCTGGACGAGGCGATCTTCGTCGCGCCCGCCCATCCTTCATGGGGCGGCGCCGCGCTCATCGATAGGGACGGCAAGCTTTTGGGTATCGGCTCGCTTCACCTGCAAATGGCTTCCCAAAACGAGGAAACTGCCGATATCAATATGGTTGTGCCGATCAATCTGCTGCCGCCTATTCTTGATGATCTGCTCAACAGAGGCCAGGTCAACAAGCCGCCCAGACCCTGGCTCGGCGCTTTCTCGGCCGAGAGCAACGGCGAGGTCGTGGTCATGAGCGTGGCGGAAGGCGGTCCGGCTGCTCAGGCGGGCTTGCGTCGGGGCGACGTCATCTCCGAGATCCGAGATGGGGAAGTTGATAGTCTGGCAGATTTCTATCGCAAGGTGTGGGAAAGCGGCCCTGCCGGCGCGGAAATCCCCATGAGGATATTGCGCGACGGTCGCGAAGCATGGCTGCGCGTCAAATCGGCTGACCGCAACAGTTTTCTTCGGAAACCGCAACTGCAGTGAGGCCCGCGGGCGCATTGGAGCTTTGGGTGCTAAGCCCAGCCCAACAGCTCCCGGCGCACCACCTTTTCCAGCACACGCATGCCATCCTCACTGTCGTTCAGGCAGGGGATGTGCGTGAATTTCTCGCCGCCATTGTGGTGGAAGGATTCGGCGGCTTGTTCGGCGATTTCTTCGAGTGTTTCCAGGCAATCCGAGACGAAGCCGGGATTGAGGACGGCGATGCGCTTGGTGCCTTCCTTCGCGAGGCGTTCCACCGTTTTGTCGGTATAGGGCTGAAGCCATTCTTCCGGGCCGAAGCGGGATTGGAAGGTGACCATGAGCCTGTCTTCGGAAACCCCGAGCTTCTCGCGCAGCAATTGAGTGGTCTCGATGCATTGGCCGTAATAAGGATCCCCCTTTTCGGAATAGGAAAGCGGAATACCGTGGAACGACGCAAGGATCTTTTCCGGTTGCCAGTCGAGCGTGGCGAGATGCCGGGCGACGGAGTTGGCGAGTGCCTCGATATAGGTGGGATCGGTATGATAGTCGGGCACGGTGCGCAGCGCCGGCTGCCAGCGCATGGCCATCAGTTTCTCGAAAGCCTTGTCATTGACAGTAGCGGTTGTCGCGGCCGCATATTGCGGATAGAGCGGAAACACCAGAATGCGGTCGCAGCCCTGATCCTTCAGCACTTGGATGCGCTCGCCGATTGCGGGCTTGCCATAGCGCATCGCCCAATCGACGACAATGCCGGGCAAGTCCGTCAGCCGCTCGGCCATCAAATTTGACTGGTTGCGGGTATAGGTGCGCAGGAAACTTTCGTTCTTTTCCTTGTTCCAGATCGTCTCATAGGCCTTGCCAACCTTGCCGGGGCGGGTGTTGAGGACGATGCCGAACAGGATCGGGTACCATTTCCACGCAGACCATTCGATGACCCGCTTGTCGGTCAGGAATTCACGTAGATAGCGGCGCATCGAGATGTAGTTGGTGCCGTCTGGCGTGCCGAGATTGACGAGAAGGACGCCGATCTTGCCGGATTTCTGTTGTGACTGGCCGGTCGGGGCTTCTGCGGTCATCGGTTGTATTCCTCTCAACGAAACGAAGCACCTCACATAGAAACAAAAGCCGGACCGGAAAAGCCCGGACCGGCCGACTTTTTGCGAGACAAATCGTCCTTACTTGGCCGGAATCTTCAATTCACGGCCGATGGCAAGGTGGTGTGGCCTGAGATTGCGGTTGGCGGTTACGAGTCTGCGCCATCCATTGGCATCGCCGTAGTAGGTCCTGGCGATGTCCCAAAGAGTATCTCCGGCGGCGATGACATGGGTGGTCGGCGGCGTTTTCGGCGGCTCGCTGGTCGGAGACGCCGGTGCTGTCGTCTCCGGTGCCGTTGTCGTGGTAGCAGGGGCCGTTGTCGTCGGCAATGTGGTGGTTGTTGCCGGAGGCGTCGCGCCGGGTGCTGTGGTCTGAGACGTTGAGGTGTCCGGTGTCGTGTTGGCGTCGGGTGTTGAAGCCGGCGCTGTCGTTGTCGTTGCTGGAGAGGTGGCGGCGGGAGCTGTTGCTGTCGGAGCGGTCGTCATGGCCGGTGGGGTAGCGGGTGTCGTCGTCTGAGCCGTTGACGTGGTGGGCGCGGAAGCAGCGGGAGCCGTTGCGGAGGGGGCTACGCCGGCGTCGGCCGCAGCCGGCGCGGGCTTCTGATCCGATGCTGCCGCCTTTTGTGCGTCAGCCGGTTTTGCCGCCTCCGGTTGGGTGTTGGCTGGGGTTCCACCGACTTGGGTCACGCGGCCATCCGTATAGGGCTTGTAGGGATTGTGCGCTGCCAGATAGTCGGCGACGACTGCTTCGAGGTCCGGGCCGAAATCATAGGCATTCTTGCCGTTCTGCGCGAAGACGACGTAGCCGTCCCCACCGGCACGCATGTAATTGTTGCTGACGATGCCGTAGGTCTTGTTCGGATCAAGCGGCACGAACTCCGTGCCTTCCTGCACCAGGACTGAAACGACACGGCTCCCGGGTGGCTCTGATTTATCAAAAGTGTATTTGAGGCCAGCGACCTGCGGGAAACGGCCAGCGCCGTCCTCGATCTGGCTAAGGCCGTTTTCCAGTGCTGCCCTTATGTCAGCGCCGGTCAACTGGAAGGTGGCGACCGTGTTCTGGAACGGCAGAACGGTCAGCACGTCACCCATGGTGACGTTGCCGCTGCCGATGGAGGCGCGCAGCCCGCCGCCGTTTTGAATGGCGATAGTGACGCCCTGATTTTTGGTGCGATCGAGCATGGCGTCGGCCACGAGATTGCCCATTGGGCATTCGGCTGCGCGGCAGACTTCGCGCGATCCATCGATCGGGTCGGTGGAGGAGCCGATGACCTTATGGCGCAGATCCTCGATGGGCTTGGCCATTTCCTGGATACGGGCTGATATCGCGGGGTCCGGTTTGACCGAAGAATCGAGCAGGATCGGATCGCCCCTGGCTTCCTTGACGACGCCGTTGTCATCGAAGGTGATGACGATATCGCCGAGATATTTGCTGTAGGAGGCAGCCTGGACGACCGGAACCTTATAGCCGGCCGGATTGTCGACCATCGTCGGATAGGGGCCGGCGGCTTTCGGGTCGGTGTTCGACAGCAGCGTATGCGAATGGCCGCCGACGACGACATCGACGCCGGCGATCCTGGCGATCTTCTCGACATCGCGCGGATAACCGACATGGGTGAGCGCGATAATCTTGTTGACGCCCTGCGACTTCAGCCCGTCTACCTCGGCGCTGATGGCGGCGGCATCGTCGGTGATCTTGACGTGAGGGCCGGGCGAGGCGAGCTCGGGCGTCTCGGTCGTGACCGCGCCGACGATACCGATTTTCTGGCCGCCGATATCGAGCACGATGGATTTCTTAATGCGGTCGCCGATTTTCGATTGGTCGTCGACCACCAGATTGGCGGTGACGACGGGGAATTGCGCCTTGTCGAGGAAGCCGGCAAGCGGGCCTTCGCCATCGTCAAACTCATGATTGCCGACGGTCATGGCGTCGATCTTCATATCGTTGAGGAATTCGACCTCGGCGGCGCCTTTGTAGGTGGTGTAGAACAGCGAGCCCTGGAAATTATCGCCGGCATCGAGCACTAGCACATTCTGGCCGGCAAGCGCGGCACGACGCTGGTCGATCGCCGTCTTCAGTCGCGCTACCCCGCCAAAGCATTCGTTCTTGGCTTCCTCGGCTGCGGAGCAGGTGGCGTCGAACTTGTTGATCGACTCTATGCGCGAATGCAAATCATTGAAGTGCAGGATGTTGAGCTGATAGTCCGCGAAGGCGGCGCTGCTGTTGAGCGCCAGAAGCGTGGCGGACAATAAACCCACTGCGAAGGGCTGCTTCATCTGTCTCTCCTGTTGGCCATCACATTCCGGCCCGCCCGTGCCCTAAGGCGGTCCGCCACACAGATGTTTTCATCACGTTGGAGTGAGCGCAAGCAAAAGCTGTTGGCTTCATTAGGATTTTACAAAGGGGCCGAATATCCCGCCGGATCAGGCACATGCTTCGGTGGAAGCGGGACCATAGGTGTCCCGCAACCCGGCCGCGGCACTCCATCCGAGGAAGCAAAAGACGGGCAGGGCGATGATGAAAACGCCCATCGGCCCGTGGCAATCGAGCGCCGCAACGCCCCGCATCCTGTTGTCGCTATTGGCGGGGGAGAGCCAACGCCGGGAGGGCGAGCGGCAATCAGGCGGCGAGAACACCAGCGCCATCCTGCGCCTGGCGCCTATCCGTCTACGCCGCCTGTTTCAGCTTATCGGCGATTGAGAGAAAACTGCTTCCCCGCATCGGAGGTGCAGTTGAGCTGGTAGGGGCTGATCAGGGCGCAGTTGATCTTGGACTGTGTCTTGCGCACCAGCGAGGTCATATTGATCTCGATCAGGCCGGGGGAAACGTTGGTATAGGTGCCCGAAGCCAGAACCGAGTTGCTGTCGGTCGTGTGAGTCGTGAACGTACCGGCCTGGAAGGTGGAAATGAGGCCGTTTGCATCGCTCCAATTGCCTTCCACTCCTTGCGGCTGCACGCTGGCGCGGGTGGCAGGCGGAGCCCTCGATCCGCCGAAATCAACGCAGGCGGACAGCGCTGCCGCAGCGGCAATAAGAGCAAGGCTGGTTCTGATCTTCATAAATGTCTCCCGCGATTGAAGGCGGACTTGTGTCGTGTTGGTTGCGAGAAACATGGCGCGGCCATCTGTTGAAAGCAAGGCTCCAGAATCTATCACCTTGATTTATCCGGCGAGCGTAACAAAAATGCCCGCACAGCCTGTGCGGGCATTTCAATCTTCGACTTTTCAAATGATCCGTCGATCAACGAACCAGGATGTTCTTGAACTGCCACGGATCCTTGGTGTCGATGTCTTCAGGGAACAGGCCCGGGCGGCCATCAAGCGGCGTCCAATCGGTGTAGTGGCCTTCAACCGGGCCGAGATAGGGCAGCTGCACTTCGAGGCAGCGCTTGTAGTCGACTTCGTCGGCTTCGACGATGCCTGCGGTCGGATTCTCCAAGGCCCAGACCATGCCGGCGAGCACAGCCGAGGTCACCTGCAGGCCAGTTGCATTCTGGTAGGGGGCGATGCGGCGGGTCTCATCGAGAGACAGACGCGAGCCGTACCAATAGGCGTTCTTGGCGTGGCCATAGAGCAGCACGCCGAGTTCGTCGATGCCGTCCTCAAGCTCGTCCTCATCGAGGACGTGATGGACCGGCTGCGCCGTGCCGCCGTTGCCGAACATTTCATGCAGCGAGAGCACGGCATCATTGGCCGGATGATAGGCATAATGGCAGGTCGGGCGGAAGGTGACTTCGCCGTCCTTGTCGCGGACGGTGAAATAGTCGGCGATCGAGATCGACTCGTTGTGCGTGACGAGGAAGCCGTACTGCGGGCCAGGCGTCGGGCACCATGTGCGGACGCGGGTGTTGGCGCCCGGCTGTTCCAGATAGATTGCGGCCTGGCAGCCCTTCTTGTGCTTCTTGGCGTTCTTCGGCATCCATTCTTCGTGGGTGCCCCAGCCGAGTTCGGCCGGCTGCAGACCTTCGGAAATGAAGCCTTCGACGGACCAGGTGTTCCAGAACACGTTCAACGGCTTCGGATGCTTGGTGCGCTGCGTGTCGCGCTCTGCGATGTGGATGCCCTTGACGCCGACCTTCTTCATCAGCTTGGCCCAGCCTTCGCGGTCATGCTGATCGGGCTCTTCGAATTTGAGGCCGAAGTCGTTGGCGAGATTGACGAGCGCCTGCTTGACGAACCACGACACCATGCCCGGGTTTGCGCCGCAGGTAGAAACCGCCGTCGCGCCGCCGGGGTTCTTTGCCTTTTCCTTGCGCACGGTCTCACGCAGCGCATAGTTGGTGCGGTCAGCGTTCTTCATGTTTTTGTCGAAATAGAAGCCGAGCCAGGGTTCGACCACGGTGTCGATGTAAAGCACATCGTGCTTGCGGCAGAACTTGATGAGATCGAGCGACGAGGTGTCGACCGAAAGGTTGACGCAGAAACCCTGACCGCTGCCTTCCGTCAAGAGCGGCAGCAAGAGGTCTTTGTAGTTGTCCTTGGTGACATATTCCTGGATGTAGCGGACCCCGTGCTTCTCGAGGATCGCCAAGTGGGCGGCGTCCAATTGCGGATCGATGACGACCATCCGGCTCTTGTCGAATTTGAAGTGGCGCTCGATCAGGGGCAGGGTGCCACGGCCGATGGAGCCAAAGCCGATCATCACGATCGGACCGGTAATTTCGGCATATACCGGATAGTTCTGTTCCGTCATTCTTTTCTCCTTCGAAAGGCAGGACGCCGTTCGGCCTGTGAAATTCAATCAATATTTGCGCGAAAATGCGATTTGAACGGCTCTAACCATAAATTGATGTCACAATAAAGAGCCGTTCCGGGTTATCGGGCAAATGTCAAGCGTGGGAAGTAGCTTCTGCCAGCATTCGCAATTGCCTCACCAGCTCCGCTTTCTGATGAACCAGACCTTTATAGGCTCCTTGCGATTCGTCCAACGCATCCAATTGCGCGGCGAAGCTCGATGCCAGCTCCGAGGCTTTGGGATGGTTCGCGATCGCGGCAATCGGGTCGACGTAGATGCGGATGGTAAAGAGGATATCGCCCGATACCGGAAGCTTGCGCAATGTTTGTCGCTCGATGCGCGCGAAGCGTTCATCGAGCGTAAAGGCCTCGCCGGCCTTTGGCCGGACAGGCGGAAACGGCAGATGGAGATTGCTGCTGGCGCCGACGGACCAGTTGAACCGCTCGACCGGCTGCGTCACCTGAAGATTGTCGAAGATGCGGTTAATGAGCACGGCATTGCGGGTTCCGTCGCCGAAGCCGGGCACATCGCCATGAATGGCCTGCATAGGCCGTCCGAATTTCTCGACAAGGGACCATGATGAGGGAAATGCGACGTGGCCGGCAACGAGATGCCAGCCGTCCGCCTTGCGCCGCATGATCACGAGATCATCGGCAACGAGCGAGCCGGCCTTCAGAAGCGGCGGCAGGCTTGGATCGGCAAGATCGACGGAGTGCCCCGCGGCGGAGACGATGTCGCCTTCGCGGCGATGGGTGCCGGGATGCTGCTGGCAAAGATATCCAGCAAGGAGATCGAGCGCCTCCTGCTGCGTGTCCTGCGTGTCGTCCTCGGCAACGAAAATTTCGTTGAGACGAATGCTGGAAAGGCGCTTTTTTTCATTAAGATAGAGCTCGAGATCGGCATCGGGTTCGATCCAACGGACAAGGTCTAGCGAAGCTAGGCCGATGGTGAAGGGCTTGGCGGAGCCGTCATAGGGTGTGTGAATCAGTTGTGTCATGGAAAGAGCTTATCGCGTCAACGTTCCCTGATGGAAGAGCATCCGCCATTTGCCATCCGCTTCGAGCCGCCAGATCGAACTTCTGAGCGTTCTAACCGTAGCCTTGTCGGGAGATGCGCGGGAGGCCCGATAGGTGACGAGAGCGATCCCCTGCGAAAGCAGTCGAGCGTCGAAGTCCTCAAGTGTCCGCGAGGCGATATTCTCCGGATCTGCCGCAAGCTCGGTCAGGACGTCCGCTAGGTCGAAGAGCCGGCCGGAGCTGCCGATCTCGCGGAAGTCAGCAGAGAGCAGTTCCACCAGCATCTGCCGCGAGCCACGCACCGCGGGTTCGAAGAGCCGTTCCTCCAGGTCTTTCAATTGCGCATGTAGATCGTCCAACGGGCTTTTCTCAGCTCTTCAACGCCTCTAGTCCCTCGGTCACAGTCGTCAGAGCGATTTCCGTGACTTCATAGGCGGCAACACCGTGGATGGTGAAGGGGTCGGCTGCGACATAGGCTTCCAGTTCGGCGCGGTTGCCGCGTGCGAAGATAATGCCGCCGGTGCGCGGCACCTTGCGGCCGGAAGCGAGGAACCAGCCCTTGGCGTAGCCCGCCTTCACCCAGGCCATATGCGGCTCCATGTGCTTGTCGGCTTCGTCATTGCCCTTGAGATAGGTCAGCGAAAGGATGAACATCAATCAATTCCGTAGGAGTTGCGCGCGGATCAGTCCGCGCAGGGAGTTTCCGATATAAAGGCTGCCGTTTTCCAGATCGTCCAGCCCCATGCGGCCGACGCGAGCCTTGCGCTGGCATATGAGCTCGGTGCGCAAGACGCCGGCGAGCAGCCCTGAAGAAATAGGTGGGGTCCGCAACACGCCGAAGCCATCGTCTAGGAAAATCGAGGTGATCGTACCCTCACAGACATCGCCCTTTTCATTGAGCAATAGCACCTCGTCTGCCTCTGTCGGCGAATATTCGGCGCGGGCGGCTTCATAAACAGACCGACGGGTCGTTTTCATGCGCAGCAGTTTGTCAGCGGAATCGAGGCGCGCCTGCGCGATCCGGACGCGCCAGACCGCATCCGCTGCGAGGGGCGTGAAAGGGGCGGCGCTGATTTCCGTTTGTCCGGCTCGACCAAACGTCAGCCGGACACGCAATGGTGCGCTCGCGCCAACAACGACCGCATTTAGTTTCGTAAGCGCATCCCTCGGTGCTGGAAAGCCTAGACGTCGGGCGGACCGCTGTAGCCGGGCAAGATGTAAGCGTAGGCGCACGAAGCCTGTTTGCGGTTCATAGCGCAACGTCTCGATCAGCGAAAAGTCGTCTAGCGCTTGATCCATCGATCTCCTACCGCGAAGCGTGCCTTCAACAGGCATTCTTCATATTCCGCCTCCGCCGTCGAATCGAAAACGATGCCGCCCCCGACATTGAACACTGCGCGGCCGCCATCGAACAGCGTGATCGTGCGGATTGCCACGGAAAAACGCATGGCGCCGGACGGTGAAATCATGCCGATCGCCCCGCAATAGACGTCGCGCGGCCCGTCTTCGAGATCGTGCAGGATTTCCATCGCACGCATTTTCGGTGCGCCGGTGATCGAGCCGCAGGGAAAGAGGGCTGCGAAGACATCGCGGATGGTCATGGCGGGGCGCAGTTTCGCCTGTACGTGGCTGACCATCTGATGCACGGTCGGATAAGTCTCAATTTCGAAAAGTTTCGGCACATCGAGCGTACCGACTTCGGTGATGCGCGAGATGTCGTTGCGCAGGAGATCGACGATCATGCGGTTTTCCGCTTGCGTCTTCTCATCAGAAAGCATGGCGGTGATGATCTCTTCATCCTCGGCGGCATTCGCGCCCCGCCTGGCGGTACCTTTCATCGGGTGCGTCTCGATCCAGCCGTCCTCATCCGTACGGAAGAAGAGTTCGGGCGAGCGCGACAGGATGATCGGGCCGCCGAGATCGACCAGCGCCCCATACTTTACCGGCTGACGCTCGATCAGCGACCAGAAGGCAGCGCGGGCGTCGCCACTCCACCGGGCCGTGATCGGCATCGTAAGGTTCGCCTGATAGCAGTCACCCTGGCGGATATGCCAATGCAGCCGGCCGAATCTCTCTTTATATGTAGGGAAGTCCCATGCTGCCGTGGCGTCGGTCAGGAACTCCTCGTTTTCAAGGCGTTGCAATGGCTGGGTGAGGGGATGGTCGCCGGTTGCCGGAGCATCGAAAACGCCGAAGCAGAGCAGCGGCGTCTCGCGGTTCTCCTCGGCAAAAGCCGCAAGCTTATCCTCAAAGAGGTGGCCGGCCTCATAGGCCATATAGCCCGCCAGCCATTTTCCCCGTCGCTTGGCCTTTTCCATGCGATCCAGCGCATCGAAGAACTGCGCACGCGTATGCGCCATGATGATCTCGGCTGGTTCGGTGAAGATCATCACCTGTCCTGTGCTGTCGTCCCTGAAGAGGACGTAGGGTACGGCATCGGCCATGCGCGGATTTCGATCGTGTTCTCGTCGTTTCGGTTGTCAGGCGGCGGCCTGTGTGCCGCAACCGGGCGCTTAGCCACTCACCCAAGCCCTCTCGCCAGTGGAGACGAGGGGGACCCATCCGGCATTTGCCGCACCATTTGCGCCAAATGATGTGAAGGCTGCTGCCGCAGCTCCCTCTCCCCGCATGCGCGGGGAGGGGTCGGGTGAGGGGCCATGCGCAAGGATGCGGCGATGGCAGACGTTGCTGCTGCTCCTGCCAGCAGGTGGAACTTCAGTTCTTATCTAGCGCTTCCAGCTCATCGATGAGCCCTTCGATCATCGACAGTCCCTTGCTCCAGAACGACGGATCGGTGGCATCGAGGCCGAAGGGTTTCAAGAGTTCGGAGTGATGCTTGGTGCCGCCGGCCTTCAACATCTCGAAATATTTGGCCTGAAAGCCCTGTTCGGCATTCTGGTAGACGGCGTAGAGGGAGTTGACCAGGCAGTCGCCGAAAGCATAGGCATAGACATAGAAAGGCGAGTGGATGAAGTGGGGGATATAGGACCAATAGGTCTCATAGCCCTCGGAAATCTTGATTGCAGGCCCGAGGCTCTCCGACTGGACGGAGAGCCACAGCTCGCCAATATCATCCGATGTCAGCTCGCCGTTTTTGCGGGCGGTGTGAACCTTGCGCTCGAATTCGTAGAAGGCGATCTGGCGGACGACCGTGTTGATCATGTCCTCGACCTTCTGGGCCAGCATCGCCTTGCGCTCGCGCTTGTCCTTGGTCTTGTCGAGCAGGGCGCGGAAAGTCAGCATTTCACCGAAGACAGAGGCGGTTTCCGCCAAGGTCAGCGGCGTCTGGCACATCAGCGCGCCCTGGCCGCCGGCAAGCACCTGGTGCACGCCATGGCCGAGTTCGTGTGCCAGCGTCATGACATCGCGCGGCTTGCCCATATAGTTGACAAGCACGTAAGGGTGGGCTGAAGGAACAGTCGGATGCGCGAAGGCGCCCGGTGCCTTGCCGGGACGCACTGGCGCGTCGATCCATTCCTCGTCGAAGAAGCGCTTGGCGATTGCAGCCATTTCCGGGGCGAAATTGCCATAAGCGGAGAGAACCGTCTGCTTCGCCTCAGTCCAGGGGATCAGCGCGTTGGGGGTCTCGGGCAGCGGCGCGTTGCGGTCCCAGAAGTTCATCTGTTCCATGCCGAGCCACTTGGCCTTCATCTTGTAGTAGCGGTGCGAGAGGCGCGGATAGGCGTCGCGCACCGCCGCCGCCAATGCGTCGACGACTTCGCGCTCGACCCGGTTGGCCAGATGCCGGCTGTCGGCGATATCCGCGAAGCCGCGCCAGCGGTCTGCAATGTCCTTATCCTTGGCGAGCGTATTGGTGATCAGGGTGAAGACGCGCAAATTGGCCCTGAAGGTCTCTGCCAGAGCCATTGCCGCCTTGCGGCGCAGCTCCGGATCTTTTTCCTGCAGCATGTTCAAGGTAACTTCCAACGGCAGTTTCTCGCCGTCGACGTCGAAGCGTAGTTCCGCCATGGTCTCATCGAACAGGCGATTGAAGGCCGCGGCACTGGTCATGGATTTTTCCAGGAACAGCTGTTCGAGCTTATCGTCGAGCTGATAGGGCTTGTCCTTGCGCAGATCGATGATCCAGGGACGGTAGTGGCCTGCGGCCGGATCGTTCGCCATGCACGCATCCATCACCGCATCGTCGATACGGTTCAGTTCCAGCGGGAAGAACAGCAAATGCGCGGAATAATCGGTCAGCCGCGCCTGCACGTCGCCATAAAGCTTGCCATTGGCTGGATCGCTGGTATTGGAGAAATAGGTCAGTCCGGCGAAGGAGCCGAGGCGGCCCATGATATCGTCCAACGCTTCATATTCCTTCAGCGCGGCGCCGATGCCGGCGTCACCGGTCTTGGTCGCGGCGTCGGCGAGCTTGCCCTTCCATTTTTCCTCGAAGACGATCGCCGCCTTGCCAACCTTTTCCATGTCGCTGACGAAGGCGGTGGATGTGGCGGAAGGGTAGAGATCGCTGAGCTTCCAGGCGGGCAGGTCGCCGAGTTCGGCATTGGTCGCCGCCGCCGGGCCAGCGGAAAAGTTAAGGGATGAATAGAGCGAGGTGGGGCTCATGGGCGGTATTTCCTCTGCTTTTCATTGCGGGACAGTCCGGTCCGTCCGTGTCTATTCGGCTGAAAAGGCTGCGGCAAGAGGCGTATTTCCTTGGAGCCGAATAACCGGACTCTCACGCAATGTTACATTCGTCGCAATGATTAAAATGCGATGCTTTGGCAAAACTTCATGTTCAAGCCTTTCTGCGAATGTCGGCATCAGGTTTCGCATGAAGTGAGGCACCAATGACCGTATTTAATAGCGCCAAGGGGGGCGCGCAGATTCTCGTTGTTGAGGATGATCCGATTCAACGGCGTCTGCTGAAAAACGCTATCGAGCGGCACGGACACGTTGCTCATATGGCAGAGAATGGCCGTTTCGGCCTGGAGATTCTGAAGCGCAACAGCGAGCAGATCAATGTGATCGTGCTCGATCTCATGATGCCGGAGATGAATGGTATCGAGTTTCTGGGCGCCCTGCGAGATATGGGTACCGATGTGCCCGTCATCGTGCAGACGGGGCAGGGCGGTATCGAGACCGTGGTGCAGGCCATGCGGGCCGGCGCTTTCGATTTCGTCGTCAAGCCGGTATCGCCCGAACGGATAGCGGCCTCGATCGCCAATGCGTTGAAGCTCGATCAGCGCGAAGCAAGAGCTCGTGCCGGTCGCAGGGTGCGCTCGAGCACGATCAGTTTCGACGACATCGTCTCGGCGAGCCCGGCGATGATGCGCGTGGTCGACCTTGCTCAGAGAGCTGCACAATCGAACATCCCCGTGGTGCTGGAAGGGGAATCCGGTGTCGGCAAGGAACTGGTGGCGCGTGCCATCCAGGCCGCCAGCGACCGGGCCGGAAAGCCGTTCGTGACGGTGAATTGTGGCGCGATTCCGCACAATCTTGTCGAGAGCATTCTCTTCGGCCATGAGAAGGGCGCCTTTACCGGCGCCGCCGAGCGACACGTCGGCAAGTTCATGGAAGCAGACGGCGGCACGCTGTTTCTTGACGAAGTCGGCGATCTGCCGCTGGAGGTGCAGGTCAAGCTCCTGCGCGCCGTGCAGCAGGGCGAGATCGAGACGGTCGGCGCGCGCGTCGCGCAGAAAGTCAATGTCCGGTTGATCTCGGCCACCAACAAGGATTTGATCGAGGAGGTGAAGGCCGGTCGGTTCCGTGAAGACCTCTATTATCGCCTCAACGTCTTCCCGGTCACCATGCCGGCGCTGCGCCGCCGCAAGGAAGATATTCCGTATCTTGCCCGCGCCTTCGCCGACCGATTTGCGCTCGAACAGAAGCTAGGTCATTCGCTTTCGATCAGCCCTGGCGCCCTTGCGCTGCTAACGGCCTATGACTGGCCGGGCAATATCCGCCAGCTCGAAAACGCGATCTTCCGCGCCGTCGTGCTGTCCGAGGGATCGGAATTGATTGAAGCGGATTTCCCGCAGATTGCGGCACAGCTGCCGGGCTATTTCACTGCTGAGCATCCGACTTTAGTTGTGGATAATTCGAAGACTTTCGGCGCCGATGTGGACGCAACTGAAAGATTTGAGCACGGCATGCGTGTCATTTCTTCGGAAGTGATTACAACTACGCCGCTGTCCATCGCCGAAACATCATCTGTTCTTATATCAGACAATGTCATCGCCAGCACCGACCCGTCCGGCGACGTCAGAAAGCTCGCAGATGTTGAGGAAGAGCTCATTCGATTCGCTCTCAAATTCTATCGAGGGCAAATGAGTCAAGTGGCAAGGAAGCTCGGAATCGGCCGTTCTACCCTCTATCGCAAGTTGAAAGACTATGGGATAGACCCGGATGACCCGCAGAAACATGCAGCCTGAGAGTATTTTAACGTTTAGGCAAGCATATTTTGTTACCTGTCGTAAAGCACTTGTTAGTGCATCGTTCACCATGTATGAAGGTGGCGACCATGTGTGGCATTTTTGCCATCGTGTCACCGCAATTGACAGCCATTTGGAACACGATGCGACATTGTCTGTCGGACGGGGATCGAATTGCCGAATCTGATTGGGAATACCAAGCTTAATAGCTTGAGCAGGCTTTCTGCGTGCTCTGAGATATTTCGTAAGGTGGCCAAGGTCGTAGCCGTTGGTCTGCTTGCGATGGCTGTTTCCACTCCGGTTTTCGTTGGCACCCCATCCCAGGCAGGCGGCGAGACTCGAAGCCTAAAGATTTATTACGTACATACAGGCGAAAAGGCGGTCATCACCTACAAGCGCAATGGAAAGTTCGATCCGGACGGTCTGGAGAAACTGAACCGCATCCTGCGCGACTGGCGTAAAAACCAGCCGACCAAGATGAACCCGCGTTTGTTCGATTTGATTTGGGAGGTCTACCGCGAAAGCGGCTCCCATGAGTTCATCTATGTGGTCTGCGGATTCCGTTCGCCCGGTACCAACGAGATGCTGCGCACGCGTTCGGCTCATACGGGTGTCGCGAAGAAGAGCCAGCATATGCTCGGCAACGCGATGGATTTCTATATTCCCGACGTGAAGCTGACGAAGCTGCGCGAGATCGGGATGAAGTTGCAGGTCGGCGGCGTCGGCTATTATCCAACGTCCGGCTCGCCCTTTGTCCACATGGACGTTGGCGGCGTTCGCGCATGGCCGCGCATGGATCGTCAGGATCTCGTCCGTCTCTTCCCGGATGGCAAGACCATGCATATTCCGGCCGACGGACGGCCGTTACCGGGTTATCAGGAGGCGGTCGCCGACTATAAGCGCCGCATGGCCTCCGACGATATCCAGATCGCCAGCGCTTCGCATTCGCGTCGCGGCTTCTTCGCCAGGCTGTTTGGCGGCGGCGGTGCGGATGAGGAAGAGGACAATGCGGATGAAGGCGCACCGGCAACGGCGGCTCCGACCACCACGATGGTTGCCAGCAATAAGAAGACTGAGCAGGCTCCGGCAGCAGCCGACGAAGGCGACGACAGCCAGCCGCAGACGCAGGTTGCCAGCATAAACGCGCCTGTTCCGCAGGTTCGTCCAGCCTTCGGCAATCAGCCGGCGGGAAGCGAAGTCGCTTCGGCTCTGATGTCGCCACCGCAAAACGCCGCTCAGGATGCGATGGCCGCAGCCATGCCGAATGGCCAGCAGGACCAGCAACAATTTGCCGATCTTCGCGCCTATCACGTTCCCGTGCCCGCATTGCTTGAGCGCGGTTCGCCGGGCGATGCCGAGCTAGCGTCTGCTGACGCTGACGCGAAGGATCAGACTGCCGACGTGCCGCTTCCGGCCGAGCGTCCGGAAGTCGCCGAAAGCCTCCTGGCTTCGGCCGATGCCGATCCGGATGCCGTCGATGATGCGGCGGACGAGGGCACATTGTCGCCCTCGATCGTTGCTGCTCTCGAACAGCATCGCGTCGATCAAACGGGTGCCAATGTCGGCGTTCCCGTCGCTGTGGCTGCTGCTAACAACGCCACATCCAAGGATGAAATACCGCCGAAGCAGCCCGCGCCCGCCAACGACAATGCCGTTGCCGACAATGACGCGGTGCGGGCGATCGCTGCGGTCTCGCCGCAGAAGAGATCGGGTCAGCAGATGCCGATGCAGGTGGCAGCACTTGCACCGACGGCCAACGAGATCAAGGTCAGCAGCGGCCGTATTAGGGACAATTTCGAGATGGCGGTGCCGCAGGAACGTCCGATTGCGGCTGGTATAGCGACCAAGGGCGGACGTCCGAACAAGCAGGATGCCGCAGTGGCTGACGCCGGCCGCGCAACGGTGACAACCGAGCCGAAGCTGACTGAAAAGATGATCTCGCAATGGGCGATCGCCAATGCCCGCGTCGAGATTGTCAACCGCCCGGTCAAGGCTCCGCGCTTTGTCAGCCCAACGCTGCGTGCCCAGCCGACCGCCGTCTATACCGAAGGCTTCAAGGTTCAGACTGCATCGATCGACCCGGAACGCTTCAGCGGTTCGGCCGTGAACTTCCTTCAAGTGAAGAAGTTCAACTCCGTCGAATAGCCGCTCCTAAAAACTCCATCGCGCACCATTGCGTCGGCAATTTCCTGTAATTGCGCAAGATCAATGGTTTTGTTGAAATGACGGCTCGGAGCGGGTGGCTCTACATTTAAACCGAATCCCAACGCTCCCGCTCGGTCGTCCGGGGACTAGAGCAGATAGTCTATCTCCCTCAGCGGGGCTTTCCCGACGTATTTTTCAATTAGTCTGCGCCCCCAGTGGTCTGGCCCTGCATCACGCAGCGATCCAAATATCCCCCCCATTGCCGCTGTTTCATAGGCTCTAGCGGCGATTTGCAGTTCGGCCGGATCAATCTCAACAGCGTCGGGGTTGTCGCGGTAGCTGCGACCGTAGACAAATTGCCCAACGCTTGTACCTCGCCGATCTTGCTTTAGGGAGAAGCGCCCAACAGTTACGGGCGTGGTCTTTTCTGGAAGTGTTATATAAACAAAGCAGTCGGTTGGACTCTCTTTAGAAGTTGTCATCTAGTGAAGTCTCCTGTCGTGATCGCCGAGGCGCACGTGTCCTTTCGAGTGCCTTTCCTTCCTGGTCTGACTCAGGATCGGCAACTTGGGAAAGTTGCTCCGTAAGTCCGTATGCCCAGAGGAGTGCTGCGTATACGGCTATTGTGGTTGAAGGCTTCCCCTTCTCGGCATTTGAAACCACACCCCTGTCTACGCCAATTTTTTCACCGACCTCCGCGGCCGTTAGGTTTCTACGAAGGCGCGCTGTGCGCAGGTTTGCCCCCAAAACTTTCAACGATTGCTCCACCGGATAAGGTGGTGCTAGAAGTAGTGGACTTTTGGCCACCATGTTGCCTTAAGGCCTCCTTAACCGAGATAATGCTACCTTAAGACTACATTTAACAGAAATGGTCTGCCATGGCCGCCTTCTTTAGCAAATTTGCAGAACCTTCAGCACTCTACCCAGGCCTTGCAGAAGAGTGAGGTATCCGTCGAGCATCCAGTCCACCCGGCAGGGGGTTTGCTGGCTTCCAGTCAAGCTACCCCATTGATCTTCCACATCTGCGGCGACGCCGAAGTTCGGGCAATGCGGGTTCTTGCAAAAGTGACGTTCACTCACTGGAAGGGGAGAGCCATCGAGGTCGCTTTGGGTCTTCCGAAAAAATCTCCGACGTAAGCAATACCCCCGAAACCGGCGTTACAAGGGGTATTGCTGAAGATGGTCCAATGATTCCACATTTAAGTAAGTGGCTGGGAAGCGAACCGGCGGTTTTTCTATTTCAGGTGCCCGAAGCTTAGGCTTTGACGGGTTCAGCCTTCGACGAAGCTTACGCTTCCGGCGGTGCTTCGATCATGCCGAGGGCGTGGAGATAGGTGTCGAGAATGAGGTCTTCCTCCATCCGCTCCTGATCGTCCTTCTTACGCAACGCGATGACTTTTTTCAGGATCTTGGTATCGAAGCCCATGCCCTTGGCTTCGCCGTAGACATCCTTGATGTCGTCGGCAATAGTCTTCTTCTCTTCTTCCAGCCGTTCGATGCGCTCGACAAAAGCGCGAAGCTGATCGCGGGCGACGCCATGAGCATCTGACATCATTGTCTCCTGATTGCGTGGGATTTTGAATTCGATGGGCCGTTGACCTGCCGCGAAAGGAGCGCAAGGTCAAGCCATCTCGATGGAAGTGGCCCTATTCTTTCGGCTTGTTCAGCTCAAAAGCGGCTTTTTGCACAGCGGAAGCTTCCGTTTGATGCAGATTTTTCCAGTCCTCATAGGGCATGCCGTAGACCATTTCGCGCGATTCGTCCTTGGTTATCGGCAGCCCGGCTTCTTCGGCGGCCTCGCGATACCAGTTGGACAGACAGTTGCGGCAGAAACCGGCGAGGTTCATCAAGTCGATGTTCTGCACGTCGCTGCGTTCGCGCAGATGGGCAACAAGGCGCCGGAAGGCGGCCGCTTCCAGTTCGGTCTGCTGTTTTTTAGTGAGTTCGGTCATCTCTTTTTCCTCAAGCCGCTTAGCCGCCAGGATCTTGTCCAAACCGCGTCACGCCTTAGCGTCACGCCTCGTCATAGGGTCCGGTGCGCGACGGGTAGTACTTGTATTCATGCAGCGCCGGATCGTCGTTCATCGCTGAAAAGATCGGTGCCAGCCGATCGGCCCATTCGCTGATGCCCGCCTCATCGCCGATCAAATCCTGGCGGACTTCCAGCAGCGCATGCGCGATGCCTTTGACCATGCAATGGCGATACATGGTGTCGTTCCTCAGCGCCCCGTCATAGGGCTCATTGTCGCCTATAACGAAATTGGTGTCGGCGCGGAGCTTTGCAAGAAGCGGCAGGACGGCGCGCTCGTCGCTGTCCCAGAGCACGCTCGCGTGCCAGGGGCGCGGGACACCCTTCCAGGCCGGTGTGAAGGAATGCAGCGACAGCACCAGCGGCGCCGTCTTTGTGGCCTCCGCGACCGACGCAATCGTCTCATCCACGGCGCGGTGATAGGGCCGGTGGAAAGCTTCGATGCGATAATTCCACTCTTCCTCGGTGATCGGATGATTGCCCGGGATAATCGCCCCGTCGGAAATCTTCATGATCAGCGTGGGGTCGTCTTCGCCGCGGTTCGGATCGATCAGCAGACGCGAAAAGCCGCCGAGCACGGCGGGCACGCCGAGCCGCGCCGAAAGCTTGCGGCAAAGACCTTCGATGCCAATGTCATAGGCGATATGCCGCGAAAAGGCGGTTTCCGGCAGGCCAAGCCGTTGATAGCGTTCGGGGAGGTGCCGCATCGCGTGATCGCCGAGGATGACCATGCCTTTGTCACGATTGCCGGATATGATTTCGTAAGATTTGAAGTCATTCATGTGGATTGTCGAATATCGCATTTTCAGCCCGTTGTTTGATTGCATGCGCGGGCAGAAGGTGCAAGGCTCGGCCTATTGAATGGGCAAGGAACGGACCGCTTGGTACCGTCACCATCCCGTGAAGGAAATATAATCGATTAGAGTTGCGTTGACATTCCATGGATGGCAGCGCAAGAAGACACAACAACGAATAACCGGGAGCCCATTGGAAGCCGTGTTCAGCCAAGTCGCGCCAAGTTTCGTTACGCGGTCGGGGCCGCTTGCCCGATTCGCATTTTTCATCCTTGCCGCCGCCGCGCCGTTTTTCCTCATGCCAAATGCAGCTCATGCCGATTTCCGCGTCTGCAACGGTACGCAGAATCTTGTGGGGGTGGCGATCGGTTATCGTGCGAAGGAAGGCTGGGTGACCGAGGGATGGTGGCAAGTTCCGGCCACGACCTGCGCTACTTTGATCGAAGGGCCGCTCCAATCCCGCTATTATTACCTCTACGCAGAAGACGCAGCTCGCGGCGGCCGCTGGACTGGCGATGTCGAAATGTGCGTAGCGGAAAATGAATTCAAGATCCCGGGCGTCAAGGATTGCTACGCGCGCGGTTACCAGAAAATGGGATTCAAGGAATACGACACAGGGCGTCAGGCGAGTTGGATGGTTCAGCTCTCCGATACCCCGGGCAGCCAAGAGAGCCAGAATTGATGAAACGCAACCGAAAAGTCAAAATCCTAGCGACGCTCGGCCCAGCTTCCTCCGAAGAGGAGATGATCCAGAAGCTGCATGAGGCCGGTGCCGATCTGTTCCGCATCAACATGAGCCATGCCAGCCATGATCTGATGCGCACGCTGATCCAGCGTATCCGTTCCGTCGAAGCCCGCTGTGGTCGTCCGATCGGTATTCTCGCCGACTTGCAGGGTCCCAAGCTGCGCGTTGGCAAGTTTGCCGAAGGCAAGGTCGATCTCAAGCCAGGCCAGACCTTCACGCTCGACAACAACGACGCGCCCGGCGACAACACGCGCGTATTCCTGCCGCATCCGGAAATCCTGGAATCGGTTCAGCCCGGTCATCGGCTGCTGATCGACGACGGCAAGCTCGCGCTCCGCGCGGAAAAGTGCGACGGCAAGAGCATTGTCGCGACCGTCATTTCCGGCACGAAGATTTCCGACCGCAAGGGTGTCAGCCTGCCGGATACGCTGCTCGGTGTCGGCGCGCTGACTGAAAAGGACCGCGTTGATCTCGACGCGGTGCTCGCCACCAATGAAGTCGACTGGGTGGCGCTCTCCTTCATCCAGCGCCCGGAGGATCTGTCCGAAGTCCGCAAGATCTCGCGCGGCCGCGTCGGATTGATGTCGAAGATCGAGAAGCCGCAGGCCGTTGAGCGCATCGAGGAAATCATCGAGCTTTCCGATGCACTGATGGTCGCCCGCGGCGATCTTGGCGTCGAAATGCCGCTGGAAGCCGTTCCCGGCATTCAGAAGCAACTCATCCGCGCCTGCCGCCGTTCCGGCAAGCCGGTAGTCGTCGCCACGCAGATGCTGGAATCGATGATCTCCGCGCCGGTTCCGACCCGCGCCGAAGTTTCCGACGTCGCGACCGCCGTGTTCGAAGGTGCCGACGCCGTCATGTTGTCGGCCGAATCCGCCTCAGGTGACTATCCGGTGGAGGCAGTAGCAATGATGGCCTCGATCGCCAGCACGATCGAGCGCGAACCCCATTATCCGGGCATCATTTATGCCCAGCGCGCCCAGCCGGAAGCAACCGGCGCCGACGCGATCTCTCTGGCTGCCCGCCAGATCGCGGAGACGCTGAAGCTTGCCGCCATCGTCTGCTACACCTCATCGGGCACCACCGGCCTGCGCGCCTCGCGCGAGCGCCCGCAGGTTCCGGTGCTGGCGCTGTCGCCGATCATCCAGACGGCTCGTCGCCTGTCGGTTGTTTGGGGCATGCATTGCGTCGTTACCCATGACGCCACCGACCTCGACGATATGGTCAACAATGCCTGCCGCATCGTCGCGGAGGAAGGCTTCGGCAAGCCGGGCGACCGCATCATCATCTCGGCCGGTGTGCCGCTTGGCACCCCTGGTGCCACCAACATGCTGCGTATCGCTTACATCGGCTCCGACGGCCAATCGGGCGTTTAACGGCCGGGAACCTCGTCAGTATCCAAGCCCGCTGCCTGAAACAGGCGGCGGGCATTTGCGCTATCAGGTAGCAACCGTTCACCGCATCAGCCCCGCCGTGAAGAGACAGCCCCGCGACCGTGATGAGCGTGGCGGCGAAAAAGACTGCCCAAACCCGCCTTTATCTGAGATAATCGCCCCTGGGGAACGTTGCCTCTGCGGCCCATTTGGGGGGCGAGGACAGTCTCGAATCGATATCCCATTGAAGCATTTGATCCTGCCCCTCCGCAGCGAGGGGGCTGTTGTCGGCATGCATCCAGTGAACTTTCTTCATTGTTTAGCAAACGCGAGCCAGGAGCCCTTCACATGGAAACGTGGAAACCCGATCCAAGCTTTTATCCGTCGCCGCGAATGGCCATGAAGGCCGCGCCGGAGACGCTCGCCTATGTCGCAGCCTTCGATCCGACGCGAGCGGTTCCAGACGAGCTCGCGGTCATCGATGTCGATCCCAAATCGACCTCTTACGGTCAGATCGTTACGTCCGTTGCGATGCCCAATGTCGGGGACGAGCTGCATCATTTCGGCTGGAACGCCTGCTCATCCTGCCTTTGCCCGAATGCGCCGCATCCGCATGCGGAGCGCCGCTATCTGGTCGTGCCGGGATTGAAATCCTCGCGCATCCATATCATCGACACCAAGCCTGATGGCCGGAAGCCAACGATCGTCAAGGTCATCGAGCCCGGTGAAGTCGCCGAGCGAGCGGGATACACGAGGCCCCATACCATTCACTGTGGGCCAGAAGGGATCTATATCGCCGCACTTGGCAATGCCGAGGGGAAAGCGCCGGGCGGCGTGTTCCTCATGGATCACCAGACATTCGAGGTGCGCGGCCAATGGGAAATGGATCGCGGACCGCAAGAGCTTTCCTATGACGTCTGGTGGCACCTTGGTCACGACACACTCGTCACCAGCGAATGGGGCACGCCGGATACCTTCGAAAACGGCCTGATCCCGGAGGTCCTGCTCGGCTCGAAATACGGCCACCGTCTGCATTTTTGGGATCTGCACAAACGCAAGCATTTGCAGATGATCGATCTCGGTGAGAAGTATCAGCTCGTGTTCGAACTCAGACCCGCGCACAACCCGACCAAGGCCTATGGTTTCGTCAACTGCGTTCTCAGCCTCGAGGACCTGTCCTCGTCAATCTGGGTCTGGCATCGCGACGGTGAGAAATGGGTGGTGACGAAGGTGATCGACATTCCGGCGGAGCCGGCTGATCCGGAGCTGTTGCCGCCGATACTCAAGGGTTTCAGCGCCGTGCCGCCGCTCGTCACCGATATCGACCTGTCGATGGATGACAGATTTCTCTACATCGCCTGTTGGGGAACCGGAGACTTGCATCAATATGATGTGTCCGATCCGTTCAAGCCGAAGCTGACAGGCAAGGTGCGGATCGGAGGCATCGTTTCACGCGCCTCGCATCCGGGAGCGAAGAACGGCGCGCTGAATGGCGGCCCGCAGATGGTCGAGATCAGCCGCGACGGCCGCCGCGTCTATTTCACCAACTCGCTTTATGGCGCGATCGACGAGCAGTTCTATCCTGATGGCGTTTCCGGCTGGATGGTGAAGCTTGACGCGGGTGCTGACGGCGGCATTGCCTTCGACGAGAAATTCTTCGTCGAGTGGCCAAAGTCGCATCGTCCGCACCAGGTCCGCTTGCAGGGCGGAGATTGCTCGTCGGATTCCTATTGTTATCCGTGAGCGAAGGTCTGCCGAATGAGGCGCCAATGAACGAACTCTGGCCTTGGATACTGCTGGCGGGACTGGGAGCCTTTCATGGTCTCAACCCGGCGATGGGGTGGCTGTTCGCCGTGGCGCTTGGCGTTCATCGGCAGAGTTCTGCTGCGGTCATTCAGGCAGTGCCGGCCATCGCACTTGGACACGCTGCATCCATCGCGCTGGTGGCGGGAGCCGTAGTCGCGATCGGTCTTTTCGTGGATCAGGGTGCCGTGCGCACGGCCACGGGAGCGGGCCTCGTCGCTTGGGCTTTCTGGCATTATTTCTTCGGACATCGGCATCGCGTTTGCATTGGCATGCGTACCGGGCTTGCCGGCCTCGTGCTCTGGTCGTTCTTGATGGCGACAGCCCATGGTGCCGGGCTCATGCTCCTGCCAGCTTTGATGCCGCTCTGCCTTGCAGGGTCGCCATTGCACGACATCGGCGGAGATACGACGGCGGCCATCACGATCGAAGCGGTCGGCGTTCACACCCTTGCAATGTTGGCGGTCACTAGTCTCATTGCGCTGGCGGTCTATCGCTGGGTCGGTCTCGAGATATTGCGGAGCGCCTGGATCAATATGGATCTCGTATGGACGCTGGTGCTGCTTGGTACGGGTACTATACTATTGATTGTCTAGCGAAGGCGAAAAGATGCGCTGACATCAGGGAGTAATCTGCCCAGGTGTTCTTCGGCATAATCTCGCCCGAAAGCCGGCTCACCCATTTTTGGACGATGCTCTACGCTTCAATGAAATCATTCACGAATGGAGAATTTCCAATGAAGATCGGATTTATCGGATTGGGCCAGATGGGCAGCGCCATGGCGGCGAACCTGTTGAAGGCCGGGCACGATGTCACGGTTTACAATCGCTCGCGCGACAAGGCGGAAGCGCTCGTCGGCGGGGGCGCTAAGATCGCCGCAACGGTCGCAGAAGCCTGCCGCGGCGAAGCGGTATTCACCATGCTTGCCAATGACGATGCGCTGTCGGCTCTCGTTCATGGTGAAGGCGGTGTGCTGGCGAGTCTCCGTAAAGGCGCGATTCATATTTCATCGAGCACGATCAGTGTCGCCCTCTCGGAACGACTGACGAAAGAGCATGCGGCGGCCGGTCAGCGTTTCGTCGCAGCCCCGGTCTTCGGCCGTCCGGAAGCGGCTGCTGCGGCCAAGCTCTTTGTCGCCGCTGCGGGCGAGCCTGGCGCCATCGAAGCCGCGACGCCGCTGTTCGAAGCGATCGGACAGCGCACTTTCGTTCTCGGTGACGAACCGAAGGCCGCCAATCTCGTCAAGCTCAGCGGTAATTTCCTGATCGCCTCGGTGATTGAGTCGCTCGGCGAAGCCATGGCATTAGTGGAAAAAGGTGGTGTCGACCGGCATCAATATCTCGACCTTTTGACATCGACGCTGTTCAACGCACCGGTCTACAAGACCTATGGCGGCCTGATCGCCGACCGCAAATTCGAGCCGGCCGGCTTTGCCGCGCCGCTTGGTCAAAAGGATATCCGCCTTGCACTTGCCGCCGGGGAGGCGCTGAACGTGCCGCTGCCGCTTGCAAGCCTGCTGCGCGACCGCTTCTTGACCTTGCTGGCTCACGGCGGCGAAGATCTTGACTGGTCGGCAGTCGGAGCGCTCGCGGCAAAGGATGCCGGTCTGGATCGCGAATAGCATCGGGTTTCGGCTGATTGCCCAAGCAAAATGCCATGCGGGCTTTCGGTTCGCGTGGCCCTTGCGCCGGCAATCGATCTAAGGCTTAGTCTGTGGCGGAAATCATGGGTTGGCGCTCAGCATGCCCGGACATTTGTTGCCCCGGAGGATTGAATGATCGATTTTCACACGCTGATCACCTATGTGGCGGTGGTTCTCGGGCTGTTTCTCATCCCCGGTCCTGCCGTATTGATGGTTCTCAGCCGGGCAACGACGGGCGGCCGCGGCGTCGGCATTGCGACCGGACTTGGCATTGCGACGGGGGATCTGGTTCACGGGGCCATGGCGACCTTCGGTCTGTCGGCCATCTTGATGACCTCGGCTCTTGCATTTGAAATCGTCAAATATGCGGGTGTCGCATATCTCGTTTATCTCGGCATCCGCGCCTTCTTCGAAACGAGCGGCTCGCTGTCCATCCCACGCAACGGCGTCATAACGGCCTCGCGCGCTTTCCGACAGGCGATCCTGACGGAAATGCTCAATCCGAAGACCGCGCTCTTTTTTCTCGCCTTTCTCCCACAGTTCGTTCGTCCGGAGAATGGTTCAGCGATCGCGCAGCTTGCGGTTCTCGGCCTGGTATTCGCGGGCATGAGTGCGGCCTATACCAGCCTGATCGCGCTGGGCGGCACGGCTTTCGCGCGACTGATCGGCCGCCACGGCACTGTCGGGCGCTGGCAAGGCAAGGTTGTCGGGGTGATTTATATCGGACTTGGCGCGCGCCTGGCGCTGCAACAGCGTTAAGCTCCGAGCTCACTCGATTGATCCGATGCCGGGAATGCCGACGGCACGGGCTTTCCTCAGGGGCATCCGATCCGCTTGCCAACCAGCGCGGTCCGTGCAAGTTTTCGATCGCTACTCGAGGAGGGGATCATGCACGCTGCGGCACTCTTTGCCTTCATCGCCGTTTCTTTCATTGGCATCGCGACGCCAGGACCGACCGTGCTGTTGGCGTTGACCAATGGTTCGCGTTTCGGCGTACGCGGCGCCTTGGCCGGCATGGTCGGTGCCGTGCTGTCGGACTTCGTGCTGATCGGCTCGGTCGCCATCGGCCTCGGTGCATTGCTGGCGGCCTCGGAATTCTGGTTCTCGATGCTGAAATGGATGGGTGCCGCCTATCTCGCCTTCCTCGGCATCATGATGCTGCGCTCGAAGGGGACGATCGACGGCATGCTCAAGGCCAATGCTGAACATGCGAAGGGCACGGTGCTTTCTATTTGGATGAAGAGCTTCATGGTCGCGGTGACCAATCCCAAAGGTTACCTGTTCTTCTCGGCTTTCCTGCCGCAGTTCATCGATCCGTCCGCGCCGCAGATGCCACAATATGCCATCCTCGCGCTGGTCTTCGCCTCGCTCGATTTCGCGATCATGTTTGGTTACGCAGTTTTCGGCTCGCAAGCCGTCCGCTTCCTCAAAACAGAAGGTACGACGTTGCTCGAACGCGCCTGCGGCGGCGCGCTCCTGGCTCTGGCGGGTTCGCTCGCGCTTTATCGCCGCGCGGCGAATTGACGGTCAGTGGCGGCGCAGCGCCGTCTCGAAGACGTCGGTATCGACATTGCCACCAGATGTGACCGCGATGACCGTGTCGCCGTCAATCTCCCCGCCATGAAAGAGGGCTGCCGCCAGCGCTACGGCGCCACCCGGCTCGACGACGATCTTGAGGCGAGTGAAAGCGAGCGCCATCGCGTCAAGCGCTTCTTCATCGGTTACGACCAGACCGGGGCCGCAGAGACGCTTCAGGATAGGAAAGGTGATGTTGCCGGGCTGCGGGGTGATGATGGCGTCGCAGATCGAGCCCTGAAGGGCGGCATTGCGTTCGATCTTGCCGGAGGCGAGCGAGCGTGTCGTGTCGTCAAAATCCTTGGGTTCGCAGGGGCGGACCTTAAGGCGGGGGGCGCGAGCCTCAAGCGCCAGCGCGATGCCGGATGTCAGGCCGCCGCCGCCGCAGGGGACGAGTATGGTCGCGGTATCGATACCCTCTTCAGCCGCCTGTTCGGCGATTTCCAGCCCGGCCGTTCCTTGGCCGGCGATGACCAGCGGTTCATCGAAGGGCCTGATCAGCGTCAGCCCGCGCTCCTTGGAGAGCCGCGCACCGATCTCGTCGCGATCCTCCTTGATGCGATCGTAAAGCACCACTTCGGCGCCGAAGGCACGCGTGTTGGCGATCTTCAATTTCGGCGCATCCGTTGGCATGACGATGACGGCGGGGACGCCGTGCAGTTGCGCGGCGAGCGCCACGCCCTGGGCATGATTGCCGGAGGAAAAGGCGATGACGCCCTTGGCGCGCACGGAAGGTTCCAGCGCTGACACCGCCGACCAGCCGCCGCGGAATTTGAAGGAGCCGGAATGCTGCAGGCATTCCGCCTTCACGAACAGCCGCCGCCCGGCGATCTCATCGAGGAAGGGGGAGGAGAGAAGGGGCGTGCGCCGGGCGCGACCGCCGAGGCGAGCACGGGCGGCTTCTATCATTGAAATATCGACCATGGAGGGAACACTCTTCTGCTGCGGAAAGCTGTTCATCCATAAAACGCCGCGAGTGTCTTTAAAACAACGACTTTGTCCCGGTGACACTTCAACCGACATCCGGCAAGGAAAGGTGACCGACATCGTAGGTCTGAACGCCGGAACGCAACATGCTTTTCGGCAGATCGGCAAGCAGACGGAAACGCACGCGCGTCCAGCTCGTCGGTTCGAAGGCGGTGACGGAGGCGAGTGCTTCGCCGCGTGCGACTTCGCCAACGGCTTCATCGCTTTCACGCTGGCGAATCTCGGCAAGCGGCGCATAGGGCTCCGTCCGGACGATCTCGCGGGTTGCGAACCGGGCATCGCGGATGTCCGGCGAGACATCGGCGCGCCACACGATCCATGTCCTCACTTGCGGCCAACCGAAGCTATCCGTCAGCCCGACAAAACCGGGGCCGCAGATGAAATTGCTCAAGCCCTCGTCCTTCTCCCAGACATAGAAGGGTGCATAGAGATTTTCGCGGCTTTCCGTCGCTCCATCGTCTTTCCGGGCCATGAGATAGGCCTTGAATTTCAGGCCAGGAAAATTGTCCAGCATAGGCCCTTTATCGCGGATGCGGCGGTCGATGATCGCCATGTCATAGTCTGCAGGCAGGGTGAAGCTGTATTGGATGGCGATCATGGGTCAATCCTCCAGCCAGTTCACGGCCGTGCCGTTCTGTACGGGCTGGATGCTGATATAGGCGAAGATGCTGCCCGGCGCAGCGCCATGCCGATGACGCTCGCCGGGCCCAAAGGTAATGCAGTCGCCGGCGCGCAGTTCCTCGGCTGGTTTGTCGTCCCGTTGGGCAAGACCGACGCCCGACAGGACGTAGAGGATCTGGCCGTGCGGATGCGTGTGCCAACGGGTCATGGTGCCGGGTTCCAGCGTGCAGCGCATGGCGCTAAGGCTGCCTTCTTCACTGCTTTCAACCAGCATTTCCACCCAGAAGGGGCGCTGGCGATACCGTCGGGCGAACGCTGGGTGGTGGTGCCGGCGCGGTGGATCGCAAGCGGCTGTCGAACGCTTGTCTGGTTCATCGTCGTCAGGCCTGTTCGATCATCTGTGCGATGCCGCTTGCGAAGGACCAGTCCTCACGCGTCGTCGTGACGATGTTGACCATGACATCCTCGGGCCGCACGCCCGACTCATCCGCAAGCAACGCGACGAGACGGCGATAGAAGGCCTTCTTGACTTCGATGGAGCGCGGCTTGCCGATGGTGATCTGGAAGAAGACGTAATCGTCCGAGCGCGGACCGCCGAAATAGGTGCGGTCAAAGATCAGCTCGCCGGGTTCCAACTGATGGATCTCCTGAAAGCGATCGGTGGGTGGTACCTCGAATGTCTCCACCATTGCGCGATGGAAATTATCCGAAAGCCTCTGCAGATAATCGGGCGACTTGCCGCGAAGAAGGGAAATGCGCGTGAACGGCACGGGAAACTCCTATCATCTGTCCACTTGACGGTCTGATCATGCCACGGGATAATCGTTCGGAAAATCAGATAATATTGCATCGATAGTCCCAAAAATACGGATCGTTGACCATGCGGAAAGTTATTTTCGATCTCGATGTCCTGCGCAGCTTCGTGACGGGCATGGAGCTTGGTAGTTTCGCCAAGGCCGCGGACCGGCTCGGCCGTTCGACGTCCGCGATCAGCGCGCAGCTCAAGAAGCTGGAAGTGCAGGCCGGCGCGCCGATTTTCCGCAAGGCCGGACGCGGGTTGGCGCTGACGGAGGCGGGCGAGACCATGCTTGCCTATGCGCGGCGAATGCTGGATCTCAACGACGAAGCGGCGACTGCGATCCAGGGGGCCGATCTGGAAGGTTGGGTGCGGCTCGGTTTGCAGGAGGACTTCGGCGAGACGCTGTTGCCGGAGGTGCTCGGCCGCTTTGCCCGCGCGCATCCGAAGGTGCGCATTGAGGCGCGCGTGGTTCGCAATGCCGAACTGATCGAGCGCGTGACCTCCGGCAAGCTCGATTTGGCGCTCGCCTGGAGCGACGGGTTTCGCACTGCCCATACCGATCGGATCGCCGAAGTGCCGATGTGCTGGGTCGGGCCGGCGCATGGCGCTATTCATTGGCATGCCGACGGCGGAGAGCCGCTGGCGCTTGCGTCTTTGGAAGCGCCTTGCCTGTTGCGCACCATCGCGACCAAGGTGCTCGATCACGCCGACATCGGCTGGCGCATCTCCTTCGTCAGTCCCAGCCTTGGCGGGCTCTGGGCTGCGACGGCGGCGGGGTTGGGATTGACCGTGCGCACACCGCTTGGTTTGCCGGATAAGGTGCGCCTGTTGACGCTGGGCGAAGCAGGCCTCCCACCGCTGCCGAAGCTCGACCTCGTGCTGCATCGCGCCGGAGCGGAGGCAAATCCCGCGACAGAGCGGTTGGCCTCGATCATGCTGCAAGCCGTGCGACAGACGGTTGACGCCACGCCGCAGGGGCGGGTGCTTGCCGATGCACCAGATTATGAACCCGTGACCGCTTGAGGCGAGGGGGCAGCCGCGGTCGACAGCGAGGCCTTATGGCTGGCGAGGCGGGCTTCCGCCTCTTGAGCGAGGGCCTGGAGATCGCGTGACTGGCCGGCGAGGTGTTCCATCGCGGCGATAACGACATCGGTCGCCGCATAGTCCGGCTTGTGGCCGATATGGCGAATCGTGACGAGTTCGGCGCCGACGATGTCGCGCGCCAGTCCGCGCGAATGCAGCTCCTCCATCACGATATCATCGCTGTCGCCGGTGATGATGACAGTTGGCGCGGTGATCTCGCGGTAGCGCGGCGCTTGCGCCGAAACATAGGCGAAGAGATTGGCGACGTCGGCCGCATTGTTGCGAAAGGTTCTTGGCCGCAGCACCAATTCCGGTGCTGTTTTTTCGATATAATCGGCGGGCCGCTCGTTGGGGCTGAAGACGCCGAGCGTGCCACTTTCGACGCGGCGCAGGCCGATCGGCATTACCAACAGATGGGTGAAGAGCCAGCCGAAGACTGGCATGGCGGCAAGCGTGTAATACCAGTCGATGCCTCCCGGCCACGGATGAGTAGCCGGTGCGAGGAAGAGGAGGCCGATCGTCTTGTCGGGATGGCGCATGCCGAAGGCTGCGGCGATGGCTCCGCCGAAGGAATGGCCGACAATAATGGCGCTTTCGATGCCACGTTTCTCCATCAATCTGGCGATTGCGTCGGCTTGACCCGAGGGTAGGGCGTTCTCTGCGCCGCCACGTTCGGAATAGCCGTGACCGGGCCGATCGACGAACAGCATTTCCGCCCGGCCAGCGAGTGGGTCGGCAAAGGCTTCGAACTGGTCGCGCAGATTGCCGCTTGCACCGTGGATGAAGATCAGCGGCGGCAGGTCGGCGGTGGCCGGGCGCGGAAGATGCAGGGCGTTCATGCGCAAACCGCCGATATCGGTCAGCTCGCCTATATTGGGATAGGCCTGCTCTATGGCGCGCGCCTTGTAGGCCGAAAAGCCGGCACCGACGGCAAGAAGGAGAACAACGGCGAGAAGCAGGACATCGATCATTGCGGTATGAAGCAGATATTGGGGACTATCAGCCTATCCGACTTTCATGATCTTTCGTTCGTCGTTGGCTTGCCCGCTGTTGACAAACCTCACGTTCGGCTTCCGGCGATTTTTTCGGAGAGGCTATTGACCTGCTCCTGAGCCGCACGATTGGCCGGATAGATTTCAAGGAAGCGTTCCCAGGCCTTCAATGTCAGCTCGTCGTTCCCGGCTTCGCTCAGGATTGCGGCCATGCCGGCGAGGGCGCCGAAGTGGCGCGGCTCTATCCGAAGGACCTGATTGATGTCCTCCATCGACTTGCGATAGTCGCCGATGGCGTAGTTCAGCGTGGCGCGGCGATTCCATCCCTCGGCATAGTCGGGCTTCAGCGCGATCACCTGATCAAGAAAATCCATAGCAGCCGCATTACGCTTCTCCTGGATGGCCTTGTCGGCCCATTGCATCAGGAGATTGATCGTCGCGCTGCCGGAATCGTTCCATTCCATGCGGATCTGGTCGGCGATGAGGCTCGCCTGCTCAGGATCGCGTTGGCGCTTCAAAGCTGTGAAAAGATTGTCGATCTGCTGCTTCGGCGACAGGCTGCCGGACGAGGCGTTCAGATCTTTCTTCTCGACGATGCTCGAATCATCCGCCACGGCGACATGCGGCCCGACAACGGTCAAAGCAAAGAGAATCGGTAGGGCCAGACGTGACAAAGCAAAAATGTGCATGGCGGGCATAGTAACCCGCCAGTGTCGAAGATCAAAACAATTTTGATGTGATCATCTCATGCGACCGAACGGTCGACCTGGCCATGGGGCCAGGCGCCACGCAAAATCAGCCCTGACGAGCCTTGTAGCGCGGGTTCAGCTTGTTGATGATGTAAATGCGGCCCTTGCGGCGGACCAGACGGTTGTCACGGTGACGCGCCTTGAGCGACTTGAGCGAATTCTTGATCTTCATTTTTCTGATCCGCGATGTTTGAGGGGGAATGTCACATTCGCCCAATGTCTTTAACAATCAAAAGCGCGCTCAGGGCGCGCTCTTTAGGGTGGGCAGCAAATACCCTGTCGCCTGGGTCCTGTCAACCACGTCAGGGGTTTTTCCCTGCGCTGTTAACGGCGAAGCTGTGTGATATGGCCCATTTTGCGGCCCGGACGCGACTCCGTCTTGCCGTAGAGATGTACCAGCACGTCGTCTTCGCGCAGCCACTCAGCAACCGAATGGATATCGTCGCCGATCAGGTTCTGCATCACGCAGTCGGAATGGCGCACTGGATTGCCGAGCGGCAGGCCGGTAACGGCGCGGATATGCTGCTCGAATTGCGAGACGACGCAGGCCGCTTCCGTCCAATGGCCGGAATTGTGCACTCTGGGAGCCATTTCATTGGCGATCAGGCTTCCGTCGGAGAGTGCGAAAAACTCGATGCCGATGACACCGACATAGCCGAGCGCGGCCAGAATTTTTTCCGCCGCCACACGCGCCGCAGCCGCCGTCTCGGCGGAGATATTGGCGGGGAGGGTCGAAGTGTGGAGGATGCCGTTGCGGTGAATATTTTCCGCCGGATCGTAGCAGGCGACCGAACCGTCCAGCCCTCGGGCGGCTATGATGGAAATCTCCCGCTCGAACGCCACGAAGCTTTCGAGAATCAACGGCACGCCGCCGAGCGCGGCATAGCTGCCTTCAGCGCTGTCGGCAGACGATCGATAGACGCGCTGGCCTTTTCCGTCATAGCCGAGGCGGCGAGTCTTGAGCACGCCCTGTCCGCCGAAATCGGCAAGCGCCGCGTCTAAGTCGGTCTGGCTGTCGACGGCGTGGAAGCGGGCGGTCAGAATGCCGCAATCGTTGATGAAGCGCTTTTCGGTGAGCCTGTCCTGCGCTATCTCCAGCGCCTTCGGCGGTGGGTAGACGGCAATATCCTCGGCGAGTTTGTGGGTAGCGGCGACCGGCACGTTCTCGAATTCATAAGTGACGAGGTCGCAGCGCTTTGCCAGCTCGGCGAGAGCGGCGGGATCGTCGTAGGCCGCCACGATCTGATCGTTCGCCACCTGGGCGGCCGGGCAATCGGCTTGCGGTTCCAGGATGATCGTACGGAAGTTCAAGCGGGCCGCAGCCATGGCCAGCATGCGGCCGAGCTGGCCGCCGCCGATGATGCCGATCGTTTTCGCCGTCATAGGTCGTCCATCGGATATTCAGCGACTGCAGCGCTCTGGCGCGCGCGCCATTCGTCCAGCCGCTCGGCAATATCCTCGTCTCCGAGTGCCAGGACGGCGGCGGCAAGAAGGGCGGCATTGATCGCGCCGGCCTTGCCGATCGCCAGTGTGCCGACGGGAATGCCTGCTGGCATCTGCACGATGGAAAGAAGACTGTCCTGGCCGGATAAGGCGCGCGACTGCACGGGCACACCGAAGACCGGCAGCGGCGTCATCGCGGCAGCCATGCCCGGAAGGTGGGCGGCGCCGCCCGCGCCGGCGATGATCACTTTAAAGCCTTCGTCGCGTGCGCCCTTGGCGAAGTTCGCCAGCCGGTCCGGCGTGCGGTGCGCGGAGATGATGCGCGCGTCATAGGCGATCTCCAGCGCTTCCAGCGTGTCTGCGGCATTTTTCATGGTTTCCCAGTCGGACTGGCTGCCCATGATGATGGCGACGGGTGGTCTTTCTGTCATCATCGTCGCGTCTTACTCCTCAGGCGATAATGTCGGGGATGATCTGGTCTTCCAGCTTGGTCAGCTTGTCCTTGATGACGAGCTTCTTCTTCTTCATGCGCTGGATGCGAAGGGCATCGCAGCCCGTCTGGATCATGGCGTCGATTGCGGCGTCGTAATCCTCATGTTCCTGACGCAATCGCGCCACGATCAACCTGATTTCCGCCTGTTCCTGATCGGCCATGCCCATTTCCCCAATGCCTTGCACAATCGCGCGCGTTGCGCCTCATGATTTCCGCAAGCTCCTATCACCAAATGGCGATGACTGGAAGTTATCCTTCATCACGAATTTGCCGCCCGTAGGCCACGTTTTGGCCTTCGACAAGGGTTCAATATTATGGCACACTGATAGGGTTGACACCTAGAGCCCTGGCGATGGATGGCCAGGGAACGCATGAGGAAGGAAGGGTCATATGACTGTTCAAGCTCATCTTGAATCGCTCGAAAAGAAACATGTCGCTCTTGAGGAGGAGCTACATTCCGCACTGACATCTCCCTCTATCAATGATACCGAAATAGCCGATATCAAACGCAGGAAACTGCGCCTTAAAGACGAAATCCAACGTCTAAGATCGTCAGTCCACTGACGCAACGTCTTCCAAAGGACAAAAGCCGCCGATCGTGGCAAGGAAGACAGGCGGGCCGGAGGGCCCTGAAACAATTCCCTTGTAAGAGACGGTGACTGCTCCCAGTCGAAACGAATGCGCCAACTTCAAAACGTGAGGAGTGGGGGTTGGCGCACTTTCGCGAGCAAGATCGGAAAATTTTGGTAAAAGCGCGCAGGGGCCGCTATCAGGCCCAGAATTGATCCAGCCACAAATTGAGCTTGTCGAAACCGCGGCTGTTGACCGCGTAAATCCGTTTCGTGCCTTCGGTGGTGACGGAAACGAGATTGCTGTCGAGCAATGCCTTTAGATGCTGTGAGACAGCGGGACGGCTGATTGGCAGGCCCTGCGCCAGTTCATTGACCGTTTTCGGTGCGCGCCGCAGCTCCTCCAGCAAATAGCGCCGGTTCGGATCCGCGATGGCTGCGAAGGGGTCCATGGTCGACATGCGGAAAAGCTACGTCAAACGCCCAAGAGCGGCAAGTCAATTGTGCGCCGCAATGATGCGTTGTGTAGTCGGCCCTTGAAATATTTCGGTTAGAAACGACTTTCGAGCCTCTGCGGCGTCGGATGGTACGGGTTGCAATGGGCTGGTTTCAACGCCGTGCCCCTTGTCAGACCGCCCTAACGGATTTACTCACAAACATCGGACGGGATGCCCAATCCCTGGCGATCGAACCCGCAAACATGGAAACTCGCATGACCGTACCTGAAGATCGCTGCCGCCTCGTTCTCATCGTTCCCGACATCGCCGATATGGATGAGCAGGCGAAGATGGTAGCCGATGCGCTGAGGGGCGGGGATGTGGCCTCGGTCATCATCCCGCAATATGGGCTCGATGACGGCACTTTTCAGAAACACGCGGAAAAGTTGGTGCCGGTGGTGCAGGCCGCGGGAGCGGCTGCGCTGATTGCCGGGGACAGCCGTGTCGCGGGCCGTGCGAAGGCCGACGGGTTGCACATTACCGGCAATCTCGCCGAATTCACTGAGGCGGTCGAGAAATTCGTGCCGAAGTTGATCGTCGGCGGCGGTAGCGCCGCAGACAGGCACAACGCGCTCGAGATCGGCGAGCTGCGGCCCGACTATATCTTCTTCGGCAAGCTCGGCGGCGACATCAAGCCAGAAGCACATCCGAAAAACGTCGCACTCGGCGAATGGTGGGCGTCAATGATCGAGATTCCCTGCATCGTCATGGGGGGCACAGATCCGAAATCGGCGCTGGAGGTGGCTTTGTCGGGCGCCGAATTCGTGGCGCTGCGCACCGCTGTTTTTGCCGATCCTTCGGCCGCGCCTTCCATCGTTGCGGAAGTGAATGCGCTTTTGGACGAAAAAGCGCCACGGTTTGAAGATTGATAGCAAGCCATGTCGCTCACGCCTCGACTTCGCCACCGTTCCTTTCTTGCTGCGCTCGCCGTTGGGCTGACGGCATTGCCACTAATGGTTGTGGCGCAATCGAGCAATAACGATACGTCGCTACCCGGTATCACAACCCAGCCCGACAAGGGCAGCCGGCCCGCCGATAGCCGGCAATCCGACGATGCAGCGCAGCCCGACGACACCACGGTGCCGAGTGGCGCGCCGACGCATGACGATAGCGTGATGACGCGGCCATTGAACGCCGAAGCCGGTTCCTTCAAGAGCGAGAAGATCCAGCCGGGCGCCGAGCCGAAGGCGGACGACGGCATCAAACCCTCGCAAGGTGTGGGCGTCTTTGATCGCATGGGTGCGAAACTGCCCGACCTGCCGCCGGAGAAGCCTTTCAAAGGGAAGGTCGACGATGCCTACGGCGCCTTCCAGCGCGGTTATTACCTGACCGCGTTTCAGAAAGCTCTGCCGCGGGCGCAGCTCGGCGATCCCGCAGCCCAAACCCTGCTTGCCGAATTGATGTCGCAAGGCCTGGGCGTCAAGCGCGACACCAAGGACGCTGCCTTCTGGTATGGCAAAGCGGCCGAGGGAGGTGATGCCACCTCGATGTTCAAATATGCGCTGCTCTTGATGGAAGGCCGGGATGTGCCGCGCGACCAGAAGAAGGCGGATGAATGGATGAAGAAAGCGGCCGATGCCGGCCAGGCATCCGCCGAATTCAACTGGGCGCAGAGCCTGACGGCTGACAATCCCGGCATCAAAGGCCTGCAGATGGCTCTTCCATATTATGAAAGGTCTGCGGAGCAGGGCATTGCCGATGCGCAATATGCAGTCTCGCAGCTCTACCTTAATTTGCCGGACCTGCCTGCGGAGAAGAAGGCGCAGGCGCGTGAATGGCTATCGCGCGCCGCAAATGCGGGCTACGACACCGCGCAGCTCGACATGGGCATCTGGCTGATCAACGGTATCGGCGGCAAGCAGGACCTGGAGAACGGGTTTAACTGGATGAAGGTGGCCGCCTATCGCGGCAATGTCGTCGCACAGAACAAGCTGGCACATCTCTATATCAATGCGCTCGGCACGAAGCAGGATCCGGTTGCCGCAGCCACCTGGTATGTCATCTCGCGCCGCGCCGGTCTGAAAGATCCGGAGCTCGAGGATTTCTACGAGGGCATCGAGGACTTTCAGCAAAAGGCCGCAATCGACGCTGCGAACAAATTTCGTAGGGCCCAGTAACGCCCTGGAGGGTTTGCGTTCATTTGAACGCACAAAGGTTACTCTGGTCTTTTGATTCGATTCCACTGCATCTTATCCGCTTGCAGGTGATTCCACCTAAAAGCCGGGATGCTCCGGGCGAAAGTCCGATTTCGTTAGAATAGAGCGTCGGCGAAAAGATCGTCGTCGTCCGTCTTGGCCGGCGCAGCAACGGCTGGCGCGACCCTATCGTCCATGGCGATGATGTCGCGATGGATATTGCGTTCCTGAGCCATGGTATAGACCTTGAAGATGCGGGCGCCGAGCGGCACGATGATGTCCTCCAAATCGTTCACCTCGGCCATTTCGCTGCCGGCCATGTCGCCCAGCCTATCGGCGCAATTTGCCAGGGTCTCGCCGAGATCGCGCTGGAAGTCGAGTTTGCCGATCGAAAGCATGATCTTATTTGCCACTTCGCGGCCATGCCCCGACAGTGCCTCCAACTCGCCGTCCATGATGTTGGCGGCGCAGCGTATCGTGTCGACGGCCGAGATCAGCCTCTCGTCGAGGCGATGGTCCGAACCTTCCTGGCCGGAGGCGACGTGGCCGGCCGCCTTTTCGAGAGATGCGAGGCCTGTGACCATCGCGTCGGCGGATTCATCGAGTTTTGCCGCAAAGATGCGCAGTTCGGCGGTCACGACGTTGATCGAACGGCCTTCCTCGCCCATGCGGCTGCAGCGCAGATTGGTGTTGAGCGCCATATAGTGGATATCCGTCTTGACGGCGCGGATGGTCTCGATGCGGCCGAGCAGGTTCGAGGCCGTGCCGAGTGTCGATTGGCTGATGCCGTCGGCCTGCACACGCGCCGTTTCGACCTGTTTGACGATGGTGTGGGCAGCGGAGACGCTTTGTTCCAGTGCACGCAGCACGTTGCCGTCGCTACTTCCCTCGGGCTTCATGGCGTCGCGCAGTTTGAGGATTTCCTGGGTATCGTGGCTGAAGCTGGCGATCGTCTTGACGACATTGCCCGACTCCCGCTGGAAGTCCGCGACCATCTCGCGCATCTGCGCCGCCGTCAGGTGATGAATGACATTTGCGAGCCGCTGGCGGGCATCGGCATCAAGCTTGCTCCCTTCGTCGCTCGCGAGATACTCTTCGAGAAAGGTGAAGGAGCTTTGCACGTGCTCGATGCGCTGACGGGTGATGTCGCCGATCTGCAGGGCCGAGAGGGTGGTAGCGACCTTGCTTTGCACGCCGCGGGCGATGGCGCCAACCTCGGCGGCGTTCACGGCGAGTTCTTTACGGTGAGCAGCGATGGTGCGGGCATCCTTTTCCAATGCTGCGACCACTTGCGGAACATTGCGGTCATAGGCCCTTGCGGTGGTGGCGCCAAAGGTCATGGCGACCTTCAGCTCACGTTCGAGGGCGCCGAGCTGTTGGGCGAAGGTGTTGACTTCATCGGTGCCGGAATGAATACGCTCCAGGATTTCCTGCGCAAAACCGGCAAATTCGGCAATCCCTGCGCCGGTGATCTTCACAGTGATGGCGAAGGTGCGCAGGTAGCGCATGGTCTCTTGCATATCGGTAACATGGGCGTGCAGCTTGGAGCCGGCCTCGGCGAGAACCTCGAAATTTGCCTGGCGTCTGGCTTCGAGGCCGGGCAGGTCGGACAGGCCGCTCACTGTTTGTAACAGATCAGCCGTGGTATCGCTGGCGCCATCGCTGTCGAGCGCCTTGGTCAACCGGTCGAGGGATGACAAGAGTTGGTTCAGAACCTCCATCACCGACAAGAGAACGGTGCCGCCGTCGAGAAAGCGTTTCTCGACTTCGGTGCGCGCCGCTTCCAGGATACGGCTGACATCCATTGCTTGCGGGAATCCCCTTGGGCGATCGATGCGGCGTGCCAGAGCTGTTCCGTTTTTCATGTCTGTCCCTTTACTTGGAGAAAGGCTTGTTTGACTCAACTCTTAAATGTGGGATGGAAAATTCCGGTAAATTCTCAGGACTCGTAAGCGTTGCATCCCGGGCTTTCGCCGGCAGGGTTAAGATTCGCTCACCGGAAGGGCAGTGTTTTAGTCTTTTCGATTTAACTATGTGAATTTCAACCATATTTTTCATCATAAGATTCTTATGGTCATTTATGCCGGGTGAGAATTCACAGCCTCCGAAATGATGAATTGTACAACCTACATTTACTACCTGTTAAGGTTAGGTTGACATGAGATTCAATAGTTATTGCTCAAGTATTTTTTGCTAGCGGGGCCGAACTTGAAATGTCCGATAAATATTCCGAATCTATTTCTCTGCCAAAAACCACCCTGAACATCAGGAATATTTCCGAAATTCATCAAAGTATGACTTTGAAGTTTCGGGACAGCAAGATGCTTGTCCTCGAAGTCGCTGACGATGCGGAAGCCGATTTGAGCTTCGTACAGTTGGTCCAGTCAGCGCGGATCGAGGCGAAGGCCTCCGGCAAAACACTTCGCCTTTCTCGCGGTCAGCGGTTCTATTTTGAAAGGCTTGCAGAGGGGTGGGTTCATTGACGCCTTTACGGCGGAGGACACGCAATTCTGGCTCCATAAAGATGTACATACCATGAGTGCGAAGATTTTGACTGTCGATGAATCTGCCAGCGTCCGTCTGACGACCAATCGCCCGCGAGATCCTGATGGCGCAGCAGAAATTCTGAGCGTGATCCTGACTGGGGGGCCGCGAAAAGTCTTCGGATAAGATCATGCGCGGACAAGAGCTAAGCCAGGTAGCCACCGTCGATCGTAAGAGCCGAGCCTGTGACGAAGGCGGCCTCTGGGCTGCAGAGATAGGTGACAAGGGCCGCGATTTCCGTGTCCTTACCAAGTCGGCCGACAGGCAAGAGTGGCTTCAATATCTCGCCGGCATCGACGGTCATGCCACTCAGGGTCGGACCGGGTTGAATGGTGTTGACGGTGATGCCGCGCGGGCTTAAGTCGCGGGCGAGGCCGCGGGTCATGGCCGCAACGGCGCCCTTTGTGGCGCTATAGACCGAGGCCCCCGGAAAACCGGCGCGCTCCGCGGCAACGCTGCCGATGGTGATGATGCGGCCCCCCTCGTTCATGTGTTTGATCGCGGCCTGCGCGGCAACGAAGACAGCGCGAACGTTGACGGCGAACATGCGGTCGAAATCGGCAAGATCGTAATTGTCGACCGTTTCGCGGATCAGGATGCCGGCATTGTTGACCAAGATATCGAGGCCGCCGAACCGCTCAACCGTTCGGATGATCGCGGCGCGCACGGCATCCGGATCGGCGCTATCGGCTCTGATAGCGATCGCCGCGCCGCCGGCTGCATCGAGATCACGCACTAGGGCTTCCGCCTTGTCCGGTGAGGACGAGTAGGTGAAGGCCACCTCGACGCCATCTGCGCTCAGCCGGCGGACGATCCCTGCGCCAATGCTGCGCGAGCCGCCGGTGACGAGGGCAACCTTGTTGGCGAGGGACTGGGACATGATATTTCCTTTCGTTTTTTTGGACAGTTTGGTCTAGAATTGTGTATGCGAAAACGGCGGAAGCCGCGCGCGGCTTCAGATCAAGCTTTTAAGGGCCATATGGGCGATTGAGGTAAGCGTCTCGGGAGATGCGCCGCCTCGGGCGCCGACTTTCATCCCTGAGAGTGTGGCGCCGAGAAAATGAACGGCACTTGTGACGTCGAGATCGGCGGCAAAATCGCCACTGGCAATGCCGGCCCTGATGACGCTTTCTAGCGAGGAGGAAAGGATCCGCGAGGCTTCGTCGGTTAGCGTTGCGACCTCGGCATCGGCGCGGCCGAATTCGCAGATGGCGCTGACGCCGAGGCAACAGCGCGTCGCTTCGCTGGCCGGACGTGCCGCAAAGGCCACGAGCGCGACTTCAATTCGCGCCAACGCCGAACGGTCTCCCTTAAGGTCCGCCAGGATGCGGGCGAGGCTGTCGGCATTGTATCGCTTAAGCGCTTCGAGATAGAGGCTGCGCTTGTCGCCGAAGGTATCATACATGCTCTGCCGGCTGATCTTCATGGCCTTCAGCAGATCGTCCGTCGACGTGCCTTCGTATCCATGGTCGGAGAAGACCCGGATGGCGGCGCTGAGCGCCTCGTCGCGGTCAAATTCCTTGTGTCGTGCCATGTGGGCGTTGTAGCGATTCCAGACTGATTAGTCTAGAAAAAATTCTAAGAAAGTGCGGTGCATCATTTTTTGGTGGATTTGCATGTCAAACAAGCAAGCGAACTCCTCGGCTTGACGAGAAATCCGGACCTTCCGGCTCGCTGTACTTGAAATTCCCCCGATTTTGTGGTCTTGAGGCCGCCAATCTTTAATGCGCTGCCGATCCCGCTCCGCCGGGGCCTGTTATCGGGTCCGGCCAGCGCCTCCTATTTTACCCAAGGAAGCCCGATGGCCCGTTCTGCTCTTCTCAATGTTATGGTTCAGGCTGCCCTCAAGGCAGGCAAGTCGCTCAGCCGCGATTTCGGCGAAGTGCAGAACCTGCAGGTTTCGGTGAAGGGACCGGGCGATTTCGTCAGCCAGGCTGATTTCAAGGCGCAGAAGATCATTCACGACGAGCTGCTGAAAGCACGGCCGACGTATGGCTTCCTCGGTGAGGAAAGCGAAGAGATCAAGGGCACCGACGGCGCGCATCGCTGGATTGTCGATCCGCTCGACGGCACGACCAACTTCCTGCACGGCATTCCGATGTTCTCCGTGTCGATCGCATTGGAGCGGAACGGCGAAATCGTCGGCGCCGTTGTCTTCAACCCGGCAACGGACGAACTTTATACGGCCGAGCGAGGCGGAGGCGCCTTCCTTAACGATCGCCGTCTGCGCGTCGCCTCGCGGCGCGTGCTGTCAGACTGCGTCATCGGCTGCGGTGTCCCGCATCTTGGCCGCGGCAATCACGGCAAGTTCTTGGTCGAACTACGCCATGTCATGGGCGAAGTCGCCGGCATCCGCCGCGTCGGCTCCGCAGCGCTCGATCTCGCTTATGTCGCCGCTGGTCGTTTCGACGGCTTCTGGGAAGTGGGCCTGTCGCCCTGGGACATGGCTGCCGGTATTCTGCTGGTGCGCGAAGCCGGCGGTTTCGTCTCGGATTTCAACGGTGGGACCGATATGCTCGGCACCAGCTCGATCATCTGCGGCAATGAGCATATTCAAAAGGCGCTGGCCGAGGTCATCAAGCGACCGATCCCAACGAAATAAGGATCGTCCTCCGCCAATCGCCCTGCGGCAATACAGGCTGTTGCCAATGGCTGGTTTTGTGTTTTCCGTCTCTTCAATTCGGCACAATGTTGCTCTAGTCTCCGGCTGCGGAAAATCCGGAGGCTAAGCGTGCAATGGAAAATGTAAATCTGGGGGATCTAGGTTCGACCGACAATGTGTCGGCCAACTACACGTATAAGCTCTCCAGCCCAATGGCCTTCTTTTGGACGATGATCCTTTTCCTGGTCATCGTCGGGTTTATCGTGGCGATCCTGTTTCGCCAAGCCCAAGTCGCCTTCTTGCACAATCCCGGCCTCAATGGCTTGATCCTTGGTGTGCTGGCCGTCGGCATTCTGCTGGTCTTCAATCACGTCCTGATGCTTAGGCCGGAGGTCCGGTGGTTCAACCATTTCCGCGCGGTTGGCAATGTTGCCGACAAGGTCGGGCGCAATCCGCGGCTTCTGGCGCCAATGCGGGCGCTGATCGGTAATCGTCGCGGCATGTTGTCGACGGCGACGCTGCGCTCCATCCTCGATTCCATAGCCACCCGTCTCGATGAATCTCGCGACACTTCGCGCTATCTCATCGGCCTGCTTGTCTTCCTCGGCCTGCTCGGCACCTTTTGGGGTCTGATCGGCACGATTGGCTCGATCAACGACGTCATCCAAAGCCTCGACGTCGGTTCCGGCAACACCGGCGATATTCTTGGCGCCCTCAAAACCGGCCTTTCCGGCCCGCTGGTCGGCATGGGCACGGCGTTTTCGTCCTCGCTGCTTGGCCTCTCTGGCTCGCTGATCCTCGGTTTTCTCGATCTTCAGGCCGGGCGTGCGCAGAACCGCTTTTATACCGAACTGGAAAACTGGCTTTCCTCCGTTACCGATGTCGGCTCGGATATCACTCCCGTCATCGAAGGCACCGGCGGCGCATCCTCGGAGGATGTGCGGGTGCTTTCGGAATATCTGCGCAAGATTGCGGAAGAGGGCGGTGGCGGCCAGCGTTCGGTAACGGCGATGGCGAACCTCGCAGAGGGCATCCAGGGCCTGGTGAAGAACATGCGCAACGAACAGCAGATGCTGCGCGACTGGATCGAGGCGCAGCAGGAAGAGGCGAAGTCGATGCGCCGGACGCTCGACCGCCTAGCCGACCGCATCAGCCATACCGAGAAGACCGGGAGCAAGTAAATCATGGCGCTCGCACGCAACAGTCGCCATAAGAGAACGGTCGATTATTGGCCGGGATTCGTCGATGCGCTCTCGACACTACTGATGGCGATCATGTTCCTGCTGACGGTGTTTGTCGTCGGCCAATTCATTCTGAGCCGCGAAATTTCCGGCCGCGACGAGGTGCTGAATCGCCTCAACAGCCAGATTAACGAATTGACGCAGGCATTGGCGCTTGAAAAGAGCGGGAAGCAGGATCTGGAAGATTCGGTCGCCAATCTGCAGGCCTCGCTTTCGGCGGCAGAGGGTGAACGTTCGCGCCTACAGACGCTCCTCGATGCCGGATCCGGCAGCAATCAGGCCGCGCAACAGCGGGTAGGGACCCTGACGCAGCAGCTCGATGAGCAGAAGCAGGCGAGTGCCCGCGCGCTCAGTCAGGTCGATCTTCTCAACCAACAGATTGCCGCGCTCCGCAGCCAGATTGCCGCTGTCGAGGCCGCCTTGCAGGCGTCGGAAGAGAAGGATCAGACATCGCAGGTGAAGATCGCCGATCTCGGTCGGCGGCTGAATGTGGCGCTGGCGCAGCGCGTGCAGGAACTCAACCGTTATCGTTCCGACTTCTTCGGGCGGTTGCGCGAAATCCTCTCCGACCGCGATAATATCCGCATCGTTGGTGACCGCTTCGTCTTCCAGTCGGAAGTGCTGTTCCCCTCCGGCTCTGCCGATCTCAATCCGGAAGGTCAGGCAGAAATGACCAAGCTTGCCGCCGCGCTGATCGATCTTTCCAAGGAAATTCCGCCTGAGATCAACTGGGTATTGCGCGTCGACGGTCACACGGACAACGTACCGCTCTCCGGCAGTGGCCGCTATCCTGACAACTGGGCACTGTCGTCGGCTCGCGCGATCGCCGTCGTCAAGTTCCTGATCGTCCATGGCGTGCCTTCGGACCGGCTCGTCGCCGCCGGCTTCGGCGAGTTCCAGCCGATCGCTCCGGGCGATACGCCGGAAGCCCGGGCCACCAACCGCCGTATCGAGCTGAAGCTGACGGAGAAGTAATCGTCAGCTTCGATCGGCCAGAACGGTATCGAGGCGCTCCTGCAAGAATTTGCGGATGGCGGAGCTGCCGCTGAGCCCTATCGCCGTGCGATACGCCATGACGGCACTCCCGGTTTCTCCAACTTCCACCAGCAGGTGGGCGCGAACCGCCCAATAGGGCTGATAGCTGACGATATCGCGCTCGGTTATCTGGTTCAGATGATGCAATCCGGTGGCCGGCCCTTGCGCCCGGCCGACAACGGCGGCTTGGCTGACGCGGGCACCGACGGTTGGTGTCATCAGGACGAGTGCGTCGTAGAGCATTGCAAGCGCCGTCCAGTCGGTCACTCCAGTGCGCCGCCGCTCGGTGTGGACGGACTGGATCGCCGCCTGGCACTGGAATGGGCCGAAGCGGTCGAAAGTGCCCGCCTGCCGCAGCAGGCCATCGGCCTCGGCGATCATGATGGCGTTCCAGCGTGCCGTGTCCTGTTCATCGAGCGGCACATACTGTCCATCCGCGTCCCGGCGAGCGGTACGGCGGGCTTCGCAGTAAAGCATCAGGGATAGCAATCCCATGGCTTCCGGCTCCTGCGCCATGGTGGCGTTCAGGGCGCGGCCGAGCCAGATGGCTTCGTCGACCAGCGAGCTGCGCTTGCCATCTCCGCCATCGAGCCCGTCCCAGCCAAGACCATAAGCAGCATAGATTGCCGAGAGCACGCTGGTCAGCCGCTCCGGCAGCGCGCAACGGTCGGGAACGGCAAAGGGAATATGGGCCTCGCGGATCTTGATCTTTGCCCGAACCAGCCGCTGGCTCATCGTCTCCGGCGAGACGATAAAGGCCTGCGATATGGTCCTGGCGTCAATGCCGAGAACCGTCTGCAGCATCAGCGGCGTATGCACGGATTGGTCGATGGCCGGATGGGTGCAGGTGAAGAGCAGCTTCAGCCGCTCGTCTGGGAAAGTCGGGCCATCCGCATTCATGCGCTCTTCCGCCTCCTCGAAAGCAAGGCTGATCGTATCGCGGGCGGCGGCTTTGACGCTTGCATGTCTTGCGGCGCCGTAAAGATTGCGTCGCGCCGCGACCAATAGCCAGGCCTCGGGATTGTCAGGAATGCCGCGCTCCGACCAAACGTTCAGCGCTTTCGCAAGCGCCTCCGACAGCGCGTCCTCAGCTGCCGGGACGTCGCCCGAGCGGGCTGCGAGAAAGGCGATCAACTTGCCGTAGGATTGACGCGCCACCCGCTCGGTGGCGCGTCCAACGTCGTGATCCATGGCCATCTCACATTTGCAGTCGCGGCCGCACTTCGACGGAGCCATTCTGGGAAACCGGCACGCGCACGGCCCACTCCAACGCTGCGTCCAGGTTCGGCACGTCAATCAGATAGAAGCCGCCGAGCTGCTCTTTGCCTTCCGGAAAAGGACCGTCCTGCACATCGTGGTGTTCGCCACGGCGGCGGACGACCGTTGCGGTTTCCGGGGCCGTCAGTCCGGCGCCGCCGGTCATGATGCCGGCCTGGACGAGCGCCTGCGTATAGGCGATCCAGCCGTTCTTATAGGTGGGATCCTCGCGCCGCTTAAAATCCTCGGCCGATTCACGGATGATCAAGGCATACTGCATGGGATAACTCCTGCTGGCTTTGTTGGCGACAATCCGGACGGGACGCTGCATCTAAGGAGCGAATGCCAAAATGTGCAACACCGTCGGCGAAGCGGCTTCATGCCGTTCCGATACAATGAGCCGCGATCAGGGCCGATTTCGACAGGCCGATGCATTTTTCAGAATATTCGACGGTCAAAATAAAAAAACAGCCAGGCGCGCCTGAAGGCGGCCGGCTGCAAAAGGCTGCATAGCAGCGCTCGACGCGAAGTCTTAGGCGGTGGTCTGATCGTCGATGGAGGCGCCGCCGACGTGGGCCTTGATCGATTCAATAGCATGGAGGGCCGAAGCCTTCGCCTTATAGCCTTCGGAGGCAAACATGGTTTCGCCGTTCGAGGCCTTGAACCGGAAGCGGAATTCGCCAGCCTTGTCCTTGTAGACTTCAAATTTATACATGGTTCCCGTCTCCTAGAATCGCATCAGCGCGAGATGACGTGAAAAAATCTAGCGCAACTTTAAAGCTATTTCCACCTGTTGTATTCCGCTTACCTTGGTCAATCCGTCTCTATTTGACGGCAAGCATCCGGCCCTCGATGCCGGCGTCGAATTGCAGGCGCGCCAGCTTGGCGTAGATGCCGCCCTGCTGGATCAGGCTCTGATGCGTACCTTCTTCGACGATGCGGCCCTGATCGAGGACCAGGATACGGTCGGCCTTCAGCACGGTCGCCAGGCGATGGGCGATGACGAGGGTGGTGCGCGTTTCCATCAGACCGTCCAGCGCCTTCTGAACTAGCGTCTCGCTCTCGGCGTCGAGCGCCGATGTCGCTTCGTCGAGCAGCAGGATCGGCGCATTCTTCAGGATGGAACGGGCAATGGCGATACGCTGACGCTGGCCGCCGGAAAGAGTTATGCCGCGCTCGCCCACCTGCGTGTCGTAACCCTGGCCGAGGCGTGAGATGAACTCATCCGCCTGCGCAGCCATCGCGGCGGCGCGAACTTCGTCGCGCAAGGCGCCGGGGCGACCGAAAGCGATGTTGTCATGGATCGAGGCGGCAAAAATCGTTGTGTCCTGCGGCACGATGGCGATGCGGCCACGCAAGGCATCCGGGGAGACGCGGCTTACATCGACGCCGTCGACCGCGACGCTACCCTGTTGCGGATCGTAAAAGCGCAGGAGCAGCGAAAAGACCGTGCTCTTGCCGGCGCCGGAAGGACCGACGATCGCGACTGTTTCGCCCGGCTTGACGGAAAGGGACAAGCCATGCAGCGCGGATTTTTCAGGCCGCGAGGGATAGGAGAAATGCACATCGGAGAATTCTACCCGACCCTGCGGCGGTTGCGGGAGGGGCAACGGATCGGAGGGGGCAGCGACCGGCGAGACTTCGGCCAAAAGTTCGCCGAGCCGATCGGCCGCGCCGGCAGCTTGCGATAGTTCGCCCCAGACTTCCGATAGTGAGCCGAGCGAGGAGCCTGCGATAACCGAGTAAAGAAGGAACTGACCGAGCGTTCCTGCCGACATCGTGCCGGCGAGCACATTCTGTGCCCCGACCCAGAGCACGGCGACAATGCTGCCGAAGACCATGGTGATGGCAAAGCCGGTCAGCAGCGAGCGGGATTTGATCGCGGCGCGCGCGGCTTGATAGGCATCCTCGACCGCAGCGCCGTAACGCTGCGCGGCCGCTGCCTCGCCGTTGAAGGCTTGAATGGTGCGGCTGGCGGCGATGGTTTCGTTGGCATAGGCCGACGCATTGGCCAGCGTATCCTGTGCGGCGCGCGAGCGCTTACGCACCGAGCGACCGAAGCTCATGAGCGGCAGCACGATAATCGGAATGGCGATCAGTACGATGCTCGACAGCTTGGGGCTAGTGACGATCATCATAACCACGGCGCCGAGACAGAGAATGAGATTGCGCAGTGCGACCGAAGCCGTCGAGCCAACGGCGGACTTGATCTGCGTCGTGTCGGCAGTCAGCCGCGAAACGATTTCGCCGGATTGATTGACATCGAAGAAGGCGGCCGACAGCCGCGTCACATGGTCGAAGACCTCGCGGCGCATATCCGAGACGATACGCTCGCCAATGCTAATGACAAAATAATAGCGAAGCGCGCTTGCCAACGCGAGGATGACGGCCATGACCATAATCGCGGCGAAATAGCTGTCGATGAGGCCACGATCGGATTGATCGAAGCCGTGGTCGATCATGCGCCGGACGGCAAGCGGCAGGGCGAGGGAGGTGACGGCGGCAGCGACCAATGCGATAAGCGCGCCCAACACCATGCCGCGATAACGCCTGAGATAGGGTGTCAGGCGCAGAAGCGGCCGAATAGATCTGCGGTTTTTGTCGTCTGCCTGGCCCGTCTCTGACAAGTCGTCTCCAATCCCCATATCAGCAAGGGACTTCGCTCTTTCGCCCCTTGTTATCCTTGCTGCCTTCATGTATAGGCACGCCATCTTAATTGGAAGCCGTGGCCTCAATCGGACTGCGGCTTCATTTATTCAATCGGTTCGGTTGCCGCAATGGCTTGCGACAAATGGACCCTGGCATGACAGGAAGATTGTTATGAAGGCCAACATCCATCCCGACTACCATACCATCAAGGTGGTCATGACCGACGGCACCGAATACGAAACCCGCTCGACCTGGGGTTCGGAAGGCGCCGTCATGAACCTCGAAATCGACAGCAAGTCTCATCCGGCCTGGACGGGCGGCAATCAGCAGCTCGTAGACCGCGGCGGTCGCGTTTCCAAGTTCAACAAGCGCTTCGGTGGTCTCGGCATCTAATCGCTTCGCGATCTGGTGTTTTGAAAAGAGCCCGGCCCTGCTGGGCTTTTTTGTTGGTGCGTCCAGCATGGGCGCATTCTTGTGGGTGGAAGTCCCACCGTGAGCTGGTCATGGCGAGCGAAGAGAAGCGCAACTGCGGAAGGGC
>NZ_JARFYN010000061.1 GCF_030272695.1 Martinezella calliandrae
TTAAGCGTGGGGCTCGGCTCCGGCCTATCCAGAGCAACCCCCGAATTCAGCTTACCGCGGGGGCGGGCCACCTTCATCCCAGGAACATACGGTCTAGCTATCTGGAGCTTGGATCATGGATGATTCTGAGATTAACAGAAGTTTGCCTACAAACACCCGTCGAAACTTGTTGTCTCTCGTAACGACATTCCTTGCGGCACAGAAAACGCACAAGAATGTTCTCTTTGGACTGACCGAAGGCAGTGGCGACGACGCGACGATTACGACTTGGGAGCGCTGGCACGACGCGCGAGAGCATGAAAACCAACTGAGTCGCCGGCAGCAACTTCTGGAAAATAAGCTGTTGCAGACGGTTGGCGGGTTTCCGCGCGTTGAACTGATTGTTCCGTCCCGTCCCGCCCCCATCTTCGCCGCGACAACGGACGAGATTGATCGATTGCTGCCAGGGTTCGAGATGGAGGAGGCCCGCAGCACCGCAAAAATGGAACTGGCGCGGATTCGAAATGCATGGGACGCAGCAGATTCCGACCTGGGTTACAGCGCGGCCTGCGCCGCGGAGAATAAAGCTAGCGGTCACGCATTGGATTTGGCTGAGGCACTTTGGCAAATACCGGCATTGTCGATTCCCGACGTATTGGCGAAATTGCATTGCCTGATTGAGATGGAAGAACCGGGTGCTAGCCTTAGGGAAACCCCTTGGCCCGAATTGCGTTCAATTCTTTTCGATCTTCTGCATTTGGCCAAGCGCTGACGGGGAGAAGAGCGGCTGGCGGCTTTCCCTTCGCGATGTCAAAATAAATCGGCGCGCGCCGCCGGCACCGGCGCGACGGGTCCAAGCGGGAAGTCTGGTCCCGATGGGATCGGTCACAACCCGTGGCAACTAGACAGAAAGCAGCGGGGATTCCGTCTCATTGGCCGTCCTTGATGAGGTTCAGTTCCATATCGGCAGCCCGGGCCAAGAATGGTGATAACTGCACGTTCGAGCCGACGGGGCTTAATTAGAGCGGCCACTATTAGTGTCCTGTTAACCAACTTGGTTTAAAAAATCTTAATCGAGAGGCCTGCCCCTCCTAATTCTTGCGAATAGTCGGTAATGTCGATCATCCACGCCCTTAGCGCAAATAGCGGTCGCCTTATCAGGATCACCTTTGGCCCGGGTTCACGCCAGCGGCCGCCGGCGCGCGTTGCGGGTCAGGCTAAGCTTGCAAGAGCCCGCATCCTAATGCTGGCCGGCGGACTGGTCGTTTGCTATGTGGCGATCGTCGCCAAGCTTATCTATTTCGACCTAGAACCTAGGACCGATACGTCCTCGATCCCGCCGGACCGCGTGAGCGCGGCACGCCCGGATATCGTTGACCGGAACGGTGAATTGCTGGCGACGGACGTCCGCACCGTATCGATGTTCGCCGAGCCTAATCGTGTGGTCGATCCGGACGAAGCGGTTGAGCAAATCGCCTCCATATTTCCGGATATCGACCGCAAATCTCTCTATAAGAAGCTTGCCGACCGCCGTTCGCACTTTGCCTGGCTGCGCCGGCAGCTGACGCCGAAGGAACAGAGCCAAATCCTCGCGCTCGGCATTCCGGCAATCGGATTTCGGCCGGAGGTCAAACGCTTCTATCCGGGTGGGCGCACCGCCGCCCATATTCTCGGCTATGTCGATATCGACAATCATGGCGTCGCCGGCATGGAGAAATACCTCGACACGCAAGGCCTGTCGGATCTCGCTTCCACAGGCCTGACGAGCCGCGACTCGCTGCAGCCAGTGCGACTTTCGATCGACCTTCGCGTTCAAAACGTGGTGCACGATGTCGTCACCAATGCACTCGACCTCTATAAGGGCAAGGCCGCCGGTGCCGTCGTTCTGGATATCCATACCGGTGAGGTGCTTGCGATGGCTTCCGCGCCCGATTTCGACCCGAACGATCCGCAGGCGACCGGTAGCGATGGCTGGCTCAATCGCATGTCGAACGGCACATTCGAAATGGGCTCGACCTTCAAGACCTTCTCGATGGCGATGGCCTTTGATGTTGGCGCGGTAAAGATGACCGACACGTTCGATGCATCCGCCCCGCTCCATTACGGCGGCTTCACCATCCATGACGATCATGACGTGCCGCGTCGCTTTCTGACGGTGCCGGAAATTTTCCGCTATTCTTCCAACATTGGCACGGCCAGGCTAATGGACCGTGTCGGCATGGAAAACCAAAAGGCCTATCTCACTCGTTTCGGCCTTTTGACCAAGCTGCAGACCGAACTGCCGGAAGTCAAAATGCCCACCCAGCCTCGTGTCTGGAAGAAGATCAACTCGATTACGATTTCCTTCGGCCATGGCGTCGCCACCACTCCACTGCAGACGGCAGTTGCAGGTGCGGCGCTTATGGATGGCGGCGAATTGATCGAGCCGACATTCCTGCCGCGCACGCGAGAAGAAGCAGAAAAGGTGGAAACGCCGATCGTCAAACCGGGCACCAGCGATATCATCCGCTCGCTCTTCAAACTCAACGGCGAGGAAGGCTCGGGCAAACCGGCCAACGTTCCCGGCTATCATGTCGGCGGCAAGACAGGCACCGCCAACAAGGTCATCCACGGCGCCTATTCCCACAAGCTGAGTTTCAACTCCTTCCTTGGCGCCTTCCCGATAGAACATCCGCAATACGTCGTGCTTGCCTTCGTGGACCAACCGCTGACCGGCGAGCACAATTTGACCTTCGCCACCAACACGGCTGCGCCTATGGTGCGCGACATCATCAAGCAGGGAGCGCCGATGCTTGGTGTCAAGCCGGACTTCGGAACGAACCTCATTGCATCCTATTGAGAGGCCGCGGCATTGGCTTGCCGCAGCCTCATCGTCAAGCATGGCATTCGACGCAGATACTATCGATCGCAGCACGCGTACTGCTCACCGGCTGGCCCGCTGATCAGCCATGCCGATGAAGGGATTGTGGCCAAGGGCGGCGAGTACGGCCCATGCCGTTGCCGCGATGTGCGGCAGGCGAAAGTACTTGAAATCACCAGGTGCGGAATTGGGTCCGACCTGGAGCCCGGTCGAAAGCTCGTCCTTCACCGTCGCATAAACGAGGCCGTCTGGTGCCACTTGCGCAGAGATCGTCGCGAGCAACGGCTCGGCTTCGGCCGTCCGGTCGGCAAGACGAAAGACGAGCGCGGCCTGGGCGGTGCCTTCGAGCCAGATGCCGTCGCGATCTTCGTTGAAGTCGAAGCCGCCCTCGACGCCATGATGGCGCCCCGTCCATTCGAGAACGCGTCCGGCCCTGGCGGCATAGGCCGGCACGGCAATGAGCGGCCATAATTCAGCGTCCAGACCCGACATGTTCGTATTTGGCGCATTGCTGCCGGGCATGCTGCCGATGAAAAAGCGCCCCTCATTGTCGTCCCACATCGCGTCCAGGAACAGGCGTGCATGCTCGCCAAGTTGCTTCCAGTCGCCCTGGGGGTCGAGGCGGGCGAGCCAGCGATCGGCGGCATAAACATCGAGATTGTGTTCTGTGGACTTCCATGTCACGCGATCGGGTGCGGGTTCGTGCCCGAAAAATCCGCCGAAATAACCGGGATTTTGCGGGTCTGCCGCAGCAGTATGGATCCATTCCATGACCTTGCCGGCAGCGTCGAGATAAGTTGGACGGCCCGTCTCTTCGTAGGCCGCAAGCAGCGCGAGCGCCGCCCAAGCGGTGCTGCCGGTCGCGCTGCCCACCTGATATCCATCCTCCTCCCAGGAGTTGGTGGTGGAATTCCAATAGCCGGGCAGCAACATGCCCTCTTTGCCGGGAACAACGGGGCCAGAGCGGTAGCCATTGCGCAGCCGACCGTCGTGATAATATCGATCCGTCTTCAGCGCAAGCACGAGCGCGTCCGCAATACGACTGGCTTCGGCCTTTCTGCCGCAGGCATAGAGGGCTATCGCCGCAACAGCGTTGTCGTAGGTGAATCCGGTGTTTTCAAGTGTGGGATGTAGCCGTGAACCGCCATTGGCGGGCTCGAAGCTTCGGAAGATGAAGGGTTGCGCCGGATCGCCACTCATGCGTGAGATCAGCCCATCGCAAAGCCTTGAGGCGAGCTGCGCCTCGCGCTCTCCGCTTGCCGCCGCGGCACCGTTGACCGAGAAAAGGATAGTCGCGACAACGGCCAAGAAGGTCCCGAACAGATCAGGCATGGCCTTCTTTGTGGCGCGGCACAAAAGATGCATTTCAGCCCCTTCTCTTCATCAAGACAAAGCGCGCGACAGGAGCATCCGCATCGATTTGGCAAGATCGCCCTTTTCGGCCACGTTGCCGGGTGCGGTTCTAAACAGCAGCCGCAAGATCGCATCGTGTTGCTCCGGTGTCGGAAATAGCAAAAACGGCGTGGCCGACGACGCGGGACTGGCGCCTGCCGAAACCCAGCCGACTTCGGGAATGAACAAGGCCTCGTCTTCAGAACCCACCGGGGCCAATCGACCAATCGCGGCGCCTTCCGTGGACAAGGCTGTTATCGTCACATCGGCAATCATTCCGCCCGCCTTGTGTTTGGCGTCGAGACTGATGTCGATGGGCTCTTCCTGGCCGAAGCGTGGCAATTCGATGCAGCAAAGCAGGCTGGTGAAAGCGATCACCATCGCAACCGCCGACCAGACGAGATTGAGGCACTCGCGCCCCGAAAATTCTACGGGCGCATCCCAGCCGTAAACCACCCGGATGACGGAGAGCGCCGACATCGCCGCGACGAAGCCGAAGAACAGCGCGGTCGGCCGGTGGACCCTGATCGCGGACCTGTCTCCACCCTTTTCCGTCACCTTGAAGGGCCGGCCGAACGGCTTGCGGATCGCCTGGAGAAGGGTGATCGTGATCGGCACGGCCGTCAGGGCGTGGGTGACCTCGGTGAAGAGCGGTAGCGTGCGCCTTTCGGAGATCCACGTCGAATAGGCCCAGAACAGGAAAAGCGAGCTGAGGCCATATTTCATGAAGAGCAACTCATCGGCCTGCAGCGCGGGTATGCCGGTCAGCCAATAGATGGAAGGCGCCAGTAAGAGGCAGAGAATGAACGGCTTGGACAGCCAGCAAAACAGTCCGTGCAAGTAATGAAGCCGCTGGGTGAGCGTGAAATTGCCGCGCCAGAGCGGTCCATCGCGTAGGAGCCCGATCTGGATGGTGCCAAGACACCAGCGGGTCCTTTGTGTGATGTATTCGGGAATGCCTTCGGCCGACAGCCCGACGCTCAGCTTCTCATTGAGCCAGCGGGTTATATAACCGCGCTCCATCAGCCGATAGGTCAGCAGCATGTCTTCGGAGAGCGCTTCATGCGGAAAGCCGCCGATTTCGTTGACCGCCGCCCGGCGGACGACGAAGCTCGTTCCCACGCAAAATGCACATCCGGCCGCATCCTTTGCCGGTTGGAACGTATCGAAGAAGACCCTTTGGTCATCGACGAAAGAGTGGCGGATACCAAGATTGTGCTGAATGGGATCGCTGTTGAAGTAAAATTGCGGTGTCTGGACGACAGCGACCTTGCCGTCGCCAAAGAGGCCAATGACGCGATTGAGGAAGTTTGCCTGAGGGGCGAAATCGGCATCGAGAATCATGATGAAATCGGAGACGTCGGCGAGCATGTTGGTGTGACGCAGTGCGTTGTTGAGGTTGCCGGCCTTGGCGTGCTTGTTATCTGGGCGGGTCAGGTAGTTGACCCCGATGCGTTCACAATATTGGCGAACCTCCGGCCGGCGCGTGTCGTCGCAGACAAAGACCCGAAGCCGGCGATAGTCCATCGCCTGAGCCGCGATGACGGATTTTTCCAGGATGTTCAGCGGTTCATTGTATGTGCAAATGAACACATCGACGGAGGGAGGGTTTATCGCCGCCGTCAGCTCCTGCTCGCTGCGGTCGGCCTGCTGAGCCCAATCCGTCCTCCGCAACAAAATCAGCACCGAGCCCATGGCATAAACGACGGACACGGCTTCGAAGAAGAAATAGATGTAGTTCCAGATCGTCTCCGCCGAAAACTCGAAGGGCGGCAGCGTGTCGAGCGCCCGCCATGAAATGTAGAGCCCGAGCGACAAAAGCATGAGTAGGCTGAAGGCTGCCCGCTCGAACACCCGCTTCGGATCGCCGAGCATTGCGAAAAGGAGCGCGCAGATGGCGATAAGAAGGTCGAAGCCAAGCACACTGGAGATGTCGTCGGTCGAACTGAAGAACATGATCCCTTCCTTAGTTACTTGGTCGCGACGACCAGCCCTGTTGCGCTGCCATGCGCCTTTGCGGTTTTCGACGGCGCATGGCGGACCATTGGGCAAGACCGGCGTCGGCTATGGCTTGCCCATTGATAAGCGAATGCTTTCCATTGCCGCATGATTGCTCGGGTCAGCTTTTCGTCGGAAGAATGCCCATCCTGTTGTTCAAGAGGTCGACGGCGTGTGCATTGGCGGGGTACGGCTGGACGGCCGGCGTCTCATCTGGGACTGAGATGTCCCGAGGGCCTTTCATGTTGCGACCGATAGTTTTCGAAGCACCGAACCGCACGGCGGATCGCTGCACAAGCCCGTTGAGCTCAGTTTCGGCAGCCGGCCACTTTGCCGTTGATGCCTGTGCAATGCCGATAATGGATGTCGACGCCTCGCGCACATATTCCTGCGTCTTGTGCAGCCACTCCTGGGGTATTGTCACATCGACCCATGTTCCGACGGAGCAGAATTGGCTGTCGCGAAACACGGCCTGATCCGGCTCGGTCAATCGGATATAGACATAGAGTTCGCGGCGCTCCGTCGGCGGGAACGGCACGGCATAATCGAGGTCGACCCTGTCTGTCGTGCGAGGAACCAGCCGTGTGATTGTCCCGTCTTCCACGTGTGTCCAGCCGTCGGCGTTGACTTGAACCTTCGAACCGACGGCAAGCGCCTGGGCTTGCCGTTCGGAGAAAATCGCCACCACGAAAGCGTCGCGGCAGTCGAGCATCTCCGCCAGCGTGTCGCCGGCAGTTACCTCACGTCCCGATGCGGCTACCGGCTTGTAGAGCTGGCTCGTCTGGGGGATGCGAAGATCGGCGCGGGCCAACCTCTCGACCCGTTCGCCCTCGGTCGCCACCAGCGAGCTCAACTCGGCCTCTTTCGAGTGCATCGTGGCGATCTGCATCTTGATCTGCAGCAGATCAGCCTTATGGGTGCGGATCTCCTGCTGAAGATTTTGCAAAGACTGCAGGTCGGCGCCCACATAGATGCCTTGGCGCGCAAAATCGACTTCCGCCTTAAGCTTGGCGACGGAGAGCCCGGCCGCCCCGAGCTTTGCATCTTCCAGGCGGACGGTGTCGGCAATCTCGTCCTTACTGCCAGCAGCTATTCCCTGAGCCATGAGCTTGAGCTTGCGCGCCGCTTCAGCCTTTGCAATGCGGGACGAATAGGTCACCATCTCCAAAGCGGCCTGCGCCGCCTTGAGATCGGCATCCGTCCTGACTAGCAGCGCTGCTTGCTGGCCCGACAGGTCGTTTTCGAGGTCCTTGACGCGTTGCGCATAGTCCGCGACGATGCCGTTTTTCTGCACCAGCTCGTCGCGCAGCGCCCCAAGCTGCACTTTGAGGCCGATCAGGGTGGAATTGTCTACCCGATCATTCTCCACGGTGATCTGGTCGCCGGAGACAAGCGACATGACCTTGCCGCTGATCGGCGTTGTTAAGGGCACAAGCGGCGCGTTGATGACAGCGCGGCTTGATGTCGAGGTGAAGAAGGGCGGAAATGCAGACGAGGCAAATACTGTTCCGATGACGCCAAGTACAGCATAGGATGCCAATCTAACAGAACCACCGTTGTTCTGACGACGTTTGCTTTGCAGAAAGGAAAACATAGCTACAGTTCCTTTGATGAAGCTGCCTATATCCTTCCTCCCGAAAGAATGCATGGATCGTTGCATGATTTGTTGTGCACCGCAATATCATTAAAATTGTGCTAACGCCATGGGCGGCAAATGCCCAAGAATTGCTCAGAAGACTTTGGAAGCGGTCGTCGGAACGAGATTAAGTATTGCCTGCTATCTGACTGTAAAGGCGGCGATCATAGTCGCCTCAGCGGGAATCCAGACAATGCACAAAAGGGAGGCATTTGCCATCACCGGCGCTGGCCGATATCTGAACCGCCCATCATTGCTTGATGGATTGCAACTATTGCGGTCCAATTTTCGCGAAAATACTACCGAATATACTACTTATGGAACCGATAATGATCTGAAAGAGGTAGATGAAAGGCCCGATCCAACGCGGATTTGTCGCCCCTATTCCACTTTCGGCTAGTCGCACTCATCCAAACGGATGATCACGACCACGAAAGTCGGCCCCTTGCCGCCTCGGCCCGATCCTGGGTGTCGGACGCACAAAGAATTCAATGGGCGAGGCGGCTTTCGCCGCCCCCCTCTGCTCGTCTCACTTGCGAGCCGTCAAGCGGTCTTCTTGCATGCGTGGCGCTGAAAATCCTGAGCACACACATAAATATGAGTATTGCACTCTTGTTTTTTCAGTCGTCGCGTGGCTATACCCGGCTGCCCCGTTTCATGCCGCCCTTGAAGCGCACAACCAGGAACTCCTCGTGACCTCTTTGAAACCCGTCCTCGCCGTCTCCGGCCTCTTCGTTGCGCTTGGTCTTGCCACGACCTTGGCAATGGCCGCGCCAACCAAGTACCCGCTGACCCTCGAAAACTGCGGAGCCCAAGTTACCTTCCAGAAGGCTCCCGAACGAGCGATCGGGCTTGGACAGAACAGCGCGGAAATCATGTTGCTCCTCGGCCTCGAAGGCAAAATGGCCGGCACTGCGTTCTGGCCGAGCAGGGTCTTGCCGCAGCTCGCCGAGGCGAACGCGAAGGTCAAGCTGCTGACGGTCGAGTTTCCGACCTTCGAGACGATCCTGGCACAAAACCCGGATTTTGTGGCCGCGGCATTGCCCAGTCTTATCGGACCGACCAGTAAGGTCGCCAAGCGCGAGGATTTCGAAAAGGTCGGGGTTCCGACATATCTCTCGCCAAGCACTTGCCTCAGCACCGAGAAGGTCAAGAACGAATATGGCAGCCGCGAAAAGGTCTGGAATATGGACCTGCTCTACAAGGAGATCGACGAGCTCTCGCAAATCTTCGACGTTGCAGATCGCGGCCAGGCGCTGATCGCCGATTTCAAGGCGCGTGAAATCAAGCTGCGGTCGAGCATCTCCAAGGATGGCAAGCCGCTTTCCTACCTCTTCTGGTTTTCAAGCCAATCACCTTCCTCCGACGCCTATGTCGGCGGCAAGAATTCCGCGTCCGGCTTTATCGCCGATCTCCTCGGGGGCAAGAACGCCATCACTGCCGAGGCCGAATGGCCAACCCTCGGCTGGGAAAGCATCATAGCCGCCAATCCGGATGTCATCGTCGTCGCAAATCTCGACCGCAATCGCTGGGAGCTGGATAAGCCGGAGTCCAAGATCAAGTTCCTGAACACGGATCCTGCGGTCAGCCAGATGCAGGCGGTCAAGAACAAGGCGATCGTCGTCATGGATGGCCAGGCCATGAACCCGACCATCCGTACAATCTATGGTGCCGAGCAGATGGCCGATCAGCTTAAGGCCCTTGGCCTTCTCAAGTGATTAAGGCTCGCCATCTCGCCCGGCAGCTGGTGGTCCTTGCGCTTGCGCTGCTGGCCGCGCTTGCTGCCATCGGTCTCGTGGTGGGGTTGAGCGTTGGGATCGGTGACTTGCCGATCCCTCTTGCAACCACGTTCTATGCGATCACCAATCGGCTCGGCTGGACGGCAGTCGAGCTCAACCGCATCCACGAGACGGTCATCTGGGATTATCGGCTCAGCCGAGCGCTGGTCGCAGCCTTCTGTGGCGCCGGTCTGGCGCTTTCGGGGGCGATCCTTCAGTCGCTGCTGCGCAACCCGCTTGCCGAGCCCTATGTCCTTGGCATCTCGGCAGGGGCCTCGACCGGTGCGGTCGCGATCGTCATTCTGGGCGCCGGCGCCGGCGCGGTCTCTCTTTCGGCTGGTGCCTTTGCCGGCGCATTTGCTGCCTTCTTCTTCGTGGCGCTTTTATCCAATGGTGCCCGCGGCGCCGACCGCACGATCCTTGCGGGCGTCGCCGCCTCCCAGCTCTTCAACGCGGCGACCTCCTATATCGTGACGACTTCAGGCAACGCGCAACAGGCGCGCGACGTCATGTTCTGGCTGCTCGGAAGTTTCGGCGGCGCGCGTTGGCCCGAGCTCGTCCTCGTCTCGCTCATTGTTGGTGCGGGCCTGGTTGCATGTCTTGCTCATGCGCGCGTGCTTGATGCATTCGCCTTTGGCGACGAAGCGGCCGCCTCGCTCGGCGTCAATGTCGCCCGGGCTCGAATTGTACTTTTTTCTCTAACGGCGATGATGACGGCCACCATCGTCAGCATGGTCGGATCCATCGGCTTCGTCGGTCTCGTCGTTCCGCATGCGACGCGGTTCATCGTTGGTCCGCTCCACATTCGCCTGCTCCCATGCTGCGCCGTCGTCGGCGCAATCTTCATGGTGCTCGCCGACATCGCGTCGCGTGCCTTGATCCCCCAACAAGTCTTGCCGATTGGCGTTGTCACGGCCCTCGTCGGCGTCCCTTTCTTTTCGATCATCCTCTACCGGTTCCAGCGCGCATCATGAGCATCAAGGCCGACAATCTCGTCTGGAAAATTGGGAGCAAGACCGTGCTCGACGGCGTTTCGTTCGAGGCGGAGCCCGGCAAGATGCTCGGCCTTCTCGGTCCGAACGGGTCGGGAAAGACGTCGCTTTTGCGCTTGCTCGCCAGACTGAAGCAACCCAATGCCGGCACGATCACTCTCGACGGCAAGAACCTTGCGAAGATCAGCCGCCGCACCGTCGCAAAACGCATCGCTTTCGTCGAACAACATGCGACGACCAACGCCAACTTTCGGGTCGTAGATGTCGTCAATCTTGGTCGCTTTCCTCATCGTTCGATGTTTTCCGGCTGGACACGAAAAGACAGCGATGCAGTCGATGACGCGCTGCAGCGCGCCGGGATGACGGCCAAGCGCAACGATCGTTGGCAGAGCCTTTCCGGTGGAGAAAAACAACGCGCGCAGATCGCTAGGGCGCTTGCCCAGACGCCCACGGAACTAATCCTCGACGAGCCGACGAACCATCTCGATATCCAGCATCAGATCAGCCTGATGCGCCTCGTCGCCTGCCTACCGATCACCAGCATCATCGCCCTGCACGATCTCAATCATGCGGCCATGTTTTGCGATCGGCTCATCGTCATGCAGAGCGGCAGAATCGTTGCCGCCGGCGCGCCAGAGGATATCCTCACCCAAGATCTCTTGCGGGAGGTGTTTTGCGTCGATGCGCGCATTGAACCTTCCCCCTATCACGCGCGCCCGCACATTCACTACCTGCGATGAACGAGGAGCCGGAGGTCACCAGACCAGCGTGAAGTCTGTGTCGCAGCGAGAACACCGTGATATCGGTTCGAGGCTATCGCCCGCCTGGCCGTTGGGGCTGCGCCGCTTCCGGGGGGTATCGGTGGTCGCAAGTGACCTTGCGTGAGCTTCGGCGATAGTGAGGTGGCGGGTCTCTAGGACAGCGCAGACAAATGAGATGCGGATAGGGTTGCGACGGACGCCACGTCTTGAGCCGATAGGTGTCCGCCCGCTCTGGTTGTTGATGCTCATCGAGCAAAAGACGGTTTGGGCCGCTTTCCCCACGTTTTGCGCAGTCACGGCCCCGAACTGAAAACGCTGTCGACCATCGACCACGGCTCGATTGTGACACGGCAAGCAAGCGGTGCTTTGTTGTCTCTGCGACATGTTTTGCCAGTGCAATACAGGATGGGATTGGCTATCCAATCTTTCCAGATGAGTTGGAGAGCGAAATGGGCATCCTTCGTGTTCTTGGCAGAGTATCCTCGATCAATGTCCGTAAGGTTCTTTGGACCTGTGAGGAACTCGGCATCGACTATGTACAGGAGGATTGGGGGGCGGAATTTGCCTCAACGAGGACGCCAGAATTCCTGACGTTCAATCCAAATGGGCTGGTTCCTGTTATCGAGAGCGACGATGGCATCCTTTGGGAATCAAACACGATCTGTCGCTATTTGGCGTCCAAGTACGATCGCAGCGATCTTCTGCCTTCCAATCCATGGAGCCGAGCGTTGGTTGAACGATGGATGGATTGGCAGGCAACGGAACTGAACGGTGCATGGCGTGGCGCGTTCCTGGGTCTGGTGCGAAGAATGTCCGCTTATGCCGATCCCTTAGTCATTGCAGCAAGCGCAAGGGATTGGAACGGCAAAATGGAAATATTGGAAAAGCAAATCATATTGGCGGGTCCGTTTGTCGCGGGCAAGACGTTTACCCTTGCAGACATCGTTCTTGGCTTGTCAGTTAACCGATGGCTTAGCACGCCGATCGAGCGGTCCAATCTGCCGGCGATAGTTGACTATTTTGAGAGGCTGAGCACGCGGCCGGCATTTAAACGCGGTGCGTATGACGCGATGCCTTAGGACACTTAATTCCGGGAAGAAGCCCGGCAAACCTCGACCAACCACATCATGAACAATCGGGAGAAGGAAATGAGTATCGACCGCTTGGCGGCATTTTCTATTGCAGGGGCTGGCGGTAACCCGGCCGGCGTCATGTTGTGTGAGGTCTTGCCGCCAGCCGACGAAATGCAGCGGATAGCGCATGAAGTCGGTTATTCCGAAACGGTTTTTGCCGAACCGAACCAAGATGGTTGGCGGGTTCGCTACTTCGCTCCGGCAATGGAAGTTCCCTTTTGCGGTCACGCAACCATTGCGTTGGGTGCTGTGCTTGCCCGTAGTAAAGGCGACGGGATCTTCGTACTCCAGCTCAATGAGGGTTCGGTCACCGTGGAAGGAAAGGCCGGAGCGTCCTTGAGCGCCACCCTTCAATCGCCTCCTACTCGAAGCATGTCATGTCCGCGCGACCTTCTCGGTGCGGCGCTAGAACTTTTTTCGCTGGCGCACGGCGACCTCGACCAAGGGCTTCCACCTGCAATCGTCGAGGCGGGCGCACGCCATCTGGTGCTTGGCCTGAAACGGCGGGAGCGTCTCTCCACGATGGAATACGAATTCGATGCCGGAGCGGCTCTTATGCGTGCTCACGGGTTTGCGACGATAGCGCTTGTGCAAGCGGAGACGCATATTCGTTTTCATGCCCGCAATGCCTTTGCCGCGGGAGGTGTTAAAGAAGATCCGGCAACTGGAGCAGCCGCGGCGGCGCTCGGCGGCTATCTTCGTGATATCGGCTGGAAACACGCAGGCCGCATCGAGATCATCCAGGGCGAGGATATGGGACAGCCGTGTCGTCTCGTCGTCGAGATCCCCGCACAAACGGGAAGCAGTGTCCGCCTCTCGGGTGAGGCCCGCCTACTGTGAACGATGGATGAGACGGCCAAGCGCCAGATCTGGCCGGCGTCGAACACGACTTGCACAAAGGCCTCAACAATCGGGCGGAAAATTCTGACCAGCCGACCCGATGACGAGACAAGACCATGACGTGCTTCAAGTCAGCGCGGCAGCCTCAACGCTTCGTCTCAAATCACGATCCGATTGCCAACCTCTTTCACATCCCTCGACACGACATAAGGACCCACCACTTGGGTTCCTTTGAAGTGCGTGGGATGGCGTCGCCTTGAAAGGGACCGGACCGCCAATCATGATGGAAACATTGCCGGCCCGCGATCCGAGTTCATCCAAACTTATCGAGGAGATACATCAGAAGAAGAGCAGCCAACGGTAGAAGGGGCCTGAGGTTGATTTCTCGTGGTGGCGGCGGAGCTTGCTTGATGGCCTTTGCCTGTTCAGCTCGTCTCGCTAGACCTCGCCTGCCGTGCTCGTGCGGGGGTCGCTGCGCGGCCCAAACTTGCGAAAGACGCCATTTGAAGCCGTCCGCGCGTTCGTGCCCGATCGCTGCATAGACCTTGCGGTCGTCAGCGCTCCAACCGAATTCCTCGTCATAGGCGAGGATCAATTCTCGGTCCCGCAAATCGACCGGTGCATGGGGAAACGCCGAGGTGCGTTCGCTATACTGCGTGATGTTGCAAAAGCTGTCGATGATCGTTGGCTCCAGAAGCGCACGCATCTGCGTCGGGAGGTCGCTCATCTGCAAGAGGAGATTGTTCCATCCGTCCAAATCGACATAGACGCTGGACATGTTGTGGAGTTTTCCCAATTGGGCAATTAGCGCCGCAAAATCGATAGGAGCGGGTGGGCCATCGTGGCCGCCATTTTCAGCATCGGCGCTTCCGCCCCCAGGGCAATTCTCGCGATTGTCGGGTTCAGTGATTGTATTTTAGAAATTCCGCGGCTGGGCGTTGCAATCCCTGGAAGGCGAGCATTTCCGAATTATTATCAGGTTATGGTTGAAAATTGTTTCTCAATCTTGCTGGCACTTGCGACCAAAATCGGTAGAACAGAATATGTTTGAGAACTTCACATTGGATGCAGAGGCTCCGCGAAGCATCGGATTTGTCTATGACAAGGAAAGGGTGCTTAGGCTGTCCTTCATACTCCTAGTCATTGCGGCGGCGGTCGCCGGCGGTCCCTTTCTTCCAGGCAGACCAGGTCATCCGCCCCTTAGCGCCCTCTTTTGTTGGCCACTCGCGGTCCTCTGCGCGCTTTTCGCAATCAGTTTGCTGTTCAAGGCATTTAGAGGCGAACCAGGCCTGATCATATCGAATGTCGGGATATACATCGAAGCCTATTTCGACGAAACGATCCCATTTCGAGCTGTCCGCAATGTCCGCAGATATCAACGCAAAAGGGTTGATCAGCTAATTGTCGATCTTGATTCCACTGTGGGCAAAACACTGACCAGACGCGGGCTTATGCGGTGGCTTCCTAAAGCTCTTCGATGGCAACAAGCCACAGCCGTTATTTCGTTGACGCTGCTACGGGGTGACCCCGACTGGATATACAGTCGATGTGTTGATTTCCTTGCAAAAGATCGAGAGCAACAAGCGCTAGGAGACAATGGTTTCCCCACAACCGTTGAGGTTGACGATGCGGGGCCAGTTTTTGATCTCAAGGGGCGGCCGATTTTTACCTACGCTCTCATCGCCATTCTGGTTGCTATCTATGTCGCGGAGATCAAATTCGGCGTCGTTCCACCAAAGGACAACGCGCCAAATACCCAGACGCTTTTGGTGCTTGGCGGAACGTTCCGTCAAAGGATCTTTCTATATGGTGAGTGGTGGAGGCTGGTGACGGCCGCACTGTTGCACGGCAATATCATCCATCTCACCTTCAATTGTCTCGCTTTGTGGCGGGCCGGTATCCTGCTGGAACGGCTGATCGGCTGGCGCTGGTATGCGGCGCTTTTTTGCATTAGCGCGATCGGCGGCACTGTGGCATCCCTCTTGATCAACCCTGCCAATATTGTTGGCGTAGGGGCGTCCGGTGGGATCATAGGCCTGTTTGCCGCTGTGATAGTGGCAAGTTTTCATTTCCCATCGGGTCCGTTACCCACGATGTTGAGGCTCGGAGCAATCCAGATCCTCGTACCATCACTGCTTCCCCTCGTCGGCCAAACAGCAGATGGCCTGCAGATCGACTATGCGGCGCATCTTGGCGGAACGATTGCCGGCGGCGCGGTCTCGCTCGCCTTGCTGAAGGCCTGGCCAAACAAACAACTTCATCCTCGCTTCGGCAAGGCAGCGCTTATCGGTAGCGCGGTATTCGCGGCTATCGCCCTGGGGTCTCTGTGGCCCATCAGCCAGCTACGTGCTGGCTACATTGCCGACCCTTTCACGCAATATTTTCAGGGGCAGTATCAACGGGCGGCGGATGATTTCGCGGCGAGGGTAACATTGAACGCGGAAGCTGCACCCTACTATCATTTATGGCGTTTCATCTCCCAGACGCGCGGCGATGACAGCCGAGCAACGAATGAATTGCGCATCGAGGCCGGACAACTGGATCACGGCAAATGGCCCTATCCTGTCTACCAGCTCTTTCTCGGAGAACTGAGGCCCGATGAAGTCATTGCAAAGGCGTCGACCAACGATAGTCTCTGCGAAGCAATCTTCTACGTCGGCGAATGGCACCATTTGCGCAAAGAGATCGACGAGGCGCGTCAGAAATTCAGGGCTGCCGTGTTGTCCTGCCCGACCAACTTTATGGAATATGACGGTGCGAGAGGTGAGCTCACCCTGCTGGAACGGCAATAATTCGGAGATTGCTTAAGCTGTTGCGCCTTCCGGAACCTCTGAGAAACCATAGGCAAGGGCTGCAGCCGTCGGTTCGTTGATGATCCGCCGCACCTTGAGACCGGCCAATCTGCGGGCAGCGATCGTTGCTTTGCGCTGATGCTCGTTGAAATAGGCCGGGACCGAAATGACTACTTCGGTAACTTCATCTTTGAAGAAGGCTTCCGCGTCAGCCTTCAATGACCTCAGCACGAAAGCGGATACTTCCTCTGGCCATAACGACAGATCACCAAGCGTGATGGCGTGGTTGGTGCCCATGTAGCGCTTGAAGGAGGATATTGTCCGTTCTGGATGGGTGGTCAGGCGCTCTTTCGCGGCCTTCCCGACGAACACGCTGCCGACGTCGCCCAAGCCAACGACCGAAGGCGTCAGCATGTCTCCGTTACTCTGTTCCAACAACCGAGTGGCTCCAGCGCCCCTCGCTGAAACGATCAACGGTCTCTACCGAGGTTATCCACTGGCGCGTACCATGGCGGAGCTTCGAGACGGTGGAATTGGACACGCTGGAATGCGTCGATTGGTTCAACCAGCGACGACTTCTGGAGCAAATCGGGAATATTCCGCCAGCCGAAGCCGAGGAGCAGTATTACGCCATGCTGGACGAACCGGCCATAGCTGCATAACTTAAACGAAATGGCCTCCGGCAAATCCGGTGCGGTTCAGTTGGGCCGCGAAGCGGGAACGCGTTTCAGGATTTAGCCGCGTTCGATAGCGATGGTGACGGCGTTATTGACGCTGCAGACACTCCATTCAATGAACTCCGAGTTTGGATCGATGATGGCAATGGTGTTTCGTCGTCCGGCGAACTGCGCATGTCATCTGATCCGGGTCCGTGGGTACTCATCAATGAGACACCGTATAAATATATCCTCACCGAAAAAACTTGCAGCATGTCCGGATCTAGACTATGTCCATTACAAGACAGGAGCGGAGTTATATGCGAAACGCGCAAGAAAGGGAGCAGCAGAGCGGGCAGGGATCGCTAGGCATCGGGACCGAACGATTTGCCCCGGCCAATCGCAAGAGACTAAGCGCGCCAGCTTTGCGGACCTTCCTGGCAATTGCAGATCTATGGGGCCTGACTGAAGAGCAGCGTTTGCTCATACTTGGATATCCATCCCGTTCGACTTATCATAGCTGGGCCAAGCAAGCGCGCGAGCACCGTGTTGTCACGTTGGATGTTGATACTCTCATCCGAATCTCCGCAGTGCTCGGGATCCATCAGGCCCTTGAGATCCTGTTTTCGAGTGAGCGCGCCGGCGTGGAGTGGCTGCGCACGCCTCATCGTGCAACCGTTTTTGGCGGACATCCGCCACTCAGCGTGCTGACAAACGGAACCCAAGATGGATTGATGACCGTGCGTCGCTTTCTGGATGCGGCAAGGGGTGGTGTCTACATGCAACCAAATACCCTGGACCAGGCTTTCACATCCTACGAAGATTCGGATATTGTTTTCCGGTGAGTGATCGTTTCGACAAGGCGCCGCATCCGTCCTACCGGCTGATCCCATCCCAATTTCCGCCTATTGGTCTTTTCGATACCGTTGCGACGCCCGCCGATCTCGAGGCCGTCATGGAGCTTGTTGGCTGGACCAATGACCGGCTCGTCGTGGACCGTATCCGACGGCTTCCTGAGGTCGAGTGGGTCTACGGTGTCGCGAATGCCAGTATCGTCATGGCGGCTTTTCTGCACGTTGCGCCGGGTGGAATGCGATTCAACGCTGCGGATTTGGGCGCCTGGTACGCTGCCGATGATCTCCGCACCGCGGCGGCTGAGGTTGGCCATCACCTTCGGCGCGAGGCCGTCGCGCGCGATGTCGCGACAATGGTGCGCACATATAGATGCTATACGGCCAACCTGCTTGGCGACTACCTCGATCTTCGAGGGCAGCAGGCGTTGCGTTCCGACATCTACGACAGTGCGAGCTACGTGGCTTCGCAAGCGCTTGGCGAGCAAGTCCGCTTGGATGGTGGAGCGGGAATTGTCTATGACAGCCTTCGAAGGAAGGCCGGGGTGAACATCGCCGCTTTGCGGCCACGAAATGTTCACGACGTCACGCAGGCCCATCATTTCGAGATCACCGTTTCGGCCGACGACCGTCGTATCGACGTGCGGAAGCTATCGAATTGAGAGATCGCCGGCCGCCCGCCCAATAAACGCAAGGCTGCGCCACCATAGCTGCTAAACACCAAAAGCAGCCGACCGTCTGCCTCCCAGCCACCCAAAAAGCTAGAAGCTTGACATTCCCGCGTTGCAGGCTAGGAACATTAGCTATGTGCTTATACACGCAGTGCGTGCATAAGTGACGTTGGAAGGCTGTCATGGAACATTATGACGCCTTATACTTTGGCCGAGATGAGCCGCGTCGATCAGTGACGTCAGTCCATCATACGGTCACACCAGACGCTCCTAATCCGCGCGCCCTAGGCCTTGCTTTGCTCCATCGCTAGTTCCGCCGCGAGGCTTTCGCTATCGCGGAAGATCGTGGCGACCGCCAGGATGTGCCCACCGCGCTTGAAGCGCAGGAGGCAGTCCTTTGCGGCGATGTCGCCCTCGACCTCGATTGCGTCCCATCCCTCGGCATGGCCGACATAGTTGATCGGAATGTCGTAATGCTGGCTCCAAAAGAACGGCACATCCGTGAACTTCTGACCGCGTCCGAGCATGTTGAGCGCGGCTGTGGCACCTTGCCTTTGCGCCACCACCCAGTGCTCCACTCTGATATTTGCGCCGCTGCGGGGGTCGGGCCACCGGGCGATATCGCCGGCCGCATATATCCCCGGCACATTGGTCTCAAGATAGGCATCGACCAGGACGCCCCGATCCGTGGCTAGGCCCGCCGCGTCGGCGAGATCGACCCGTGGGCGCACGCCTATGCCGGCAATGACCATGTCGGCGGCGAGACTCCTGCCGCTATTCAGCAGCACCTCGCTTGCGCCGATGCTCGCAGCCGTATCGGCGAGGTGAAAGAGGACGCCATTTCCCTCGTGCAGCGCGCGGATGAAGTCGCCCATCTGAGGGCCAAGAACCCGTTCCATTGGCCTTTCCTCGGGCGCGACCACATGCACTTCGACACCGCGGGTTCGAAGGGACGCGGCAACCTCGAGGCCGATGAAGCTGGCGCCAAGCACGACAGCGGACCGAGCGGTGCTGCTCGCTGCGATAATCCTGCGGCTGTCGGCAAGCGAGCGCAGCGTATGGACATGAGGCTGATCGGCGCCGGGTATGGTCAGACGCACCGGTTCGGCGCCGGTCGCGAGCAGCAATTTGTCGAAGGCGACCCGTTCCCCATCGGCCAGCACGACTTGTCTGGCGCCGACATCGAGGGCGGCGACCTTGGTTCTAAGACGCAGCTCGATGTTGTTCTTGGCATAGAAGGCTTCGCTTCGAAGCGGGATCCAGTCTTCGGGAGCCTTGCCAGCAAGATAGTCCTTCGAGAGGTTGGGACGGTCGACGGGCGGCGCCTCGTCATCGCTGATCATGACGATGGCGCCCTGAAATTGTTCACGCCGCAGTCGCTCGGCCGCGGCAAAACCGGCCGCGCCACCGCCGATGAGGACGATCCTTTCGGGAGACGACCCAGCAGTGCTTTCGCGCGCTACTGGCGACGGCTTTTTGCGCTTCTCGCCAACGAAAATCCTACCGTCTCGCTGCTCGATCGACCAGCAAGCGAGCGGTGATAGCGCAGGCGCGCGCAGGGCTTCGCCCGTCTTAAGGTCGAAGCAGGCGTGATGCCAGGGACAGCGGACGGTATCGTCGGCGACGAGGCCGTCGAAGAGCGGTCCGCCATAGTGCGAACACGTGGCGCCAACCGCTGATATCTCTGCTCCGCGGCGCACCAGGAGGACGGGCTCGCCGTCGCGATGACCGACCAGCTTGCCGCCGTCGGGAAGATCGGTGAGCGCAATGCCGAGGGCCAGATCGGGTCCGCTCGGGTCTGAATGGTTACCGGCCATTTTCTCCTCCCTCGAAGGGCAGCTGCCGGCATCGTCCTTCGCGATGCACGGTTACCCGTCAGGCAGCTTGTCTTGAATTTCCCGCTATTCCGGCTCTCAGGCAAATGAATTTGGTGTCGGTTGGGCGGAATTTGCTGCGATCACGTCAGATGCGACTTGCTCTTTCATCACAAACGAAGCGCATCGGGCGGTCGTCAGAAGTCGGGGCCGCCGCCACATCGTCGATCGTGGACAGGCTGTCGTCCCTCCGGAGGCTGAGATAGATCATCAGCCGCAATGCATAATCGGAATGAACTGTTAGCCGCATGAACAGCCTCCCGGGTCGGTCGCGGCACTGTAGCACCAGGCGGCGGAGCAAACTCCAGCCGCCTGATGCTCGCGCTTCAAGCTGCGAGGTCGTCCGCCGGGCCGAAGAACTCGTAATGGATCCGATCTTGAGGGACACCAGCCTTGGCCAGTCCATTGACGAAGGTCGCGAGAAACGGCTTTGGTCCGCAGAGATAGATGTCGGCATCCTTGAGCGGTGTGTTCTCGGCAAGCCAGTCGAGGGTGACAAATCCTTCCTGGTCGTAGTGAACGCCCTTCCGATCGTCTGAGTTGGGCGCGCGATAGAATATCGCAGACCTCATGCCGTCGCGTCCGAAGGTGAGCTTGCGGACATGTTCACCCATCGCATGGACCTTGCCGTCTTCTGCGCCGTGAACGTAGTAAACATTCGCCACGCTCTCTTTAGCTGCAATGTCTTCCAGCATGCTGACCATCGGCGTCAGGCCGACGCCGCCGCTCAGCAAGACGACCGGCCGCGACGTATTCTCCTTGAGGAAGAAGTCGCCCGCCGGCGGGGCTACCTCAAGCACATCACCCACGGCCAGTTTGTCGTGCAGATAATTCGAAATCAGGCCCGATGGCTCGCGTTTGACGGAAATTCTGTATGTCTTGCCGTTCGGGGCAGAGGAAATGCTGTAGTTGCGGCGGTACTCACCCTTTCCAGTTACCTCGAACCGGAACGTCAGATACTGGCCCGGGCGATGACGGATGACGGGCCGGCCATCTTCCGGCTCTAGGACGAAGGAGGTGATGATGTCGCTCTCCCGACGCTTGTCTGCGATGCGGAAGCGGCGCCAGCCGGCCCATCCGCCTTCAGCAGAGCCCAGCTCTTCATAGACCTGCTTTTCCCTGCCGATGAGGATATCGGCCAGGAACCAGTAGGCCTCTCCCCAGGCGGCGAGGACTTCGTCGGTTGCGGCCTCGCCGAGAACCTGTTTGATGGCGGCGAGCAGGGCGTTTGCGACATGCGGATAATGGTGCTGCTTTATCTGAAGGCCCACGTGTTTTTGCGCGATGCGCTCAACCGCTGGCCCGAGCACTCCAAGGTTGTCGATATTCTGCGCATAGGCGAGGATCGCCTGCGCCAAGGCCTTCGTCTGCCGGCCGCCTTCGCCTTGGTTGGACTGGTTGAAGAGGTTACGAACTTCCTCGTCCTTGAAAAGCAGGACATACATGGCGGCGGTGATTTCCGTGCCACGGGCCGCAAGTGCAGGTACGGTTGCCCGCACGATTGCCTTGGTTGCCGCGCTCAGTTCTCTGGCCATTTCAGGTCTCCATCATATTAATATTAGCGGCATCGATTTATGGCTTGAAACATATATACTCAATATATCTTTTAGCCTTTAGGCTGTCCTGTGCGGTTCTGTCACAGGCGGGTAAAGAGCAAACGGACCCTTGGGATATCGGTTGGTTGGGCTCCTGCCGGCGAGCCGTGAGCCGTGAGCCGGAGGGCAGTCTGTTGCGCGATCAAGCGTGCGACCGGCGGTCGGCCCGAGGCAGACGCGTAAGCCTGGGGGCTCATTGCATCTTCACCGAAGCATCGCAAGGATTGTCGCACTTGCCTCCTGCAATGTCAGGCCGTGATGAAATGCGCCCTGTTCCAGGAAGTTGACGGTCTCCACAACCACGATCGGATTGAACATCATAAACGTATGGGTGGCATGCACGACCAAGTGGTCTAGCGCACCGTCAAGCCGTGTCGACGCGACGGATACCTTTCCATCGTTGGGGCCGTGGATAATCGAATTGAAAACCGGATTGACGGATATGTCGCCTGCGATGATCCCGACGGGATAGTCGGGTTTCGGCAGAAGCTTCGGCACGGCCTCAGCACCGGTTCCGAGTTCGAGGCCCGCCGGGCCGTTGATCCAGGCAAATGGCGGCATGTCACCGAAGATATCGACGATCTCGGAACCGTTGTTAGGTGGGGCGAGCATGACGACCCGTCCCAAATTCTGCGGTCGTGACTGTGCCAACCAGTGGCGAACCAGAATTCCACCCATGGAATGGGTAACGAAATTGACCCGCCGCGGGCCGCAGGCCTCGACGGAGCCTCCGACATAGCGCGCGAGCTCGGCGATCGGCGCGCGTGTCGAAGGGTATGTTCTATTGACGATCAGAAATCCCCGCCGCGCCAACACCTTCTCGATAAGCCAGAACGACCCGCTGCCGCGTGCAAGCCCGTGCACCAATACGACAGATTCCGTTTCTTCTGTTTCGGGGGTCATCGCCATGATGACAAATGCTTAGCCTCCTCGTCCTTCATAACTTTGTTGCGGCGTTTGTTTCGTCGATGTTGAGCCAGCCAATTCCGGCGTTTCGAAACGCTTCTTGAGGGCAGCCAATTGAGCCTCGGACCATCCCTTCACATCCGTCACCGCAACCCAGGCATCGATATAGTGTTGGGGGGCATAGACATGACCGAACCCCATCGGTGTTTTGTTGGCGACGAGCATATCCAGTATCAACTGGAAGCCGGTTATGATCGGATACCATCTAAGTTGCGGCGACACATCAGGTGCGAGCGGCTCTCGCATCCAGTCGGGCGCCTTATAGAAATCATTGACGTTGAAAAAGACAATCGGATCGCTGGCATATTGCAGATAGACGATCCTGATCGGCCCCCAGGGCCGCGACGTCTGCTGTTGCGGAAAGCCGTTCTGGTTCATGAAACGGATCATCCTGCCATCGCGAAACTGCGGCAGCCGCGCGAGCGATCCGGCGTTTCGCTCTTGGGTGACGGTCCGCCAGGTGGGGCTGACAAAAGGCGTACCGCTCCAGAGTGCGCCCTGTATGGGATCGTCCATCATTTCGAAAAGCCGGGCTGATTGCTGCGAGTTCATTGCGCCCAGGCTCAGCCCGTGAAGGTACAATCTCGGCCGCTTGTCCTTCGGTAACGTCGTCCAGTAGCCGTAGATCTGCGAGAACAAGGCTCTTGCCGTCTCGGCGCCATATTCGGACTGGGCAAGTAGCGAAAGCGGACTGCTGAGATAGGAATATTGGACGGCGACGCTTGCGATATCACCATCATGAAGATATTCGACGGGGTCCATGGCGGCGGGGTCGATCCAGCCGGTGCCGGTCGGAGTGATCACGATCAAAAGCGAACGAGAAAAGCCTCCCTGACGCTTCAGCTCCTTAAGCGCCAGCCGCGCTCGGTCCTGAGGCGTGCTTTCCGATTGCTGCCCGACATAGACGCGGATCGGTTCAAGCGCCGGTCTTCCGGTAACGGCACTGATGTCGCTCGCATGCGGACCCGACGAAACGAATTCCCGTCCGGCCCGGCCAAGCTCATTCCAGGCGACAAGTGAACCCGGGTTTCCGGTCCTACCGTTTTCGAGAGGCTGGGGCCGTTCAGGTTCAAGCAGCGCATCATATTGGCGATATGACGCATCGAGCACCTCGAAGGCTGTTCGAGCTAGGACGCCGTTTGCTATCGACCAAAAAAGAAGGGCCGTCACCGAGATCGCCAAGACCATTGCGACGCGTTGGGGTATATGTCGTCGCATCAGTCCATAGAGGATTGTGGCCAGTACTTTTGCCAAACGCCCGAGCGCCAGCAACAACACAAAGGTGAGGACGGCAACCCCCACGATCAGGAAGGGGTTCATGCTGTCGACTTCAGGCATGCCGACGGCGGCCCGAACGGAATTCTGCCAGTTGGTCGATCGCCACAGGGAAATGACGACAAAAGCGAGACTGATCGCCGCCGCCGGGTAGCGCATCAGCGCTTGCGCCCTATTTGGTTGCGGCGGCTCCAGATCTGTCCAAAGCCAGGTGAGGAAGACCCCAAGAGCGTAGCCGATAAAAAAACAGAGCCCGGCCAGAACGCCCTGTGGCAAAAGATCGCGCGGCACCAGCGTCGGCGTCAGCGCCGATGCGAACAGAAGCGCGCCTAACAGCAGGCCGAGCCAGGATAGCGGGCCGAGCCCCACCGCAGCAATATCCGCCCACCATGATTTTCGCGTTGCGACTGTGTTCCCGCTCATGCCCGCCCCAGATCCCCGAACCCGCCTCTAATCCGGAGCCGCGGTGGATTTTTTCTTTGAGGCGATGCTATCGACACCGAAAAACCGGCGCTTGACGCCCTCTCTGACCGTCTGGACGACTATATACAATAACGGGATGAAAAGCAGGCCGACGACGGTGCCGATCAGCAGTCCCCCAAGAACGGTCACGCCAATCGCCCGCCGGCTGCCCGCGCCCGCACCGGTGGCAAGGACCAATGGCAACACGCCAAGCACGGATGCCATCGCGGTCATGAGTACTGGCCTGAAGCGCTGCGACGTTCCTGCGATTGCCGCTTCCATGATGCCGTGGCCTTCTTCCCGGCGCTCCTTGGCGAACTCTACGATGAGGATCGCGTTTTTCGCGGCAAGCCCGATTAGCAACAGCAGGCCGATCTGCGCGTAGATGTTGAGATCGATGCCGCCGATCACGAGAGCTCCCAACGCCCCCAAGACAGCGACCGTCACCGACATCATCACGGCCACAGGCACGCTCCAACTTTCGTACTGGGCAACGAGGAACAGGTAGGTGAAAACGATCCCCATGATCAGGATGGTGACCGTCTGGCCGCCGGCCTGTTTTTCCTGAAGGGCAAGACCCGTCCATTCAAATCCGAAACCCGGTGGAAGCTTTTCGGCTGCGAGCGCCTCCATGGCGCTAAGCGCGCCCCCGGTGCTTGTGCCGGGGGCAGCCTGCCCATTGATCGACGCGGACGGGAAGAGATTGTAACGATTGATGGAATTGGGGCCGTAAACAGTTGAAATGGAAAGCAATCCCTGCAACGGCACGAGGTCCCCGGATTGACTTTGCACTCTTAGCCGCTGAATATCCTCGGTGCGCATTCGGAAATTCGGTTCATCTTGAATGCGAACCTGGTATACGCGCGAAAAAATGTTGAAGTCGTCCACATAGGACGATCCGAGATGCGCTTGCAGTGTGCTGAAGATCGCTGCGGGCGAGACGCCAAAGAGTTCGGCGCGCCTTCTGTCTATATCGAGGTAGATCTGCGGCGCGTTGGCCGAAAACGTGCTGAACACATTGGTCAGGCTCGGGCTTCGGTTTGCCGCGACAATCAGGCCGCGCATCACTTCGGCGAGCTCATCCTCGCTTTGCCCGGCGCGGGCTTGAAGACGAAAATCAAAGCCGCCGGTCGTGCCGAGACCGGGGATTGCCGGCGGGTTGAACGGCACGACGGACGCAGTCGAAATCGCGCCGAACTGAGCGCGCAGCCGGCTCATGAGAGCAAAGACGCTTTGATCGGCTCCGCGCTCGTTCCAGGGTTTGAGCGCCGAAATGACCATGCCGGAATTGGAGCCGCTGGCGCCGATCATGCTCGATCCGGAGATTCCGATCGTATTTGCCACCCCGGGCGTGCGTTGAAGCAAGGAGGTGACGGTCGCAATTGTCTGCTGCGTACGCTCGAGCGAGGCCGAATCGGGCAACTGTACGTTGACAAATAGATAGCCCAGGTCCTCCGCTGGAACAAAGCCCACCGGGAGCACACGATAGAAGCCGTAGATGCCGCACACGATCAAAATAAAGACCGTGGCACTCACGGCAATGCGCCGGGCAAATTGATCCAGCAGGCGTAGGTAGAAACGTCTTGACGCGTCGAGTCCTCGATTGACCCGGTCAAAAATCCGAGCGCGGGTCTCCCTTGCTGGCCGAAGTATCAGAACACAAAGTGCCGGACTGAGCGTCAGGGCATTGATCGTCGAGAAGGTGATCGTGATTAGAATGGTGACCGCAAACTGACGATAGAGCGTGCCGGTGATGCCGGCCAGAAAGGCAACCGGCACGAAGAGTGCGGCCAATACCAGGGTGGTGGCGACGATTGGACCTGTGACCTGGCTCATCGTACGCAGTGTTGCCTCGCGTACGTCGACGCCAGCCTCGGTCATAACACGCTGAACGTTCTCCACCACGATGATAGCGTCGTCCACGACCAGACTGATGGCGAGTATCATGGCGAACATGGTGATCGTGTTCGCCGAGTATCCCATGAGGTAAAGCACGGCGAAGCCGCCCACCAGGGAAACCGGTATCGTCAGCGTGGGGATGACCGTCGCGCGCCAGTCTTGCAGGAAAATGTAGACGACCACCACGACAAGCACGAAGGTAAGCGCCAGCGTAACGAGAATCTCCTCAATCGTCTGTCGAACGAAAGCGGTCGTGTCGAAAACGACCGTGGATGCGACATCGTCGGGAAACTGCGCCGACAATGTTTTCAACTCGCCAAGGACAGCATTCGATACCGCAAGCGCGTTAGCGTCAGCGGATTGATAGACGACGACCGTCGCGCTCGGCTGCCCGTTCAGCGTTGACGCCGTATCATAGGATTCGGCGCCGAGTTCCACCCGGGCAACGTCGCGCAGGCGCACGATCGCGCCATTCTTGTTGGTGCGAATGATGATGTCGCCGAACTCTGCGGGGCTCGTAAGCCGTCCTCTTGCCTGAACGGTCAATTGCAGCTGCTGGCCCGATGTCAATGGAGGCGAGCCTAACTGGCCGGCGGATGCCTGGGCGTTTTGGGCTTGGATGGCGCTGGTCAGGTCGGCGGCCGTCACCCCAAGGGCCTGCATGCGGTCCGGGTTCATCCAGATGCGTATGCTATAGGTTGGGCCAAAAACGCTTGCTTCCCCGACGCCGGGCAGGCGGGCGATCGCATCGCGTATATTGATCATCGCATAATTGCTGAGGAAGACGTCGTCCTTCGTGCCCTTGGGCGAATAGATCGCAAAACCGAGCAACATGCTGGACGAACGGGTGCGGACCGTCACACCGGTTTGGGTGACGGCAGTCGGAAGGCGTGGCGTCGCCATCGCGACGCGATTTTGTACGTTGACCTGGGCGATGGCCGGATCCGTCCCCGGCGCAAACGTCACCGTCAGACTGTAGCCGCCGTTGTTGGTGCTCGAAGACGACATATAAAGCATGTCTTCGACGCCGTTCACCTGATCCTCTATCGGCGCTCCCACGCTCTGCATCATGACGGCGGCATTGGCGCCCGGATAGCTAGCCGTCACCTGGACTTCTGGAGGCGTGATCTGGGGAAATTGGGCGACCGGTATCAGAAGGAGTGCGATGCCTCCCGCGATCATCATGACGATCGCAATGACCATGGCAAAGCGTGGTCTTGCAATGAAGAGCGCGGAAATATTCATTGTACTGAACCGGGTTTTGAGGCCGCTGGGGTCATGGAAGTCACGCTGTTTTCGGTGGGCGATGCTTGCGTGGCTTTGACAGTCAAGCCCTCGGAGACGTTCTGCAGGCCATCGACGATGAGTTTTTCGCCGCCTTTTAGCCCGTCATCAACCACCCAATTTCCACCGACCTCTTCGGAAACCTTTATTCGCCTGAGCTCGACTTGGCTCTTGTCGTTGACCAAAAGGGCGAATTTGCCGTCGCGATCCTGTTGAACTGCGCCCATAGGCACGATCGGGCGCAGCTTCTTTTCGGTTTCCGACACGATGACCGTCACGAACTGGCCTGGAATGAGCAAGGATTGCGGATTGGGAAACAGCGCTCGAATAGCGAGGGTTCCGGTTGCCACATCGATTTCGTTTCCAAAGAATTCGACTTTTCCCTTCTCTGCATAGGCCTGACCATTCGACAGCCGCAGGGTCGGCTCATACCGCTTTGCGAGATCCTCCTTGCTGATATCGCCGGCAGCTGCCCGCAGATCGAGGATCGAGCGGTCGCTGAGGGAGAATACGACGCGGATCGGATCCAATTCGACGATCCGGGCCAGTATCTGCGAACTGCCGCTGATGAAGCTTCCATCCGACAATTCAGCTGCTCCGATGCGTCCATCGATCGGGGAGGTGATCCGGGTATAGCTGAGGTTCAGTTCGGCTTGGCTGACCCGCGTTTGCGCCGACAACAGGTTTGCCTGTCCCGTTTCGACAGCGGTTTGGCTTTGCTCCAATGTGGCGCGCGCGACAGTTTGGCCGCTTAACGATTGGTTGCGTGCGAGCGTGCGCTGCGCATCCGCCAGGCTTGCTTGAGCGCTGGCAAGTGCTGCCTTGGCATCCGCCAGAGATATTTCGAGCGAGCGCCGGTCGATCAGGAAGAGATCCTGATCCTTCTTGACGAGCTGGCCTTCGTCGAAGAGGCGTTTGTCCAGGAAGCCCTCGATCCGCGAGCGGATATCGACGGCATTGACCGCCTCCACGCGTCCGACAAATTCGTGTTTGGGCGAAACGTCCTCGATCGGAACGCTGATGACGCCGACGGTCGGTTCGGCTTGCGCGACCGCTGCCTGCGGGGCAGACATGAAAGCTAGGAGCAATGCAACCAAATAAGCCTGTGGAACGCGACGTCGCACTTTCATCGAACAGTCTCCAACAGAAGCGAGATAGTGTCTCAACTCGAGCGTATGGATTCAGTCATCAGATCAGCGGCATTTGGCAAAGCGTGGGTCAACGCGGAGATAGAACGAGCCAAGGTTTCGTCCAGGGGTAGATATTCTGCTATTGCCTTCCAAATAGCAACCAACCTGCACGTCAGAGGGCATTGTCGTCTTTTGATCTTAAGCTTTGTTGGAAGCGAGCTTTTCGATCAAGTCGTCCTTGCCGGTATTGCTGGAGACGACGGCTTCGATTTCCGTGGCCGCGGTCTTATGCATCCCAGGCACGCAGGCCGCATTTCATGGCTGCGGCGTGTTGCGGTTTAACGGCTGACCATGCTTGAATGTAGCTTTACGAATGCTTGAATGTGACTTTACGAATTTAGGCCTTCGCCTCGTCAGGAAAGTAACAAGCAGCCCGTGATCTTTCTCCCGCCTCATTGACGCTTGCAGCTCGATCGGAGAGACAATGATAAACATCTTGCTGAAGTTACGCTTTATAATTGCGCTCGCCTCCATTGGTGTTATCGCCGCCGCCGGTTTGATGTTCTGGGAGGGTCTTATCACATTATGGCATGCCTACGCCGTTGTCAGAACCGATCCGGACCTTGCCGTGATCGCGGCGGTCATGCGGGCGACGGATAAGCTGTTATTCGCGATTGTGCTTGTTATCTTCGGATGCGCCATTACCCTCGGCTTTCTGATCGAGCCGTCGCCGGAGCGGCGCGCGGCGCTGCCGGCGTGGATGATCATCGACAGCGTCGCCGAGCTCAAAAATCTCTTTATCCAGATGATCATCCTCTATCTGGTGGTTCATTTTGCCACGCTGGTGGCTGAGACGGATGAAATGCTGCAATGGAACGCGCTGGTCTTGCCCATTTCGGTCCTGCTGTTGGCCGCGGCGATGAAGCTGATCGCCGGCGCGCATCCGCACGTGCGTCCGGCAGAGCCACCGTCTGCAGGCAAATAATCCCCTTGTTCGCGCAAGACGGCAGGGATCCTATCTCTTTGCAATTGGCGATTGCGGTAATGTTTGCGATAGAACTGAAAAAAGGCCCGGAGGGAAACCAGGCCTTCTCCCATCTCTGATCGGAGGTCGAATTCAGATCAGATTAGAAGCTACGCTCGAAGCGGAGAATGCCAGCCCACTGATCTTCGCTGATCGAATCCCAGTTGGTGTAGGTAACTTCCGGCTCGATGAGCAGGTTCTTGACCGGCTTCCACTTGACGTTCGTGGTGGCCGAGAAGATCTTCGAGTCGGTGTAGGCGAGCTGCAGGTTCCACTTCAGCTTGTCGTTGATCGGAACGTCAACGCCGCCCCAAACTGCCCAATCGCCCCAGCCGATACCAGAAGCGTCGCCGCCACCGTTCGCGCCAGCGTACTTGTTCAGCTTGTCGCCGTCCGTGTTCCAGCCGCCCATCAAGAAGGCCGAGAAGACGCCGAAGTCAGCATCGACGCGAGCCTTGACAGCGCCTTCTTCGACGATGGAGTCATAACCACCGACGACCTTGAAGGACCATGCACCGGCCTTGTAGCCAGCACCGGCAACGACGTCCGGAGCATAGTGATTCGAGCTGTCTTCGCCGTTAGAGCCGGTTGCGCCCTTACCGGAGTTGGTATCTTCCACCGAGATCACAGCCGTGAAGCCGTTGCCGGCATCATAGTTGTAGGTGATCTGGTTGAGTTCGTACGGGCCGTCATAGACCACGTCGTCGTTGATGACGTCGCCGGCGTAACCGGTGAATACGTTGAACTGCGAGTCTTCCTTACCGACGGTGAAGCCGCCGAGGCTGATGCTGCCGTGAAGGAAGTTCGTGTTCGTCTGGCCGCCTTCCTGCCAATCCCAACGGAGTTCCGTGTTGGTCTTCAGCGGACCCCATTCGGTGTCGCTGGCCGTCTGCAGCTGCAGTTCGGCACGAGTATGCCAGAGTGTGCCACGAACGGCATTCGGGTTGTAGGCGTCGTACCATTCGCCTTCCGTACGAACCTTACCGCCGATCTTGAGGCAGGTTTCGGTGCCCGGAATGAAGAAGTAGCCTGCACCATATGCGTCGCAGATGCGGACGTATTCGAGCGGCTCCGGCTCAGCGGCGACAACAGCGTCAGCGGCGTGAGCACCGGATACTGCTGCCAGAGCAGCAGCGGAGCCGAGAAGAAGGCTCTTGATATTCATTTTTTCTCCAATCTGTGTGCCTGATCGGAACGACCCGAAGACTACCCGGTGCGTTCATTCATCTGGCTGTTCCCTTTTTGGAAGCTACCGAACTTCCGCGGGCAACATAGCCAGAGAAGTACTGTAGCCAACACAATATTTAGGTTATTCCATAAAAACATCTGACATAAATGTGTCATAGATGCAGAAATACATCACAATAATAAGCAACGTCGAATATAAATGCGTGAATTAAGTATTAGAAATATTTGGAACACGTCAGTTATACTGATAATACTTATCAATAGCATCCGTATGATAAAGCGTTATTACCATATAATAAGACGTTATTATTATTTTCCTGTCGAGTTGTCGCGGACATTCATCCTCCAGGCGCGGTGGAAAGCGGCGCAACAGCGACCTTCTCAAGGCGCCGAACGGCCTTGGCGGGACAAATCATCTGACGTCGGAGTTACGGATGGGAGGAGTTCACTCGGCGCCGATCAAAACCAGGCACGGCGAGGCGATTTTACGAATGGGTATGGTCGCATGGGCCGGTTCTCGGGCGACTTTCTCAATGCAAGTCAAAAGATCTGCTGTTTTGCCCAGATCTCTGGCAGCCGTTCTGGCAAGCATATCCTTTGCCAAAGCCACCTGATCTTCTTTTCGGCTGCTCTCCCAATCGGCAAGTGTCGAATCACGGGTTAGTCGAGCGGCCAAAGCCGAAGTCGCGATGAGTGCTGACAGCCCCGCAATGAGCAACATCCGTCCCTTCACCGTGATCTCCTGATACCTGTCAAACCTTTGGGGAGGTGACGGCTTTAATCCAACGCATAAAGCCTAATCGTCCAGCTTACATCTATTGTCTTGCCGCAAATTCAATGCGGCTTCCGTTCTGCCCGAAACCTATGGCTGCGACCAGCGGTATTGCGCCGAGGTCAGCCAGTAAACTTCAGAAAGAAAGGGGGCAAGGTGGCTTTGATCAAAGAAGCCGGTAGCAAGCGCGACATCGGAACGCGGCAAATCGGTATTTGCCCAACATCTCCTCCGCCATCTCGATGCGCCTTTGGGTAAATATGAACGCAGGAAAGCGCCTGATGTGTTTTTGAACGCGCGCGCGAATGATAAACGGAAAGCCCCGCAACCGCCGACAGGTCAGCAAGCTGATTCGCTCGATCAGGTGCTCCTGCGTAGACAGACACGGGCGAATGGCACTGGGCCAATGACCGTCGCGAACGGGCGCACTTCGGGGATCGTCATGGCATTCAGCATATCGAGGCCTAGCGCTGACACGAGACGTCGACGTCGTGATGGGGTCGGTCGCATATAAATATTAAAGCGATGGAGATCGGCTCATACGTCTCGTTGAAGAATCAGCGACATTGGAGAACAAGCACACAGCGATGACCGCCAACAGGAGTGACACGATGAAGCCAGCTCTTCCAGCAATGCTCAGCCTCAATGCAGGCTATGTCGATACCGCCGGCTTCCTGATGCTCCAAGGCCTGTTCACAGCGCATGTGACCGGCAATTTCGTCACCTTCGGGGCCACCGTCGCTCTGGGCACCACGGGCATCGTGGCAAAGTTGTTGGCGTTACCGATGTTCTGTCTCGTCGTCATTGGCTCCAGGTATATGGCGCATGGGCTGGACAATATCGGACTGCAGCCGCTCCGCACGATGCTGGCCCTGAAGCTTTCGCTGCTGATTGCCGGGGCCGTGTTGGCAATCCGTCTCGGCCCTTTTCCCAATGGCGACGCCTGGCCGGCGCTTGTCACCGGCATGGTCTTGGTCTCGGCGATGGCGATCCAGAACGCGGTGCATCGGATTCACATGGCGAGCACTCCGCCGACCACGTTGATGACCGGCACGACGACGCAGATCATGATCGATCTCGCCGACCTTATGCGCGGCGTAGCGCCGGATGCGGCTGGTGTCATCACCTCTCGGCTCACGCGAATGACCGCCAACGTCATCGCTTTTGCGCTCGGTTGCGGGGCAGCCGCACTGGCTTATGTGCTGGTCAAAGATTGGTGTTTTGTCATCCCGCCCGTGATTGCGCTGATCACCATGTTGATGTCAGGCGAACAGAAGAAGACCGACGAAAAAGCATGAGCGAGGCCTTGGCAAATCAAAGGTCGGTTTGCGCGTTCCGAGGTCAGGGCAAAGCTTCGTGGGTCAGAAAATAGAGGTTGCCGCCGAGCTCGGAAACGACGATGCGCCGTTCGTCCCAAACGAGAACGGAGACTGGCCGGGTCAGGCCATCGAGGATGATCTTCCGGTCACCCGTCGCCTTGTCGAGTTTCAGCAACCGGCCGCTACCTTTCTGGAAGCCTTCCTTCTGGTCGAACGTCCCGTGCTCGAGGACAAGCATGCCCCCGTCACTGTCGAAGGCGACACCGACGGGTGCATTCAGTCCTTCGACCTCGGGCTGCGGCTTTGGCGCATCGTCGGCCTCTTGAAGGGAAACGACCTTTCCGCCGCCGGCAAGAAAGGGAAAGCCGCCGAACAACGCGACATAGAGGCGACCGTCGCGAAGGGCGATCCCGGTCGGCACGGCGTCGACATCATAGGTGCCGCCTTCGGCAAACTCGGTAGGCGAAAGGCTGCGCATCGCGGTGGTGGCCGCTGCCAGGCGGCCGAATGTCACCAGCGTGTTTCTCCGGCCGTCCGCCTGTACTCGTTCCACGCTGTTTCGCGCCGAGTCGATCACGTAGTAGCTTCCGCCCGAGATGACCAAATCGAATGGGTTCCAGAAATCGTTGCTGATGATGTGGGCCTCACCATCGCTACCGACTGCAACGAGGGCGTGGTCGAACGCATTGTCGTCGGCATCGACGGGTTTCCAGCCCTCAGCGACGACATAGGCCTCGCCTAAACGCACGACACGATAGGGCCCGGTCGGATCGCCCATCACGTCGGGGCCATGGGGAAATACCGGGCCGAACGGAACTGGCTTACCATCGGGCCCACGCCGATAGAGGCGTCCGCTGCTAAGATCGCTGAAGAGCAAGTCCCCGCCGTCTCTTGATAGGCCGGCGAAGGCCGCGCCCGGCATGTTGAAGGTTTCGAGCCGATAGCCGGGCGAAGCTATCGGCTCCGCACAGGCACCGGCGGGAAGGAAAAGAAGACCTGCGGCAATCGTCAAGGCGCGGAACGGACGCATCGGAAACCACCATTGGCTGAGAAGCGAAAATCGGGATCATAGGCGAGACGATAGGTCGTCGAAAGGTGCTTTGGATCGCTATTCCACGAGCCGCCGCGAAGGACGCGGTAAGACCCGACATTTGCCATCGGCGGCCCACCTTCGTAAGGGGCGAAGAGGTCGCCAGTCCACTCCCAGACATTGCCGACAAGATTGAGGACGCCCTCCGCACTTTTACCAGTGACGAAGGAGTCGGCAGGTGCGGTCATGGGATAGCCGTCGCGATCATCGGCAGAGCAGCAGGTATCACTCCCCGAGTTTGCCCGCGTATAGTCCGCCGGAGCGTCGCCCCATGGATAACGGCTGCCCTTCGTACCCCGCGCTGCCCTCTCATATTGCTGCTCGGAAGGAAGAGCCAGGCCATAATAACGGCAAAAGGCATCGGCGTCTGACCAGCTTACCCCGACGACCGGATGATCGTCCAATCCGAGGATCGGGTGATCTGCGTAGAAAGCCGGTCGATGACCGGTGGATTTGACGAAACTCCGATATTGCTGGTTGGTGACCTCGGTGCGATTGATCGCGAAGGCTTGGCCTTCCAACACGCGCCGTGGACGTTCGTTTTCGGGGCCGTCATCATTGCCGAAGACGAATTGACCGGCGGGAATCTCGATCAGCGGATTTCCGGCGATTGGGCCGGCATCGCTGGCTGCCGCGCGCGACGAAAGGGTGATTGCCAGCGCCACCGCAAGCAGGCTAGAAATTGATGCGAAGCTCAGTCTCTCCATCGAACAAAAACACCCGATCCCTAGCAATCTTGATAGCAATTTCTTGATCGATTTGACCGGCGAAACTCTTGTCGGCGCGCAGGGTCATCAGCCGCCCTCCCAACCGGACGCTGACAAGCGTGTTCTCGCCGGTAAGTTCCACCGAATAGATCGGCGCAACCAGATTGACGTCGCTTTCTTCGGTTGCGGCCACGTGGACGTCTTCCGGACGGACGCCGAGGACTGTGTTTGCGTGGGTCGCCCGCCCAATACCCCTGAGGGTCAGCCCGTCACTGACGAATTGACCGTCGCTCACTGCTCCCGGAATGAGGTTCATCGGCGGCGAGCCGATAAATCCGGCAACGAAGAGAGTGCGGGGGTCGCTATAGATTTCCCGGGGCGTTCCAAGCTGTTCGATGACGCCCTTGTTCATGACGGCCACACGATGAGCAAGCGTCATTGCCTCTATCTGGTCATGGGTAACGTATATGGTCGTGACCTGCAGCTCGTGCTGGAGGTGTTTCAGTTCGGTCCGCATCTGGGTGCGGAGCTTGGCATCGAGATTGGAGAGCGGCTCGTCCATCAAAAAGACCCGCGGGATGCGCACGATTGCTCGGGCAAGTGCTACGCGTTGGCGCTGGCCACCGGAAAGTTCCTTCGGCAGCCGCGACAGCATGGTTTCGAGTTCCACGCGCCGGGCGACCTCGAGGATGCGTCGCTTGCGTTCTTCGGGCGGCACTTTGCGGATCTTCAGCGGATATCCGATGTTATCCTCGACGGTCAGATGTGGGTACAAGGCGTAGGACTGGAAGACCATTGCGACGTCGCGATATTTCGGCAGAACACCGTTGATGCGGTCGGCATCGATAAAGATGTCGCCCGAGCTCGCCTCCTCGAGACCGGCGATCATGCGCATGGTGGTCGTCTTGCCGCAGCCGGACGGGCCGAGCAGAACGAGAAACTCCTTGTCCTTGATTTCGAGGTTGAAGTTGGCCACGGCGACGAATTCGCCGAACTTCTTGTAAACGTTGCTGAACGTGACGGACGCCATGGATTTTAGCCTTTGACCGCGCCGAGCGACAGTCCCCGCACAAGGTGCTTCTGGACGATCAGTGCAAAGATGATGATCGGGACGCTGGCAAGGAAGCCGGCGGCGCTGATCTCGCCCCAATGAGTCGTGTACTGGGTTACGCGGCCGGAAATGCCAACCGGCAGCGTCATTGAGCGCTCCGTCTGGGTAAGGATCAGCGCGAGCAGGAATTCATTCCAGGAAAGGATCAGGCTGAAAATCGCCGTTGCGGCTATGCCGGGCCGCGCCAGCGGCAGGGCGATCCGGACAAAGGCGCCCCAGCGCGTGTCGCCATCGACCATGGCGGACTCCTCAAGCTCGGGTGGGAGATCCTGGAAGTAGCTCTTCATCATCCAGGTGACGAAGGGCAGGTTAAAAGCGGTATAGGCAACGACAACGGCGAGTTTGGTGTTCAGCAGGTGAAAAAAGTTGAAGAAGATAAACAAGGGGATGATCGTCGCGATCGGCGGCATCATGCGGGTCGACAGGATCCAAAACGATATCTGGTAGCGCCATCGGCCCGGATATTCGAAGCGGGCAAGGGCGTAGCCGGCCATGGTACCGAATATTAAGGAAACGATCGTCGTCGCCGCGGCGATGACAAAACTGTTAAGCGCGTAGATCAGGAACGGCTGGCCAATGAAGGCCGCCTCATAGTGCTTGAGGGTCGGCGAAAAATCGAACCACACCGGCGGTACGGCAAAGATGTCGATGTCGAGCTTGAACGAATTCTGGGCGAGCCAGTAGACGGGAAAGATGGTGATGGCGAGCGCGAATGTCATCCCCAGATAGGCGAGCATCCGGACTATCCCTTCACCGGTTCGATGCCATGGGCGCCTTGCCATCCGGTCCTCTTAATCCGCCAGCCGCAACCGCTTGATGAACCAGGTGCTGAAGCCGACGGTTACGAACAGCACCACCAGCGAAACTGCCGCGGCATAGCCAATATCGACGAATGTGAACGCGACCTTGAAAATATAGAGGCTGAGCGTCTCGGTTGCTCCGGCTGGCCCCCCTACGGTCAGAATGAACACCAGATCGAACAGTCTCAGCGCATCCATGATCCGCAGGAGCAAGGCGATCGCGATCACGGGCTTGAGAAAGGGTATGGTCAAGTCCCAGAACTGGCGCCAAGCCGAGGCGCCATCGACTTGAGCGGCTTCGTAGGGTTCGGTCGGCAGGCTTGCGAGCCCGGCCAACATCAGAAGAAAAATGAACGGCGTCCACTCCCAGACATCGGCTGCGATGATCGTCGCCATGGCGAGGTTGACATCGCCAGCCCATGCCTGGGCGGGCAATCCAAGGCGGTACATCAACTCGTTGAGGACGCCGAACTGCGGCTGATAGATAAGCTTCCACGTCAGTGCGACGGCAATCGGTGGAATCATCATCGGGACCAGCAGGATTGTCTTGAGGAAATTCAGCTGGCGAATGAACTTATCGAAGAGCAGCGCAAGGCCGAGGCCGAGGAGAAATTCCAGCGTCACCGCGCTGAAGGTGAAGACCACCGTGTTCTTGATGGCGATGTGAAGTTCCGGATCGCTGAGCATCCGCACGAAATTGCCGAGGCCGATGAACTCGCGGGGGACACTGGGATCGGGGCTAATTCTCTGCACTGCCGCGGTGAACATGTAAATGGTCGGAAACAGCGTCAGCCCGGCGAGTAGCACAAGAGTGGGCGCGAGCATGAGGATCTTAAGGTGACGCTCTGTCCATTGTTCCAGGCCGCCGCCCGGTCGAAGTGGCAGGGCCAACATGTCAGTTGCGGACCTCACCATCAGCCCCTCCTGCGCGCTCCTCTGCGGGCGCAATTGCCATCGCCCTTCGCAGGCGGGGTTCTGCACCCCGCCCACTTTCTTCTTCATGGTTCCCTGATCGGGAACGACGGACAATTCATGCCCTCGATCGACATGGTCTAGCGGCTGTCATGCGTTCAAATGGACGCATGCCGCGTTAGTACATGTTCGTAATCTTAGAGATCGATTCCTGCGCGTTCTTCAGGGCCTCGTCCGGTGTGATCGTGCCGGCAACCGCCTTGGAGAGCTCGATGCCAAGTGCGTTCTCGATCTCAGGCCACTTTGGATGGCGCGGCCGCGGCGTCGAGAAGTTGATCGCCTGCATCAATATCGGGTAATGCCTAAATTGCGGCTGCGACGTCAATTCGGGATCCGTAAACACCGAGAAGCGGACCGGCGGATTGCCGCGCTTGGCGGAAATCTTCATCTGCTCGGGCGATGTGGCCCACATCATGAAGTCGAAGGCTTCCTGCTTGTTTTTCGAAGCCGACATTATGCCCATGGTCCAATGCCCGATTTCCGATGAGCCGGCATGTGTGCCTGCGGGCATCGGCGCATAGGAGATCTTGCCGACAACTTGGCTCTGGCTCGGATCCTCGAAGGTGGCGACCCAGTTCGGCCAATTGATCGACGAGGCGGCGATACCCGACGTCATGGCGCGGCCGACGTCCTCGGGTGCGAAGCTCTCGACGCCCTTCGGCGAGATCGACTTCAGCGTCATGAACATCGTCATCGCGTCCTTGGCTTCCTTGGTGTCGAGCGTCACCTTGGTACGGTCGGCATTAAAGAGATTGGCGCCGTATGACCACAGGATCGGCATGAAATCGGCTACGACGTTATTGCCCTGTCCGCCACGGAACACATAACCGTAGTATCGTCCTGCGCCGGCATCGGTGATTGCCTTGGCTGCCTTATAGACATCGTCCCAGGTTGCGGGCTGGCCTTTGAGGCCTGCTTGAGCAAACTTGGCGCTATCGTAAAAGAACATTTGTGCATTGCCGACATAGGGAATGCAGACGAACGGACCCTTATTGTACGGGTTGCGGCAAACCGCCAGCGACTTGGCCAGGAAATCATTGTCGGGGCCTGGAACCCCAAGCTTGGCGAAATAGCTGGTGAGATCCTCGAGATGGCCATTCTCGGCAAAGAATGGGATCCATGGGTCGTCCATCAGCACGATATCGAACGCGCCCGATTTCGTCTGGCCGGCATTGGCTGCCTTCTCGAAGACATTGGCATAGGGGGCCTGGACGATCTCGACCTTGGTGCCCTTCAATTTGCCGTAGTCGGCGGCTGCGGCCCTCAAACCGTCGCCCTCGCTGCCCGAGGGTACGAGCATCGTGATGTCGGCCCATGCATTTCCGTTGATTGCAAATGTGGACGCCGCAATCGCCAAGGTCAGAAACAAGTTGCGAAGCATTGTGCACCTCCCACGCGATCGGCGCGCGGCCAAGTAAAATGCCGCGCGCCTCCTCCATGAAATCGCGTTTTTTTAAAAAAAATATTCTAACACATCAGGCGTTTAATGCGGAGATGTATATTAGAATTACCTGAATATAATCCCTGGGCAGCCTATGCCAAGCTTCTGCGCTCAAAGAGCCCACTGCGGCCTATCAGGCGACAGGTGGCGGTCTACTCTCCCCATGCCGAGGGTTGTTCCTCATCGCTGTGAGGCGTCGTTCCGGCGGGATGCCGGAGGTGGCTCGACCACGCAAAATTCCACATCGGCTCAATGATCGGCATGCCAAGTCGGGTAGGAACGGTGCATTACTGCACCATTCCCCCCTAAGAACCGTGCGTGCGAGTTTCCCCGCACACGGCTCAAGCCTCTGCAAAGCCCCGTTT
>NZ_JARFYN010000062.1 GCF_030272695.1 Martinezella calliandrae
GGAAGTGCTGCGATAGCAGCTTGCTTCCAGCAAGGAAGGATTTGCCCGCCCTGTGCGGGCATTTTCATTTCAAGCGACCTGATCTCAATGCCGCATTTGGCTTGGTGGTTGTTCCTACATAATTGCGCAAATTTGATTTTCTTGCTCTTGAACGGGGCCGAACTTACGACCCTCTATTGGTGCCAGCCCTTACAGGTCAGAAGTACACTTTCATCAATGGCCTAGAGATCCAAGCCATGATTTTTGTCACTGCCCCTCCATTTCAGCCGCCACTTCCTTAGCCAACCCAACAAAGACCCGCGCCGCCGCGCTTCGGTAAGCGTCCTTACGCTGCATCAGAACGGCGGTCCGCTGCAAGCGCACGGGATCAAGCGCAATGGCGACCAGGTCCTGATGGGCGAATGCGATTGTTGCGGGCAAGAGTGTCGACAGGCTCGTTCTGCGGACGATTTCGATCACCGCACTGATCGAGTTGGCCTCTATCTGTACTTTCGGGCGAATATCGTGCTGGTGGCAGAAGCGATCGATCTGTTCGCGCGTCGCGAACTCTGCGCTGAGCAGCGCCAATGACTCGGCGCTAAGGGCCCGCAGTCCAATCGACGTTTCACTTGCCAGAGGGTGCCCGGTACTGACAACGAGCGCGAGGGTTTCTACCAGCAGCGGGTCTGTATCGATATCTGGTGTAGGTGCGCCGGCGAACGCGATCCCTACATCGACCTCATCGGACAGGAGCAATTCCTCCATTTGCTCCTGGGAAATCTCCCGCACGTTGAGGGAGATATTCGGGTAGCGACTGTGGAACGCCTCGACGAGAGGGCCGACCAGATATGTCGTGAACGTCGGCGTCACTGCAACGCGCAACGTACCACGGCTGAGATCGCTCACGTCGTGGATAGCGCGCTTGGCTTCCCGAAACTCCTGCGATGCGCGGCGCACGTATTGCAGATAGACCTCCCCGGAATCCGTCAATCGGGTCGTACGCCCCGATCGGTCGAACAATTGCACGCCGAGGCTTTCCTCCATCAACCTGACCTGCTGCGAAAGCGCCGGCTGCGAGACATGCAGAGCTTCCGCAGCCCGTGTGAAGCTCTGATGCTCCGCCACTGCGAGGAAATAGCGGACCTGTCGGGCGAGCATATCAAAACCTATAAGATTATCTAATCCACCTCATAATAAACAAGACTTTTACATTATGCCATGCCTTCCGTAGCTTTCTTCTCAACAGATCGCGAAACGGAGATTGCAGCGATGAAAGACATTATTGACGGCTTTCTGAAGTTCCAGAGGGAAGCCTTCCCTGAGCGGGTTAAGCTGTTCAAGGACTTGGCAAATCAGCAGAGCCCGCGTGCCCTGTTCATTTCCTGCTCGGATAGCCGCCTGGTGCCTGAGCTGGTTACCCAGCGCGAGCCGGGCGACCTCTTCGTCATTCGAAACGCCGGCAACATCGTCCCCTCCTACGGCCCAGAGCCGGGCGGCGTTTCTGCTTCGGTCGAGTACGCTGTCGCGGCATTACAGGTCTCGGACATCGTGATTTGTGGCCACTCCGACTGCGGCGCGATGACCGCCATCGCGACGTGCAAGTGCCTGGATCACATGCCCGCCGTCGGCAGCTGGTTGCGTTACGCAGACTCTGCCCGTGTCGTGAACGAAGCCCGCCAGCACAAGGATGAGTCCGCCAAGGTCGCATCGATGGTGCGCGAAAACGTCATCGCCCAGCTCGCCAATATCCAGACCCACCCCTCGGTGCGGTTGGCCCTCGAAGAGGGACGCATCACCCTGCATGGCTGGATTTACGACATCGCGAGCGGACTTATCGAAGCTTTCGATGGCAGCAGGGGCGCCTTCGTCTCCCTCGCGGGCAACCGCGACGTCCAAGCCGTCAAGTACCAAGCCAGGCGCGTTGCCTGAACCCCAATCCCAACCACGGAGAAAATCGCAATGTTGCAGTCCCAAGCCACACAGACCACTCGCCAGGACCTGACGGACGTCATCCTCGCATCGAAACTCAGGAAGGACCTGAGCTACGCCCAGATCACCGAGGGCACCGGCCTGTCGGAAGCGTTCGTCACCGCCGCCCTCCTCGGCCAGCACCCGCTACCGGCTGACGCTGCCAAAGTCGTGGGCGAAAAGCTCGACCTCGACGTCGACGGCATCGCCCTACTGCAGACTCTCCCTATCCGCGGCAGCATTGGAAACGGTGTACCGACCGATCCGACCATCTACCGCTTTTACGAGATCGTGCAGGTATATGGAACGACGCTGAAAGCTCTGGTCCACGAAAAATTCGGTGACGGCATCATCAGCGCCATCAACTTCAAGTTGGACATCAAGAAGGTCGAAGATCCGGAAGGCGGCTCCCGCGCCGTGATCACGCTGGATGGCAAGTACCTCCCGAGCAAGCCGTTTTGACCACGCTATTCGTATTCAACGCCGCACTTTCATTACCGCGATCCCCGCTGTGGCCCTTGCGGGCTCCGCGCTTGCCGCAACCGCTCAAATCACGAAAGGAAACACCATGACACGTCCCCCACTCCCCCCGTTCACCCGAGAAGCTGCCATCGAAAAGGTTCGCCTGGCCGAAGATGGCTGGAACACGCGCGATGCGGCGAAGGTCGCTCTGGCCTACACACTCGATACGCGCTGGCGTAACCGGGTCGAATTCGCGACAAATCGAGAAGAGGCCCGGGCTTTCCTGACGCGCAAGTGGAACAAGGAACACGAATACCGGCTCATCAAGGAGCTGTGGGCCTTTACGGACAACCGCATCGCGGTGCGTTATGCCTATGAATACCACGACGACGGTGGGCAATGGTTCCGCGCTTACGGGAACGAGAACTGGCTCTTCGCCGAGGATGGACTGATGTCGCATCGGCACGCCAGCATCAACGAGATGCCAATCGCTGAAGCGGATCGCAAATACCACTGGCCCCTTGGCCGCCGTCCGGATGACCATCCGTCGCTGAGTGACCTGGGCCTCTGAGCTACGAACCAGTTCTCGTCGATCGCGCCAGTGCTCCGCTCGCACTGGTGCGATTTGCTATCATGATGGGACACTTTATCTCTTGAGAATGCCAACCATTCGATTGATAGCGCCCCAATATTCCTTGTGCATGGTTTCGGCTGCTTCCGAGATCGCCAGCTTCCAAGCAGGCCCGCGATCCCATGCCTCTTCCAGAGCGTCAGCTAGTGATGGCCCATGGCCCGTGACCGGCAGGGCGTCGAATAGTATTCCTGCCTGTCTAAGATCTTTATCCCGTTTGGCCTGGCCGCCGGCGTCATTCTGGCGGCGACCGGCAATGATAAGCTTGTGCACCGCGTACCTGCAAGGATCAGGGATAACAACTGAGACACCGGCACCATGTAGCAAGATCGAACGAACGGGATCGCGGATCAAGAAATCCATGAATCTCAGCGGTTCGGCTAACGCGCCGCCGAGAGCGGGCATGTTGGCGGGTTTGCCCGAATATTCTTCGGCTCCCCTGTTTGTCGTCATGAACTCGACCCTGTAACCGCTCTGATTCCCGAAGGCATGAGATCGAGAGCTGCCGTTGATATGCGGCACTGCGCGGAACGTTGGATCAAGCCCTTTTAGGAGATCGAGGATCGGCGGCAGCGAATCTGCCACCTCGGCGGAGATCGCGAAATCCAGGGCTAGGTCTGCATCACCTGTTAGGATCGCCGCCGAGGGCAGGCGGATGCCAAGATATGCGGAGTAGCATTGAAAAGCGACCGTGCCGATGAGAACACCGCGCAGCCGGAAGAGACCGGCCTTGGCAAGCGCCAGTACAATATCGCCGGTAAAGCGATCAGCGGCAATCAAACCGGCTTCGCGCGTTAGCGTGGAAACGAACTTGCGGCGAACCTTATAGTCTGACTTCTCACCCTTGAAGGTTTCGACGCGTTCCGAAATCAAGGGATCATCGGCAGGCCCGACATACCGGCGCTTCTGCCCACCCTCACCGTCGGGTTGGTCGAAATACCAATAGCGCCGACCATCGACCGTCATCGGCACGAATCTACCCGATAGGGGGAAGTCTTCCGCCCAATCATCATCAAATGCCCGTTGCTGGAGTTCCGCGACCATGGTGCGGAACATGAGATCAATCTGTTTAATCACGGTGGTCACTATATCGTTTTCACAAATCTAGTATAACAATGATCTACAAGGAGATGGGGGCAGATGGCAGTCGCCCTTCTGATGGCAGCTATTCATCGGCCTGAGCAAAAGCCGCAGATGCGAAATGTTATTCGCAGCCGGCTCATTCAGCGTGAGAGCGTAGCTGCACCCGCATAAGGGAAGTGCCGCCGCCTTCATCAGCAAATCATGCAGAGTCGACAATCCACTGGTCGTCCGGGGTGGGGACGACGGAATAGATCGATTTGCCGGCGGCGACACGTCAAGGCCTCTATCGACTGCAGCCCTAACTTCCAGCAAAAAGCGTCCGGCCCTAGTGAGCGGGCTGCCTGTTCGATGGCCGGAAACCAATGCGGCTTGCCGAAGCTTTTTAGCTGTGGTCTAGTCCTCGTTGATATGGCACCCAAATGTACGTCGCACATGGTGACGTATGCAGAGCAAATCCGGCAAGCATATAGTTGTGCCGCGATGATTGGGCGAGCGTTTCGATGAACGAAAGCCGCGTAATTTCTGACATGGGCGGAAATGATTTGAACGAGACTCAACAACTGTGGGAATGGCGCGAGAAGATCGCAAATCTCTACTACGAGGTACGTTCTAGTCCGGACGCGGTTGCTGCCTGGAGGCTTTGGTGCGACACCCGTTCGACCCTGTTTCGCGACCATCCTCAGTCGCCAATTGAATCGGCGAATCGCAAGACGTTCGAAGGGCCGACGACATTTTCTTATGATTCCTCGTTGCGCTTTACGGTACAGCTTGTCCCGGTAACGCCGGAACGGACAACCGTCGCGACAGGGGTGGATGGCGACCTGACGATGCACGCATTCTCCCGTACAATGGGGCTGGAGACCAGATTGGGTGGCGAATTGACCCTTTACTGGATTGAGGGGTACGGCGGTGGCGTGTTCCTGCCGTTTGCCGACGCGACCTCAGGGACCGAGACGTATGGCGGTGGCCGATATCTCCTCGACACCATTAAGGGAGCGGATCTCGGAGTTGTCCGTCCAGACGGCACACTAGTGCTTGATTTCAACTTCTCCTATTTTCCTTCGTGCGCCTATTCTTCCCGCTATGTCTGCCCATTAGCGCCATCGGGCAATCGACTGAACGGCGCGGTGAAAGCCGGAGAACGGCTACCTATCTCGAAATGAGCCGCGGTGAAGCGGAGATGCAGTGATTGTGATGAAAGCACATCCCTTGCAAATAGGATTCTGCTTCCTGCCGTTCACTGTCGGTGTGGCAAACCTTTACCGCATCCAGTCGCCTGATAGCTATTTTGATTGGGCTCGAGGCTGATAGTTGAGTTGACATCAGAATTGCTTTGTCAAGAAAGAACGACAGGTCATGGCTTGTCGCCCAACCGGGGTTCAGCCGCCTCAATTCTTGCGCCCAAAGGTCATTTATCTGAGGCCATTTTTCAGCCGAGTTAAATTTCGATCTAAAAGACCTTTTTAAATAGAATCTACATGGCCTCTCGCCGCACTCATCCCGCAATCTGGCGTGCCACCTATGTTGGGCTTAGGTTTCAATCAGCCGCGCTAAGACTTTCAAATGGTCACGCCTTTACTTTCAATCAGTCATCGGCGTACTGCTGCTGGCGAGTTTAAGGATCTCGCCAAAAACGAAAGTCTCCAGCAACGCCCCGAACTGCCCTCTGTCGTCCCGGAGTCTCTCGAGAGAGAGGTCACGAAGGGATGCGAGCAGACCGGAATCGAGGAAATGTATTTTCGGGGTTAGACATGCCCGCTTTGAGTTTTCGCACTTTCGCGACAAGCAGCAGAACGAAGTCGATATCGTCATCGAAGACGGAAGAGGGAGGGTTGTCGGTATCGAAATAAAGGCAGCAGCATCCGTCTCGAGTTCTGATTTTTCCGGGTTGCGAATTTTGGCCGAAGCATGCGGAGAGCGGTTTGTTTCAGGCATTGTCCTGTACGACCATGACAAGGTGGTTCCGTTCGGGGAACGCCTGTCCGCCGTGCCAATTTCGGCATTGTGGCGTTAGCACGCAAGAATTTCGCTGTGGTCTCCGGACCTGAGCATTCTTGAAACTTCGACTGTTTCGATAAAAAAGCCTCCGGTTCGATTCACAGCAAGACGGCCGGGAATTGTGTAGGTTATTGGATAAATTTCGCTTGGGACGCCTTGCAAGCGGGCCCGCTGAGAACTCAGTTGAGATCGCCATTAATACTTTATCGAAGATCCACCACTGCTATAGATCGGTCCTGCGCCGTGGCAAAGTAAAGTCGCTCTGCTGCCATTGCGTGCATAAACCTCAAAATGCAACCAACAAAGGTGGCTGGTAAACCCGACCTGAAGCGATTGACGTCGCCTGGAGGGCGCGAACGTCTTCCAGGCACTCGACCATTTCATCAATCGTTACGTTCCTACGATCTTAGACCGTCTTGACGACGAGCTCCTCATGTGTGTCGGCGATCGTGGGCGCTGTCGTGACCCTCAGAAGGGATAGTGCTGGGCCGGATCCTCGATGGTAATCCACCGGAGATCGGTGAATTCGGCGATCGCCGCTTTGCCGCCGAAGCGGCCGTAGCCACTGCCCTTGACGCCGCCGAAGGGCATTTGCGCTTCGTCATGCAGGGTTGGGCCGTTGATGTGGCAGATGCCGGACTGGATGCGACCCGCGACCGCAAGCGCGCGCTGCACGTCGCGGCTGAAGACGGCGGACGAGAGGCCGTATTCCGTATCGTTGGCGACGCGCACCGCCTCGTCCTCATCCGCCACGCGGATAATCGGCTTCACCGGACCGAAGGATTCTTCCGAATAGACGCGCATGTCAGGCGTGACGAAATCGAGCAGTGTGGCTTCGACCACGGTGCCGTTACGCTTGCCGCCGGCCACGAGCTTGGCACCCTTCGCCTCAGCGTCGGCGATCAGCTCCTCCATCTTCTTGGCAGCGTCAAGGCTGATCAGCGAGCCGAGGACAACATGGCCGCGCGGATCGCCGGCGGGCAGAACAGCGGCACGCGCCGCAAGCTTGGCGACGAAGGTATCCGCGATCGCCTGATGGACGACGATGCGTTCAGTCGACATGCAGATCTGGCCCTGGTGCATGAAGGCACCGAAGATCGCCGCATTGACGGCGCCGTCGATATCCGCATCCTCAAGTACGACGAGCGGCGCCTTGCCACCGAGTTCCAGAAGAGCGGGCTTCAGGTGCTTGCCGCTGAGCTCGGCGATGATTTTACCGACCTTGGTAGAGCCGGTGAAGTTGACGCGACGAATGGCGGGATGGGCAATCAGCGCCTCGACGATACCGGGCGCGTCTTCAGGCGCATTGGTGATGACATTGATGACGCCGGCAGGCAGGCCTGCCTCACTCAGAGCGGTTGCGATCAGCCGCTGTGTGCCGGGGCATTGCTCGGAAGCCTTGAGGATCACGGTGTTGCCGCAGGCGATCGGCATGGCAATGGCGCGTGTCGCCAGGATCACAGGCGCATTCCAGGGCGCGATAGCAAGGCAAACGCCGGCTGCCTGACGCACGCCCATGGCGAGCGTGCCGGGCTTGTCGGACGGGATGATCTCGCCGCCGATCTGTGTCGTCATAGCGGCCGCCTCACGCAGGATATTGGCCGCTAGCATGACATTGAAACCGGCCCACGGCGCCGTCGCCCCCGTCTCCTCCATCATCAGCTTGGTAAACTCGCCGACCTTGGCGTCCATGATATCTGCGGCCTTGGCCAGGATCGTGCGGCGCTGCCCAGGGCCCGTGCTCGACCATGTGGAAAACGCATTGGAGGCAGCCTCGATCGCAGTGGCAACATCCTCAGGCCCTGCTGCCGGTGCCGTGCTTGCCAGCTCTCCCGTGAAAGGATCGCAGCGGTCGCAGGTGCGGCCGCTCGCCGCCGGCTTGTCGACGCCGTTGATAAGAAGGGAAATGTTCATCTCGTGTCTCCTGATGAGGATGGTATTTCAAAAGCCAAGCACGTCGGCATTGATGGAGGCTTCCAACCCGCCATCGACCGGCACATTGGCACCATTGATCCAGCGCGCCCCGTCGGAACACAGGAACAGGATGGCAGGCGCGATATCGGCCGAATTGCCGGCTCGTCCGACCCGCGTGATATCGCTATCGACGCGGGCATCGCCGAGTACGGCACGGAATTGTTTCAAAATCGGCGTCTCGACCGGACCGGGGCTGACGGCATTGACGCGAACGCCGCGCGCCTTGAAGAGAGGCTCGTGCGCGGCGCGCATTGTCCAGAGCAGCAGCAGTTCCTTGGAAAGCGGATAACCCTCTTCGTTCTTCAGTCCGTGCTCGCTGACCAGAGAGGCTACATCCGGAAAGCCCGCGACGGCAGTCAACGTCTTTGCCCGTTCCAGATTAGCGCGCCAGCCATAGCCGGCGATCGAGGCGACATTGACGATCGCTCCACCCTCGCGCAGCCGAGATGCGACAGTTTCCGAAAGAGCGCGCAGACCATAGAAGTTGACGGCCAGTGTCGCCGTGACGCCGGTGTTTCCCGAGAGGCCGGCGACGTTGGCCAGCGCATCGATGCGGTTGGGCAGTTGCTTGACGATTTCCTCGACGCCCACGGCGGTCGAAAGATCCCCTTTGATGAAGGAGCTGAAGCCCGATGACGGTTCCCGGACATCGACGCCGATGACGTCGGCCCCCATTTGCCCCGCAAGTTCCGCGGCACAAGCGCCGATGCCCGAGGCAACGCCGGTAATGAGTATGGTCTTGCCGAAAAGCATGATTTCACCTTCTCATGAAGCGCAGCGAACGCTGCCGCTATTGTTTGTCCTTGAAGAGACCCGAAATCGTCAGTCGATAGCCCACGGGTAAAAGCTGCAGATCGAAGCGGCGTTCGATTTCGCCCCAGAGGCCGCGCGGCAAGTAGAGGGAGAAGAGCACCGCAGTTGCGCCGAGGCCGACCAGATACCAGACCCCCGTTCCGCCGAAGACAGTCTCGACGATGAAGAAGAGAATAGCGCCGAGGATCGCGCCCTCGAACTTGCCGATGCCGCCGACCAGCACCATGAAAATCATGTAGGCGGTCCATTGCACGCTAAAATAGGTCTTGGGCTGGAAGGTGACTGCCGTTGCCAGCCACAGGCCGCCGGCAACAGCAATACCAAAGGCGGCAAGGACGAAGAGCAGGCGTTTTGTTACCGCCACGCGAACGCCCACGGAGGTTGCCGCATCCTCATTGTCGCGGATCGCCTGCATGGCCGCCCCAGCCCGGCTGCGCATCAAAGCAAAGAACGCACCCAGGAGGGTGACCATGGCCGTCAGCGCCAGCCAATAGATCGCCACGCGCCGCGTACTGCTGTCATAGGCGTTCAAGGAAATCAGCGAGGTCCCGGTTTCGCCCTGAATGAGCCGATCAAGATTGACGAGCAGATGGGCAAGCTCGGCAAGCACCCACATGCCGATGGCAAACTCGCCTCCCTTCAGCCGCAGCATCAGCCACGAGAGCGGTAGCGATATGACGCCGGTGACGACTGCCGCGGCGATAAGCGAAACGAACGGATCGAGTCCCGCATCTGCCAGACGGATGGTGAAATAGGCGCCAAGTCCGAAAAAGACCTGCTGGCCAACGGAGACGAGACCGCCGAAGCCTGCGAGCGCATTCCACATGGCCGCCAGGATCACGTAGATGAAGAGGGCGGTCATGCGATCGGTGACGCCAGCGCTGGCGACGGTGGGCATAGCGGCGAGAAGGCCGATTGCCAACATCATGGCAGTCAGGGTCATTCGCGAGGATGTGGTCCAGCGCTCGACGGAAATTCCAGGCGCGATCGTATTCATGATGGGCTCCGAAGACGCGAGCGGATTTTACCGAGGCTCAGGAAGCCGAACTGGTGCAGCCGCACGAAAAGAACGATGAGGAAGGCAATATGGCCGCCGATCAGAAAACCCTGTGGATGGATCTGGGCGCCGATCGACTGCGCCAGTCCAAGCACGATGCCGCCGAGCAAAGTTCCCCAAAGCGAACCGGCACCGCCGATGACGGCCGCCTCGAAGGCAAACAATAGCTGCGGCGCGCCCGAATAAGGATTGAAGGTCGCTCGCATGGCCAGAAACGCACCTGCAATGCCGACCGTGACCATGGTGATCGCAGTCGCGACAGCGTTGACACGGCGCGCATCGATGCCGACGAGACCGGCTGTATCCGGATCCTCCGCCGTGGCGCGAATCGAGCGGCCGAGTGCAACGCGGCTCAAGAACAACTGCAGCCCGCCGATGATCACGATTGCCGTCACCATCATCAGCACGGCAAGCTTACCGACGAAAACGTGACCCGGCGGCTGCCAGGACGCATAGGAGAGATTGCCGATGAAGGGCGCGAGCGAGCGCGTATCTGCCCCGAATTGTTCGAACAGCAGATTGTCGATGACGATCGACAAGCCGAAGGTCGTCAGGATCGGCAAAAGCGTACCTGCGCGCGCGCTCCGCTCGAGGACGAAACGCTGCAAAAGCCAACCGATGATTGCCATGACAGGCAACACGATCAGCAGGCCGATGAAGGGCGGAATGCCGAGTTTCGCCGCCAGCAGCCAGAGGCCATAGGCGGCGGCAACGGCAAGGCTGCCATGGGCGAGATTGATGATGCGCATGACGGAGAACATGAAGGACAGGCCGCAGGCGATGACGGCATAGTAACCGCCGAGCAGAATGCCTTGAATGAGGGTGTTGGTCACGAGACGCTCCTCTCGGCTGTCGCCCGATGCAGGCCGAAATAGGCCCGGGTCACCTCCTCACGCGTCACGCCACTCGCCGGCCTGTCGAGCACGATACTGCCCTCCAGCATGCAAATGACACGCGTTGCGACGCCCATGGCGCGCGCCAGATCCTGTTCGACGAGCACGATGGTCGTGCCAGAAGACAAGAGCCCTTGCAGTTGCTCATAGACGCGATCGACAACGAGCGGCGACAGGCCCAGGGAGACCTCGTCGAGCAAGAGAATGTCGGGATTGCTCATCAGCGCCCGCCCGATCGCCGTTGCCTGCTGCTCACCACCCGACAGATGGCCGGTCTTGGCGTGCCGCCGCGGCTTCAGGTTTGGAAAGGCATCAAAGACGCGCTCGACTGTCCACTCACCCTTGCGGCCGGCGCTGGCGCCGAGCAGCAGATTTTCCTCGACCGTCATCTGTGAGAATAGCCGTCTCCCTTCCGGGACGAGCGCAATGCCCCTGGCGATGCGCTTGTGAGCGGGAACGGCCGTGACATCTTCGCCATCGAGCAGGATCTGACCCGCAGCCGGCAGATGCGCACCGGCGATGGAACGCAGCAGCGTCGTCTTGCCTGCGCCATTGGCGCCGACGAGTGCCAGCACCTCGCGCTTGGCGAGATCGAAACTGATGCCGCGCACCGCCTGCAAAAGGCCATGTCGGACATCGAGAGTGCGAACGGAAAGATTGCTCACGCGGGCGTTCCCCCAAGATAGGCGCGCACCACTTCGGCATCGCTCATGACCGCCTTTGGATCGCCATCGGCGATGATCTTGCCCGCATCCATGCAGATCAGCCGTTCGACGACCTGCAAAAGGATATGAACGATATGCTCGATCCAGACGATGCCGATGCCGCGCCGCCGCAGTTCAAGAATAGTGCCGACGAGTTCGCTTGCCTCGCCATCTGTCAGCCCGCCGCCGATCTCGTCGAGCAGCAGCACGCGTGGACCCGTCGCGAGCGCGCGGGCCAGCTCAAGTCGCTTGCGATCGAGCAGGCCGAGCGTGTCGGCGCGGCGATTGGCGACACCCAGCATACCGCAGAGGCGCAAAGAATCGACAACGCGCTCATAAGCCTCGTCACGGCTCGATGCCTTACCGTGCGCGGCGGCGACGAAGACATTCTCGAATGTCGTCATGCCGCTGAACGGTTTTGGAATCTGATGCGTCCTGACAAGACCCGACCGGCAGCGGTCGGCGGCTGTCAAAGCCGTTACATTCCGGCCGTCGAAGGTGATCGTTCCTTCATTCAACGGAAAGGCGCCGGCCAGTGCGCCCAGCAAGGTCGTCTTGCCGGCTCCGTTCGGGCCCACGATGCCGACGGCATCGCTGTCTCCCATGGAAAAATCGAGGTTTTCGAGTACCACAAGCGCCCCGAAGCGCTTGTGGATCCCCTTAGCCGAGAGAAATTCCCCTCTCGGCCGATGTCCATCTTGTCCCTGCACGATGGCCTTACCCATTGTAGGCGATGAGTTTGGCGGCGACCGGCACATTCGGATCGGTGGCGTGTTCGGTCACGACATAGTCGAGTGCGAATTTCGAGCCGGTCGGCGCCTTGACCCATTGCGTGCCGATGATCGGCCCGGGAGAGACATTGGCGACAGGGCCGCTTGTAAAGTCCACCTTGCCGGCGATCGTCGTCGTCTTCAGCGTGCTCAGCGCCTTGGCAACGGCTTCCTTGCTCTTCGCATCCGAGGCGGCTTTGAGCGCATCGAACCCCGCGTCGATAAGCGCCAGGCTCGCGCCAAGCTGCTGCGACCATTGCTTGCCGCTTGTCGCTTCGTAGCCGTCCGCAAGCTCGGGTCCGGAAACGCCCGTCAGCGACGACTTGTAAGGGAAGGCTTTATGCCAATAGGCGGCGCTGGCGATGTTGACACCGAGGTCGCCGAGCGCCTCGATATCGGACGGAAACAACCCTGTCTTGGCGACCTGGCAGATCTTGATCTGCTGGATGAGGCCCTGCTGTGCCGCCTGACGCCAGAAGGCCGCAAAATCCGGCGGGATCGGAAAGCTGTTGAAGATCTCCACGCCTTCCTGGCGGAAGAGCGCGATCTGGGACGAAAAATCGGTTGTTCCCGTCTCATAGGCGCCGGGATCGACGATGGTAAAGCCGGCTTTGGCTAGCGCCGGCGCCAGGTTGGCGCGGATCGCATTGCCATCGGCATCGTTCGGATACATAACCCCGACCTTCTTGTTGGTCTCGATCAGGTTCCATTGCGAGATATAGGTCTTGAGGAATTCACCGACGCCAAAGCCGAAGTGATAAGTCCATTTGAACGGCGACGGCGCGCCGGGCTTGGCGCCGCGCCCGAAATACCAGGCCTCCCATGGCATGACCGTCGACAGGCACGGCACGCCCGCCGCCTCGCAGGCATCGGCGACAGGATTGATGGTTTCAGGCGTCGAGACCGCCAGCATCAGATCGACCGCCTGGTTGTTGATCAGGTCCTTTGCCAATTGGCCGGCGCGCGACGGATCGGACTGCGTGTCGCGATCAAGGATCTCGACCTTCCAGGTCTTGCCGCCGGCCTGCAATCCATTGGCCAGCGCCTTGCGCGCCAATTCCAGCACATAGCCGTCCGTCTCGCCGAAGCCGCCGAGCGGGCCTGTGCGCGGGCTGATAAAGCCGATCTTGAGCGTATCGTCGGCTGCGGATGCTGCCCGCCCGCCAAAAGCCAGTGCTGCACTACCTGCAGCCGTTGCCGCCATGAACGAACGTCGCGTCAGCGATGCGGCGTTGATACTCGTTCCGATAAGATTGTTGGTCATGCAATCGTTCCTCCCCTTTTTCGAGGCCCTCTCGCCCCGATGCTTCTTCTTCAGTCTTACTGGTTGAGTGCCTTAATGTGGCTCAGATCGGATAGTGACGCGTGCCGGATGCCAGCGTGATCCAGCGTAGCTCGGTGAATTCGTCGATCACGGCCCCGCCGCCGAAACGGCCGTAGCCGCTGGACTTGACCCCGCCGAAGGGCATTTGCGGTTCGTCGGAAACCGTCGCCTCGTTGATGTGGCAGATGCCGGTCTCGATACGTTTGGCAACGGCTAGCGCCTGGTTGATGTCGCGGCTGAACACTGCCGAGGACAGTCCGTATTCGTTGTCGTTGGCGATAGTGATGGCCTCCTCGACACTGTCGACGCGGATGATCGCCGCCAGCGGTCCAAAGCTTTCTTCTCGGTAGAGGCGCATGGCGGGCGTCACGTGATCGACAACGGTCGCATCCACCAGCATGCCGTTCGCATGCCCACCGCAGACGACGACCCCTCCTTTCTGCAGGGCGTCGTCAACGAGCGCCCTGACACGCCGCACTGCTTCGGCGTTGATCATGGTTCCAAGCGGCGTGTTTCCTTGACTTGGATCTCCGGCCACGAGCGTTACCGCCTTCGCCTTGAATTTCTCGACGAATTCATCGGCGATCTCCTCGAGCAGGATAATGCGTTCCGTCGACATGCAGATCTGGCCCTGGTTCATGAAGGCACCGAAGGCGGCGGCGCGGACCGCCTCGTCGATATCGGCATCGGCAAGCACGATGAAGGGCGCCTTTCCGCCGAGTTCGAGCAGACAGCGCTTCAGATGCCTTGCCGATGTCTCGGCAATGATCCGCCCGACGCGCGTCGAGCCGGTGAAGTTGATCCGTCGTACCGCCGGATGGGCGATCAGGGCCTCGACGACGGTGGCGGCATCCTTGGGAGCATTGGTGACGACATTGACGACCCCCGGCGGAAAGCCCGCCTCGCGCATGACCTCGCCGATCAGGCAATGGGTCTTCGGGCAGAGTTCGGAAGCCTTGAGCACGACCGTGTTGCCGCAGGCAAGCGGCATGGCGATCGCCCGCACGCCAAGGATGATCGGCGCGTTCCAGGGCGCAATGCCGACGCAGACACCGGCGGGCTGGCGCACCGCCATGGAGACGTTGCCCGGAATGCCCGAGGGGATGATCTCGCCGGCAATCTGCGTGGTCATCGAGGCCGCCTCGCGCAATATGTCGGCGGCAAGATCGCAATTGATCGTGGCCCAAAGGGCGGTCGCCCCGGTCTCTGCGATCATCGCCGCCACGAAATCCGCCGAGCGCGCGAGGAGAGCATCTGCCGCCCGATTGAGCATGGCGCGGCGCTCACCCGGTCCTAGTTCCGACCATGCGGGAAAGGCAGCAGCCGCGGCATTGGCCGCCCGCGCTGCGTCCGATGTGGAAGCCGCCGGCGCGATGGTCGCGACATCGCCGGTCGCCGGATCAAGGCATTCGAAGATAGATGCATCTGACGCATCCGTCGTCTCGTCATTGATCAGAAGCTTTGCCACAAACATCGCGATCGTTCGGTCCTCCGCAGGTCTTTCCCTCAAACGCAGCAGCGGGAGAAGGCGTGCACAGACACGCGCGGCCAGGATAGGGCCTCGCAATCGGCGTCTGTCGTGTGGAGTCCTCCTCCCAGAGGCTCATCAGATGAGACTACGCCATTGCAATTGGGAAGGAATGTGTTTTTCTGGGTTAATGTTGTGATTATCTGGCATTCCTGGCGACCTATCGCGGTGCCGACAGGAGGAGGGCTTCATGGTTTCCGATGGCGGCATCCATCACCATGCACACGGCGAGTGGCGGGAGCCATCGCTGTCGCACCGGACGATTCGCTTCCAAAAAGGCATCTATGCCGATTTCCACCATCTGTTTCTGCTGCAGTCTGGAACGGCTGCCTTGTCGTTCGAGCCGGAGGAGCAACGATCGCTACAAGGACCGGCGCTCGCTTATCTGCCACCGCAGCCACGGTGCGAGCTGCGCATGGCTGCTGGTGCTGCAGGCTTCCTGATCGGCGCGTCGCCACAGATCATGGTGGACGCGATCGGCGACCAGGCGGAATCCTATGCGCTGCGGACTTTCAGCGAGCGGCCCTGGTTGACGGACGAACCGACGCCGCATGCCGCCGAAGAGACGCAGCCGCTGGTGGCAGGCTTCGTACGGGAGCTTGGCGATCCCTCGCGCGCCTCGTGGATGGTCATCTCCGCCTATTTGCGGCTGATCCTCATGACGCTGTGGCGCACCGGTGGCGGTGAGGCGGCCGAGCAGCGTGGCCGCGGCGGCGGCGCCTCGACCCTGCAGCGATATCGGCAATTGGTGGAGATCTGGTTCCGGCAGCACCGTCCGATCAGCGATTATGCGCGGGAGCTCGGCGTCACCACCGATCGCCTGCATTCAATCTGCAGCAGCGCGCTCGGGCGCTCTCCCGTGCAGCTCCTGCATGAACGCGTCGTCCAGGAGGCGAAGCTGAGGCTGGAACGCTCCGCCAGGACCGTCCAGGAGATTTCGGACAGTCTTGGATTTCGGGACCCCACCTATTTCAGTCATTTCTTCAAGAGAAAGACCGGATTTTCACCCGCCAGCTATCGCGATTTCGCCAGGAAGGCGGAAGTCGCGCGCAGCGACATGCTTTCGTCGGGCTATTCGGACTGGCCGTGATCAGACTTCGGCCAGGCAGGCCTTGCAGCTCAAACATGGGTAGGTCCGGATGCGGTCAGCATCAAGGCATCCAGCGCCACCGCACCTTCGCCGTCGGGATAGATCACGACAGGATTGAGGTCTATCTCCTGGATCGTCGGTTCGGCCAGCAGCAGCTGGCCGAGCATGGCGATGATGCGGGCGGCGGCATTCACGTCGAGCGGCGGCGAGCCACGGAAACCGCGCAGCAAAGGCGCATTCTTCAGCCGGTGTAGCTCGCGGATGATAGCGTCATCGGGCAGATCGGGCGTCAGAATGCGGACGTCCCCGAGAATCTCCGCCGCAATGCCGCCGAAGCCCGCGAGGACCACAGGTCCCCAATCCGGATCGTTGCGGGCGCCGATGATCAGCTCGATGCCGCGTTTGCCCATGGCTTCGATCAGCACGCCGTCCAGGGTGAGGTGCGGGCGATGGCGCGCGATATCGGCATGCAGCTTGGCCCAGCCCTCCTTGAGGCTGGTTGCGTCCACCAATCCGATAACGACGCCACCCGCATCGCTCTTGTGGCTGAGATCGGGCGATTGCGCCTTCAGCACCACCGGATACCCGATTGCGGCAGCTGCCGCGAGGGCTTGCTCAAGGGTTCTCGCCAGGCGGCCTTCAGGAAAGGGAATTCCGAGTGGCGCCAGGATTTGCTTGGCTTGATATTCGGGAATGACACCTCCTTGGGAGGGGAGGCCGGCAATCGCGACCGGAGCTACGGTGCGGGTGGCAATGTCGCGAGCCGCGAATGCGTCAAAGCGTTTCAGCGCTCGGAAGGCCCGTTCGGTCGACGGGAAATAGACGATGCCGAGCGCCCGCAACTGCGCGATATAGTCCGCCGGGATGGGGGCACCCTCATCGAGCCCGGCAAAGATCAGCGGTTTCGCCGGCTTGCGCTCTCGCACCGCTTTCAGGATCGGCGGCAGCTTGATGGCCGAGGTGACAGGGTCGGTCTGGATGATGCAGGCGACAATGCTGGCGAAACGGGTATCGTCGAATAGCGCGGAGAGTGTTCTGTCGTAAAGGTCCGGCTCCACTAGGCCCTGTGCCGTCAGATCCAGCGGATTGCTGACGCTGACGAAGGGCGGCAGGACGGCGCGCAGCGCTGGCGCGGTCTGATCGTTAATGAGAGGAAGATCCAGCCCAAGCTCCTCACACAGATCGAGCGTCAGCGCCTTGAACGCGCCGGATTCGCCAAGCACTGCCGGGCCTCCGGCCGGGAGTACCGGGCATCGCAGGGCGATCTCGGCGACGTCACCAAGTTCCTCGAGCGTCTCGACCAGAATAACGCCGGCACTTGCGACCTTTGTGCGCATGACCTGATAGTCACCGGCCATGGCGCCGGTGTGAGTTGCGGCGGATTCACGCGCCGCCCTGCTCCGTCCGGGATGAAGAAGGACGATCCGCTTTCCCCTCGCATGCGCTTTGTGCGCCGCGGCAAGGAAACGGGCGGGCCTGCGAAACTGTTCGACGATCATCGCGATGACCCTCGTGGAGGTGTCCTGCACCAGAAACTCCACATAGTCTTCGACGCCACTTGCGGCTTCGTTGCCGGTCGAGATGGAATAGGAGAGGCCCAGATCGCGGCTAGCGAAGGTCACGCCGAGAACGGCAGCCATGGCACCGCTCTGCGACACGATCGCAATGCCCGCCCTGGCGCCTAGTTCCTCTGATGCGGTTTCGATGAAGGTCAGGGGGATGCGATCAACATGGTTGACCATGCCGAGGCAGTTCGGCCCCTCGATCACCATTCCCACCTCGGCCGCTATGCGGGTGATCTCGCGCTGATCGGCCAATCCTTCCTCGCCGCCCTCAGCAAAGCCCGCCGAAAAGATCACCGCCGCACCAACACGGCGGCGGGCAAGCGCCTCGATAGAGGGAAGCACGGCAGCGCGCGGCACGGCAAGAACGGCCGCGTCCACCCCGTCCGGCAGGTCATCTATCGAGGCGAGGCAGGGCCGGTCGCCGATATCGGTCCGTTTGGGGTTGATCAGATGAATGTCACCGGCATAGCCGCTGCGGTCGAGATTGGACAGTACCGAAGCGCCGAGCGCGCCGGGCTTGTCGGAGGCGCCAACGATCGCCACCGATCTCGGACGTAGCAGCCGTTCAATCGAACGGCTAGGAAGAGCCAATGGGCGCGCGCTAGTGGTCTCGACCGTCATGGTAGGCGCTCCTCAGGCCTGGTGCTTGGATTTGTCATAGGCACCAAGCCCGGGCTTGTAGGTCTTGTCGTCGATGAACTGCTTGATGCCTTCCTTGCGTCCCTCGTTGTCATAACTGTTGGCCGCTTCCTGGGCGCGGACGAGGTAATCCTCCGCATTGTCGTAGGTCATCTCCCGCACGCGGCGAATGGCATCCTTGGTGGCTTTGAGGGCGACGGGGTTCTTCTGCAATAGGATGTTGGCGACATCGGTCACACGCGCCTTCAACTGCGCGAGCGGTAGGGACTCGTTGACGAAGCCCCATTCTGCCGCCTTCCTGCCGCCGATGTTCTCGCCGGTCAGCGCGTGGTACATGGCGTTGCGGAAGCATGTGAGTTCGGTGGCCACCTTGGCGGCGCCACCGCCGGGCAGGATGCCCCAGTTGATCTCGCTCAACCCAAATTTGGCTTCATCGGCAGCAAAGGCGAGGTCGCAGGCGAAAAGAGGTCCGTAACCCCCGCCGAAGCACCAACCGTTTACCATGGCGATGGTCGGTTTCTGATACCAGCGCAACCGGCGCCACCAACCATAGCTCTCACGCTGTGCCTTTCGCGTACCGTGTAGACCGTGAGCCTCGGTCTCGCGGAAATATTCCTTGAGATCCATACCTGCCGACCAGGCCGTACCCTCACCGGACAGAACCAGCACACCGACGTCGGTCCGAAACTCGAGTTCGTCCAGAACCTCCATCATGCGCCGATTGAGTGTGGGGCTCATGGCATTGCGTTTCTCCGGGCGGTTGAAGCTGACCCAGGCGATACCGGCTTCAACGACGAAGGCGACGGTATCTTTTTCGGGATGTTCTGTTGTCATAATGCTGTCCTTTTTGCCGTTTGGGCCTGCACATCAAAAGGGAGCCGGCCGCAAAGTCGCGACCTGTGTTGAATTGGGTAAAGCCTCACCAGAGCCTGGCGAGCCGCAGTGATATCCAAAATGAGGCGCTTCACGCCAGCTGGTGCGAATGTGCAGAAAGCTGTTGCGACCGTTGATCGACGGATCGCGGGACATCTGCAGGGATCTTAAAGAAATTCCTCCAATACCGGCATACGACCTCCCTGCCGGTAATGTTATGTCTCATAGCATTATTTGATTGTTATGCGCAATAGCATTATAGCCGGACTATGGATATCGACGCCCGTACATCGAAATTGAGCGACCCGCTCGAGATCTTGCTTGGCTATCAGCTGAGGAGGGCGTCCAATGTGATGATGGCCGATCTGGGCTCAAGGCTTCAGGCAATCGAGCTCAGGCCGGTCGAAGCTTCCATTCTGACGCTGATCGATGCCAATCCCGGCTGCACCCAGAGCGATCTCGGACGCAGCCTCGGCATCCAGCGCGCCAACATGGTTCCCTTAATGTTCGGGCTGACCAAAGCCGGGCTTGTCGACCGGGTTCCGCTCGGTGGCCGATCGCAGGCTCTTCGCCTCACGAGGACTGGTCTGGAGAGGGTGGAGACGGTGCATGCGATCATCGACGCGCACGAGGCGCGGTTTCTGCGCCTTTTCGCGCCCGAACTGCGGGAGGCAGCGTTGGAAGTCCTACGAAGTATCCGGCAAGAGGGCGAATCGCGCGAGGATAACCTCGAACTCACAACCTCGGTTGATCGGCTGAAGCCATAACATCCGGTTCTTGCAGTACTGCTCATACTACTTATTATTGAATTGTACCGAGAAGTGGACCCCGCACTGCCGGATTTTTTCGTCGAGAACTGGCTCTGACACAGATTGCTGAGGCGAAAGCCTGCCATGCTGATCAATCTCGCTATGCTCTGCCGTAGAACTGGCGTTTGATGAGCTTCAGCCGTGTGCCCGGAATAGCTGCGCCGGCGGGCGATGGAAGCTCTGGCGACCGTTTTTCCATCCGGCGACAGCCGGAGCGATGGTAGCAACGGCATCGCCGCCCGACTGTGCGTCGAAAAGGACAAGATCGGCCGCATTGCCGACCGAAATGCCATAGGATTGTAGCCCGAGAAGGGCGGCCGCCTGGGCTGTCACCATGCCGAAAACTCCCCTCAAGCCGTCGGCGGAGCCGATCTGCGCAACATTGGCGTAGAGATTGGCTATGCGCATCAGATTGACGTCGCCGAAGGGCGTGAAGGGATTGAGGACGTTGTTGGTAGAAAGAGAGGTCACCACGCCAAGCTCGGCCAGGCGGTGCGCAGGGGTCACGCCGCGCGGCACGAGGTGCGTCGCGTTGCGGCCGGTTAGAAACAGATCGGTGGCGGGAAGCACGGTGAGCGCAATGCCGGCTTCGGCAAGGCGGCGGGCGACCGGTGAAAATTCGTCCGGCGGCATGGCCGAGAGATTGGTGACGTGGCCGATAGAGACGCGGCCGTGGTAGCCGCGAGCGAGGGTTTCGGCGATGACAGTCGGAAGGTTGGAATTGGCGGTATCGAGATCGAAATCCAGGTGGAAATCGACGGCCGTATCGAAGCGCGCGGCAAGTGCAAAGATGCGGCGGATGTGCTCGGCCGGCTCGGGATCGGTGTAGGGGCACCCCCCCACGAGGTCGGCGCCGGTTTTCAGCGCCTGCGCCAGCATCTCCTCGGTTCCGATGTCGTTCGTTAGACCCTCCTGGGCGAAGGCACAGATTTCGATATCGATCAGGCGGGCATAGTCGTTCCTGACGCGCTTGATCGCCTCAAAGGAGCGGAAGCCGGCGCGGGGGTCGATCTCGACGAAGGTGCGCAGGCGGGTGGTGCCGTTTAGGATCGCCTTTTCGACCACGGCGGCGGCACGGGCATAAACATCCTCCTCGGTGAAGGCGGCCTTTGCCCTCGAGGTTTCGCTGACAGCCTCCGCCAGGGTCTCGGTGCAGAGATTGCAGCGGCTGATGATGCCGGCCTTGTCGAGATGGATATGGGTTTCGATGAGGCCGCCGCAGGCGAATTTCCCGCCTGCGTCATGGTGCGGTGCGTCGCAGACGAAACGCGGCGCGATTGCCGCGATGCGGCCCGCCTCGAAGGCGATGTCCGTCGGCTCGATCGAGCCCGGCAGTCGGGCATTGCGGATGACGAAATCGATCTCCATGGGGTCTCCTCAGACCGATAGAAGAAAATTACGGGCGACGCGGTTGTGGTCGGCGATAAGCGTCTGGATATCGACGCCCGCAGCCATGCCGTCGGTGACGCGCCATTCGCCCGCGATCATGACGCGGTCGGCCGTGGTCGCGCCGCAGAGCACCAGGGCGGCCAGCGGATCGCCGGCGCCGGAGAAACGCAATTCGTCAAGCTTGTAGAAGGCCAGATCTGCCTGGCCGCCCGGCGCGATGGTGCCGATGTCGCCGCGGCCGAGCAGCTTTGCCGAGCCAGCGGTTCCCCAGCGCAGCGCGTCGAAATGGGTGACGGCTTCGGCGCCGTATGTCAGGCGGTTCAGCATCAGCGCATGGCGCACGCTTTCCATCAAGCTGGAATTGTCGTTGGAGGCCGAGCCGTCGACGCCGAGCCCCACTGGGACGCCTGCGGCTTCCAGCTCGCAGGTGCGGCACATGCCCGATGCAAGCACCATGTTCGAGGTCGGGCAGTGGCAGATGCCGACGCCGTGTCGGCCGAGCTCGGCGATCTCCGCATCGTCGAAATGGATGCCGTGGGCGAGCCAGGTGCGGGAATTCAACCAGCCGCATCGGTCGAGATATTCTACCGCCGTGCAGGCGAATTTGCTGCGGCAGAATTCGGCCTCCGCTCTGGTCTCGACCAGATGAGTGTGGAGCCGGCAATCGTAGCGTTCCGCCAGCGCTGCCGTTTCGCGCATCAGTTCCAGCGTGACATCGAAGGGCGCGCAGGGCGCAAGCGCCACTTGTGTCATCGCCCCCTCCGACCGGTCATGATACCGCCGCAACACGCGCTCGCTGTCGGCCAGGATCACGTCGTCGTCCTGCACGACATTGGCCGGCGAAATGACGCCCTGCTGGTCCTTGATGTTGAGGCTGCCCCGGGTCAGTGTAATGCGCATGCCGAGGCGAGCTGCCTCCTCGGCTTCGACGTCCATCGCGTCTTCGAGGCCGGCGGCGTAGAGATAGTGGTGGTCGGAGGTGGTGGTGCAGCCGGAAAGCAGGAGCTCGGTCAGCGCGAGACGGACGGCAAGACGGAAGGCTTCGGGCGTCATGTGCTTTGCCCAAATCGGATAGAGCGCGCGGATCCATGGCCAGAGCGACTTGTTGATCGCCCTCGGATGGGCGCGCGTCAGGGTCTGGAACATATGGTGATGGGCGTTGACGAGACCGGGAATGACGACGTGCCTGCCGGCGTCGAAGCGCGCATCGACAGGGCTCGGGGGCTGCCGTCCAGCCGCGATCAGCTCGACGATAAGGCCGTTTTCGACGATGATGCCGCCTTCAGCGCCCTCGGCCATGATGGCGAGCGGCGATTGAATCCAGAGGCGACCCTTCATCGGCGATGCTCCCATGCACCATGCATTGGCGGAAAAATCAGGCGACCAGTCGGCCGTCGCGGGCAATGATGGCGCCGCCGCGGAAAACGGTGCGATCGAGAGGACGAACGGCGACGGCTTCTGCCAGAGACGCGGCAGGCAAGATGATAAAATTGGCAGGCGAGCCGGCCCGGAGGGGGGCGACGGGGCGGCCGAGGATCTCGGCCGGCGCCTCCGTCGCCAGGCGGAAGGCCGCTGCCAGATCCTCGTTCGAGCGGAAATCCTGGCGATCGCACAGAATGCCGACGCGCTCCAGCATGTCGCCGTTGCCGAAAGGCGACCAGGCATCGCGGATATTGTCGCTGGCAACAAAGAGCCGAACGCCGGCGGCGGCAAGCCGCTTGACCGGCGGCATGGGCACCGGCCCCGGCGCGCTGGTCATGACCGCCACGCCCGATCTGGCGAGTGCGGCCGCGGTGCGGCCGAAATCCGCATCATCCAGCTCGCCCAGACAGAAAGCGTGGCTGACGACCACCTTGCCTTCAAGGCCGAGCACCGCGGCGCGATCGGCGATCTGGCGGAGCTCGAAGGCGCCGAGCGCTCCGCCGTCATGCAGATGGATATCGAGCCCGACGCCGTATTTGGCGGCGACGGCGAAGATCGCATCGAGATGACCGGTCACGTCGTTGTCGATGCCGGCCGGATCGAGGCCGCCGACGAGATCGGCGCCGGCCGCGACTGCCGCGTCGAGGAGCTTCGCGGTTCCGGGATCGCGCAGCACGCCGGATTGCGGGAAGGCAACGGTCTGGATATCGACGAGATGACCATGGCTCCCCTTCAGTGAAAGTACAGCCTCGAGACCTTTCAGGCCAACTTCGGTATCGATGTCGACGTGGCTGCGTACGGAGAGCGTGCCGTAGGCGGCGAGCCTTTCCAGCAGAGCGCCGCCGCGGGCTTCGACCGGCAGGGCCACAGTGCGCCGCAGGGACTTCTCGGCCTCGATCCGCTTGGCGACCGTATCGCCCGGGATATGCGGCATGAAAGGCAGGCCGATCAGCGTCTTGTCGAGATGAATATGGCCGTCGACGAACGGAAGGCTGAGCAGGCCGCCCGCCGCATCGAAACGCGGCACCGTTGGGCCGATGCCGGCCGCCGCCTTCGGGCCGATTGCGGCAATCCGGCTATCGTCCAGAACGAGCGAGACAAGCTCGCCTGCTTCGGTCCTGGCGTTTTCGACTACAAGGCTCGGCGTCATCAAATCTCCCATCATCCGCTAGTCAATCAGCCCGACTTTGCGCGCCGCGACGACGCGATAAAGCGGATCCTTCCAAACCTCTTCCTCCTGCCAGGCGGAAAAGACCAGGCTAACATCGTGCTCGTCGTCCGAAGCGATGGCGGCGCGCTTGATCTCCGGCCAGGCGGGCGCGTGTCGGCTGCGCATTTCTTCCAGTGCCTCGGCGGTGAGGAGTGCGGGAAAACCGATCTTCGGCACAAGTGCGGCGATCACCTGCCAGAAGGCACGGTATAAGGGCTCGACATTTTCCAGGTGCAGAGAGACGAGGCGCAGCCAGTGCATGCCGGTGACGGAATGGAGTGCGGAGAAATCCATGGTGGCGGCAAAGAGCGCGAGCGAGGTTGCGGCCATGCGGCGCGGCGTATCGGCACTGAAAGCGAGGCGATCGATGACGGGACGGAAGCCCGGAAGTGCGGCGACGGCGCGGATATTATGCCAGAGCAGATCGGTTTCCGCCTCGTAGCTGCGGATGCCTTCGATATGGCTGACATCGGCAAGCACCCTTGCCGGATCGTCCGTATCGGGGGCGGCGGCGGTCGCAGGCGGAAGCGGCAGATAACAGGCCGCCCAATAGCCGAGCGCGGTGCCGACCTCCTCCTCGTCCTTCCTGAGGACACCATAGGCAAGACGCATCAGCGGATGCGTTGCGCTGCCGGCAAGGCCGTTCACCATGGGGGGCAGATAGGTGCGGATAACGACACCGATGCCGAGCCGGCGGGTTTCGCCGACGAAGAAGGCACGGTAATCGGCCTCTCGCGTGCGATCGCCGAGCGCTTCGGCCCAGGATGCGCCAATAATCGGAGCAACCGGCGGCGGCATCGACGGAAGCTTGTTGTTGTCGCGATACCGCTCGTACCACTGCTCCAGCCGGTCCGGCGAGGCACCGAGGCGCTCGAGCGCGACCAGCACCATCGGAACGTGGTTGGCGAGCATATAGGGGAATTCGACGCTGTCCTCGCGTGCCCGCGAAAGGACGGCCTCCAAACCCGAGAATTGAATGGCGGCAGCCTGTCTCATGCCAAATCTCCCCTTGATGTCGTGACGTCCTCGACCATGCCGGGATCGAAATGCGGCTCGTCATAGGCGGCCAATGCTTCAAGATACCGGTTGGAGTCCTCGATGAACAGCGCTTTCACTAGCGCGCCGACGATGCGCGGCACCCCGTATTTGAGACCGGTGACGCCGTTGCTGACCGGGCCGAGGCTCGGCAGCGCGCCGGCATTGAACATATGGATGCGTGAGACCCAGCCGGCTTCGGCATGTCTGGGCGTCAGTTCGAAGCCAGGGCCGAGATAGGGATGGCCCGCAAGCATCGCATTCTCTTCTCCCTGCGGCGGTTGGAAACGGTCCTTCCAGAAGACAGCGGCCTCGATGAGGCCGGCAAGCTCGGGCCTGAGCGCGAAGTCGATCTCGTAACCGGTGCCCAGCAGAAGGTGATCGGCATGGAAGATGCCATTTGCGGTCGTCAGCCTGATCTTGCCGCCGTCCATCGTGAGTTCACGGACGCCGCAGCCGAGCTGCATGGTAAAACCAGGGTGGCGGCAGGCCCGGTCATACTGCTCCTGCGTCGGCGGAACCTTGAAATTGAAGTAGAGATGGGCGAAGCGCCAGCGCTCCAGATCCGGCAGGTCGGCGAAATGGCCGAGGAAGCCGGGAAAATTGGTCCAGGCGAGAACCTCCGTACGCGGCAAGTCGGTGCTGCGCGCAAACATCGTCACCTCTCGGGCTCCGGTCTCCAGGGCCGCGACGGCCCAGTCGAAGCTCGACGTGCCGCCGCCAAGGATCGCGACGTCTCTGCCGGTCAGAAAATCGATGGAGATCGGCTCGCTGCTATGCGTCCAGGCGGATTTCGGCAGCGCCTTGACCATCGCGGGTATGCGCGGGCCGCCGCAGCCGTCGATGCCGGTCGCCATCACCAGGTGGCGGCAGGCGATCGTACGGCTGGTGCCGTCACGCTTTGTCAGCGTGAGCGCAAGTCCGCCCTCTGCCGGGCCGATCGAGGAAAGCATGGTGCTGTTTTCGACGTCGATGCCGACGGTTTCTCGAAACCAGATAAGATAGGCCATCCAATCCTGGCGGCCGATCTTGTCCAGCGCGTCCCAGGCATCGACGCCATTCAGGGCCTCGTACCAAGAGCGCAGCGTCAGGCTCGGGATGCCGAGATCCGGACCTGAGAGATATTTCGGCGAACGCAGGGTCTGCATGCGGGCGCAGGTAATCCACGGGCCTTCCCGGCCCGCTTCGCTCCGATCGATCACATGAACGGACCTGATGCCGCGCCGCTTCAGGGCGAAGGCGATTGAAAGGCCGGAGAGGCCGGCGCCGCAGATGACGACGGAATGAAGGCTGCCGCGGTCATCATCGCCTAGCTTCGGCCAGTCCGCGCAGAGCGCTTCTGTGCGCGCCATCTCATCATGGGCGCGACGTCCCAGCTCTTTCAGGCGCTCGTCCGGCGTTGTCTTCATGAATATGCAGCTCGCGCGCGTTGGACAGGGCAGTATAAACGCGCAGGGATTGATCAACTCCCCGCCATTTTTTAAGCAACGCGCACAAAATATGGACATTTATGCGCGAATATGTTCTAATGTGTGATTTTTAATGTTTACGATTTTTTGTCAAGTGCGCTTGAGTGCGATTTTGTTTGATGTATAGTGCCCAAGCCAGTCAAAAAAAGGGGAGCAAACATGAAATCGCTCAACAGTCTCACACGAAAATTGGCGATCGCGGGCCTCGTCTCGGTCGCATTTGTGGGCTCCGCCGTCGGCGCTGACAAGAAATACGAAGGAATCACGCTCACACTTGCCTCGCAGAACGACCAGTTCGCGGCGGTTCTGGCTGCCATCGCCCCCAAATTCACCGAGGAGACGGGCGCCACCGTCAAGGTCGATATTCTCGATTACGGCTCGCTGCTGACCAAGACGACGACAGATTTCGTCGGCGGCACCGCCGGCTACGATCTCGTGACGATGGACATCGTCTGGGCAGGCCAATATGCCGAAAACAAATACACGGTCGACCTCACGGCGTGGATGAAGCGCGACGCCGCCGAACTGAAGCTCGACGACATCTATCCGACGCTTCTCAATGCGCTTGGCCACTGGGGCGACAAGCAGGTTGCCTTTCCCTTTGCCGGTTATGCCAACGTGCTCGCCTACCGCAAGGACCTCTTCGACGCCGCCGGCCTGAAGGCGCCGACGACGATGGAGGAATTGGTAGAGGCCGCCTACAAGTTGACCGACCCCAGCAAGAAGATCTACGGCTTCGTCGCCAACGGTCAGAAAGGCCCGGCAGTCGCACAGGACTGGATGCAGTACAATACCGAGATGGGCGGCTCGATCCTCGGCGCCGACGGTAAGCCGGCGCTGAATTCGGAAGCCAATATCAAGAGCCTGACCGTCTACAAGGATCTCTTCATGAAAGCGGCACCTCCCGGCGCCGTCAATTACGACTGGGGCGGTCGCGAGGAAAGCTTCCGGCAGGGCATTGCGGCGAGCATGCAGACATGGTCGGTCGGCGCGCCCGGCTACTATGATCCCGCGATCTCCAAGATCGTCGACAAGGTGGCGATCACGACGGCGCCGCGGGGCGCAGGCCTGCCGAAGCTCTACGGCATTGGCGGCTGGGGCATGGCGATCAACGCTGGCATCAAGGACACGCAGAAGGAAGCCGCGTGGGCCTTCATCAAGTGGCTGGTCAGCCCGCCGATACACAAGGAATTCAACATGATGGGCGCCGGCAGCTTCCTGCGCAAGAGCGAGATGACCGATCCGGATCTGCTGAAGAAGTTCCCCTTCCTGCCGGTTATCGCCGAGACATTCGAGCATGGCGACGGCGAATATCGTCCGCGCATCCCGCAATATCCGGAGATTCAGGACCTGCTCGGTACTGCCGTGAACGATGTGCTCGTCGGCAATGCCGATCCCAAGAAGGCGCTTGACGCCGCCCAGGAAGCCGCTGCCAAGCTCTTCTGACGGCGTCGACGCCACTCAGTTCTTCCCCGGCCGCAGCCTGAAGCATGATGCCGAGAAGTGTAAGCGCTTTTCGGCATCATGCCCTACTTTCCCGATTTGGATGAGGATCAAGATTCCAAGCCGATGTTGCCTGCAATCTTCCCGATCCGGATCGCAGCCCTGCCGTCTCCACACCATTGATCCGATGCGCCTCAGGCTTCATGATCAGTCGAGTCTCCGGGCTCGATCCCGGCGGCGCGCATCGAACCAGGAATCGGATGGATATGACGTGACCCTGTCCCTTACTTCCGCATCGAGGCGCTCTGCGGACTTGAGCGTTTCCTATCCCGATCGTAGACGGCTGTTCTTCATCCTGATGACGTCGCCGGCCATCATCTACGTGCTCGTCATCGGCGTCTGGCCGTTGGCGCAAGGCATCTGGTTCAGCCTTTACGACTACAATCTGCTGAAGCCGGGGCGAACGCATTTCGTCGGGCTCGGCAATTACGTCGATCTTCTCTCCGACACCGTGACGCGCGGAGCCTTCGTCAATACGGTCATCTTCACCGTCGGCGCGGTAACCGTCGAGCTGCTGCTCGGCTTTGCCATTGCGCTGGCGCTCTGGCGCGACGACCGCTTCAACCGGATCTGCCTGGCGCTGATCCTCATTCCGGTGACGATCACGCCGCTTGTGGTCGGGCTGATTTTTCGGGCGCTGCTGCTCGCCGACTACGGGCTCATCGGCTATTATCTGGCCCAGTTCGGGATTTCCGATCCACGCGGCCTTTTCGCCAATCCCGACTCGGCCCTGGCGACGCTCATCTTCGTCGATATCTGGGAATGGACGCCACTGGTGGCGCTGATCCTGCTTGCGGGCCTGAAGGCATTGCCGGGCGATATTCTCGAGGCATCGGAAGTGGATGGGGCAACGGCGCTGCAGCGTCTGAGGATCATCGTCATTCCGCTCATGCTGCCTTCGATCCTTCTGGCGTTGACGCTGCGCACCATCGACGCCTTCCGCGTCTTCGACAGCGTCTTCGTGACGACAGGCGGCGGGCCGGGCAATGCAACCAACACGCTGATGCTGCATGCCGTGAAGCAGGGATTGGAATTCTTCAATATCGGCCGCGCCTCGGCGATATCAAACCTGACGCTGATCTGCATCGCGGTGATCGCGGCAGGCTTCATCCTGTTGATCCGCAAGGCGGACAGAAAGGCGAACGGGCGATGAGCACACGCACCCTCAGGCGCCTTGGCGCGCGCAGCTTCATCCTTGTCATGCTCGCCTTTTTCTTGTTGCCATTCCTATGGCTGGCATCGACGGCCTACAAGCCGTCGCGCGACATCTTCTCGATCCCGCCGAAATTGACCTTTGTGCCGACTTTCGAGCAGTTCGTAACTGTCTTCCGCCTGTTCGACGTCTGGAGCCTTTTGTCTTCAAGCCTGCTGATCGCCGGCGGTTCCGTCTTCCTGTCGCTGCTGCTCGGCGTGCCGGCAGGCTATTCGCTGGCGCGTTCGACCAGCCGCTACGCCATTGCCGTTGCCTATTTCTTCATGGCGATCCGCATGGTGCCGGCGGTGGCAGCGTTGATCCCCTTTTATCTGATGATGCGCGATATCGGGCTGCTCGGCAGCTGGATTGCCGTCGTTCTCATCAACACGATGCTGAACTCGGCCTTCGTCACCTGGATGATGTTTTCCTATTTCCGCAGCTTGCCGCGGGAGCTGGAGGAAGCGGCGCTGACCGATGGATGCACGCTGTTCGGCTCCTTCTGGCGCGTGGCATTGCCGGCGGTGCGCTCGGGCGTCGTGGCCTCAGCGCTTTTCTGCCTGATGTTTTCCTGGAACGACTTCCTCTACCCGATGTTCCTCACGCGGCTCGATTCCAAGCCGATCTCGGTGGCACTGCTTTCAGCCTATGGCACGAAGGACATCACCTGGGGCACGCTCGGCGCGCTGGCGCATTTTTCGACCATCCCGATCGTGCTCATCGTGCTCTTCCTCAACCGCTATTTCGTGCAGGGCCTGACGAAGGGCATTCATTAGATCCGAACGAGGACATCACCTCGTGCGAAAACCGCTCACGCGTTTCGGCATCATGCTTCAAGGAAGCGGCGCGCTTAGGCGCGAATCGCCATTTCGGTGGCGGCGTCGAATACGTGGATGCGGGCGGGGTCGGCGGTAAGCGACAGGCGCTCGCCGATCCTCACATGGCTGGTGCCGTCAATGATGAAGCGCAGGCGCGGCGCCGACAGCGCAACGTCATCCTCCTCGGCCGAGAGCGATTTCAGCCGGTCGCCAGCCTCCACATCGACGTGGACGAGAAGGTTGGCGCCAAGATCCTCGACGAAAGCGACAGTCCCGGCCAGGCCGCCCGTATCGACCGGCTGGAAGGCTTCCGGGCGGATGCCGAGCACGACCGCTCGGCCAGCGGCGGCGGCGATTTGCGGTCGCGCGGCGAGCACTTCGTCGGAGAAGAGGATGGAGGCCTGGCCGAAACGGGCTTCGGGGCCGTCGTCCGTCGCGAAAAGGTCGACCGCCAGTAGGTTCATCGCCGGCGAGCCCATGAAACTTGCGACAAAGAGATTGGCCGGCTGATCATAAAGGCTGCGCGGGGTGTCGAGCTGCTGCAGGACGCCGCTCTTCATGACGGCGACGCGATCGCCCATGGTCATGGCTTCGACCTGGTCGTGGGTGACATAAACGGTGGTGATACCCGACATCTTCTGCATGCGGGCGATTTCGGCGCGCATCTGGCCGCGCAGGCGGGCATCTAGATTGGAGAGCGGCTCGTCCATTAGGAAAGCCTGAGGGCTGCGCGCGAGCGCCCTGCCCATGGCGACGCGCTGACGCTGGCCGCCGGAGAGCTGGGCGGGTTTGCGCGCGAGATAGTCCTCGAGCTCGAGCAGCTTCGCCGTCTCCAGCACCTTGCGGGCGATCTCGGTCTTGTCGAGGCCACGCACGCGAAGGCCGAAGCCGATGTTCTCGGCCACCGTCAAATGTGGATAGAGCGCATAAGACTGGAACACCATAGCAATATCGCGGTCGCGCGGAGCAAGGTCGTTGACGACGACGCCGTTGATCGCCAAGCGGCCGTCGGTGATGTCTTCGAGACCGGCGATCATGCGCAACGCCGTTGACTTGCCACAGCCGGAGGGGCCGACGAGGACCAGAAATTCGCCGTCGCGGATGGTCATGTTCAAGTTGCGGATCGCCGCATAGCCATCGCCGTAACTCTTGCTGATCTGGTCGAAGACGATTTCAGCCATGCGCTTTCCCTGTTGAACGGAGGCCCGATGCCGATCCTGGACGGGTCACGTCGTGTAGACGCCGCCGGTGACGTTGACGCCCTGGCCCGTCATGAAGCGGGCCGAATTCGAGCAGAGAAAGACGACGACATCGGCGACATCTTCAGGCGTTTCCAGCCGGCCGAGCGGCGTCTGCACAATATAATCCGCAACGACTCGTTCGGGCGTTACACCACGCAGGCTCGCCTCCCAGGCGATCTCACGTTCCTGCATGCCGGTCTTGACGAAACCGGGGCACACGGCGTTGACGCGGATGCCCGAAGCCGCGAGTTCGCGGGCAAGCGCCTGCGTCCAGCCGAGCACGGCAAACTTGCTGGCCGAATAATGGGCGAGAAGCGGCGCGCCGACCTTGGCCGCAAGCGAGGCGGTGTTGACGATCACGCCGGTGCCGGTGCTCGTAAAGCGCCGGGCTGCGATCTGATTGGTCAGGAAGATGCCGCGAATGTTGACGTCGAAGTTATAGTCCCACTCCTCGTCGGTCAGTTCCAGTGCATGCTGCATGGTCGAGACGCCGGCATTGGCGCAGAGTATGTCGTAACCGCCCATCGTCTCTGCCACCTCGGCAAAGGTCGCCTCCACCGAGGCGCGCTTGCGAACGTCGATCGCATGCGCGGTGGCGCCGTTGCCGATCTCGGCGGCCGTCTGTTCGGCAGCCGCGAGGTTAATATCGCAGATCGCCACCCTGATCGACTGGCGGGAGAGCGCGGACGCGATCGCACGTCCTATCCCCGTCGCCCCACCAGTTACGATCGCGCGCCTGCCGGACAATTCTGGAAAGCTTGGAGACTGCATGCCGGCCCTCATGGAATGGAAACAGGAGCGATCATATAGCAACAAAATCATACACGACAAGAGAAATTTATGTTTGAATTTGTTCGAATCATCCGATACATTGCAAGAAGCAATCGGACAATCGCAGCGGCGAGCTGCGACGGCGGAGGATAAGAACGGTACTATGGAGGCGGAGCAGCAGATGGTCGCCGCAGCGGAAAAACCGAAGGTTCTGGCCCAGGTGCGGCATGCGCGAATCTTGGAAACGCTGGCGCGCAAAGGCGCGATCTTCGTCAGCGATATCGCCTCTCAGCTCGCCGTTTCCGAAATGACCGTCCGTCGCGACCTGATCGAACTCGAAAAGGACGGCAAGCTGGTGCGCACGCATGGCGGCGCGGTGCGCAGCGGCAAGGCTTTCGAGCCGATCGCCAGCGAAGCCGTCGATCGCGAGGAGCCGACCTTCGAATCCCGGCTGACGCGCAATGCTGCGTCGAAGCGGACGATCGCTCTGGAAGCGGCCGGCGTTGCCGCCGGCGCACGTACCCTGGCCCTCGACGTCGGCACCACGACCTATCTGCTCTCGGGCCTGCTGCTCAACCAGCCGCACACGAAGATCTTCACCAACAGCGTGCGCAACGCCATGCAGCTTGGCGCTGGCGCCTGCGAAGTCTATCTGCCCGGCGGGCGCATGCGCGGCGACGAAATGGCGATTAGCAGCCAATCGGCCGTCTCGCAATTCGAGGAGCTCTGGTTTGACATTGCCTTTGTCGGCGTGTCCGGGATCACCGCGCAGGGAATCTACGACTATTCGTTCGAGGACACGGACATGAAGCGGGTCTATCTGCGCCGCGCAACGCAGAAGGTGGTGCTTTGTGATTCCACCAAGTTCAAGCGGATATCGCTGGTGCATATCGCGCCGCTGCAGCAATTCGACATGCTGATCACCGATGCCATGCCGCCGACCGACCTTGCCGATGCGCTCGCCGCCGCCGATGTCGAGGTGCGAATCGCGCCCGAGGAGCAGCCCTCGCTTTGATTTGGCCTTTCGCGCATCCGTCCGCAGCGGATGCTCCTCCACTCGATTCCGCTTCAGGGAGTTCTCGCATGGTCTTCGACTTTTTCGGCGCCAAAAAGAAGGTGGTCATCGCAATGGCCCATATCGGCGCTCTGCCCGGCTCGCCCGCCTATGACGCCGCCGGCGGGCTGAATAAGCTCGTCGACGACGTGCTTCTCGATATCGAGAAGCTGCAAGCGGGCGGTGTGGACGCGATCATGTTCGGCAACGAGAACGACCGGCCTTACGTCTTTCAGGCGCCGCCGGAAGGACTGGCGGCCATGACCTCGATCGTCGAGCGGGCGAAGCCGCATCTGACCGTGCCGTTCGGCGTTAACTATCTATGGGACCCCTCGGCAAGCGTTGCCATCGGCGCGGTGACGGCAGCGAGCTTCGTTCGCGAGATATTCACCGGAGTCTTCGCCTCCGACATGGGCATCTGGCAGCCGGATTGCGCCAAGGCGTCGCGGCTGCGGCACAGTCTCGGCCGCGGCGACATGAAGATGCTCTTCAACATCAATGCGGAATTCGCACATTCGCTGGACCAGCGCCCGATTGAACTCAGGGCAAAGAGCGCCGTATTCTCGTCGCTCGCCGACGCCATCCTGGTTTCGGGGCCGCTAACCGGACAGGCAGTCGATCAATCGGACCTGAGGCGCGTGTGCGAGGCCGTCAAGGATGTGCCGGTTTTCGCCAATACAGGGGTCAACAAGGATAATGTGCGCGACATATTGAGCGCCGCCAGCGGCGTTGTCATCGGCACGCATTTCAAGGTGGACGGCAATACCTGGAATCCCGTCGACAGCGACCGGGTGAAGCGCTTCATGGAGATCGTCGAGACGCTGCGCTGAACACAGGAACCGCCATGTCCATCACGCTCGGCCTCGATATCGGCACCACATCCACCATCGGCATCATGATCGAGCTGCCGAACCGCGTTCTGGGGCTCACCTCCCGGCCTTCGAGACTTCATTCGCCGCAGCACGGATGGGCCGAGGAAGATCCGGAGGAATGGTGGAGGAATGTATGCGAGATCGCCAGGGAACTGATTGCAACGAGTGGGATCGGGGCAGGGCAGATTTCCGCCGTCGGCGTGACCGGAATGCTGCCGGCCGTCGTGCTGCTTGATGAGGCCGGCCGGGTGCTGAGGCCTAGCATTCAGCAAAGCGACGGGCGTTGCGGCCAGGAGGTCGAGCAACTTAAGGCCGAGTGGGATGAGGCGGATTTTCTTGCCAGAGCCGGAAACGGAATCAACCAGCAGCTGGTGACGGCAAAACTGCGCTGGATCGCTCGACACGAGCCGGAGATCTTCGGCCGCATAGGCACGGTCATGGGGTCCTACGATTTCATCAACTGGAAACTGACCGGCGAAAGGGCGGTCGAACAGAACTGGGCGCTGGAAGCGGGCTTCGTCGACATCAATACCGGCAATCTCGATGACGAGCTGATCGGGCTTGCGAGAATTAGGCGGGACGTCATTCCGAGGAAGGCGGTGTCGCATGAGGTGCTCGGCCATCTGACCGACGAAGCCGCCGAGGCGACAGGGCTCGCAATCGGAACGCCTGTCATCGGCGGGGCCGCCGACATGATCGCGTCGGCTTTCGGCGCAGGGATCAACAAGGCAGGCGACGTGCTGCTGAAATTCGGGGGTGCCGTCGATATTCTGACGGCGACGGATGTCGTGCGGCCCGACCCTCGCATGTTCCTCGACTATCATCTGGTGCCGGGGCTCTATATGCCGAACGGCTGCATGTCGACCGGCGGCTCGGGGCTCAACTGGTTCATCAGCACCTTTGCCGGACGCGAGGAGATCGCTGCAAAGGCAGAGGGAATATCCGTGCACCACTATCTCGACCGGCTGGCCGCGGCATGCGCGCCCGGCGCGGATGGGCTGACGATCCTGCCTTATTTCCTCGGCGAGAAAACACCGATTCACGATGCCGGCGCGCGCGGACTGATCGCCGGACTGACGCTGTCGCATCATATCGGCCATCTCTGGCGGGCGATGCTGGAAGCCTATGCCTATGCGCTGCGCCATCATATCGACGTGCTGAACGATATCGGTCACCCGACGACGCGTTTCGTCGTCTCTGACGGAGGATCGCAGAGCCGGATCTGGATGCAGATAGTTGCCGACGTGCTGCAGCAGCCACTGCAGGGGCTCACCGGCCATCCCGGCTCCTGCCTTGGCGTCGCCTGGGCGGCGGCGATCGCTGTCGGACTGACCGAGGATTGGTCCGGCGTGACCGCCTTTGTCGGCCGGGGAAAAAGAATCGTCTCAAACCCTGAGAATGCCGCGGTTTACGATCGCGGCTATCGGACCTATCGTGCGCTCTATACACCCAGCGGGATTTGAGCGTGGTCACACCGGCGGATCAGGATTCCAAGAGACAGACGGCCGGGCGCGGCGGCATGGTAACAAGCCCGCACGCCCTGGCGAGCGAGGCCGGCGCTGCGATTCTGCGTGCGGGCGGCAATGCATTGGAGGCTGCGATTGCCATCGGCAGCACGATTGCAGTCGTCTATCCGCATTTCTGCGGGCTTGGCGGCGATTCCGTCTGGATCATTGCCGATCGCAGCGGGCGGAGGACATGTTTGCTCGGCATTGGGCAGGCGGCGCGGGAATTGCCGGATTTCGGCGGGAATATCCCGCTGCGCGGACCGCTTTCGGCCCTGACCTCGGCCTGCGCCGTCGATGCATGGCGGCACGCGCATGACTATTCCACGCGGCGCTGGGGCGGAAAGATCGGTTTTCCCGCCTTGCTTGCCGATGCGATCCGCCACGCCGAAGACGGATTTCCGGTGACCCGGTCGCAGAGCTTCTGGCTTGCCTTCCGGCGAGCCGAGGCAGCAGACTGGCCCGGTTTTGCCGCGCTCTTCATGCCGGATGGAGCGGCGCCGGAAACCGGCAGTTTGTTTCGGCAGGAGAATTTGGCGCGGTCGCTTTCGCTGATCGCCCGCGATGGACCACGCTCTTTCTACGAGGGCGAACTCGGCGCTAGGATCGTCGCGGGGCTGCAGGCGGCCGGCTCTCCATTGACGAGCGACGATCTCGTGGCGACCGGAACGCGCGAGGTCGCGCCGGTCAGCCTTTCATATCGCGGTTTCGAATTGCTTGCGCCGCCGCCGCCGACACAAGGTCTGACGACGCTGGCGATCATGGGGATTCTCGCCCATTTCGATCTCGCCGCCGAACAGGCCGGCAGCGCCGGCCATCTGCATCTCTGCGTGGAAGCCGTCAAACGCGCCTTCCTCGACCGCGACGGCATTGCCGACCCCGATTTCGCACCGCAGCCGGTGGAGGAATGGCTGAGCGGAAAGCATCTTGCGCAGGCGGCGGCTTCCATTGATCGTGCGCAAGCGCTCGCATGGCCGGCACCCTTTCGCAGCGGCGACACCGTATTCTTCGCCGCAACCGACGCCGACGGCGGCAGCGTCAGCGTGTTGCAGAGTACCTATTTCGATTGGGGCAGTGGGGTGGTCGTCGGGGATACGGGCATTCTCTGGCAGAATCGCGGGGCGGCATTTTCGCCCGATCCCAGGCACGTCAATGTCATCGCGCACGGCAAACGGCCTTTCTATACCTTGAATCCGGGCCTCGGCCTGCGCAACGGCCATCCGGCTCTGCTCTACGGCACGCAGGGCGCGGACGGGCAGCCGCAGACGCTGGCTATGCTGTTGACCCGGCTGATCGATTTCGGCAATCAACCGGCGGCGGCGCTTGCCGGCCCGCGCTTCCTGCTTGGCAAGACCTTTTCCGATGACCGCAATAGCCTGAAGCTGGAGGCGGATGCCGGCAAGGACGTCTTCACGGAACTTTGCGCGCGTGGCCATGTGCTTTCCTCGATCGAAGCACAAAGCCCGCTTGCAGGACAAGCTGGTGCAATCGTCATCGGCGAAGACGGCGTGGCGACCGGCGCGCACGACCTGCGCGGCGACGGACTGGCGATCGGGATTGACGCCTGATCGCCCCTTCGTCGGCAGGCGGACGCTCTCCGGACCAAAGACATCGGCAAGGATCTCTGGCTGGAGCCGCAGGGGTGGAGAATCATTCAGGTGCATCGCGGGCGCTCGGTATCGATGCGCTTGCCATGCGCGGCATTGCGACGGCTGTTCAGGAGTTGCGGCGCTACCTTCGGGCAACCTCGGCACTGCGCGGCGCGCTCGCCATAGCCCGCGCCGGTCTTCGCGCCGACCTCCAGCGCCATCAGCTTCTCAGCGGCAAAGCCGATCATCTCGCGCAGCAAATCGGCGTCGGCTTGGTTGGAATTTGAAATCCTGACCGCACGCTTCACGCTGCCGGTCCCACACATTACTCGAACTTGGGCGCAGGCTCGGATATGACGCGGGTTACTCTCGGGAAGAGCCGGGTGCGGGAAATCCGCCCGCCCGGATCTGTGAGGGCGAAGCCGAATGGCATAGCCACTCGACCACTATCTCTCCTTGCCCAGTGGATGTCGCCAAACGCTGCACGAAGTCCGCGATGAAGAGCGAGGCGGTGGTGGCGGGTCGGCAACAAGGCACTGCCAGAGTTGCCGACCGAGCTGAGGTCGGGAGTCGGACTGGTTCATAGTACCCATGAAACCGTCGAAGGAAACGAGATGCGCGCCGCATCGCATTCTCGGTCGACGAGAAAGTTGAGAGCCACCGTGGGGCTGTCGGCATGCAGCACCGTCGCTCGCTTGAGTGTTCGCTCAAGCTGCTTCGTATAGGCGGCGCTACGCGCTGAAGCGATGCGAATTCCGGTGGAATCCAGCTCGTCCGCCGTCCTATAGGGTGAAGCTATCGGAACCAGGTAGGTGGCTTCGACCGAGATATAGGGAGGCGAGAAGCTGAAGCGATCGGTTCTTGATGGGTCTGACGCGATGAAGGCGATGTCCCACTCACCGCCGTCGGCAGCGGAAAGAATATCCGCAGCCGATCCGTATCGAGAAGGATGTCGCAACGGTCGGCAGCTTCTGTCCGAGATCAAAGCCCAGGGATTCAAAGGAAGCCGTGACACTGTTTACCGATGGACCGCAGACCTGAAGAAACAGCAACAATCCTCCAAACGAGAAAGGAGCCGTCCCTGGCGACCGCCATCCCGGCGAAGATGTGCATGGCTTCTGGGTCAGGACCCGCAATCCTGTGATGCGAAGGCCAAGTGTTTCCTGAAGCATGT
>NZ_JARFYN010000063.1 GCF_030272695.1 Martinezella calliandrae
CGCGCTCATGTCGGTCAGCTATTTTAACTTAGATGAAAATTTATACCATCAAAGTGAAGGTAAGTCATGATGCAAATTTCGAACTATCCCGCCTCGAACCGAAGCTCTAATGTCACCGCCTGGATCCTTCAGGTTCTACTCGCTCTCGCATTTGCCGCTGCCGCCGGAGCCAAATTGGCCTCGGTACCGATGATGGTTGAGAGTTTTGAGCAAATAGGATTGGGCCAGGCATTCCGTTATGTAACGGCAGCCGTGGAGATCATCGGCGCTCTTGCTTTATTAGCACCGCGCGTGAGCGCTTTCGGCGCCCTCTGGCTGGCAGCCACGATGTTCGGCGCTACAATAGCGCACTTGGTCCGGTTGCATACGTCCCCGGCACCGGCTCTTGTTCTATTTGCTCTTTGTCTTGTTGTTGCTTGGCTGCGCCGCGAGCAGGTTGCACGTCCGCTCGCGCATCTTCGAGATTTTCTGAAGTAAGAAATCCCAACTTCATCGCTCTTCGAAAGTGCACGCGGCAATTGATCCACAAAACTGGCAGAAAACCTTGGTTCCGGCGGGTTGGCGTCGGACCCGCAGTCTGGTCCCACTCACACTCTGCCGATCGTTGCCGACGACATTGCAACCCATTTTCTATAGAGCAAATGGGACTGCCGACGTGGCCAAGGCATCGCGTAGTGCGCTAACGAAAATGTCCAGATCGCTCTTCATCATATAGACGTGCGGGGAAACCCGTAGCCCCTCGATATCCTTGACCTTACGATACTTCACATGGACGCGATACTTCTCTCGGAGGTGGATCTCAAGCCTTCTCATATCCAAGCCGTCGATTGAAAACAGACCTATCGCACCCAACTCGTCTGTATCGATAGGTGTATGAAGCCTGAAACCGGGAATGCTGCGAGCATGCTCGATCCAGTATCGGGTGAGTTCGCGCAGTCTCGCATGTATCCTGGATCCTCCAATCTCCTTATGGAGCTGGACGGCGGGGGCAATTCCACTCTGAATCGCCGAGTTATACGTGCCGAGGTTCCAGTGATCGAACTTGTCTACGCCAACAGCGGGTTGGTCAAAGGGCGCAAGCAATGGCCAGGTTTCGTCGATCCTTCGCCGGTTGACGATAAGCATGCCGTTGCCGACCGGCGCCCCTAGCCATTTATGAAGACTGGTGATGAAGAAGTCGCAGTCGAGCTTGCGAAAGCTGATCGGCATCTGGGCGAATGTCTGGGCGCCGTCGACAATGGTAATGATATTGCGCTCACGCGCTATACCGCAAAGGCGCTCGATGGGGAGAACACCTCCGTTCCAGTGGTACATATGCGTCAGTTGCAGCACGCGGGTGCGCGGCGTCATCGCCTTAACGTAGGCCTCGACAATGCCGTCGTCGCCGTCCAGCAGATTGAAGGCGCAATTGACGACCTCGATGCCGTCGCGCTGAGCCCGTTGAAGCCATCCCGCGCGAACACTCGGGTAGTCCCAGTCCGAAGCAATGACCTGGTCACCTTTGTCGAGCGGTATCCCGAAGATCGCCGTCGAAAGACCTTCCGATGAATTCCGGTTAAGGGCAATTTCGTCGGGCCAACAATCGATAAGCTCCGCGAGATCGTGCTTGATGGCGGGAAGGGCCGTGTCGAGCTTGCTCCACATATTGTAATCGGGATTGCGGCTGATGAAGCGGTAGGCGTCGATCATAGCTTTCTCGACCGCAAGCGGAGGAGGGCTGACAGCCGCATTGTTGAGGTTCAAAAGCGGTTCCTGGGCAGGGTATTGATCCCGAACACTCTTCCATGCGTCCTCGCCTGCGCTCGAGTTCACCTGATCAGCCATAACTCTCATTGATAACGTCCCTCGCATGCCTCGTCCCACCATAGGCACGATAGGCCAGAGCATTCTGCCAATATCGTCGCCCGGGCCGAAGATGCTGGCGAAAGAGGGCATCCACGCGAAATAACGTTCGGGCGACCTTTCAAGGAGCCGGCGAGCGGTCCCATGGTTGGCTACGCGAATAGGTGGCTCAACACCTCTTCTTAGCCGGGCGATCGGGATTACGATGCCGTCGCATCTTGCCGGACGATGCCTTCGGTATCACGTCTTAGCTTCCGCAAACTCCGCTTTGGTGCGCGGCGAGATAGGAGCGAAACATAATTGTGAGCTGTTTTTCAGCTTCCCTACCATCGGCGGGGGCCAATACCCGGTGACAGAAGGCCGGAACCGTTCCGAAAAGCGCCGCGGTCAGGGTTTGAGCGACCAGATGCGGGTCAGCAAACTGGGCGTCACTCGCACTCGCCAGCGCAGCTCCGATTGCTGCCACGCTTCTCCGAGTAGCCATGTCGATTAACGCGCGAGCGTCGAGTTCCAAGGAGATGCGATAAAGAGCCGGAGAGACCTCTGCCTGCGCCATCTGCGCCCGGAGATAAGCTTTCACCACAGCCTCTGCGAGCTCGTCGGCTTTGGCGGTGAGGTTTTCGTCGCATGCTTTTTCAATTGCGGCTGCTAGCGCGACGAGATGCCGCTCCAGGACCGCGAACAGCAAGGCCTGCTTGTTCGGGTAATATTGATAGAGAGTGCCAACCGAAACGCCGGCTCGGCGCGCCACACGCGTGGTGTTCAATCCGATCAGTCCATCGCTCGACAAAACCTGAATGGTTGCTTCGAAAATCGCGTCCACGGTGGCGATGGATCGCTCCTGACGCGGTGATTTTCGGGGGTTTAGTAAGGGTGACGAGCCGTTTTCCATAAGCGAATCCAAAACCTGAAAGATACTTCATATATAACATAGGTTCCCACCGTCCCACGATCAATGCGGTTCACGTCGGGAGCGTTTAATTTGAACGGGAGACCGATATGTGCATCGCATGCTTTATGCAGACCAGGCATCAAACAATGGCATCAAACCTGGGGCGGCCGATCAGTTCGTCAGTCATGGAGGCTTTGATCGACAAGCCTGGACCGATCGAGGTTGAGACCATCCCCAGCGCGGATTGGGTGGCTCCTCTTTCCGGATTGGTCAATCTCAAGCACCCCACCGCGGTCAAGGCCGGTCTGAAGGATCGGGAGGAACCGATTGAGATTTATACACACCTTCTGCGGCATCCGGTCCACGGCGCGTACATGATCGACACCGGCGTTTCACAGCGCTTCGTGCAGGATCCCAAAGGGGTCGGGGTGGGCCTTGTGATCCGGAAGTTCGCGAAACTCGACCGGATGAAGGTTCGCAACGAACCCCTGTCTGCCGTCCAGTCGAAGGGCGTTCCGCTCAAAGGCGTTTTCATGACGCATCTTCATTTCGATCATGTTTCCGGCATGCCGGATATTCCGCTCGACATACCTTTCTATACCGGCTTTGGCGAGGCCAATACCAAACAGTTGCAGAACGTCTTCGTCCAGGGGATGGAAAACAAGTTCTTTGAAGGCAGGCCCGCCATTCGGGAATTTCAATTCGCCAAGGATCCAAATGAAAAATTCGATGGCGTGATCGATGTTTTCGGTGACGAAACTCTTTTCTCAATCTTAACGCCTGGGCACACTGCCGGCCATGTCTCGTTCGTAGCCCGCACAGCTGACGGTCCGGTTCTTCTGACCGGTGACGCCTGTCACACACGCTGGGGCTGGGATCACGGGGTTGAACCGGGAACCTATACCTTCGACCGGGCAAAGGAACAACGAAGCTTGCTCGCTCTAAAGGGCTTGAGCGAGCGTCACCCCAATATGGTCGTCAGACTGGGCCACCAGCCGTAGCCACCAGCCAACGGCTACCTGAATTTCGATTGCTAAATCCGGATGGCCTTATAAGCCTCGGCGATGCGGTTCAGCGCTATGCAATAGGAAGCCGTTCGGAAATCCTTAATATCCGGACGGGATGCAAGAGTGGATGAGATCCGGTCGTAAGCGGCCCTCATCACGTCCTCCAGCCCCGACCGTACCAGGTCGATCTCGCTGCCGCCTTCGAGAAACTCGTCTCGCATCGCGGGTGGAAACGACTGGCCTGTCATGGTTTCCAGCGCGCTGGCGATGTTGACGTTTCTTCGCTCCCTTCTGCGACGCTCCATCAATCCGAAGGGAATATGCGTAATGTTCTTAACCCACTCGAAGTAGCTCACGATCACGCCACCTGCATTCACGAACAGGTCTGGCAGTATAACAGTGCCCTTGGAATACAGGATGTCTTCCGCTTCGAACGAGATCGGACCGTTGGCCGCCTCCGCGATCAGCGACGCCCGGATGAGATGAGCGTTCCTTCTTGTAATAACGCTTTCCATCGCAGCCGGGATAAGAATGTCGCAAGGTGTGGTCAGCCCTTCGGAGCTATCAGCATGGCTCTCTGCACCCGCAAAGCCGAGTATTGAACCGTGAGCCAAATGATGGTGCTTCAGGGCTTCGATATCGAGCCCCGACTGGTTCAGCACATATCCGTCGCGTTCAATGACGCAAATAATTTTTGCACCGTCTTCTTCGCTCAGGAATTTGGCGGCGTGGTAGCCGACGTTACCAAAGCCCTGAACCACGACAGTCATTTTTGACAGATCCCGGTTGCCGCTGATCCCATCCCTTCTCTCGTCGCGTAGATACGAGTGGATGGCGTACTGGACGCCCCGGCCAGTTGCTTCCGTACGGCCAGCGATCCCACCTCTCGACAGCGGCTTGCCCGTCACGCAAGCGTTGGCATTGGTGATGTCGGAAGGACCCGTTCGCCGATACTCGTCCGCCATCCAGGCCATTTCGCGCTCGCTCGTGCCCATGTCCGGAGCTGGAACATTCTGACCTGGCGAAATGAGATTTCGCTTTGCCAGTTCCTGTGTGAACCGGCGGGTGATCCGCTCCAACTCATGGACGTCCCATTCTTTGGGATCGATCCGAAGCGCCCCCTTCGAACCACCGAAGGGCACATCCACCAAGGCGCATTTCAAACTCATAAGAGCCGCCAGAGCCTCCACCTCTTCCGCGTGGGCGCCGGGGTCGTATCGTATACCTCCCTTGACTGGTTCGACGTGCTCACTATGGACAGAGCGCCAGCCAACGAAACTAAACATTTTTCCGCGCAGGCGTACCCCGAAGCGAACGGTATAGGTCGAGTTGCACTCCCGGATCCTTTGGGCCAGCCCGTCTGACAGGCTGAGGTGTTCGAAAGCCCTGTCGATATAGGTTCCGACGCTATCGAGGAACGTCGGCTCGAGTGTAGAATCCACGTCAATTTTGGGGTTCACGGTCATAGTCTTATCCTCCTTGATGTCCGCGAGCTATTTTCAGCGCACAGATGTCCGCTCGGCCTGGCGTCGATCCTGGCTGCTAAAATCAGCTCTGATTTTCAATTTCACATGTTCGGGTACACGGGCCCCTCGCCGCCCTGGGGCGGGACCCAGTTGATGTTCTGGTTCGGATCCTTGATATCGCAGGTCTTGCAGTGGACGCAGTTCTGGGCGTTGATGACGTAAGTGTCCTTGCCGTCCGTCTCCACCCATTCGTAGACGCCGGCAGGACAGTAGCGGGTGGAGGGACCGGCGTAGATGTCGTGCTCGGACGACTTCTGCAGAGCCATGTCCCCGACCCTCAGATGTACCGGCTGGTCTTCCTCGTGGTTGGTGTTCGACAGGAACACCGAGGAGAGACGGTCGAAGGTGAGAACGCCGTCGGGCTTCGGATAATCGATCTTCTTGTGCTGTGAGGCAGATTCCAGCGAGGCGGCGTCGGTCTTGCCGTGGCCGAGCGTGCCGAAGAAGGAGAAGCCGAACAGCGTGTTGGTCCACATGTCGAGACCGCCGAGGCCGATGCCAACGAGCGTGCCGAACTTCGACCAGAGCGGCTTGACGTTGCGGACCTTCTTCAGGTCCTTGCCGATATCAGTCTTGCGCCATTCGGTCTCGATCTCGGCGACCTCGTCATTGGCGCGTCCCGCTTCGATCGCGGCGGCGATCTTTTCCGCCGCGAGCATCCCGGACAGCACGGCGTTGTGGCTGCCCTTGATGCGAGGAACGTTGACGAAACCGGCCGAGCAACCGATCAGCGCGCCGCCCGGGAAGGTCAGCTTCGGCACCGACTGGTAGCCGCCCTCGGTGATGGCACGAGCGCCGTACGACAAGCGCTTGCCGCCCTCGAAGGTGGTGCGGATCGCTGGATGCGTCTTGAAGCGCTGGAATTCCTCGAAGGGGTAGAGGTAGGGATTCTTGTAGTTCAGGTGCACGACGAAGCCGACGGCGACCATGTTGTCTTCGAGGTGATAGAGGAACGAGCCGCCGCCCGCCGCCATGCCGAGCGGCCAGCCGAAGGAGTGCTGCACGAGGCCCTGCTTGTGGTTTTCAGGCTTGACCTGCCACAGTTCCTTGATGCCGATACCGAATTTCTGGGGCTCGCGATCCTTCTGCAGATCGAACTTGGCAATGAGCTGCTTGGCGAGCGAGCCGCGCACGCCCTCCCCGATCAGCACGTATTTGCCGAGCAGTTCCATGCCGCGGGTAAAGTTCGGGCCGGGCTCGCCGTTCCGCTCTATGCCCATGTCGCCGGTGGCGACGCCGATGACAGCACCCTCGTCGTTATAGAGCACTTCGGTGGCGGCAAAGCCCGGATAGATCTCGACGCCGAGCGCTTCCGCATGGCCCGCCAGCCAGCTACAGACGTTGCCGAGCGAGACGATGTAATTGCCGTGATTGTTCATCAGCGGCGGCATGGCGAAATTCGGCAGGCGGATCGAGCCGGCGGGGCCGAGCAGCAGGAAGTGATCGTCCTTGACCTCTGTCTTGAAGGGATGGCCCTCCTCCTCGCGCCAGCCGGGCAGCAGGCGGTCGATGCCGATCGGATCGACGACGGCGCCCGAGAGGATATGCGCGCCGACTTCGGCACCCTTCTCCAAGACGACGACCGAAAGATCCGGATTGACCTGCTTCAGGCGGATCGCGGCCGACAGGCCGGCCGGCCCACCGCCGACGATCACCACGTCGAATTCCATTCTTTCGCGTGCAGAAACGTTATCCAATATTCTACTCAGTCCTGTCTGTTGTGATTACCGCCGGACATCTTCGATTTTGCATCGAACTGCCAACAGAGGGTCTCGCGTGCATCTCATCGCAGACTTGCTTCCGGCTTCGATCACAGCGATCGAACCAGGTGTCACCGCGTTCCACGCTCCGTCCCCGATTGAGATCTGCGCCGACGACAGGAAGAGGAAAATCTGCCGCTCTGAGGCGGCACGATCAGGAGAACGGCAATACGGCTCGGTGAGCGTAAGACTTATTTGGACGTCGTCTCTATCTTCAAGCCCTCCCGGCCCAACGATCATCGCACTGCCGTGGCCAATCGCATAGTTTGCGCTGGCAAACGGGCCGGACCGTCCTTTGGTCCAGATCAGCATTGGTGACATCAGAGAAAGCGCTTCGACCATTCTCGTGAGCTGTCGATCACGTTTTCCTGCCAATTCCAGTGCGCTCCACCAAGCCTCCGGCTGAAGGACGTCGTCAGCACCGCCCGCCCGTAGCATCCCGATGCGGTGGAGTCTGGAATAGATTTGCCCAGCAACGAAGCTGGCCATGTCCGGTGCAGTGGCCGCAAGGAGAAGCTCACACAGAGCATTCGCGAACGACTGCACAGGAGCGGGTCGAGCATTGGGCGCTCGGAGACCGAACTCAATTTTTCTCATAGCCCTTCCCCCATGTTGTTGGGGAAACTCAGGCGATAGCGCGCTGTATGACTGCATCTTCGATCCTTTGCGATCGTTCAAGGCGCAACTAGATGAGGCCGCCGTTCACATGAAGAGACTGGCCAGTGATGTACGACGCGTCTTCCGACAGCAGGAATTCGATTGCAGCTGCAACGTCCTTGGGCTGTCCGGCTCGTTTCAACGGAATACGCGCGAGATTTGCTTCGAGTTCTTCATCGGACACGCTGTCCTCCGATCCACTCGGCTTCCGGACAAAACCGGGTACGACGCAATTTACCGTCACCCCGTGGTCAGCAAAATGCATAGCAAGGCTTCTGACAACTGTTTCAACAGCCCCCTTTGATGCGGCGGACATAGGGAACTGCCTGATGTCAGTGCGAAAGACGTGGGACGTGAAGCTTCCCACTGCGACTATACGTCCTGAATCGGAGTGCTTCAGCAATGGCGACGCAGCTCTCGCCAGCGCAAAGAGGCTGTAGACATTGCCCTTGAAGGCATAATCGAGATCATCGACCGTGCCTTCCTCAAACGCCTTCAGGATTGGAAATCCTGCGTTGGCTACCACGCAGTCCAACTGTCCCCACTGAACTCGCGCTGCGTCCACCAGGCGCGACCCAAAGGAGGCGTCGGTCAGATTGCCGAGCAGAGTAACAGCCTCGGTTCCCGCCGCACGAACTTGGTCGGCAATCTCTTCGAGGGCGGAGGAAGACTTTCTGGCGTGGAGGACGAGCCCCCTATACCGGCCAGCCAGCCTCAAGGCGGTGGCAGCGCCAATCCCGGAAGATGCGCCTGTTACTATGGCAATTCGGCTAACCATGCCTGTTTCCTCCTTCGACCGCCCCCGGTCGAGAACATGATTACGTGCAGCAGGTCGAGCCTGCCGCCGCAACTAAATAGTCCGCGCCAATTCGGGCAGGGCTTCGAAAATGTCCGCGACGAGGCCGTAATCGGCGACCTGGAAGATTGGCGCTTCCTCATCCTTGTTGATGGCGACGATGACCTTCGAGTCTTTCATGCCGGCGAGATGCTGGATCGCGCCGGAGATGCCGCAGGCGATATAGAGCTGCGGGGCGACGACTTTGCCGGTCTGGCCGACCTGCCAGTCGTTCAGGGCATAACCGGCATCGACCGCGGCGCGGCTTGCGCCGACTGCCGCTCCGAGTTTGTCGGCGACCGGAAGGATGACCTCTTTGAAATTCTCGGCCGAACCGAGCGCCCGCCCACCGGAGATGATGATCTTGGCCGAGGTCAGTTCCGGACGGTCGGAGGCGGAAACCTCTTCAGACACGAAGGAAGAGGCATGGGAAGAAAAGGCTACCGTCGGGACCTTCTCGACGGTAGCAAAGGGGCCTTGGGAGGCCTGGGAAAAGGAGGCGGTGCGGACGGTTATAACCTTCTTCGCGTCGGTTGCCTGCACTGTCTGGATGGCATTGCCGGCATAGATCGGGCGCTTGAAGGTATCCGACGAGATCACCTCGATGATCTCCGAGACCTGGGCGACATCGAGCAGCGCGGCCACCCGCGGCAGGACGTTCTTGCCGGTCGAGGTCGCAGCCGCGATGATCGTGTCGTAGCTGCCTGCCAGCGAAACGATCAGGTCGGAGAGCGGCTCGGCCAGATTGTTGGCGAGTTCGTCGCTTTCGGCGAGCAGAACCTTGGAGACGCCTGCGAGCTTGGCAGCCGCATCGGCGGCAGCCTTGGCGCCCTTGCCGGCGACCAGCACATGGACGTCGCTTCCCTGATCTTTGGCGATCTTGGAAGCCGCCGTCAGTGCCTTGCCGGTCTGGTCGGAAAGGGTTGCGTTGTCGTGGTCAGCCAAAAGAAGAATGGCCATGGTCGTGAATCCTTTCTCGAACCTTAGAGGACGCCAGCTTCGACTTTAAGCTTTTCGACAAGCTCGGCGACCGACTTGACCTTGATGCCAGCCTTGCGGCCGGACGGCTCTTCGGTCTTCAGCACCTTGATACGCGGCTCCGTGGAGACGCCGAAATCATCAGGTGTCTTCTTGTCGAGCGGCTTCTTCTTCGCCTTCATGATGTTCGGCAGCGAGGCATAGCGCGGCTCGTTGAGGCGAAGGTCGGTGGTGACGACAGCCGGTAGCTTGACGTCGATCGTCTGCAGGCCGCCATCGACTTCGCGGGTCACGGTTGCCTTGCCCCCCGGGCCACTGGCTTCGATCTCGATCTTCGAGGCGAAGGTCGCCTGGGCGAGCCCAAGGAGGGCGGCGAGCATCTGGCCAGTCTGGTTCGAGTCGTCATCGATCGCCTGCTTGCCAACGATGATCAGGCCGGGCTTTTCAGCGTCGGCAACGCCCTTCAGGATCTTGGCAACAGCGAGCGGCTCGACGGCGTCGTCAGTCTCGACGAGAACGGCGCGGTCGGCGCCCATGGCGAGCGCGGTGCGCAGCGTTTCTTCGGCCTTTGCCGGACCGATCGAGACGACGACCACTTCCTCAGCCTTGCCGGCTTCCCTCAGGCGCAGCGCTTCTTCGACGGAGATTTCATCGAAAGGGTTCATCGACATCTTGACGTTGCCGAGCTCAACACCCGTGCCATCCGGTTTGACGCGGATCTTCACGTTGTAATCAACCACCCGCTTTACGGGAACGAGAATTTTCATGACATGCCTCTCAAGTCGCTATCAATGCGCTAGGATCTGGCTCAAGAAGAGCTTCGTGCGGTCGTTTTTCGGATTGTCGAAGAACTCCGAAGGCGGCCCTTGTTCTATGATCTCGCCCTTGTCCATGAAGATGACGCGATCGGCGACCCTGCGGGCGAAGCCCATCTCGTGGGTCACGCAGATCATCGTCATGCCCTCATCCGCAAGTGAAACCATCACGTCCAGGACCTCAGAGATCATCTCCGGGTCGAGCGCTGAAGTCGGTTCGTCGAAGAGCATCACTGCAGGGTTCATGCACAGGGACCTTGCGATCGCCACGCGCTGCTGTTGGCCACCGGAAAGCTGCCCCGGGTATTTGTTCGCCTGCTCCGGGATTCGGACCTTTTCCAGGAACCGCATGGCGGTCTTCTTGGCTTCAGCCTCGGACACCTTCCTCACCAGCATTGGTGCGAGCGTGCAGTTTTCGAGCACCGTCATATGCGGGAAGAGGTTGAAATGTTGAAACACCATGCCGACTTCGCGACGGATCTCATCGATGTTTTTGATGTTGTCATCGAGCTCGGTTCCGAAGACTGAGATCGTTCCGCGCTGGTGCTCTTCCAAGCGGTTGATGCAACGGATCATGGTCGACTTGCCGGACCCGGAAGGGCCACAGACAACGATCTTTTGACCCTTTGCGACACTGAGATCCACATCCTTGAGGACGTGAAACTCGCCGTACCACTTGTTGACCTTTGACAGAGTTACTGCTGCGATCCCGTTATTCATGACCAACCCTCATGCGCTTCTCCAGGTAGGCGCCATAGCGCGACAGACTGAAAATGAAGACGAAGTAGATAAAGCCCACGAAGACGTAGACTTCGATGTAGTAAGGCGCCCACTCCGCGGTACCAAAAGCGGCCTGGGCCGACGCAAGCACGTCAAAGAAACCCACAATCGTGATCACCGACGTGTCTTTGAACGTCATCACGAATTGGTTGATCATCGCGGGAAGCGAATTGCGAAACGCCTGCGGCAAGATGATCCGAGACGTGCGCTGCCAATAGTTCAGGCCAAGGGACTTTGCTGCTTCGTCCTGGCCCGCTGGAATGATCTGCATCCCTGCGCGAATGTTCTCAGCCTGGTAGCAAGCAAAAAAGAGTGCGAACGCCGCAATCACACGGGTGAGCTTGTCTCCCTGGAGCCACTCGGGCAGTGCGAACGGTATGATGAGTGCTGCGGAGAACAAAATGGCGAGCAGAGGAAGGGCGCGAATCCAGTAAATCAGTATCGTCGACATCTTCCGGACCACGGGAAGTCTCGACTGCCGCGCCAACGCTAGAACAATCGAACCCGGCATTCCGATGAGACAAACCGATACGAAAATATAGACGGTCAGAGAGAGACCACCCCAGCGATCGGTAGGCACGACGCTGAGGCCGAGGAGACCGCCATGCATCAGGCCGTAAAAGACAATGGCTCCAATGCCCCACACGAGGGACAGTCTCAGCAAGGTCCAGAGTGCCGGAATGCAGGAGAGAAAGACGACGAGCACGACCACGCCGCATGCGGTTGCCGAACGCCAGTGCTCCTCGTAGGGATAAAGACCGAAAAGGATGATGCGAGATCTGGCGTAGATGACAGACCAACAGGCTCCAGTAATCCCCTGACATCCCTCGGCCGTCGGCGATGTCCAGACGCTATTGACGAAAGCCCAGCTTCCGACAGCATAAATGATCCACGTAAAGAACAACAATCCCGCGATCGTGGTGATTGAACTCAGGACGCCGTTGAACAGATTGATCCGGATCCAGCCGGCCAGCGACACCGATGGCGGAGCCAGTTCGACGACCTGGGGAGTTTGAAGGTTGATGATGGTCATGTTGGTTCCCTCAGTTGCCCTTCAAGGCCATCCTGCGGTCGAGCCAGTTCATTGCGAAACCGATTGAAAGGTTCACCGCAAGGAAGCCGACCATGAGCAGGGCAAGCAGTTCCAGGGTTTGGCCGCTCTGGTTGATAGACGTCGAGATCACGAAGAAGAATTCGGAGAAACCAATCGCGATGCCAAGAGTCGTCGATTTCATCACCAGGGTATATTGATTGGAAAGGCTTGGCAGCATGGCGCGGATAGCCAGCGGAAGCTGGATCCGCGAAAAGATGTGGAACGGCTTCAATCCGAGCGAACGAGCAGCTTCGGTTTGCCCCCTGCGAACGCTCATGAAACCAGAGCGAACAACTTCACCGATGTAGGCGCCACCGTAGAGGCAGATAGCGAATACCAATGCGCACAGTTCGGGCTGAAGAACCGCTCCACCACGGATGTTGAGGCCCGCGAGCTGAGGAATGTCGATCGGCTTTTCCTGTCCAATTGCACCAAGGAACGCGATTACGACGATAGCCGAAAGCCCGATGAGCAGAGCCTGCCTACGAGAGAGATTTGCCTGGCCCAGAGTACGACGCTTGAGTGCTATGGCGACGATAGTCGCTAGTCCGATCGCGAGCATGGTCCAGTTAGACCAGGTCGCAAGGTCGAGCGTCGGCCAATATAGGCCGCGGTTGCTGAGGAAAAGCAATCCGCCGACCTGCAGCGCCTGGCGCGGGTGCGGCAGGTGCCCAATGATCTGGTACCAGAAGATGATCTGCAGGATCAGAGGAATGTTGCGGAAGAAGTTGACGTAGGTCGCACCGATCGTCCGAAGAAGAAAGTTCGGGGAAATGCGGGCAAGTCCGATCAATCCACCGATGACCGTCGCACCGACGATGCTTAGCAATCCTGAAAAGATAGTGTTCAGGAGGCCGATCAGGATGACGCGTGCGTAGGTATCACTGATCGAGTAGTCCAGGACGCTGTAGGATATGTCCCATCCTGTGCTGCGGCCCAAGAACCCGAAACCGCTTACCATGCCCTGCGCCTGGATGGCGAACCGTATCCGCAGAATACAGTAGACGAGCGCGATCGCGACCCCGGAAACGAGCGCGGCCTGCGCGACCATGTCTCTGGTTTTTTGATTGTTCAACATTGCTTCTGTCCGACTTCGGAACCACACATCATCCGTGTATGACGGGGCGATCCAGTGGACCGGAGCCTTTTGGCTCCGGTCCTTCAGAGAGATCAATCAAGACCTGCAGGATACAAGACCCCGCCATTGCTCCAAAGATTGTTCAGACCGCGCGGCAGCTTGTAGGGAGAGCCTTCGCCGAGGCTGCGGTCGTAGATTTCCTTGGAGTTGCCGACGAGCTTGATGACCTTGTAACCCCAATCGTCCGGAAGGCCGAGACGCGAGCCGTATCCGGGCGTCACGCCGAGAAGCTTGGCGACGGTTTCGTCAGCCGGCTTTGCCTTCATTTCATCGACGTTCTTCGAGGTAATGCCATACTCTTCGGCAAGCCATGTCGTGAAGAAGGTCCAATTCACGATATCCAACCACGGATCATCGCCCTGGCGCACGACCGCCGCTTCAGCTTCGAGTGCGAGGTTATCCGGGAGAATGATGTGGTCTTCAGGCTTCGGCGCCGCCAGTCGAGCCGTAGCAAGGTTCGGACCCCACTGAATGAAGCTGTCGCAACGACCGCCGAAGTAAGCGGCGCGAGCTTCCGTCGTCTTTTCGAAGGTGATCAGCTTTACGTTGACGCCAACGCGCTTGAAGTAGTTTGCGGCCTGGCGTTCAGTACTTGTTCCGGCTTCGACGCAGGCAGTGCCGCCTTCGAGGCCCTTGACATCGCTTACGCCCAGCGACTTGGGAACCATCACCTGGGTCAGGCCCAGGAAGTAGGGTACGGAGAACTGAAGACCCAGTTCGGTGTCGCGGCTCATGGTCCAGCCAGTCGCCTTGATGACGACGTCAAGCTCTCCAGACTGGAGCGAGGGGAAGCGCTGGGCCCAGGATACGGGCAGGAATGCGACCTTCGACGGATCACCAAAAACGGCAGTTGCCACTGCCCGGCAATAATCGACGTCGAAGCCCTTCCAGTTACCCTTGTCGTCCACTTCAGCAAAGCCTTCGAAGCTGCCGTTGTGTCCGGTGCAAGCGAGATGACCTCGAGCCTGCACGGCCTTCAGTGTGTCACCGCTAGCGGCGGCTGCTGCCTGAGGCAGCAGCACCGTGGCGGCGAGAATGCTCAATGCGGATGCGGCCGAAGCCAAAACCTTCTTCGTTCTCATTTCACGATCCCCTGTGAGGTTAAAACTCATCTGTGTGAGCGAGGTCAGTAAACTTCCTCACAAAAGAGATGTCAACGGTCATCATATCTATTTTGCACTGTGCGACCATTTTTGCTATGGTAGGCGTGACACTGTTAGTTGTCATCATATCTCTTGCTGGAAAAATATAGGATAAAACCGGATGAGTGACATTGAACGCTTCGAATTCGACACGCGGGTTCATCATGCCGTAAAGCACAACGGCCTGATCTACCTCACGGGCCAAGTAGCCACTCCCGGCAAATCGGCTGGAGAGCAAACAACTGAAATTCTTGGGAAAATTGATCGCCTTCTTGCGCTCGCAGGCTCCGACAAGACGAAGATCCTAAACGTCATCCTTTGGCTCGATGATCTCAGGGACTTCGATGAAGTCAACAAGGTCTGGGACGCTTGGGTGGTGAAAGAGCACGCGCCTGCGCGATCCACAGGTCAGGCTCGGATGACGAAGCCAGGCATGCTTGTCGAGATTATCGTGACCGCTACGGTCTGATCACTAACCCAAGAAATCGAAAAGGCGGGGCCAAACCCCGCCTTTTCGACTACCTAGCTGATCAATATTGCCCGGAAGTCGTTCACGTTTGTGAGCGTCGGGCCGGTTATGATCTGATCTCCTAGTGCCTCGAAGAAGGTGTGCGCATCATTTCGATCGAGGAAGTCATTCAGGTCCATTCCCTTTGTTTGAGCCCTGCCGGTGGTATCGGGACCGATCACTGCCCCTGCAACCTCCTCGATCCCATCTATGCCGTCGGTATCGGCGGCAAGTCCAAATATCTGAGCGTTGGCCCCGAGGTGGGCGCAGAGGGATAGAAGATATTCAACGTTTCGCCCACCACGGCCATTGCCGACGACCTTGACGCTCGTTTCCCCGCCTGACAGCAGGACTTTTGGCCCCTGCCCTAAATATTGAAGGGCCAATTCCGCATGCGCCTTCCCAAGCTCACGAGCATCGCCTTCGAGATCATCACCCAGAATAATTGGCCTGACGCCATTTGCCTGAGCGCGCTGCGCTGCAGCCTCCAACGCCATCTTTGGTGTGGCTATCATTCGCCAAGTCGCGCGAGCGAGGCGGGCATCATTAGGCCCCGGGCATTCGGCGGACGGAGATTGCAAATGCCGCTCAACCTCGGTGGATAAGGAGATTCCGTACTTGTTCAGAATGCCCAAGGCATCGGCAGCGCTCATTTCCTCTCCAAATGTTGGACCGGAAGCTATCACCTTCGGATCGTCGCCGGGCACGTCGGAGATGAGCAGAGTGATTGACCGCGCCGGCGCAATCCGGATCCCCAGTCGGCCGCCCTTGATTGCCGAGAGATGCTTGCGAACGCAGTTGATCTCAGAGATCGTGGCGCCGGACTTCAGCAGCGCCGCGTTGATCGACTTCTTGTCTGCGAGACTAAGACCAGGCGCTGGAAGACTGAGCAGCGACGAACCGCCTCCCGATATCAGCACAAGCACAAGATCATCCGCATCAAGTCCGGTGACCATCTGCAGAATGCGTTTGGCAGCCTCCTCGCCAGCTGAGTCCGGAACCGGATGCGCGGCTTCTACAATTTCGATCTTTTCGCAGGCAACCGCGTGACCGTATCTCGTCACCACAAGACCCGTCATCGCGACGTCTGGCCAATGCGCCTCAACTGCCTTGGCCATTTTTGCCGATGCTTTACCCGCACCGATGACGATCAGGCGTCCGATGGGCTTTTCGGTAAGGTGCCGGGCGACTTGCGATGCCGGATCCGCAACCTCGAGCGCACTCTCGAACAGTGAGCGAAGGAACGCCTTGGGATCAAGCCGCCAATCCATATTTATCTCCAGATTATTGCGATAATCAACGTACCGAAAATGGGCAAATTCCCAGAAGCCGCGACGGCAACAGGTGCAGTGGATCGCGAGCCCTTCCCGAACACCAGTCGGCACGTCGATGGAATTCACTCACACGGGAATAGAGGCGCTGTGATCCTGCTTACCGAGGCTAGTCGCCTGCCGCTGAGGCTGACATCTTGAATAGTGGTCCGGTTGAAGGATTTTGCCAGATGTGGGCGAGAAGACTCTTGGTCCATGTCTTCTCGCCCATTCCCATCAGATAACTGCCTTCTCGAGGAACGGTTCGTTACGACGAACCCGTCCGAAGCCGAGAGGCGAAAGATCGAGAGTTCGGAACTCACCATAGGTCAGGAGTTCGCTCAGGCCACGGCCGACGGCCGGCGACTGTTGCAAGCCATGCCCGCTAAAGCCGTTTGCGAAGAGGAAGTTCTCGACCTCATCGTGGGGTCCGACGATCGCGTTGTGATCGAGCGTGTTGTAGTCATAATGGCCTGCCCAGCAGTTTTCCATCTTGATGGCTTCGAACTGAGGGATCCGGTGAGCCATGTTCGGCCAGATCTGCTCTTCATATTCGTTGTAGGCCACGTCGAAATCGTTTGGATCGATCGCGATGTCGGGATCAGGAACGCCGCCGGAAAGAAACATCGAACCCTCTGGGCGGCAGAAGACGCCTGACGGATCGATGACGTTCGGCATCTTCTGCGTAATCGGCGTGCGGCAGGAGAAGATGAAAATGCTTCGGCGACGCGGTTCGACCGGGATTTCCAGACCGGCCATCCGCGCGATGCCGGGGCCAAAGTTGCCCGCGGCATTGACAACGCGGCCGCACGCAATCTTCTCACCGGATTTGAGCGTGACCTGCGAGATGCGATTGCCCTCACGCACCACGTCCACGACCTCGTTGTCGACATACTCGACGCCGAGCGAACGGGCCCGCTTGCGAAAACCTTGCAGAAGACCGTAGCTGTCGAACCAGCCTTCGCCGGTTTGCCCCCAACTTCCTCCGGCCAGGTCTTCCACATTGATGAACGGGAACCTCTCTTGAATTTCCCCAGGCGTCAGGAGGACCGTGTCGGCGCCGTTCGCCTGCTGGATCTCAACGTTCTCCCGAATAATGTCCAAACCCGCTTCGGTGGCGCAGAAGAGGTAGCCGTTTTCGTGAAATCCGATCTCGGGAGCCTCGCCGTCGACTTGCACGTTGTCATGGAAGTTTCGAATGAACTCCACGCCGAACTGCGAAATCTTGACGTTGATCGGATTCGAATATTGCTGACGAATTGCGCTCGTCGAGAGCGTCGTGGCGCAGAATTTGTAGGTAGAATCCTTTTCGACTACCAGCACCGTGCCGTTGAAGTCCGGATTCATGGCGAGGAAATATGCGGTCGAGCTCCCGCTGACAGCTCCGCCGATAATGACCACATCATAGTCGCTGCGCTGCGGCTTGGGTGACAATCTTCCGAGGGTAGAGGCCTGCATCGGTTCGCTCACTTATCTTCGAAATGGCCGGCGACGACGAAAGAACCGCCCTGATAGGTGATCGCGGTGTCGTCGTGGGGCGGCTTCTTGACGTTCTCTTCCAGGTAAGGGCGCTGATCTTCCGCATTATCCCTCGGCTTGTAGCCCATGTACCCGACCTTGGAATTGTCCCAGAAGCTCTGGTCGTTGTTGGAGCAGCCGAAAATGATGGTGTGATCAACTTTCGGGACGATGAGGCTGCGCTCGACCAAGTGCCGCAAGTCGTCGAAGCTCAGCCATGTTGACAGCATCCGCCAATCAGCGACCTTCGGGAAACTCGAACCGATACGAATGGACACGCTTTCGACCTTGAACTTGTCGAAATAGTACTGAGCAAGCCCCTCGCCGAATACTTTCGATACGCCGTAAAGGCTGTCGGGCTTGGTTACGCAGTCCGGCTCCAACACGTCCGTTCGCTTGTGGTAGCCAATGGCGTGGACAGAGCTACCCCAGATGACGCGCTTTACCTTGTTCTGCCGAGAAGCTTCGAAGAGGTTGTACATCCCGACGATATTGCCCTGAAGGACGTTATTCCATGTGTCTTCCTTCGACGTGCCGCCCATATGGACGATCGCGTCCACATCCTTCGTGGCCTCCAGGACCTTTTCGAAATCTGCGAGATCGAGGACCGCAAGCTCCTCGTTGTCGCCTTCCAAATCTATCGGCCTTCGGCTGCTGAGACGCAGTTTGTTGCAGCGCTCGCGCAAAAACGGTCGCAGCTCTTTACCGAGATTGCCAGCAGCACCAGTCAAGAGAATTCTGTTATACAAGATCGCCATTTCCGATTGTCTCCATCCACGCAGCACTGCCGCTGATCATCGTAAAAATTCTAAGAAGAGGGCGCTCGTATTGCTACGAGGCTGATTTGAACTGTGCTGCCAGACTGTCTGCAGCGTTCACGAGAAGTCCCAGATCGCTGCCGACTGCTACCATGCGGGCTCCCCATTCGATGTAACGACGCGCATCGTCCGAGCGCGGTGCAAGAATGCCCGTGGAAACGCCTTCCTTGATCGACACAACTGAGTTGATTGCTTCCTGAACATGGCCGGCAAGGGGATTGCCCATCGCTCCGAGGTCGGCGGACAGGTCGCCGGGACCGACGAAAATAGCGTCGACGCCGTCGATCGCCGCAATGTCCTTTGCCGCCTTCACGGCGACACCCGTTTCGATCTGTAGCGCGAGGAAGATCTCTTCCGTGGCGCGAGCATGATAACCCTTCACCCGGCCATATTGGTTCGCTCTCTGCGACACGGAGAAGCCGCGGATACCCTCCGGCGCATACCGCGTCGCTGATACGATCGCTCGGGCTTCTTCAACCGACTGCACGTTCGGGAACATTAGAGAGCGAATGCCAATATCGAGATAGCGCTTGATCGTAACTGGGTCATTTCCGGGAATGCGAACCACGACTTCACAGTCGAAGGCGCCGGCTGCCTGATGTTGCGCCAAGACCGAAAGGAAATCGTTGGGACTGTGTTCAGCGTCGATAAGAAGCCAATCGAAGCCAGATCCGGCAACCACCTCGGTCGAAATGGAGCTGCCAAGCGAACACCACAGCCCCACCTGCAGTTCACCACGCTTCAAAGCTTGCTTGAGCGGATTGACAAGATTTCCCATAGGCCCTCGCTGTGTTGCATCTTTACTCGTACGAAAACATATGACATACCTCAAACACCGTCAACATGGTAATATCTCCATGCGACGATAACATATCACTCTTCTGTAAAAGTGGGAGAAATGCCTTGAGGATTGGATTTATTGGCCTGGGTGTCATGGGTTCTCCGATGGCCGCACACTTGGCTGCTGCGGGTCACAACGTGATCACATCACTTAACCGTTCGCCACTGCCCACAGAGCTTTCCAAGGCCGGGATGCAGGTTTTGTCCACCCCTGCGGAGGTCGCTCGCGCTGCAGAAGTGATTATCACTATGCTCCCGAACACACCCGACGTTGATCGTGTTCTCTTTGGAACAAACGGTGTCTCCGAGGGGCTTTCTGCGGGCAAGCTTGTTATCGACATGAGCTCGATCAGCCCGACTGCGACGGAAGGATTTGCAGCGAAGATCTCGGCAGCTGGCTGTGACTACATCGATGCGCCCGTCTCGGGCGGTGAGGTCGGAGCGAAAGCGGCATCCCTGACGATCATGGTGGGCGGCAAGTCCGCGGCGTTCGAACGCGCCAAGCCGCTGTTCGAACTCATGGGCAAGAATATCACACTGGTTGGCGAAAAGAGCGGCTCCGGGCAGATCTGCAAGATCGCAAATCAGATGATTGTCGCCATGAACATAGAGGCTGTCGCAGAAGCCCTCGTCTTTGCAAGCAAGGCGGGATGCGATCCGGCAAAGGTGCGCGCCGCTTTGATGGGCGGCTTCGCTTCGTCTCGAATCCTTGAGGTTCACGGCGAGCGGATGATCAAAAGAACCTTTGCTCCCGGGTTTCGCATCAAGCTCCACCAGAAGGACCTGGCGCTCGCTCTCGAAGCAGCGCAGGCACTCGGAGTGGCCTTGCCAAACACATCGTCGTGCCAACAGCTCTTCAGCAGCGTTGCCTCCCAAGGTAAGCAGGACGAAGATCACTCGGGTCTGGTGCAGGCGCTCGAAGCCCTTGCATCGCACACCGTGGCCTAGAGAGGTGCATCTATGATAACGGGAAAATCTTCCGTCTACTTTATGATTTCCAACCCGATCGATCACGTCAAGTCGCCGGGGATGTTCAATAAGCTTTTTGCCGACGAGTCGATCGACGCGGTCATGGTTCCTATCTGCGTTGACGCAGATCGGTTCGACACCGCCTGGGATTACTTCAAGGCGATGACGAACCTTAAAGGCATCATCGTCAGCGTCCCGTTCAAGGCAAATGCCGCGAAAGCCGCTGATGTGCGAAACCCGCGTGCCGAGCGCGTGGGCACAGCGAATGCGGTGATCCGGGAGGCAGATGGTCGGTTGCGCGCCGACAACTTCGACGGTGCAGGCTTCCTTGAGGGCATGCGTCGGAGCGGCCACCAGCTGTCCGGCAGGAAGGTTCTTCTGGTTGGAGCGGGTGGTGCGGGCGCATCGATCGGCTTCTGCATCGCAGAGGCGGGCGCTACCCACCTGACGATCCATGACATCGATCCCAATCGCGCTGGCGATCTCGCGGCACGGATTTCGGCGGAGTTCCACGAATGCAGGGTTGAGGTCGGTGAGCCCAATCCCGAGGGCCACAATGTGATCATCAACGCGACGCCGATCGGCCTGAAGGCAGACGACCCTATGCCATTGCAGGCCGACAAGTTGGACGCCTCGATGACGGTCGTCGATATTATCATGGACCCGAAGGATACGGCCTTGCTCCGCCACGCCAAAAGCTTGGGGTGCCCGGTACAATACGGCCAGCCAATGATGGATTGTCAGATGGAACTCCTTGGCGAATTTCTTCGCGTCCGGGAGCAAGGAGACCACAAGTGAGTGACACGGTATCTGTAGTAATTGGCGGGACCAGCGGCATCGGCAAGGCAATCTCCCTGCGATTTGCCGCTGAAGGCGGCATCGTCGTAGTGTCTGGTCGCAGTGTCGCGAGAGGCGAGGCGGTTGCAGATGAGATCGCGCAGCGTGGCGCACGCGGAAAGTTCATGTCCTGCGACGTGAATGACACGAACTCGGTTGCCGATTTGCTCTCAGGCGTAACACGGGACTTTGGCACGCCGACTATTTTGGTGAACTCCGGCGGGATCCTCCAGAGCGGGACGCGGGTACTCGACCAAGATCTGGAAGAAAACCAGAGGCTCTGGGAAACCAACTACAATGGCACCCTGCGGGCATGCCAGCTCTTTGGCCGAGCGATGAAAGAGGCCCGCAAGGGCGCGATCCTGAACATCGGTTCTCTTGCCAGCTTTGCGCCACTTTCCCTTCCGGCGTATACCGCAGGGAAAACAGCCATTTTATCGCTCACTCAGATGCTGGCGGCAGAACTCGGTCCATTCGGCGTTCGCGTCAATGGAGTTGCGCCAGGCTACACGCTATCGGATGGTCTCAAGGATAAAATTGCTCAAGGCCTGCGAAATCCTGAGGAGATCAAGGCCACAACCGCTTTGCGCGCATTTGTTGAACCCGAGCACGTCGCTGAAGCGGCTTGGTTTTTATGCTCCGAAAAGGCTGCATCGATCACAGGTGTGATGCTTCCAGTCGACGCCGGATGGCTGGTTCAGGCACCTTACGGGTCGTACATGCGAGGCAATCCGATCCGCGATTGATGACGCGTTGCAAGCGGCTCCGCCCCTCATCGTGAGCGGCGGAGCTGGAACACTTCATCCGAGAACATAAAGTCGATCCCGGTGCAGGCCGCCGGGAGTGATCAGCTTGACACGCGCGTTTCATCGTATCGAGCGCACAAACAGGCTCTTTTCCACAGCTGCGACGTGTGCACTGAGCGTTTCATCCTGCGCGTCAGCGTTGGAGCGGGGTCTACCTTTGTGCCGCTGGTATTGAGCAAATTCGTTTCGCGGACGGTTCACGGAACGCTCGCCAGTGGTCTACGTCAAGGCAACGACGACGCCCATCCGAGCGATGCTGGCAATTTTGCCTGTCCTTCGCAGCCATCTGAAGAATCTGACCGGATCGCTGTCGGGCGTCTAGCGCCAGCAACGCATCCGCCACGACGCTTGTTGCCAGCCCAAGCACGCAGCAGCAAGGTTTTTCGAGTGCGTCGTGAGCCATCGCAGTCTTGAACCATCGGTGCTGGTCAAGCAGCGCGCTCGTAGCGGACGCGGCTTCCTTCTAAATCCAGGAAAGATCGCGATGGCGGGGAATGCGGACGAGATATCCATTAATCCGCCAGTGGAGGAACTGCATACGGGTATACATGACTGACCGCAAAGCGGACAGGCTCCCGAATTCGAGAGCCTGGCGAGAGCTTCGACTACGCGACGACAGGATCTATTTCCCCTGAGCGATCGCCTGTTCACGAATTTGGGAGAGGCTTTGCTTCACGGTGAGCGCCTCCGGATCAATGCGAATCTCGATAAGACTTGGCTTCCCCGACCCTTCACACCTCTGAAACGCTTGCCCGAAATCCGTGGTCTTTTCGACGACTTCTCCATGCAGACCGTAAGATCGAGCAAGGGCCGCGAAATCCGGGTTAGTCAGCCGCGTTCCGGAGGGGCGTCCAGGGAAATTTCTCTCCTGGTGCATCCGGATCGTCCCGTACATGCCATTGTTGATCACGAGGAAAATGACGCGGGCGTCGTATTGCATTGCAGTCGCGAGTTCCTGGCCGTTCATCAGGAAGCATCCGTCGCCAGCGAAGGCAACGACGGCTCGCTCGGGCGCCGTAATTTTTGCAGCCACCGCAGCAGGCACGCCGTAGCCCATTGAGCCGTTGGTCGGGCCTAGTTGAGAGCGATATGTTCGGTACTGATAAAACCGATGTGCCCATGCCGTGTAGTTCCCGGCTCCCATGGTCAGGATGGCGTCCGGCTTGAGGTATCCCCGCAACCACTCCATGATGTCACCCATCTGAACATCGCCGGGCGTCTGTGGATGCGTAAGGTTTTCCCGATAGTCAGCGTTGCGCCCACTGGTCCACGCTCGCCATGCAGGAGCCGCGCGCGGCTTCAGCTCTGCGAGCTGGGAAAGCACTCCAACAGGACTGGCGTTGATCGCGAGCGTTGGATGATAAACGCGGCCGAGCTCGTCAGCGCCTGCGTGAATGTGAACCAGCTTCTGTGTTGGTACCGGTATGTCGATCAGCGTATAGGCGCCTGTCGTCATCTCGCCCAGCCGCGCCCCGATCGAGATCAGGAGATCGCAATCCTTGACGGCCTGGATGAGCTTTGGACCTGCAGCCAGACCCAGGTCGCCCGCGTAATTCGGGTGCATGTTGTCAAACATGTCCTGACATCGGAAGGATGCGGCTACTGGCAGCTCGTAAGTTTCCGCGAAACTTTTCAGATCGTCGACGGCCTGCTGTGTCCAACCGCCTCCCCCGACGACCACAAGCGGTCTCACGGCCTCCGCTAGAAGCAGATTAAGTTCCTGTAACTGTGGCTCTCCCGCGTAAGTCTCAATTCGCTTGTAGGCCGGGGCATCTCCAACGGTCACAATGTCGGTCAGCATGTCCTCTGGAAGTGCGACGACCACGGGACCGGGCCGGCCATTGACAGCCCTGTGGAAGGCTTGACTGATCAATTCGGGAATACGGGCCGCGTCCTCGATCTCAACGACCCATTTCGCCATCTGGCCAAACATCCGCCGGTAGTCGATTTCCTGAAACGCTTCCCGCTCCATCTGGTCGCGCGCGACTTGACCGATAAATAGGATCATTGGCGTCGAATCCTGGAACGCCGTGTGAACGCCCACGGACGCATTCGTCGCTCCGGGCCCTCTCGTCACAAAGCAAATCCCAGGCTTTCCCGTCAGCTTGCCATAGGCCTCGGCCATATACGCTGCGCCACCCTCCTGCCGGCAGATGACGAACTCGATCTCGCTCTCCAGATCATGGAAGGCATCGAGCGCGGCAAGGTAGCTTTCGCCCGGTACACCGAAGACGCGGTCAACACCATGGATCCGCAGGGCATCGATTAGGATCCGGCCGCCATTGCGGCTGGAAAGGCTTTGCTTCATGAGTTTCTCCCGTTCCCACGTTGGCTGCGGTTAGTCGAAACCAACCACGGCCAGATGTTGTCTCGTCTCAGGCGTAGACGTAGCCGCCGGATACGATGACTTGCTCGCCTGTCATGTACGTATTCTTCGGACCAGCGACCATCACGACAAACTCGGCGATTTCAGTCGGCTCTGCTGCCCGGCCCAGCGGATTTGCCGCGGCGAGTTCACCCAAGAAGCCTAGGGACTTGGCTTTCTCCGTCGCCATACCCGCGGGCGCGACCGAGTTGACGAGGATCTGATCTTTGGCGAAGGCATGCGCAAAGGAACGCGTCAAGCTGACCACTGCTGCCTTTGTTGCAGCATAGTGCGCGTTCTGCGGGTGAGCCTTGAATGCATCGACTGACGTGATGTTGACGATACGGCCCGAGATCTGTCCGTCCGCTTTCTGCTCCTGCATATGCTTCACGGCGGCGACCATGATGTGATATGTGCCCTTGATATTGATCGCGTTTTCCGCGTCCCACATGTCGTCGGTGATCTCAAGCAGCGGAGCGCGGGGATAGATAGCTGCGCAGTTGACGACTGAATGGACCCGGCCGACGGCATTAACAGCCGTGGCGAAGGCGCGATGGGCGGTGTCTGCGCGTGCGATGTCACCGGCAACCGTGATGATTTCGGTTCCCTTTCCGGAAAGCTCAGCCTTGGCAGCTTCGAGACGCTCTTCGCTGATATCGATGATGACGATCTTGCTCGCTTCATCCCGAATCATGAGCTTGACGGTTTCAAGTCCGAAGCCGTTGGCTCCCCCGACGACGACGATATTTAATCCTTGCACGCTGGTTCCCTTCCTATGTTAACGAGTGAGAGCAGCGATCTGCCCGCCACCGACAACTTGCCCTGTCGGCAAGATCTCCATGCGGGTCACATCGACGTAATCGGGCAGCTCAAGCGCCGTCAGTACCAGGCGGGCGATATGTTCTGGCTTGACCGCTTCGTAGTCGTCGTAAAGCTTCTTTTGGGCGGCTTCCGCTCCCAACGCGGTGCGATAGAGGTTGGTCTCCACGCGTCCCGGCACGAGTTCGGTGATCCGGATCGGCAGTCCAAGTAGTTCGCATCGCAGCGCGGAGGCAAACATGCTCACCCCAGCCTTGGTGGCTCCGTAGACCGCGGATCCGGGGAAGGGCGTAAAGCCAGCAGTGGAGCCCGTAAAAAAGATATGGCCGCGACGTCGCGCGACCATTGTCTGCAGCACGTGTCTGGTGAGCTGAAAGACAGACCGCACGTTGATTTCGATCATCGCATCGATGTCTTGTGGGGTGAGGTCAACCAGGTTCGCAGACCGTGTCAGCAAGCCTGCGTTGTTCACCAGCACGTCGATCTCTTCGCCGTCCATCACGGCATAGAGACTGTCCAATTTGGAAAGGTCACATGCGACGGGAAGGATCTTCGCCTTCGTTGCGAGTTGGTCCAACGCGTTTTTGTCACGTCCAACCGCCAGAACTTTCAGACCTTTGGAAGCCAGTTCCAACGCTATCGCCCTGCCGATTCCGCTGGAGGCTCCGGTGACAAGCGCCGTCCTATAACTTTCCATTGCATGTCCCTCCACCAACTATTTCTGCAAGGAGGCAACCATCTGCTCGAGACGGTCACATGCACTCTCAAGTTCGGCGTCGGAGGCTGCGATCGAAAGACGAATAAATGAGGGTGCCCCAAAGGCGGCCCCTGGCACGCTCGACAGGCCGAAAGTGTTGAGGAGATAGGCCGCCACCGCAGTGTCGTCCGACAGGACTTGCCCATCAGGCGTGGTCCGGCCGATCAATTTTTGCACGCCGATGAACGCATAGAACGCGCCATCCGGCGGCGTGAACTGTAGTTCCTGGATTCGTTCGAGCCGTTTGGAAACGAGCTTCGACCGCCGGGCAAAAGTCTGAGAGGCTTGGCCAACAAAAGCCTGATCTCCCTTGAGCGCGGCGAGTGCAGCGGCCTGGGCAACAGAGCAAACCGAGGTCACGCTCTGCGACTGCATCTTATTGATAGTTGCGACAAGCGCCTTCGGTCCGGCTGCGTAGCCGACACGCCATCCGGTCATGGCGAAAGCCTTCGAGACACCATTGACGATGAGCGTGCGATCACGAAGCGACGGGCATACCGAACCGAACGAGACGAAGGGCTGCTCACCGAGCAGGATGTGCTCGTAGATTTCGTCTGACAGGACAAGAACGCGCTCATTCCCGACAAGGACCTTCTCTAGAGAGCGGTACTCATCCGCGCTGTAGATTGCGCCCGTTGGATTTGAAGGCGAGTTCAGCATGAGCCAACGCGTTCGAGGCGTGATAGCTTTGGCAAGCACGTCCGCGCTAATTTTAAAGCCATCCTCAGGTCCGCAGTTGACATAGACCGGGGTGCCGCCATGAAGTGAAACGATGTCACCGTAGGATACCCAGCAAGGGGTCGGGATAATCACCTCGTCGCCCACTTCAAGCGTCGCGAGAAACGCATCAAACAGGATCTGTTTGGCGCCATTGGCGATGGTAATTTCATCGAGCGAAAATTCGAGGCCGTTCTCGCGTTTGAACTTCTCTACGATCGCTTTCCGCAGATCTTCATTTCCCGCCGACGCGCCGTATCGGATTCTACCCTTTTTGATAGCCTCGCAAGCGGCGTCGCCGACATGCGCCGGCGGCTCGAAGTCGGGTTCACCCAAGGAAAGATCGACGATGTCGCGACCTTCCGATCGGAGTTTCTTCGCCGCCATCGCGATCGCCATGCTGGGCGATGCCTTGATGCTGGAAGCGCGTGCGTTTTCGTAATTCATAATAAGCTCCTTCCGGGAGATCTCGCCTTCGGGAGATCCCTGGCAAATAGGGTTGGAGCCGCTGCGGCGGGTTGCGTCCGCGCAACGGCTCCTGCTGATCAGGATTTCTGCTGGATGTAGTCGAAAGCGATGTCTTGCTTGACCAGATCGTCAGAACGCTTCGACGCCGGGCCGTAGCCGCCGCCACCTGGAAGCTCCAGGATCAGCCGGCGACCAGCGGGAACATGCTGGCGACCCTTGGCCGCAAGAATAGTGCCGTCGTCCAACTTCACTGAACCGGGGGCGCCATCCTTGCCACCTTCGCGACCACGCGGCGCGTTCTTCACGCGGTCGAACATCGCGTTGAAATAAATCTCATGTCCGCTGGTGGGAGAGATCTCGACAATTTGACCAAGACCGCCCCGATACTGGCCCTCACCGCCCGACCCGTCGCGCAGTTCCTTCCGCCAGAAAATGACTGGGCCGACGTGTTCAGTGGCTTCGATTGACATCGACTGGACGCCGCTCGGAAACGCGGTCGCGCTTGGTCCGTCCAGCTCCGGGCGAGCACCCATCCCCCCACTGTTGAACAGAAGAACCTCCGCGCGCTGGCCGCCGTCGGCGGGGCCGTTGTTTCCCTGCAGCGGTCGAGCACTGATGTGAAGGTTCCAAAGCGCACCAGAGCCCTCTGCAGGAACCTTGCCCGGCAGCATCGTGTGGATAGCACCGAGCACTGCGTCCGGGACGAGGTGTCCGAGGACGTGTCGTACCGAAACGGGTGCCGGCCGCTGGGCATTGAGAATGCAGTTCGTCGGCGCCTGGATCTTGAATGGCTTCAACGAAGCATGATTGTTCGGTATCTCGGGAGCGATCGCACACTTGATGGCATAGCAGGCATAGGCCGCGGAATAGATCAGCGGGCAGTTGATGCCCTTTGGGCTTGGCGGCGACGTACCTTCGAAGTCCGCAACGATGTGGTCACTATGGACGTCCAAACGAACGGCAATGTCGATCGGCGAGTCGTAGCCGTCGACGCGCATCGAATTGGAGAAGGAGCCCTGCGGCAAGTCCGCGAGACGCTCGACCGTCGCATCGTAGCTTCGCTTGAAGATGAAAGACGCGAGTTCTTCCAGATCATTCATCCGGAACTCGTCCATCATGTCCATGAGGCGGCGCTGGCCGATCTCATTGCAGGCGGCAAGAGAATAGACGTCACCGACCACCTGGTCGCTCTCGCGGACGTTGTTACGAATGATGTTGATGAGATCACGATTGACCACACCGCGCTCCGCGAACTTCATGATCGGAATGAAGATGCCTTCTTCATAGACCTCGTTGGCATCCGGTCCGAAACCACGCCCGCCGACGTCGACCACGTGCGCGGTGCAGGCGAAAAAGCCAATCAGCTTTCCGCCGCGGAAGCTCGGGGAGACGACCGTGAAGTCGTGAAGGTGGCCCGTTCCCTTCCACGGATCGTTCGTGATGTAGGCATCTCCTTCGAAGATGTTCTCTACCCCGATGTCGCGGATGAAGTGACCTACAGCCTCGGCCATCGCATTCACGTGCCCTGGAGTTCCAGTGACCGCCTGCGCGATCATCTCGCCAGCCTGGTTGAAGACACCAGCAGAAAGGTCGCCAGACTCTCTTACGCTCGTGCTGAAAGCGGTTCGGATCAGCGTAAGTGCCTGTTCCTCGACTACCGAGATCAGTCGGTTCCACATGATCTGCATGTGGACATCTGAAAGTAGATTTTTCGTCATGTCCAATTCTCCATCAAGCCTGCTTGGCACGAAGCAGCAAGCATCCGTCGGCTTGCATGACCACTTCGCGGCTGGCGGTAACGATCGTCGATGTCTCGCGTTCGGTGATGACAGCGGGCCCTGCAACCCAGTCGCCCGGATTCAGGGATGAACGCTCAACGACGCTCGCCTGCTGGAAAAGCCCTTCTTGCGCGTCGAACATCCGCCGCTCTCCCGACGCCTGGGCAGCTTTCCCCTTGGCCGAGCGATCTACGGTAGAGGGTGGGGCCACCTTTGAGGTCGCGCGCAGCGACCAACTGACGATCTCGATATCCAGCCCGTCGATAATCCGCCCGAAGAACTGCTCGTAGCTGCGATTGAACGAATTGCGGAACTCAGTCTCGTCAGCGTCGGAATACGAACGGACATCGACGGCAACGGGCACTTCCCAGCCTTGGCCGACATAACGCATGTAGGCGGTGCATTCGAGATCCGGAGTTACGTCTGGCGCTCCCGAGTGAACAAACGATGTTGCCTCGTCGGAAAGCTCCTTGATGACATCGTTGATGCCCTGCGCGTCAAAGCGGCTGAGGCGGCTGTAGGCGCTTCGCACACTTTCAAAACCGAAGGGTGCGCGCAGGAAGCCAATAGCCGATCCGACACCTGCGCCCGGAGGAATGATCAGTTCATCGATGCCGAGCTTTTCGCACAGGCGAGCAGCATGAAGTGGAGCCGCGCCGCCGAAGGCGATCATTGTGAACTCACCGAGTTCTTTGCCATTTTCAACAGCATGCATACGCGCCGCGTTGCTCATGTTTTCGTCAACGACCTCACTGATCCCATAGGCGGCAGTGGAGGTGTCGATATCGAGCTTCGACGCCAGGTCACGGTTCATCGCACCTTCGGAAGCGTCGCTGTGCAATTTAATGGAGCCGCCCGCAAACGCATCCGGATCAAGCCTTCCGAGCAAAAGATCGGCGTCGGTAACAGTAGGGCTTTCGCCGCCGCGGCCATAACAAGCCGGACCGGGCTCGGAGCCGGCGCTGTGGGGACCGACACGGATCTGCCGCATTGAGTCAACCGAAGCGATCGAGCCGCCCCCGGCGCCGATTTCCACCATCTCGATAACCGGAATGGAGATCGGCATCCCACTGCCCTTCTTGAAGCGGTAGGTACGTGCCACTTCAAAGGTCTTCGATGTCTTCGGTACATAATCTTCGATCAGGCAGATCTTTGCAGTCGTTCCACCCATGTCATAGGACACGACCTGGTTCATGCCGTACCGGGTCGCGACATGGGCCGCAAAAATAGCACCGCCAGCTGGCCCGGATTCAAGCAGACGAACTGGGAATTCGATTGCGCTCTCGACGCTGATAATGCCGCCGCCCGAATGGATCATGAAGATCGGGCATTGTGTTCCCTCGGAATTGAGGCGGCCGACCAATCGGTTGAGGTAGGACGCGATCAGCGGCTTCACGAAAGCATTCGCGCAGACAGTGTTGAACCGCTGGAACTCGCGCATCTGAGGCGAGACTTCTGAGGAAACTGAAACCGACAGCTCAGACTTTTTCGCAAGGAGGCGGTCACGGACCTGCTTCTCATGCGCTCCATTCAGGTAAGAGTGAATGAAACCGATCGCGACGCTTTCATATCCCGCCCCGATGATGCGATCACAGAGAGCATCAACCTCCTGGAGATCGAGCGGCTTGAGAACTTCACCCTTCGGGCCGATGCGCTCATCGATCACAAATCGCTCGTTGCGAGGAACCAGAGGCGCAGGAAGAGTGATGTTCAGGTCATATTGCTCGAAGCGGCTCTCTGTCCGCATTTCGATAACGTCGCGGAAGCCCTTGGTCGTGATGAAAGCTGTCTTCGCACCTCTGCGCTCGATGAGCGCATTGGTGGCGAGTGTCGTGCCGTGGATGATCGTATCGATCTGAGAAAGCTGTACGCCAGCGTCCTCGGCGACGTGGCGTATACCCTTGACGATAGCCGCCTCTGGGAAGGAGTAGTCGGTCAAGACCTTAGTCGAATGCAGGGTATTCCCCACTTCCATTGCGACATCGGTAAACGTGCCGCCGATATCGACACCCACCCTCACCTGCTTCCCATCTTTTGTCATCGCTAACTCATGCTCCAGGGGACAATCTCAAAGTCCGGCAATAGAGAACAACCTCCACGCCGGAACGCCTTGTGAGGTAAGATCACTGAAATAATATCTCGTGTCAATACTCTTATAAAGATCGTACCTCTATTCACTCAATATGTCGTATAGCGCAATATTTTCCGAGACTTATGTGATAGTATCTCTTGTGGAAATCGCAAGAAGTTGGCGTAAATTCGTGTTTTTTGACGGGTTGATCGCTGAGGCCGCCCTGTTCATGGCGCAGTGTGGCCAAAAAACTGGCACGAGGATGTTTTTTTCGGCGACGTAATTCTGTGGTTGCATGAATGCATGTTGTCGTCCTATCACTATAGGCGTGATATTATCTTGAGCTTTCGTTTCGCGAGGGAGCGGAGCAGTGCTGAAGAAAGCGGCGGGTGCAAATTGAAATCTCTAATGTCAAGAACGATCGAACAGATTAAAGACAAAATCAGCCAAGGGGGGCTCAAACCCGGCGACAAGCTGCCGACGTTGAATGAGTTGGCGGTCGAAATGGGTGTAAGCAGGACCGTTATCCGCGAGGCGGTGATTTCCCTTAGCTCGGATGGCGTCCTGGAATCCAAGCATGGTGTTGGCGTCTTTGTGCGGGACAAATCCGCGGGCCCTGCTGCCCCCACTCTTTCCGACGCGGTTCTAGCACCACTGTCGAAGTTCAAGACATCTTTCATGGATTTGCTGGAACTGAGAATGGCGTTTGAAGTCCATGCGGCGGGGTTGGCAGCAGCGCGTCGTTCCTGGGGCCAGGAATCGGCGATCTGGGACGCGGCCGCAAAGTTCGAGGAAGCCCTGGACGCGGATGACGATCTTGACGATCGCGATGTCGCTTTTCATCGTGCGATCGCCGAGGCGACCAACAACTCTGCGTTCATCGAATTTTTCAATCTGATGAGCGCGAACATGATGCCACGCCCTGCGTTCTCACGCGCGCTGAATCCAACGTTGATCACCCCTGAGTACATCCAGCACACTGTTCAGGAGCATCGGGCGATCTGCGAAGGCATTAGCTCCGGCGACGCAACACGGGCTGAAGACGCAATGAGAGCGCACCTGCAGCGCAGCCACAAGCGGTACCGTGGCTTCCAAGAGAACGCTGTTTCACCGCTTAGCAATGTGGCGCCCGAGGTCGCCGAGGCTAAATGACCTTATTGTTTTGCTCTGAACTCTTCGAGCGCAGCGCGATCAATCTCGATACCTAGCCCAGGCCCATCTGGTATAGCGACGCGACCATCAACTGCTTCTATCGCGGACGTCAGCACGGCCTGGCGAAATGGATTCTCTGTCCGGTCGAACTCCATGATGGGATCGACCGGGTTCACGCGCACTGGGTCTGGCGCCATCGCAGCCATGAACTGCAGGGCCGCGGCGATCTGCACCCCGGTTCCCCAGACATGAGGGACAATTCTTGTACCCTTGAGCGTAGCAAGGTCGAGGATCTTGGTCGCCTCGGAGAATCCGCCGCAACCGCATAAATCAGGTTGGAGAATGTCCACAGCGCCGCTCTCGAGAGCCGACCACATTCCCCAGCGAGTGTGCCACGTCTCTCCTCCAGCGACCGGAATGGGCTGCCCGGCCCGAACATCTCTGTACGCTGAGATTTGCTCGGGAACTACAGGCTCTTCGAACCAGTCGATGTCGAAGTCAGCGGCGCGCCTTCCGAGACGTATCGCTTCTGATATCGTGTAGCCGTGGTTTGCATCGATCATCAGGCGCATCTCCGGACCAATTGCTTCCCGGACTGCCGCGATCACCTGCAAGTCTTCTTCCATACCGAAGCCGATCTTGATCTTGCACGCGCGGAAACCTTGCTTTCGGCGCTCAGCCATCTCCTCCGCGTTGTCCCGAACGCGGTCCACTCCGTCGCGCTTGAAGCTTCCCGTAGCGTACGCGACCACGCTTTCGCGCCATCTGCCACCAAGAAGTACCGAGACAGGCTCGCCGTAATGTTTGCCCTTTACATCCCACAGTGCGATGTCGATCCCAGACAGCGCGGTAATCGTCAGGCCGCGCTGCCCCTGATCTCTGAGTGCGTTGTAGAGGATCGACCAGATCTTTCCGGTTTCACGCGGATCCTTGCCGATCAGCCATGGCGTATAGGCAGCAACAATCGCCGCATTCGGACCGGCTGGACCGAGGCACTCGTCCCAGCCCACCGTTCCATCGTCGCACTCTATCTCCACGAGAACGTGCGATCGGCGGTCGAAACGCATTGACGCGCTTTCGAAAGGAGTCGTCAGCCGATGCTCGAGGAGATGGGTCCGTACTGAGGCGATTTTCATCGCCAGACCTTATGCCTTGCGCTTGAAAGGCGCAATCAGCGCTTCCAGCATCGCGATTTCTTCATCGGTGACATCCGTCAGCGGCGACCGGACCGGTCCCGCGTTGAAGCCCTGCAGACGTACACCAGCCTTGACGGCAGATACCGCATAGCCCTTGTTCCGGCTGCGAATCGCCATGAAAGGATAGAAGAAATCCTTCAAAATCCGCTCGCAAGTCGCCCGATCGTTGGCACGAACCGCAGCGTAGAACTCGTTGGCAAGTCCAGGCACAAAATTGAAGACAGCGGACGAATAGGTAGTGAATCCGGCGCCAAGGTAGGCCTCGGCGAACAGTTCGGCCGTCGGCATTCCTCCGAGATACATCAGGCGATCGCCCATCTTTGCGGTGATCTGCCGCACCAAACCAATGTCACCTACGCCGTCTTTGAAGCCCACAAGGTTCGGGCATTCGTCGCAAAGGCGCGCCAGCGTATCAGCCTGCAGCACAGAGTTATCACGGTTGTACACCATGACGCCAATCCCGATCGACTGGCAGACTTTCTTGATATGGGCGTAGAGGCCCTGCTGCGGACCGTCGATGAGATAATGAGGAAGCAGCAGGATGCCGTCGGCGCCAGCCTTCTCGACGGATTTTGCGATCTCCACGGCCACACCGGTACCGTAGCCGCAACCCGACACGATGGCGGTGTTTCCGGCAGCTTCCTTCGCAGCCGAGACAATCCCTGGGATTTCGTTTGGGCTCAACGAAAAGAATTCGCCCGTGCCTCCAGCAGCGAAAAGCACAGGAGCGTTGTATCCGGCAAGCCACTCCACGTGCTTTTTGTACTCTTCCGGTGCAAACCGACCATCGGCGTCGAATGCGGTTACCGGGAAAGACAGAAGTCCGGCCCCAAGCGCAACCTTAATTTCTTCTGGAGACATAATACCACCATTTTTAGTGTTTCCTTCGAGATCACACTATTATGCGTGTACTCGCTCTGTCAACCAGCATGTGGACTCCTGATCTATCTCGGTTGAAAAGGAGCGAAAGTCATTTTCGCTCACAAAATCAGCATTTTACCTGTCTCGATCGTCAAGTTTTTGATTTGAAACAGTGGCGAAAGAGATTATATGACTGGTTTTCTCTGACAGCGCCGGGTATTGGTCTCCAACTGACATTGGCATGTCCCTTGCCGAGCGCGCCTAATCACCACCACTTCAATCAGTCGGCGCGCTTCACGGCTCGGTAGGCACTAGCCACCCATCTCGAGCACTATGGAAAGGGAACCTATTATGAACATCAACGGTGGCCTGCTGATTGGGGGATCCGAAAGACGCGGCGCAAATGGTGAATTCAGCGCTATCGAGGCTGCATCAGGCAAAGAACTTCCTCTGCAGTTCGGTTTGGCCTCAGTGTCCGACGCGGAGGACGCCGCCGCGCTCGCTAGGGAAGCATTTAAAACCTACCGCTGCCGATTCCGATGAAGCCGCCCCTTTGTTCCGAGATGATTGCGCCCCTTGATTCCGGGATGATCTCGCCCCCTGTTTAGTGGGGTCTGCAGGCGATGATTGTTGTCAGTCCATTTAGGCGGGGTGTCAAGCTTTTCGGGGCAGGTTTCGGCGTAGGCTATCGCCGCTCAATTCGATGCGATGGGCGTTGTGAACGAGGCGATCCAGGATGGCATCAGCATAAGTCGGGTTTCCTATGACGTCGTGCCATGCCGACACCGGAAGTTGGCTGGTAATGATGGTTGATCTGCGGCCGTAGCGATCTTCCAGGATTTCGAGGAGGTCGTGCCGGGCCTGTTCGTTGAGCGGTTCGAGACCCCAGTCGTCGAGGATCAGGACTTGAACATGGCCCAGGGTACGTTGCAGCCGAGCATACCTGCCGTCGCCGCGAGCAAGTGCGAGCTGAGCAAACAGTCGTGGGACACGCTGATAGAGAACGGAACGATCGTCACGGCAAGCCTTGTGGCCGAGAGCGCAGGCTAACCAGCTTTTTCCGACACCCGAGGGTCCGCAAATGGCCAGATTGTCATGAGCGTTGATCCAGTCGCCGCCGAGCAGCTTCATGAAGAGCGCGCGATCAAGGCCGCGCTCGCTGCGGTAGTCGACATCTTCCGGGGTGGCCTGGTGGCGAAGCTTGGCAAACCTGAGGCGTGCGGCAAGCTTACGATCGTAGCGGGAACTCCACTCCCGTTCGAGCAGCAGTCCTAGCCACTCGGCATGCGAGAGATGTTCGGCTTCGCCGTTGGTGACGAGCTCCCCGAAGGCCTTTGCCATGCCGGCCAGGCCCATGGAATTGAGTTTGTCGAGTGTTGGATGGGCAAGCATTCTTTGTTCTCCTTAGTGGTAATAGCGAGGTCCACGGATGTTTTCGTGTTGGATAGGCTCATGCGAAGGTGGTCCATTGGTGGAGGCGGCTCGATCGAGATGATTGTCGAGGATGGAGCGCACCGAACCGTAGGTCCGGGCCCCGATCTCAAGCGCACGGCTGCAAGCAGCGTTCACTCTGTCGCGGCCAAAGCTTTTGTTCAGGCGGATAATTCCCATGCAGGCTCGAAAGCCCTGCTCCGGGTGCGGCCTGTCGGCGAGGATCTTCTCACACAGCAATGCAACCTCCGGCCCGATGGAAGAGGCCTCGCGTTGAATGCGTTCGATCGTCCAGTCGGCAAAGCGGCGGTGGGCCGAGGGCATGTGATCGGGGATTGTGGTGTGCTTGCCGTTACCGCTGGAGCGGCGATGAGCGGCTATTCGCTCGCCTTTGTGGAATATCTCGATCGTATTGGCGGTGATGCGCGCCTCGACTTGCTCGCGAGCAAAGCGATAGGGAACGGAGTAATAATGCCGCTCGATCTCGACGTGGTAATCCAATCCAGCACGCCGGATACGCCATTCCGCAAAGACATAGCGTTCAACGGGCAATGGCCTTAAAGCGGGCCGGTCGAGCTCTTCGAACAATTGGCGGCGCGTGACGCCAACCCGGCGAAGGACACGCCTGTCGTTCAAATCATATAGCAAGTCGGCAATCGCCGCATTGACTTCGGCCAGACTGTAGAAGGTGCGATGGCGGAGGCGGCCCAGCAGCCAACGCTCGACGATACGAACCGCAGCCTCGACTTTCGCCTTGTCGCGGGGGCGTCTCGGCCTCGTCGGCAGGACGGCGCTGCCATAATGCGCTGCCATCGCGCAATACGTCCGGTTGACCTGGGGATCGAAGTGGCACGCCTTGATGATCGCCACCTTGGCATTGTCGGGAACCAGCAACGCCGGCGCACCGCCGAAGAACTCCAGCGCCTGAACATGGCATTCGACCCAGTCCGGAAGCGTCTCGGTCCAGCGCGCCTGCGCGAACGAAAGACTGGATGCCCCCAGGACAGCGACAAATAAATGGGCCTGCCGTGTTTTGCCCGACAGCCGATCAACGACAACAGTGACCGTGTCGCCGGCGTAGTCGACGAACAATTTGTCGCCCGCCATATGATCCTGCCGCATCGTCACCGGCAGCTTCAACGCCCAGCCGCGATAGAGGTCACAATATCGGCTGTAGCGGTAACCATCGGGATAACGGCTTATGTATTCGTCCCAGAGAATTTGCAGCGTCACGTGCTTGCGCTTGAGCTCGCGATGGACTTGCACCCAGTCAGGCTCCGGTGCGCGACGATGACCCGTCTTCGTCCCAGCCGCACGGTAGAGCGCCGCCTCCAGGACGGCATCACTCACGTCATCATCCAACGGCCACGAAAGCCCCGCAGCCGCCGCCCGTCGCAGCGTCTCGCGCACCGTCGAGGCTGCTGCTCCGACCCGAACCGCAATCGATTTGTGGCCCAGCCCTTGCTCGGACCGATATCTCAGTATCTCGCGGACACGCCGCATCTCCAGTCTCTCCGCAGGCATCCCGTTCCTTCCTTGTCATCATTGACGGAAGGAACTTCACACCGGCAGAACACCCTTGCCACATCCCTCCGTAGGGGGCGGCATCATCTCGGAACAAGGGGGCGACTAATTCTCGGAATTGGGGGGCGACATCATTTCGGAATCAGGGGGCGGATTGCCTCGGAATTTGCACCTACCGCGAAACAGGCCTGGAGGCTCGTGCTGCATTCCTTAAAAAGATCGCAAAAGAAATCGAGGCTGCCCGACAACGGACGGAGAGACAGGGCGCGCTGGAAGAGGTGCTGCTCGGTACCAAACGGGTGCTCGAACCCGCTACCTTGTATCTAAGCCCGATCCTTAACCCTGGCTTCCGACCGGCATAGCTAGCCACGAGGTGGAGAAAGCGCGACTTTGGCGGAGCGCTTCGGCCGGATCGACGGCAGCGCATCGGTTCAGGATGGGCGACCGATTGCAAGCGCAGGAGAATGATGGTGCCGCTCAGGCATTCTTCCTTGCATCGAACGAACGTTGGGCGGCCTTGATGGCCGACTGATGGGCAAGGGCCCACTTTCCCAGAGCTTCAACCGGTGCGCGCAAGGAGTGTCCAAGTGGCGTCAATTCATAGTCCACTCGCGGGGGAATCGTAGGAAATACCGTTCGGGTAACAAGACCGTCCCGTTCCAACCCTCGTAGCGTAAGCGTGAGCATGTGCTGTGAAATACCAGCCACGTCGCGCTTCAGCTGATTAAACCGCCGGGGCCCATCGCGCAACAACATGACGACGAGCACGCTCCACTTATCTCCGACGCGCGCAAGAACCTCGTTGATGCCTGCGCACTCCGCGGGATGATCTGGAATCCCCCCAATGGTCATATCCGTTTGACTGAGTAAGGAAATTTTGCCTTCTTGCGCGCTCATGTCGGTCAGCTATTTTAACTTAGATGAAAATTTATACCATCAAAGTGAAGGTAAGTC
>NZ_JARFYN010000064.1 GCF_030272695.1 Martinezella calliandrae
TCGATTGGCTGAGTTCCAATGAGACGAAGATTGCGCCAAGATCAGTCCGGATAGTGGTCCGCGCTTCGGATCGGTGAGCTGCAACGGGCATGCTTGCCTCCAAGGTAGGGTGTTTGTGGGTTAAGCAACCTCACCTTGCCACGGCTCTGATTGCTATCCACCCCCCTCATAGGATCTACCGAATTTCGCTTTTGAACGGTACCACCCTCATTTCTCCTTCCCGTTTGCGAGCTCGAGCAATGTCGTAGCTATTCTGCGCCGCATCGGCGTATCCATAGACACGCCAAATGCCTTCTCGATTCTGAGAGCCATTTCTGGCGACGGTTGGGCTCGTTCGTTGAGAAGCCCAGACAAGGCCGGGCGTCTAACGCCAGCGCCTTGGCCGCGTCCGTAACGGAAAGCCCAAGAGCCTCAATGATCTCGCTTTTGACAACCCGGGTGGGCTGGAATTTTCATACGGGCGCCCTGCACAGCACCCATGGCTACAACACGGTTTTTTGACGCTGTCGTTCGATATTTATTGTGCAACGCAACATTTCGCCGCATTTGTCGATTTTCATTTCCACCTCAATGAATTAAGTTCAACCGTGGGAGTTGGACGGGGGAAAATGACGAAGTGGGTTTATACATTCGGCAATGGAAAGGCCGAGGGTCGCGCCAAGGATTATGAGCGGCTCGGGGGGAAGGGTGCTAATCTTGCCGAAATGTGCAGTCTCGGTCTGCCGGTTCCGCCAGGCTTGACGATCGTCTGCGACGCTTGCGCCTTCTATTACAAGAACGGCCGCAACGTTCCGGAAGACCTGAAACTCCAGGTGATGCAAGGGCTGAAGCAGATGGAGGAGATTGCAGGGCGCAAGTTCGGCGATACCGTTCGCCCGCTGCTAGTCTCCGTGCGCTCCGGCGGTCGGGCCTCCATGCCCGGCATGATGGATACGGTCCTCAATCTCGGCCTCAACGACGATACCGTGCAGGCGCTCGGTCACGATGCCGGCGATGCACGTTTCGCATGGGACAGCTATCGCCGTTTCATCCAGATGTATGCCGATGTGGTCATGGGTCTCGACAACGAAGTTTTCGAGGAAATTCTCGAGGATGAGAAGGCCCGTCTCGGACATGAGTTCGATACCGATCTTTCCGCTGTCGAGTGGCAGCATGTCGTCTCGCTTTACAAGGACGTCATCAAAGAAGAGCTGGGCGATGCCTTCCCGCAGGAGCCGGAAGTGCAGCTCTGGGGTGCTGTCGGCGCGGTGTTTTCGAGCTGGATGAATCCACGGGCCGTCACCTATCGCCATCTGCACAATATTCCCGAAACCTGGGGCACGGCGGTCAATATCCAGGCCATGGTCTTCGGCAATCTCGGCAATTCGTCCGCCACGGGGGTTGCGTTCACCCGCAATCCTTCGACCGGCGACAAAGAGCTCTATGGCGAATTCCTCGTCAATGCCCAAGGAGAAGACGTCGTCGCCGGTATCCGCACGCCGCAAAGCATCACCGAGGCGGCCCGCATCGCCTCCGGCTACGACCGGCCGTCGATGGAAAAGGTGATGCCGGAAGCCTTTGCCGAATTCCGCCGCATCTGCGCCGAGCTTGAAGCGCATTACCGCGACATGCAGGATCTGGAATTCACCATCGAGCGCGGCAAGCTCTGGATGCTACAGACCCGTGCCGGCAAGCGCACCACCAAAGCGGCAATGAAGGTCGCGGTCGACATGGTCGAGGAGGGGCTGATTACGGAGGATGAAGCCGTCTCGCGCATCGAGCCGGCGACGCTCGACCAGCTTCTCCATCCGACGATCGATCCGCGCGTGCGCCGAGACGTCATCGGCTCCGGCTTGCCTGCCTCGCCGGGCGCGGCCACTGGGGAGGTGGCTTTCACCGCCGAGGAGGCGATCATTGCCGAGGAGGAGGGCCGCAAGGTCATTCTCGTGCGCATCGAGACGAGCCCGGAGGATATTCACGGTATGCATGCTGCCGAGGGAATTCTCACCACCCGCGGCGGCATGACCAGCCACGCGGCGGTGGTCGCTCGCGGCATGGGCATTCCCTGCGTCGTCGGCGCCGGCACGATGCGCATCGATATGCGCAACGAAAAGCTGATTGGTATTGGCGTCACCCTGAAAAAGGGTGATGTCATCACCATCGACGGTTCCACCGGTCAGGTGTTGAAGGGTGAAGTGCCGATGATCCAGCCGGAACTGTCCGGTGATTTCGGCCGCATCATGGCCTGGGCCGATCGCTCGCGCCGCATGACGGTGCGCACGAACGCGGATACGCCAGCGGACGCCCGGGCGGCTCGCTCTTTCGGAGCCGAAGGCATCGGCCTTTGCCGTACCGAGCATATGTTCTTCGAGGGAGACCGCATCCATGTTATGCGCGAAATGATCCTCGCGGAGGGCGAGGAGGGGCGCCGAGCAGCTCTCGCCAAGCTCTTGCCGATGCAGCGGCTCGATTTCACCGGTATGTTCACCATCATGCACGGCCTGCCGGTGACCATCCGCCTGCTGGACCCGCCGCTGCACGAATTCTTGCCGAAAACGGATGAGGAGATCGCCGAGGTCGCCGGCATCATGGGCATGGAGACGGCCATATTGCGCCAACGCGTCGACGCGCTCCATGAGTTCAATCCCATGCTTGGCCATCGCGGCTGCCGTCTGGCAATCTCCTATCCCGAAATCGTCGAGATGCAGGCCCGCGCCATTTTCGAAGCGGCGGTCTCTGCCGCAAAGGAGACGGGTGCAGCGGTCGTGCCGGAGATTATGGTACCGCTGGTCGGCCTGCGCGCGGAGCTCGATTACGTCAAGGCACGTATCGACGAGGTGGCCCGCGCCGTCATGACGGAAGCCAAGATGAAGATCGACTATCTCGTCGGCACGATGATCGAGCTGCCGCGCGCGGCCCTTCGCGCGCACATCATCGCCGAAGCGGCCGAGTTCTTCTCCTTCGGCACCAACGACCTCACGCAAACCACCTTCGGCATGTCGCGCGACGATGCCGCCGCCTTCATCCCAACCTATCAGCGAAAGGGGATCATAGAGCATGATCCCTTCATCTCGCTCGATTTCGATGGCGTGGGAGAGCTGATTCGCATTGCCGCCGAACGCGGCCGCCGCACGCGCAACGACATGAAGCTCGGCATCTGCGGCGAACATGGCGGCGATCCGGCTTCGATCCATTTTTGCGAGGAGATTGGGCTGGACTACGTCTCCTGCTCGCCTTTTCGCGTGCCAATTGCAAGGCTTGCGGCGGCGCAGGCGGCCATCAGAGGCAAGGCATGACTTTCGTCGCGGGGAAGGGCGTCGCCTGAAGAGGCGAAATGTTCAGTGCCAGCGGTGATAATAGCGATGATACCCCGGTCCGACCACATAGGGCGGTCCCCAGAAGAAATCATCGTTACTTTCCATGAAGGCGCGCTGATCCGCCCGCCGGCTCAGATCCTGATTCATCAGGCAGTTGGCGAAATTCTCGGTACCGCGCCGGAAGCCGTAGCCGCTGCATCTCGCTTCATCCGCCGCGCGAATCTCTTCCGCAGTCTGACAGGCGGATAGCACCATGGCGATGACAATGAGAGAGAGTGCGGGAAAAATACGCATGACTTGATATCCTAGGCACAAATATACACGCGGAAATTATAATCCCCCTCGGTGAGGTGCGAAAGGCGTATTGCCGCCAGTTCATCACGAACCGTTGAACGGCGTGCTGGGGCTTAGAGCAATTGGAGTAAAAATGCGCAGCCGTTGTCCGGAATTGCGAACGCCGCTCAAGCGTCGTCGCGCAACCTTGCCGGCAAGCGTTGTAGCAGATCGACGAAGGCGTCGGCGAAGCGGAGCAGGGGTTCCGTTTCCTCATCCGGCTGCAGTAGGCGGATTTCCGCATTGTCTTCATCGAGTACCGCGAAGATGACGCGCATGACCTGTCCATCCTCGGGGATTCGTACAACGGCAATCCGGCGGCAATCCGATATCAATCCAGTGGCCGGGAGATCGAACAGGAACTCGCCATGCGCGGCCCGGGCGGCGTCACGTACTGCTTCGCAAAAGGCCGCTTCGCCACCGGAAAAACCTTCGAGCGATAATTCCAGTTCTAAAAGTTCGAGCGGCAAGGTAGGGTCGGCGGAATCTGCAACCGTGCCGGCCGCTGCAGGCAACGGATTGGCGGCGATGTCTGGCGGTTGCATCGTTTCCATCTCCTCAAGTCCTTTCATAGCCTCGCTAAACCACTAAAAAGCATGATCCTTTTTTAGAATTTAAGCAAGTACTCACGTTTTTGCGTCGCTAGCCCGGACTCTACGTGCAGGCGCGGCCTTAATCGTCTGTGCCGACATCTGGTTTATTTTCGCTATCTCTTGCTCTAAACATTGGGTCGACACCCTCGGGCTTGGGTAGCATCCGCCTTCCGATCCGACGCGCCGACGAGCTTTTGATGACCATTCGCTTCGACCGTCCCATTTCGCATGCAGCACGCGCCGCGCGCTTGATTGCGTCGTTTGCGCTGGTGCTGTGCGGGGTCGTTCTGGTCGGCCATAGATTCGGGCCGCTGGAAACGCCCTATTTCGTCCTACTGATGCTGATTTCCGCCGGCTTTGCCGCGCTGGCGGTAACGCTGGCAATCGTTGGCCTCACCCAGCTCTGGCGGGTTGCCGCCATCGGTGGTGTTTCGGCCGCCAAGGCGCTGATCTATGCTGCCTTGCCGCTGGTAATCGTCGGTGTCGCCGTTGAGCGCTATTGGACACGGCCCCCCATTTATGATGTCTCCACGGATCTGGCTGACGCGCCGGAATGGCTGGCACCGCCGGAGGCCAAGCAGATTTGGCTGCCGGCAAGGCATTTTGTAACAACGCAGGACCGTGAGGCGCAATCTGCCGCCTATCCGGCCCTAACCGGCCGTCGCTATGAGGGTGCTATCGACCGCGTGCTGGAGGCCGTGCGTAAGGTCGCCAAGGACAGCCACGTCACCATCGTCAAGGCCGAAGGCGCAGCTGTTATTGATCCGAACGACGATGAGAAGCCGAAGCGTCGTGCGCCGCGGCAGCATCCGAGCCCGGCTCCGGACGATACAGCCGTGACCGACATGCCCGATGTCGTCCCGGTGCCCACGCCTCGCCCTTTTCGCGACGACGTCGCTGACCTCATTCGCCATAATTCCGACGTCGTCCTGCAGGGCGAGACCCGCACCCGCATACTCGGCCTCCACTTCGATGTGCTGATCCGCCTGCGTGAGGAAGAGGAGACGACACTTGTCGACGTCCGCGTCGCTTCCCGCTACGGTCAGGACGATCTCGGTATCAGCGCGAACATAGCCGAAAGCTATTTGAAGGCACTGGACGCCGAACTCCTGGGTATCGCCGGAAGCTGAAATAGCTCCGGGTAATTCCAGGAAATGTGCACGGCGGCTTTTCGTCCGGAATTGCCAAAACCAAAAAGATTTATGGTGTAACGGGCACCATGATGGTGTCGCGGAGTCAGGTGTAGCCTGCTCCATAGCATCACGGAGAGACGACGACCATCAGATAGTATGCCGGCATCGACGTATCATTGGAATATTCAAGTGCGTGCGTGGGGTTTCGGATGGCCGCATCTCGATGGATGGGCTAAGCCGCAGCAGTGGGAGCAACGAAGGTGACTGCGCGTCTCTAGATTGGCAGCCGGTCCTCAGCAGACCCCATAAAGCAGCGGCCCAGCGTCGGCTGCGGTCAGAAGCAAGCACCGATTAAGCTCATAAGGGATTGACCCATGGAGGCCCGTTACAGAAGCAGTTCTAAGATTCCGTGAAAAGCCGAACCGCTCTAGCGAGGCCTGTAGGCCCCGAACAGCGCCGGTGGCCCGTCTGTTTCCACTTGGCCTTTTTCCACCAGATCCTCCAGATGCGCCAGCACCGACAATGCGGCAGCGCCATGCAGGCGCGGGTCGGTGTCGCGGTAGATGGTTTTTACCATGTCTGATATCAGTCGGTCGCCGGCCTTGATGCGCTCCAGCACGGCGCGTTCACGCATGCGCCGGTGCGCTCTGAGCCCGCGCATGAAGGAGGCGGGCTCTTTCACCGGCCCGCCATGGCCGGGAAAGAAGAGGCGGTCGTCGCGTGCAAGCAGCCGGTCGAGCGAAGCCATATAGTCGGCCATGGAACCGTCGGGCGGGGCGACGATCGTCGTTGCCCAGGCCATGACATGATCGGCGGAAAAGACGATGCCGGTACCCTCGAGCGCAAAGCAGGCGTGGTTGGCCGTATGGCCGGGTGTCAGAAGCGCGGTCAATTCCCAATCGGCTCCCGAGATGCTTTCGCCGTCGGCAAGCGCAACATCTGGCAGGAAGCCAGTGTCCGAGCTTTCTGCGAAGAGATTGACCTCGCCCTCGTGCAGCGGCCGTGCCGCGCGGTGCGGCCCTTCGCCGACCGTCAGGGCGCCCGTCGCCTCCTTTAGCCGCTTGGCGAGAGGCGAGTGGTCGCGGTGGGTATGGCTGACGAAGATATGCGTCACTTTGCGCCCCTTCAGCGCTTCCATCAGAGCCGCGAAATGCCCATCATTCTCCGGGCCGGGATCGATCACCGCCACGGACATGCCGCCGACGATATAGCTGTTGGTGCCGTGGAAGGTGAATGCACTGGGATTATTGACCGTCATCCGCTCGACGCCAGGGGCAATGGGGACAACACGGCCATAGGCAGGCTCGAAGATAAGATCGAATTCTGGTGTGCTCATCACTTGTATTCAATTTCGATAAAAGACATCGGTTCGGCGCCGGCATTGACCGCATTATCCTCGATTCCGGCGTCACGCCGGTAGGCCGCGCCCTTGACGAGGTCGATGCGCCGGCTTTCAGACCCTTCCCCGATCAGGAACTGGCAATCCGTCATCGGCACCACGACATAGCCGAGGCCATGGACATGATGCCACGTATCGGCGCCCGGCTCGAAATCCCAGCGCGTGATGCGCACCACGGCGTCGTCGACAAGCACCGACAGGACAGCCGGAAGGCGGGCGCGATACTGGCTCATCGGATCTCCTGAGTGGGATTTTTGGACAACAACCCCTATCACAGGGCAGCCGAAAGCGCACAGAAATATGCGCTCACGCATAACTTAATGATTGTGACTGGATGCGACCTTTGCTAATCAGACCCCGATTTGGCGCGAATGGTCGCCATTTCGCACGGTGGGGCGTAGCCAAGCGGTAAGGCAGCGGTTTTTGGTACCGCCATCCCCTGGTTCGAATCCAGGCGCCCCAGCCATCGTTATTTCCGAAATCAATTGAACTCACAGTCCCCGCAAATAGCCGAGCGCACCACCAAAACAAAAGCGGGCGACCCACTCGATCCGCCTGCGACAGTGCGCCCCCGATAATCTGCTAGGCTCAGCTTGCCTTTTCAGGCGGCCCCAACAGTTCGACGCTGTAGCAGGAGCCAAGCTTCCATGCCGCATTCGGCCGCGCAAACTCCTTTGCCCCGTCAACGCCTTGTTGCGCCTCTACGATGAAATGCGAATCGCTGTTCGAAGCGATTGACGTACGACCAAGATGAATGAGGGACGTGAAACATGACGGACGCCAAGAGCAGCATCGCAGGCCCAAGGCCACACATTACTGTAATTGGTGTAGGCGGTGGCGGCGGAAATGCGATCAACAACATGATTGCTGAAAATTTGGCGGGTGTAGACTTCATCGCAGCAAACACGGACGCTCAGGTCCTCGCGACATCAAAGGCATCACGCCGCATCCAACTCGGAGCCAATGTAACCGAAGGTCTCGGTGCGGGTTCCCTGCCCGAAGTTGGCCGCGCGGCTGCCGAGGAGTCGATCGATGAGATCATCGATCATCTGCGTGGTTCGCACATGTGCTTCGTCACCGCTGGAATGGGCGGCGGAACAGGGACGGGTGCCGCACCGGTGATTGCTCAAGCTGCTCGTTCCGCGGGAATCTTGACTGTCGGCGTGGTCACGAAACCATTTTCATTCGAGGGCAATCGCCGCATGAAGACAGCGGAATTCGGCATTGAGGCGCTGCAGCAGGCGGCCGACACAGTTATTGTAATTCCCAATCAAAATCTGTTTCATATAGCCGATGCAAAGACCACGTTCGCGGATGCATTTATAACAGCTGATCGCGTGCTTTATTCCGGTGTCGGATGCATCACCGATCTCATCGTCAAGGAAGGGCTGATCAACCTCGATTTCGCTGACGTGAAATCGGTCATGCGCGGCATGGGCCGAGCTATGATGGGCACGGGCGAAGCCACCGGGGGCGACCGCGCCATGAGAGCGGCCGAGGCTGCAATCGCGAACCCATTGCTAAACGACGTTTCAATGAGAGGCGCCAAGGGTGTTTTAGTCTCGATCTCCGGTGGTTCGGATATGACTCTTTTCGAAGTAGACGAAGCGGCAAGCCGCATTCGCGACGAAGTTCAAGGGGACGCGGAAATCGTCGTCGGTGCGATCTTTGACCGCGATCTTGACGGGCGGTTCCGTCTCTCTGTTGTGGCGACCGGATTGAACGCTAGCCCACTTCTTGATCCGATGGAGCCTTTCGCTCTGGATCTGGACCCGAAGCCTATGCTGCAGTAGCACGCGCAAATTTCAATGGCGGTGAGGATAGAATTGGATCTCAACCCGCCAGTCTATCGCTTCCGAGGGACGCGACGGTCTTGCGACCTCACATGAGGAGTTTTCGGTCAAGCATATTGCAAAGGAGCATAGTTCTTTCCTTCTTCGCTATGGTCAGCGTCCGACGGTTAAGGGCTCAGGAGGCGGAGCCATTCTAATTGCCGGCTGATGAAGCCATGGTCGCAAGCGTTCCGTCGCCTGGATCCAGGCGACCCTTTCGAGCCGCCTGCGATGTTCCGTCCCCGATAATCCTGGCGGCTCAGCTCGCCTTTTCTGGCGGCGCCAGCAGTTCGGCGCAATAGGAGGAGCCGTTGATGCCAGGCTGGTCGTTGAGGATATGGATCGCGCGGATGACATAGCTCTGGTTGGTGACGATGTCGGCCTTGCAGCTGAGATAGAGCTTGCCCTTCTTTTCGCCCTTCTTATTGGCGACGGTGACCGTCTTGTAGCCGCCGCGCCAGGTGTAGACGCGATTGCCGCCTTCATCGCGGTCGGCGATCGGCGGGCCGTAAGAGGCGAAGAAGCGGCCAGCCGACTGGCCTTCCCAGCGGTCCTGAACCGGATTGCTCGCAATCGTCGGAAGAGCTGCGGTTGTGGTTGTACAGCCGGCAAGGGCCAGCAACAGCCCTGCCGCGGTGATCATGCGGATATTCATCGTGTCGTCCTTGAGCTTCTGTCTCGCATTCGGCTGCGGAAAAGCCGCTGTCCCACGGACATTTCCGCCTGTCCCGCTAAGGGCTTTAGCGCCAAAGCCGGCAAAAGAAAATTCCCATCCGCGTGTACAAGTGGGATTTTGCTAAGTGTGTTGCGCCTTATGCACTTCGGTCGGTCAGACACCCATTTTCTTGCCGATTTTCTGGGCACTTGCCTCCGTAATTTTTTCGTCAAGAATCAAACGGTTTTTTCGATTTTGGTGCTTGTGCTTCAAAAATGGCTGGTCTATAGAGGCGCCGCTGGTCACGGAGTGTAGCGCAGTCTGGTAGCGCACCACGTTCGGGACGTGGGGGTCGAGTGTTCGAATCACTCCACTCCGACCAGCGAAAAGCCCGCTTCGCGGGCTTTTTTCGTATTTGGGCCTTGATGCTGATTTTTTACGGCAACGAATACGGCAACGATTGATCATTTCTTCGAGCGACCAGCGCGGCCCGTTGTGAAAGCTGCGCCAACATTTGCTTGGTGATCAGGGTGATGGTGGCCGTAGGTCTTTTCCAACGTCTCCAGCGTCATGCCGAGATAGCCCGATGCTTCCCACTTGTCCGTAGCCGCCTGCATAAGCCATGTTGCCGCTGTGTGCCTCAAGGTGTGCCTCACAACGCCCTCGGCATCGTCGCCAAGCACCGCATCTACAAGATTGCGGAAGGCGCGTTTCGGGTCCGCTGGCTTGCCATTGTACTCGACGACATATTTTGCACCTAGACGATGCCATCGGCGCATATGGGCGAGTAGGCGTCCTGGCAGCCTGATCGGAGGAGCTCGCTTATTAGCCGCAACTACCTCGCCGTCCCAAGCGCGATAGAAGACGCCGGCTTCCAGATCGATGTATGGACGACCTTCCTCTTTGACGAAGGAGGCTTGCCAGACGCGTGCTGATCGGCTGCCTGTATAAACAGCTGAGAGGGCGAACCGCGCGATGTGGATGGTCGGACGCCACTTATTCGGCACTCCGCGGTATTTGCTTCGCTTGCGGTATGCCGCCCAAATCAACTTCGCCATTGTCGAGCGGTCTAAATGCTTTACTCGCCCCTTCGCCTTCGGCGGCAAGGTGACGGTGACAGATTGTCGTGTGACGTTATCTGCGATCGCCTGGCGACATGCCGCACGCAGATCCTCTAGCTCGCGCCGCGCGCCGTTCTGTGTCTTTCGCTTTTTCACGTACTCTGCGCATGTCGCACTGGTGATGTCGTCGAGCGTCTTATCTCCCCAATATGCAAGCAGGTTCTCGGCACGGGCGGCAAGCTCTTTTGGCCGAGTCGCCGTATCACGTTTCAACAGAAGGTAATGGGCGATAACCTCTGCTACCGTCACTTCTGATGCTGCTCGGTCCTTCCTGGCCGGCGCTGCAATGAATTGGCGGGCGAGGTGTTCGGCGAGGGCCCTTTCAGCTCCGCTATAATCATCCGCACCGCAGCCTGTGCGGAACTGCTTTCCGTCGTCGAGAATGATCCAGACGGCAGCACGGTCTTTGCTCCCGGGGCGGAGCCATAGCCTGGCTGGTTTGCGGGCACGCGACATGCTTGTTTCATCTCCTCTATCGATCGAAGTGTGGTGAAGTCCTTCCCGGCAATCCGCATGATGACCAATCGTCCACGGCCGGCCTCGCGACGGAGTCCACTGACGGTCATGCCGCCATGAGGGAAGGCAACGGGAATGATTTCGGCCAGCCTGACAGGATCGTCGGGCTGGATGTTATCGTTGGCCGGTGTCGGGAGCATCAGTGCATCATGCCGGAAGACGGGCGGCGTATCGATCTGCGTCGGGTCGAGGGTAGTCCAATTTCCAGTTTGGGGGACAGTCCGTCACCGCCATGGCAAGGACCCGTGGCGGTGGCGATTTCAGTATTTGATATTTCGGTCATGTCGTCTCCTTCTCTTTGGTCAATTGCGTTTTGCAGAATACGTGAAAGAGCTTTGGCGTCAACTGTCATTTCCGTTTTGCGCATTTGAGATTTGTGGTAGTGACTGATCTGCATCAAAATTGAGGGCGCAATGGCCACGCCGAAACAGCTTGTCGCGAAAGTCGCAGAACTCACCGGCGTTCCAGAAGGGACCGTCGTCCAGCACGACCGGAACCTGTCAGTTGCCGAATTGCGCACGACCGGAGGCCGTGGCCTCGCCGTTGCCAAGGTCACTTTCGAAGATGCTGCCAATCTCTTAATTGCGGTTGCCGGCAGTCGAAACGTGAAGGACAGCGTGAAGACGGTCCGCGAGTACCGCGAACTGGTATCGTCGCAGCCGCTAGATTTCGGCGACGTGAGGCGCGGCCATACATTCGGCGACGCACTGTCGGCATTGATAGAAGCCACTCCGAAAGACCGTGACCTGTTCTCCGGCGGCGATGGCGGCACGATCGAAGTTTCCATCTTCGGCCCGTCGCCGGCCGCTCGGATCGAATGGCATCTTCCGACAAGCCACGGCGCGGTCGAGTACACCGGACAGCGCAGCCGCGCGTTCGCTGACCTGCAATTCGTGTCCAAGTTCAGCCAGGTGACGATCGGGCACGTCGGCGATCTAGTTTCGGATTGAAGAAGGTATCCGCTCCGACTTGCCGCCGTCATCTTCGCCAAATCAAGCGCCGGAGCGAGGATGGACTGTTGGCGAGCCCGGTTGTATGAAGATCGCCGGGCGCAATTGATGGGCGATTTGCATATGCGGTTCGTGGCGTGGGGAATTCTTGGATTGCTCTGTCTTGCTGGTTCGGCCGGTGCTCAGGAGGATGCAACGGTCAAGGCTTTCGTAAGATATGCGCAGGCGAATGATCGGTTCAGAGATGTTGTGGCTGCCGCAGGGAGAGGGTTGGAAGCAGCCAATTCTGAGCTTGAGCGCCGCGGTCAGCCGAAACTCTATTGTCAGCCGGATCATATGGCTATTACACCCGACCAATATGTGAGCTTTCTCGCCAATTACACGGAGAGGAACCCTCAAGCCGGCACGATGCAGGCCGCCTTTTACAGCCTTGTTCTGCTGTATGCCATGGTCGACGTCCTCCCTTGCAAATAGCTGCCTAGTGCCGGGAGTGACTTGCGATCGCCGCGGCAAGGTTGATGAGCCGGTTCTCTTCCTTTGTAGCGAGGCGTGCATAGGCGAGCTCCTGTAGGGCTGCCGCGGCTTCGATGCGAGTCCAGCCATACTGCTCGGCGGGGTGTAAAACGTAGTTGAAGGTGCTCTCGACGGCTTGCTGGCAGTCCAGGTCACGATCGTCGTAGGGGCGCGATGTGCTTGGGCATGGCTGTTCCCATTGGTTCTGCCGACGATTCCTTGTGATAGCTCGCTGCTCTCGCACACTCGTGAATCTCGCCTCGCTTCAGAGATCGATGACGAAAAAAAGGCGGCTGGTGAGGCCGACCGACTGAGTGCTGTGATGGCGAAAGAATATCGGCCGGCGCGCTGCTTGTGTGGGTGCAGGTGGTGATCGCGCCGGCCATTGGTATAGATCCCGCTGCCGGCATGCGGTTGCAGCAGCGGGCTGACGCGGGCGGTTAGCCTCACGTCGCGGCGGTCAAAATAGACCGCCTAGAAACTCATAAAACTCTCCCCTGCGCCACGTCTTGTAGGTCAACCAGTCCATGGCGCCGCGTTCAGCGTTACAGCGCCTGCACGCAAGCGCAATGTTGTCTCGGTTGTTCCGGCCGCCTTCTGCTCGACGCTCGAGATGTTCAAGCGTCTCCTCATTTGCAGGCTGAAACTTTAGCGGCTTATTACTGATGACCATTTCCACATCGCAGTAGCAGCAGCGGCCGTTCTGGCGCTCGCGGAGCTTTATGCGATTTTGTATATGGCGTGTCATTGTCAGCCCGCGATTGGCTCAAGGCCACTGGCTAAGACGTACCGGAACGGCCTACCCTCTGCTTTAGCGGTGACCGCAATTTTGTAGATCTGTCGACCAAAAGCGCTGCATTGTCGGCTAATAACTATGGCGGAAGTGTCACCCATCATGACTCGGCTGCCAATCTCGAATTTCCATCTCGCGTGATATACACGCCGGCGGCGACGTAGGGCAACGCGCGCGATCTGATGTTCCAGCACCCACAACGGCGCCGCGTCGACATGCGCCAACTCGACGATATATTCGTCTTGGCAATCAACCGTCTGCTTGCGGCCGATGATGACGCAGAGCTCATTGGTGGCAAGCAGCATCAGGCGCTCGCCGATTTCGAATTTGAATTCATACGAAGCGACGTTTGCCGTCTGTCTCTGAATGAGGCCGCGCGGCAACAGGGTTCTGTCGGCGGCGCTGATGTGCTGATGAATTGTCAAACTTGGCGCTCCTCGTTGATTAAAATCGATCACGGTGATAACTAATACCATCAACAGAAGGCGCGTCAAGCGATTTTAATCACGATGAGCGAATTTACTCAAATTACTGGCCGACAAATAGCTGCCGGGCGCGTCCTTGCCGGTCTCGGCCAGGTGGAGCTAGCAGAACTCGCAAATGTATCAGCACCCACTCTTCGCCGAATGGAAGCTAGCATCGGAGCGGCTGCCGGCATGCCAAATAACGTTGCTGCGGTCCGCGCCGCGCTGGAGGGGGCCGGCGTCATATTCATCGACCAGAACGGCAGCGGCCCAGGTGTCCGGCTGCGGGACCGGCAGGAATAACACCAGCGACCGCAGAGCCCTCCGGGTGCGATCGCCTGTCGACGCGGCGAGTAATCCGTATGGCGGTCAGTTTCACCGCGCGGAATCCCACCAAGAAAGAAAATTCTTAATCGTTCCTCTTGCGTTCACTTTTGAGTGCGATCAACCAATCCTAGAACAATAGAAAGGCAAGACAACGGAGGGGCGATGCTTACTGACGAGGAAAAGCGCCGTATTGAGGCGGAAGAACAATATCGCGCATCGGTGCGCGCCAATTTAGCAACCCAAGCTGTCGCTGTGCAATCTGAGCCACAAATATCGGACTCAGTGCCAATATACAAAAATAATGACGTGATGATAACGAAGACGTTGGTGAAAATAGGAAATCAAAGCTATCCGACAAATAGCATTGGCAGCGTCTCAGTCCGGAATTCTAACGTAGGGGCAGTCCTTGTTTTACTGATTTTCAGCGTTATTGCGTGTATAAGCGCGAAAAGTTCTCTGCCTGTATTACTCGTTATTTTATTTGGCATAATATTCATTCGTCAATTTCTGCGAGCGGAGCTCATTGTCACTTCCAATAGCAGGGACTACGTAGCACTCAAAGGCAGCAAGAAGAGTATGATGGTCGTAAAACAAGCCATCGAAGAGGCCGTCGCTCGCCGAGGGTGATGTGCCGCGATTACGCGCAGACCGCTAGTACAGTCGCGTTCTGCAGGCGAGGGCGAGGCGATGCGCATCAAGAAGCGATGGGCGTTAGTGCCGCCGTCCGCCGCGATTCGAAACTCGACATTCCCGATTCAAAAGTAGGAAGTAACGGGGGGAGAGAGTCATCGGTGCCGTTTCGGCTTGTCATCGTCTTGATCCGCTCTAGGTTGCCACCTGCGGCCCACCAATCCGCTCCTGGGTTCCCCGCCCACCACCACGAAAGAGGATTCGAACTGCTTTCGGCATTCGTGCCGACGGCAATCGTCGACACGATTATTTCCGGGGAGCCAATGGACGAGATTAAGCGATCCTATAGCCGTGAAGAGCTGCACGAACTCGTGTGGTCAATACCAATGCGAAAGTTGGCGGAGAGGTTTGGAGTGTCGGATCGCGGCCTCGCAAAAACCTGCGCACGACACCTGATACCAGTACCGCCCCGGGGCTATTGGGCAAAGCTTGAAGCAGGCCAAAGCGTGAAGAAAACGCCACTTCGCGCTGTAGAAAACACTGATCTTCATAAAGTTGCTGTCGGAAGCGTGTCTCCACCGCCCACACCCTTTGTAGCGTCGATAATCGAGGCGGCAATAAAGCAGGCGTCGGAGTGGCAAACCGCATCCCCGCAAATCGATCCACCCAAGTCGAGAGTTCGAGCTGCGACTCCCGAGACTGCGCGAAATCCGTCCGAACCCATCGCACCGGAATTTGAAGTTATAAATGAACCTCATCTGACAATACGGGGCCTTTGTAAGGAGCTTAGGACCTCGAAAACGAATGCCGATGGCGAGGTGCGTCTCCCAGGTATTCGCATTCACAAATCGAACATTGAACGCGTCGTATCGATTTTAGATAGCATCGCCTTACAGGTGGGGCAGTCCGGTACAACCCTATCGCAGGAAGAAAATGCGTTGAGGGCTTCCATCGGCAAAGACTGGATAGATTTCAGGATTGCTGAAGGCCTGCGACGCGAAAAGCACGCCCCAACTGACGAAGAATTGGAGAGCAAGCGCCGATATGAGAAACGGCGGGAAGCAGCAAATCGACGTGGTCAATGGCTTCCGCCGGAGAAATTTTGGCCAGAATACGATTTTCATTATTTGGGCACCCTAACATTTGAAGTAGACAATTGGGCGCAAGGTGCCCGAAAAAAATGGGCGGATGGGAAGCAGCAAACTCTCGAGGGTATGATTGATGGGATTGTGTCTGGCATCCAGTACCATCTCGCATATGAGAAGGCCAAAAGAGAAGGACTGGAGGAGAGTCAGCGTCGCCGGGAACATCTAGCTGCCCGCCGAAAACTGCATCAACGTCGCATTGAGCGCGAAGGCAAGCGCCTGGAATTCCTGAAGCAGCTCGCGGACTATCAGCGCGAAGCGGCAGACCTTAGAGTGACCATTGCTGCCGCGAGCTCAATTGAATCTGGCGGCTCACCTGAATATCAGCGCATGATTGAATGGGCTTGTCGGCGGCTCGCCACAATCGAGGCATATAACAACATTGCGGCGCTCGATCAGACCTTAAAAGAAAACAATCTGTTTCCTGAGAATGACGAACTTTTCGACCCCGAAGGCGATCCGCCGCCGAAGACAAATTATTGGGATGATTGATGGCCAGCGAATGCAGAAGCGACGTCATCACAATGACGAAGTTAGGCAGCGCTTATTACGTGCTGACCGACGCAGGCTATCGGGAGTGGAAATCGCGGCAGTGACAGACGACCAAAAAAGCGGGTGACCGAGATGCTCGCCAGCGTCATGCGTTCATTCAACTAGCAAGCACGGGAATCGATTGACCTTAAGGTCGAATTGTAGTGGGTTGATCGGCTACGACAGCAATGGCTTGAAGTCCATCCGCCTCGGCGAGACTTTCGGCCATGCTTGTGAAATCCTGTGAATAGCGGCTGCATCTCGCGACTCAATTCAGTGAGGCGCTTGCGAAAAGCTACACGTGCTGTTCTGTTGGAATTCCTGGCGGCAGGGAATGCGGTAATCGCTTGCTGGCAAACCGCACTCACCCGCGCTAGGTGGCTCCTCGGTGGCGAGACCAGCATTTTTGCTGATCTCGCCGACAGCCAAATTCATCGTGCAACATGTACGACTGCCGCGCAACGGCAAACCGTAACGCATGTAACGTTTGTCAACATATTGTTGAATCGTCACCCTAACGTTGGCCCTCGCAACTCTCTTCAGGATATCTGGTAACCCGATATGTTGCTTGGATTATACCATGCGATAGTTCCCCGTCCTGAAGAATACACCTTCAAAACGATTTTGTTCATGGCATAATCACGCGGAAGTTGATTCTAGCAATAATTATGTTAGGCGCCGAGATGGTTGAAACCACGTTTCCAGACGAATTCCCTGAGGGCGCAAAACATGGAAAATTAGCTCGCGGCGCGATGAATGTTGTCAGTGGAATGATACCGATTGCCGGCGGCCTCGTTGCCGCTGCCGCGTCCGCCTGGGGGGAGCACGAACAAGATCGGATGAACGACTTCTTTCGGCATTGGGTTGAAATGTTGCGGGCCGAAATGGAAGAGAAGCAGAAGACGATCGTGGAGATCATGCAACGTCTCGACTTGCGCGACGAGAAAATTGCCGAGCGCATTCAAACACCAGAATTTCAGTCGATATTGCGTAAATCTTTCCGAGATTGGGCGGGCGCCGAAAGCGACGAAAAGAGAGCATTTGTCAGAAATTTGCTTGCTAATGCGGCTTCATCCACTGTTTGCAGCGATGACGTTGTTCGTCTCTTTCTGGATTGGATTAAGAACCACTCCGAGTTGCATCTGGCTGTGATAGGAAAGATTTATAATCGCAGCGGGATCACGCGAGCGGAGATCTGGAGAGAGCTTGGCCGGTCTCCGGTACGTGAAGATTCGTCCGATGCCGATTTGTTCAAGCTGCTCATCCGCGATTTATCCACCGGCGGTATAATTCGACAGCATCGTGAAACAGACTATGCCGGGAATTTCATCAGAAGTACTCGTTCTCGCAACACGCCCCCAACAGGCGGCAACACCTATAAATCCGCCTTCGACGATAACGAGCAATATGAACTCACGGCGCTAGGCGAACAATTCGTGCATTACGCCATGACAGATATTCCGATCAAACTGACCTACGAACGTCCCGGCGGACAAGATTAGCTGTCGCGCAGCTCATTAGCTAAAAGGAGAGTTCTCAATGATCATCGGAGACCCGCTTTTTTGGGATAGAAGTCTAGGTTCCTATCTCGATGCGCAAGTCGGAGCTGTCGACAACCACGTACGGCAGCATATGACGTCCGCTCACCTCGAAATGGACGATGATGCGATTGTGGCAATGATGTTGCCTGGTGGCAAAGTCGGCTCGCTGAACGTCGATTTTGACAACCCTGACAGAGATGTAAAAGAGCAACAAGTCAGAGTAAGAGATCATTTTCGCGGCGAAGTTGTTATCGACGGTGTCCGAGTAACAAAGTCCTTTCGTTTTTCCGGGGATCGGGCGGTCTTCACGCTCAGGCCCAGTAGCTTCGACACAAGCCCTCCACATGGATACGTCCGTGATGGTTATGTCACTTTGGGATACGAGGGACACAATGACCCAGAAACAATCAAGCGGCTGATCGCAGAACAGGAGGCCCAACTCAGGAAATATGTTGGACAGAGCAAAGTCGAAGTCGATGCACACGACGCACGGTTGCCGGTTCTTCTGAAGGCTGCGGTCGAGCGCCGGCGGAAAGCGCTGACCGAAATCGAAATGCTGAAGGACTTCTAGCTCCGCGCGGAATACTAGCGCACCGGCACCTCGAACGCTCTCGACACATTGAGCCGGCTATCCCAGTTCGCGAGGAACTGGTGGGCGATCTCGCCGCTCTGAGTGAAGGTGACGTTCTCTGCGTTCCGCTTCTGTGCGGCTGCTGTGTAGTTGTACGAACCGCCGATGACGAAGCGCTCATCAATCACGATGACCTTGTTATGAGCAATGGCCGGCTCGAAATCGATCCATACCGGGATTCCGGCGGCTTCTAACAAGGTGGCGCCAGAATATTTACGCTCATTTGTCTTGTCGAGGATAGCCAAAACTTCGACGCCGCGCCCTGCAGCACGCTGTAGCGCATGAATGATCGGGAGAGACGTGAAACCGTACGCCTGAACGCGGATGGACGATTTCGCCTGATCGATAGCGTTGACGATCCTGGTCTCGCATTGCTCGGCAGGCGTAAAGCAGACGGAAATTTTCGCCATTGCAGGCTCGCCAGCGTGGAGCGGGCCGGCGAATAACAGCGCGGCAATCGCGGTGATGGTGATTCTCATGCAACCTGAATAGCACGTTTCGCATAACCGTGAGGCGAAAACTCGCGCCGACGTTCGCGCTATTGACACCCGCCAACGCTCTGGCAATCTTCGCGCATAAGGGGAGAGGTCCGTGATGGCAATTATACTTAAGATATTTGGCATTCTTCAGATTGGTTTCGCGATCTTCGTCGCTGCGGTGGCGGCTTCGGCTATCCATGAGATTCTGGCTGCGCTCGCGTTCGGCCTTGGCTGCTTATGCCTCGGGATAGCCGGCGTCATCGATCGTCTCGATGATATCAAGGCAATCGGGGGCCGCGCCAATTTGGAGCGGGGGCAATGAGATCTATCATCTGGACGCTAGCTATCTCAGTCGTATTCCCGGGCATTTTATATGCCAGTGATAACACTTCCACACAACTTGGAGCGCTGCTTGCGGCCGAAGATGCGTGCAGCATGACTTATGACAAGGACGCGATATCAGGTTACATCGAGAAAAACGTAGCAGCCGATGATCTAAATTTTGCAACCGAGCTACCACTCATGACCAATGGCGCCAGGGTTGAATTCAATGAAATGACTGACACTGCAAAAGTCGCGTTCTGCACGCAGCAGCGGCGTGCGGCAAAGAAACTTGGGTTTGTGAAGTAGCAGGCGACAGCTCATGGAAATGACGGTAAAAGTTTGGGGCGAGAGCATAAAGATCGACGTCTATCAAAAGTCAAAGTCTGTTTGGATCGCCGCTGGAACCTACATGGGAGAATTCCTGGAGGTTAAAGGCGGGAGTACTGGGTCCACAGCGAAGCTGTGGGCAGGCGCGGCAAAATATAGGGGCGGCTAATTCAAGGGCCGCCTCAGGCCGTAGGGAAGCCTATGAGGCTCTGCATCCGGAGACGAGACATGGCGATGATCAAGGCCCGATCTTGAAGGAAGGTATTGCCATAGTGGCAACACCCTTCAGTCGCGTCGGCGATCAGAGGCGCCAGCCGCCTATCCCTTCGCGCCTGCAGCTGCTGGGCAAGCGCTAATAAATTGCCCGAGAGCTTTGGATGCTCCTTGCGCGACGAATGTCGACTCGTGGAAGATTCGATCGCCGAGCTTGATCGCCACGGCTACCCGATGCTTTGCCGCTTTCAGTTCGTTCAGAAGATCGTCATTGAACTCAGCGCTGACCCGTAGATGTCCATCCGCGCTGTCCGGCGTGGCGTCGGCCGTCAAGGGCGCAAGATCGTCAATCTTGACCATGAGAGTTCCGGCGGCCGTCGCGTTTTCGAACTCCTTCTCCGACACCTCCTCAGGTGTCAGGTAAATTGTGGTGACGACACCACCATCGCACCGAACGCCGAATCCATAGCGGTCGTTGACAACCAGAACGATCTGACTGCCAGCGCCGCCGAAGGCGCTCGCCTCACCTTTATAAAGCCAACCTGCATGCGCGTATCCGACTCCAAAAAGTAAAGCCGCAGCGATAATTACACCCCGACGACGAAGCATTTCCGTCTCCCGATCCTGATGACGAGAAAAGTATTCAACTTTTCCGATAGTTTCAAGTCGGAGCCTCCCGTGTCAATGATCTTCATGCTGAAATTTCCATGATCGATGAGAATCTGTTCCGGAATGAGTTGTCGCCGGCAGAGCGCTCTTCGCAGACGGCGCGGCGCAAGACGATCGAGCGCGGTCTCTCCTGCCGCCGGTATCTACATTGTCGCGTCAGGAGCGCGCTCTGAGAGCAACCAGTTGTGGAGTTCGAAAATCTTGTGTGCGACGTCGGAGACGTCTTCGTCGCTCATATGGCGTAATGTCGCTCGAAGGGCACCTTCGCCTTCGTTCTCGGCCGCGTGGGACGTGCAGTGGTCGAAAAGCTCCTTATAACGATCGCCCATCTCTGGATTAGAAAACTCTTCCGGCTTGACCGCTATCATCGCGACAAAAGCATATTCAACGCGAGTGCGGATATCTCCCAGCCCGACCAAACACCCGACGGCAGCGGAAAGTTTCGAGAGATAATATCCATCAATAGACATCGGCGCGTCCCAGAGATTCGTTGATCAGACAATGGTCAAACTTAACGCGAATGTCGATGGCAAGAATTCGCCTAATAGTTACATTAAGTTCTGGGCGCTTCGGCTATATCGGCCCTTGAAGCCAACTATTGAAAATCGCGAGATCCATCAAATAATAGAGGCGACCGTGACTGACGAAAAAATTCAGAAGAGAATAGTGATTACTATATTCGTTGCCATCGTCGCCTATTTGGCTTGGATGGTTTATGACGTGCGAACCGCGCTCTCAGAAATATGCGAACTGACGGGGGAACACACGGTTTCTATACGGAATCCGATCACTACTGCTCAAAAGCTCGATACTATTTGTGTCGAATATCGGTGGGAAGACGATTAGCGCGTCAAAGATGGCGCGAATAGCGACGAGACTTCCTCATTACTTCGCGTTCTGCGCCTCGTCGATGATAGTGTTCGCGAGGTAGCCGGTAACGGTGTCGTGGTAAACGGTGAAATGTTGGATACTGAACGGGCCATCATAGCGTCCATCAGACAATCCTGCTTGTTGTAGGTTGTTCAGTAAACCGCTCGATGATCTGTAGCAGCGCAGGGTCTTGGTCCAGAGGTAAAGTTCGGTTAACACCGGAGCCGCGGGATGTTGCACAATGAGATCGAAGGAGTTCACGCATTCTTCCGACAATTCAGCCAAGTCTCTCAGCGCATACTCCGGCGCATTGAGCACGCGGCTGACGCGGACGGAGTCGTTTGAGGAAAGTTCCTTGTTCAGCCATTCGTCTACTGAGGGCGCATTGCGCGGAATCCGGCTGTCAAAGCTCTTCCAATAGGCGAGCGCAGCCGTGGCCAATTCCGCTCGAGCTGCCTTTGGCATCGGTTGAATTGAAAAGTGCGCCGCCTGCATCACCGCGGTGTCTAGTTCTTTAGTGCTTGCGGTCGCTGTCGAAGGAACAATCACGACCGCCGCGACGAACGCGAGGAGCATCTTCATTTCTTCACCCTAATGCTGAATAAGATCGACTTATCGTTGGTCCACGGAAACATCGACGACAGAGTCAGACCCGAGGTCATAGGTGCAATCTACGACGACGTGCGCCATGGCTCCTAAGCCGTCGCATTTTGAAGCCTTAAGTATGGAAGCGGCTTGATCGGGCGGCAAGCAGTAGTTGATAACGCACCCCAATAAAATCGATCTGCTGCGGATAAGGAAAGACTAAATAATAGTCACCGGCGCCGGCGAACATCCTGTGAACATTGTACTGCCAAAGGAGAGCTCTATCACTATAGCGGCAACCCGTGGCGCGCTGGGTGCACCATGACCGATTTTGCGAGAATGATTGCAATATTTGCCCGATTTTAGCTAGGAACTAGGCAACCAATTGAATTTTATAGCTAGCTAAAATTAGATATTTGCGCCCTTTTCGCGATAGTAGCAAGATTACTCGCTGCATAAATGGTTGTGCAGTACAGTTGGTCTCGCTTCGCAGTAGCTGATTTTGGATTGGGGTTGGCGATGCGTTCACTGGAATTAACAGCTGTAGTTCTGCTTTTTCTGATTTCCTCTAGAATCTCCTTTGCCCAGTCTGACGCCGAGGAAGCTGCAAATATAATAATGAAATTGTGTATTGCTGCTGGCGAAGAAAGTATTTCTATTACCACGACCGGAAGTTCCGTTAATGCCTCTGATCAGGTGGTTGCGGACAGAACATCTCGCGGGATTGTTGGAGGTATATCCAATGAAATTACTGCCCTCGCCGCAGAGCAAGCCTCGCAGGCAAGAGCATGCACTCGTAAATATCTTGGGCAAGTGCTCCAGATTCTGCTGAGGCCGAGCAAATTTGTTCCAAACGCGCCTCCGGAGGCTTTTCAGCAGGATGATGCGTCGGTCATCAGGGAATGCGATCGGTACGCGACATCGCCTGGCAATCGTGACAATCCAAACCGCATGATGCCGATATTTTACCAGCACCTTAATGTCACCGACGGTTTGAGAGCTTGCTCTAGTGCACTCGAACGGGAAGAAGATAACCCTCGGATCAAGTATCAGCTTGCCAGAATCGAAAATAAACTTGGGAGGTATGATGCCGCGCGGGCGAGGATCGATGCGCTCATCAAGATCAAGTACCCTCCCGCATTCGGAGAAAGGGGTGACAACTTTCAATTCGGCGATGGTATCCCGGTGAACATGTCAGCGGCCATTGAGACGTATAAGCGTGGGGTAGAAATCGGCGATGCAAATAGCGCATTCGCTCTCGCGGAGCTTTATCGCGAAGGAAAGTCAGTTAAGCAGGATTTTCTATCCGCCAGAAAATATGCGGAGATTGCGTACAAGCAGGGGCATCCTGAGGCTGCGTTCTTGTTGGGGGCTATGTATCGAGAGGGTCAAGGGGTTGATATCGACTATTCTAAGGCCCGGGATCTCTTGACAGATGCGGTTGCCCACGGTGCCGTCCAGGGCCATTTTTCGTTGGCCGCACTTGAGGATGAAGGAAAAGGTGGCCCTCGCGACGCGCTGGCAGCCGGAAGGAATCTTTTCAAGGCCCTCCAGCTTCAGAGCTTTAGCAGCATTGTTGACAAGATCGTAGATTATCAAACTGGCCCGGACGCTTGGAGTTCGGAAAGCATGAAATCCCTACAGAAAGAATTGGCGACAGTGGGATACTATTCGGGCGCGATAGATGGTGTAGTAGGAAATAGTACAAAAGAAGCTATCGAAAAGTATTTCAACCGATGATACTATCATGACGTGCCTACTAACGTTTTAGGGGCTGGTGGAGCTAAACCTTTGAATTGCCTCTACGGTTGGGATCGATCGCATGCGCCAGATTGCCTTGTGCATAGTTGCCGTGGTCTTGTTTGCCAGCCCCAATGCGGTAGCGCAATCGAGTTTGGCCGAGACCGTTGATCTTCTTCTCAAGGTTTGCCTTGCCGGAGGTACTTCGCAAGACGTCCAGACCCAAGCGAAGGGCGACGTCGCATTCACGCTCAAAGCTCTTGCGGACGGGGATATTGGTGGGTCCGGAGGAATTGCAGCAAAATATGCGAAGAGCGAGTGGGTTGGCCTCCAAGGCGGGATCAATTCCGGCATTTCTGCCCTTCAAGCGGAGCAAGCGGACAAAGCCAGAGAGTGCCTAAAGCCGTACATGCCGGGAATAGTTCAAGCGATTCTACAGGCCAAATGAAAGAACACGCTTGAGCAAGCTGAGTAGGAGCTTCGATTCCTTTCGTCCTCGCGAGCTTTTCGTTAGGGGTAATGCATCCGCCACGTCAAGAATGGTAAACTTGCCTATAGCGCTTCAGCCCGCACTTCACTGAGCGCCGGAGAGCGGAAACATGATGGCCCCCCTCCAATAAAATATCTGTATCTAGCGACAGCCCGCGGTGGCGCGATCAGCGAGAAAATATTTGTCCAGAAGGACCCGCGGTTTTTTGGGGGAGGGCGGTCGCGCGCTTGTGGGGTGTTGATGGCCAATGGCGGAAACTGAGTGCCACCGGAGCGGACCGCCACTCGCCTCCACAATGGCAACGAGTGGCTGAGCTTTAAAGCGACACGGCGTTCCCGCGGTTGATCTTCAGGCTTTGGAAGAGATCGCTGTCGCTCGCCTTGACATTGACTGGCTGTTCCTTGCTCGTGACGATCACGTCGAGCCGGCCGTTCGGCTGTGGCTTGGCGGCCTCGGGCGGCTTTATGGCTCCAGACGCTTTGGCGGTAGACCTGCGCTCTGGCACATCCTGCTTGAAATCCGGCAGCCCGCGCAGGAAACCGAGCCGCTGTGATATCGCCTTGTTCGGATTGCCAGGAAGCTCGTACTTACGAACGAGCGTGTCCACCATACTCTCCGCAGAAGAGTCACTATTCAGCTTCTCCCACACGCCCGAATAGTACTTTTTCGTTTCCCACAAAAAAGCCTTGACCTGATCCGTCACGCTCATCTGCTGCGGGAACTTGCCGAACTGGTTCTTGATGCGCTGCGATCTAACGTCATCCCACTGCACGATGCCGTGGGCATAGTGCGTACCGTCCCAATGCACATTACCCGGATCGCTTAATGCCTCGCCGCTCATGTTGGCAACCGATGCCCGTGCGGCTTCACGACTTAGGCCGCCTGCGATCAGTGCGGCATATGCCTCTTGCTGGTTCTTGGAAAGGTTGCCCTTCGCGTGAACCGCCCGGATACTCTCTGCACTTATCTCGCCACCGGTACCGCCGCCGCCGAACACTGCTCGGCCGCCGCCATAAGACACATTCTGGAATCCCTCGCCACCACCAATACCGGGCGCAGCTCCACCACCCAGATAGCTCTGTGTGAAGGCGATCATGCCAAGCTCGACGCCTTTTGTTAAGACGGCGATTGCGGCGCTGTTCCGCGCCGCGGAGGCGCCAACGAAAGCCGACTGCATACCGGGATGGTAGGCGATGGGCTTGGCCATGCCGCCGTAGCCGTGCGCCTCTGGGTGATCCTGCGGAGGCGGAAGGACCTTGTCATCTTTGGACGTCGTATTCTTCGGCGCGACGTAGGAAAACGGATTGGGGACCGCCTCCAAGAATTTGTCGAGCGTTCCGCCCTTCTCAATCAAAAGGCCGCTTTTGCTCTGGTAGTATTGCCCTGGCTTTGCGGACTCGCTGTCTTTGGCTCTATCTTCCGGCTTCGGCGGATTTATAGCTTTCCAGTTTGTGAGGCTCTCGACCCACTCAACGCCATCCTTGAGGTTTTTAAAGACCGTCTGAACATCCGAACCGACGCCCTTCCAGTCGACCTGCCTCACATCCTCGCTGACATCATGGAAGAACTCCTTGACGTCAGCGACGTGAGCATCGGAAAATTCTTTGAAGGCATCTGCGGCGGCAATTATTTGCGGCGCGAGCTCGCCGCCTACTGAATTTTTCAGGTTCTCAAAATCGGCACTTAGATGCGAAATTGCATCCTGAAATGCTTGCGCATTTTTTGTTTCGTTTTCGGAGAAAACTTGGACGTTCTCCCGAGCTTCAGCGCGCCGCCTGTTTAGCTCACCTATCCCGTTTGCGCCAAACTCCGCGAAGTCAGGATTGTTGAAAAACAGCTGCCCCAGAACGCGCCGCGACTGCGCGTCCTTCTGCTTCGCGATATAGCCCAACTCCTTCTCGAAGACTTCGTCGTTAGACTTGGTATTCGCGAGGTCTTCGGCAATGGCTTTCCCGCCACCACGAAGGCCGGCAATGGCACCGTAATTGCCTTGGCGCAGCCGCATAGCGTCGGCGTTCTGCGCTGAAAAAGACATGCCGGAGGCGATGGAGTCGGGATCAATCGCGAGACCGGACGCGACCTGTTGGAGTTCTTTGAGCTTCGCAACAGACATGCCAGTCTCGTGAGAAAACTTCCTCATGCGCACGGCATTGTCGGCGAACGACCGTACCGAGGCACCAACGGCGGCAAGCGCGCCGGCCGCCGAAAGTGCTCCGGCACCAATGGCGCCGAAACCAAGGCCGGACGTCAAGCCACCGACGCCATTGGTGACGGCCTTACCGACGCCCTCCGCCTCCTTGCGAAGGCTTTCCATCTGTTTGCCGACCTGCTTCAGACCGTCGGGGACTTTCACGTCCTTCAGTCGGCTCACAAGGTCCTTCAGCGGCTTGCTGAACTTGTCGACAACAGAGGCTTCAAGTACCAAAGGCTCAGTCATCGCGGGTACGCTCCAAATATTGGGCGAGGGCGGCCATGCGGCCGCCTGGGATTGGTTGTCTGCCACAGATGGCGGACGTTATGCGTGCTTGTGCAATTGTCATGAATATCTCGCGTCGTGCATTAGATGTGGCCCGCAAGGCCTCCCGGTCCCGTCACTATCGGCGCGCCGGGAGTGATGACCGTCGATGTTGCCTTTTGAGCGTCGGTCTGCTCTGGGGCCGCGCCCTGGACACCGAACGGTGACGTCAACCACTTCTGGGCGATAAGCGTGGTGCGCGTTCCGGCTTGGTCCTGGGTGAAGGTCACTTCGGCGATCTGCAAGTCGGAAGTCTTCAGTAGTAGCATCGGGGAATCGATCGAGATCTGGTCGAACACCTCTGGCAGATTGCCGGATGACAAAAGCCAGCCTTGATAAACGATACGAACGGTGACCTGCTGGCTCAGAGAAAGCAGTTGGCAATATCCGGCCGCCTGTTTTAGATCGTCTCTATCGGCTGGGATGTCTGCCTGCGTCCGCTTGTACGTTGTGAAGTTGGAGCCGCTCGAATCCGCCTTACCGGAAAAGGCACCGCGGTTCTTAGCGGGCGTGCTATTGTCGTCACCGCGCTGCTGGCCAGTTACCTCGACGGTGGTGTCGGGTGCGTTCTGTGCAAGGCAGCTGGCGGACAGGATATTTCTTCCCTCGACGAATTCGGCCGCCGGCTTTTTGTCGGCATTGCCCTGCGCGACCAGACCACCGTTTTTGTCATCGCGAAGCCAAACGCCCCGATACTTCGACAGCCTGGACAGTAGGCTGAAAGGGGTCTCGTCCGGCTCGATGTTGACGTACTTAAATGGCTTTTCCCATCCCGCCGGGGGGTTCAGGGCCTTCAACACCACACCGACCGGCGCCAGCACCTTGTTGGCAATGGCCTGGAAGCTGTAATTCTTGAACTCGCCGTCCTTAAGCGGGATCGACTGTCTGACAGCCTTCTGCACTTGCGATGCAAAAGTCACCCGCACCGAATGGTTATTGGCGTCATAGGCCACCTGGCGCTCGTGGATATGGCCTGAGGCAAACAACTGTCCGGCAAGCTTCACCGTAGCGGAGTCGCCTGGCTTGATCTGCAGAGACTGCCCGACCGCGCCGTTGGTGCCAACCTTCTCTGTCACGCTCAAGGTGACCATGCGCACGACAGGGTTACTGCTCGCTGTCGCTGTTACCGAGTCCCAATCACGGAAGACTTTCCCGTTGATCGTGACTTCGCACGTCTCTTCAATTTTGGGCAAATTAATACTCCATAGCCGCCCTATCCGACGTGAAGGCCGGATGAGCGGGGCTGTTTTCATTGATTGGTTGGTGGGTGCCGGCGGCCCGATTTAGGCGGCCGAGGGTGCCGGCTTGCGGATCAGATCGGCTTTATCGAGATAGAAGCTGCCATCCTTGGAACGGATCTCGACGATGTATTTCGGCTCATCGCCGCCGGCATCGATGCCGACCACGCGACAGGGTTGCCACTCTTCGAAAGTCTTGCCGCTACGGCTGACTACCGTGTGGCGGTTGGCGGTGTATGGGGTGGGGATTGCAAACATGGATCATCTTCTTTCTTCTCCTCGAAAGTGTTGCGATAAGCGGTGGGTAGGGAGCGGCCGGATTCCACCGGCCAGCGGTGCTTCCACCGCATGGGGGGTATAAGGGGGGTGGTGGCTACCCCCGGTGGAAGGCGGTGGAAGGTCGCTGGAAGTGCGGTGGAAGGGTCGGTGGAAATACCGGAAAGGTTCGGCGTTCAGCCCCTGGGGCCGAAATCTTCGGACGCCAGGATCAGTCGCTTTCGTTGTCTGGACGGTGGTCCCTCCATGACAATCCGAACATCGCCTGAATCAATGAGGCGCTGCATGGCATCTGCGAGTGCCTTCTTCGACATGCCCTCGGCGGCAGGGTGCTTCGCCATCTTCGCGGGTGCGTAGCTGGTGCCAGTGACGTCGCTGACGTTCTGGCCAGTGCGGTTGAACAGGGACAGTACATCCTTGAACACTCGTTCGGCCTTTGCCGCCAGAAGCTGTGATCCCAGTTGAGGCTTCCCATCGTCGAGAACGAACGCACCATCCTTCCAGCGCAGCCGAATTTCACCGCCGGTCGTGCCGTAGTTTGCCTTCATCGTCTTCAGGATACGCAAGTCCGGATCTGCATCTTTGGCTTCCGGCCGAGTAAGGTAGAGCCGAGATCTGACGGAGTTGTTCCATGCGGTCGAGCCGGACGAGCCGGTGCCCGTTTGGATACCCTGCACAGAGGGATGGGCCAGCAAGATGACAGCGCAATCGACGCCTATAGCAAGTTGGCGAAGCATGCCGATGAACTGTCGTACCTGGCCACGCTTGATCTCGTCACCGCCGAAAAGATCCGCAGCTGTGTCAAACACAATTAGGCTCGGCTTCCAGTCGCAGGTGAAGTCGACAATGTCTCGCATGAGCGGCGTGGCCAGCATCTTGCCCGATTTATCGGGCATCGCCAAAAGCGCGTCTCGGTCAGCGAGGGGCAGTAGGCGAAACTCCGCCAGATCGACCAGAGTGCGGCCGTGCGACTTCGCGATGTCCAGCAGACGACGGTGAAACTCTTCAGCTTCATCCTCGGCGCCGACATAAAGTGTGCGACCTGCGCAAGGCTTCATTTGCAATGTGTCGACTGCCATAGCGCCAGCGGCAGCGAGTTGAAGCGTCAATAGCGATTTACCCACGCCGCCGTCGCCATTCACGATGGTGACTTGGCGCATGGGTATCAAGTCTTCTACGTACCACTTACGCTCAGGCACCGGCTTGCCGTGCCATTCAGCTGGGTTAATCAAGACAATTGACTGATCTTCCGCTTGTGCCGGCGGAGAGCTTGGACTGAAGCGCGGTGCCGATGACATCGCAGACTTGTTATCGTTCACCGGCTTCTGCGTAGGCGGCTTCTTGAGGTATTGCTGGCCGATTGTGCGAATTTCGCCATCATCAAAACTGATCAACGCTCGACCTTCGGAAATCGAGACGATCTTGCCTCCGCCGAACATACCATGGTGCATGCGCTCGCCAGTGGCGAAACTAGGCTGCTCGCTGGTTGTCATCGGCGGTCATTGCCTCGAGTTGGTCGGCTGCCAGTCTTGTAATGCGTGCGGCCAAGGGTGCGGCAAAGGTGGCCACGCGGCGGTATCCGGACTGCGGCGCAAAGGTCAGTAATCGGCCATCACGCATTCTTAGAAGCCGCAGACCGTAGAGCCTGACTTCGTCTGTTAGCTTGAGATCGAAGCAAGCGACGGCCCGGTGTCCTCCACTGTGTTCGTCGATGAGCTTGAAATCCAGGATTTCCATTTCGCCCTTTCATAAGTTGGCAGCCCTGCCGACGACGCCGGAAGGCTGGATAATGTCACTGATGGGTGAGGTTGGCGTCGCGACGCCTGTCGGTTATGCGCCCTCCGTCGCATAAACTGCCGCGGCCCGCTCGATGAGGTCCACTGCCAGCGCGCGAAGTGGAATGATGAGGGCAGACGCCGCATTGAACTCAGGATCGTCGACCATTTCGAAATCCCAGACTCCAGGACCGCGCTTGCGGATGACGAGCATCTGCGCGGCTGGCATTTCTGATGTTGCGGCCTCGGCCAGGGCTCGGACGGACGACATGGCAACCCGCAGGCCCACCCCGAACGCGCTCAAGTCGCGGACGAGGGACCAGAAATAGAGGTCGAGGCCCGACAGAAATATCCGGCCGGCGGTCCTGGTGCCGAGGAAATCATCGAAAGGACAACGGGCCATCCAAGTGCGGAGCGTGTCTTCAGGCACGCGAAGCAGGTCTGCGGACTCGACGACGCTAAACGCCGCCTGCCGCCAATACGACGGTAACGTCATGTGTTCTCCGTGTGATTGCCGAAGGTTTCGGCGGGTAAAAGCGAACGCCCCGCGCAGCCATGGGGAGGCGCGCGGGGCGATGATCAACGGTCAGGCGAGGAGGGGCTGGCTGACCGGATGGGGAGGCGTGAAGCTTGCGAGTTGTCGACGCAAGGCCAGCCTGTTGAAGGCAGGCGTCCTTCAAACTATTGCATTGCATAGCTTCTCTACGCTACGCGATTTGCAACATTGGCATGGTAACTGCTGACCGCAACTTGCTCCTTCGCCCAAGCCATCGCTCTGGTCAGCATCGCCGCGCCTTTCCGGTCCTGATATCGACCTCGAGCGCCGAACGCTTCGCCGATGCCGGACACATTCTCCCGCGCCATCAGCAACTCGATGACGTAGTCAACATCCGGTGGCGGCTGGTCGAAGCTTGGATCTTCCGCCTTGAGTGGCGAGCCTTTCGACTTGCCAGGTTTCGGTGTGCCTAGTCCGCTTTCCGCCCCGATGAAGCCGGCGCCAGGCGCAAGGGCGTCTGCGCAAACCCCGAATGACCGGAAGTCGTCTGATAGTTCATCGACATCATTCTGCGGCCGGAGCTCGTACCGGGTGTGCCTGTTGCCCGTTCGTGCCGTTTGCGGTTCAGCGTCACCAAGGCGTGGTAGCACTGCTGGAAGATTCAGGTGCGCACCTAGGTTTGACTTCGCCCTCTGCTTGCCGCGGGCGGTGCCGTTCCTGCGCGTGTCGAGCCCTCCCTGCGACCGCTCGTTGTCGTTGGCGGCAACAACAGAATCCGGTAGCCGTTGGCGCGCTATAAGCCAGAGGCAGGCAGCGCCATATTTGTCCTGCTTTGCTGCCCAATTGAATGCGGGACGCCCACCTCGATAAACCGGTGACCTGTCCTTTGGTGGCGTGTTGTCATTGGCAGCCAGGAACTTCGTCGCCAGGCGCTCGGCAGCGTTTCGCGAAGATGCTGTGCGTAGGTTCGTCGGCAGGTTCACACGGTCCTCCTACGCGGCAAGTTATCGTTCGCGGCGACGAGCCGCGTTGATGATGACATGGGGTCGTTCCTAAGGTGAGGTGTCCCAGGCAGCTTTGCGCGGCTCTTCGTGAATTTATCAACTAAATGTAGATAAATTTGACAAATTTGTCAAGATTTCGCTAGATATTGGTGGCGCTGCGTCACGCGCGCGCAAGAAATTTCCATATTAGCGCGATCGTTCTGCTGGCCCGCCGGTACTCTATTAACGTGCTGCGAAGATCGAAGTGCCCCGCCAGCACAACTTTTTCGATGGAATATATTGAACGGGAAGGTTGTCATACCCACATCCCATTTCAACACGAGACAGCCGCGCGCTTGAGGGGGCCACCAGGGCTGTTGCTAAACAGGAAATTCCCTCAATAAAGTCTGGCAGGCGATACGCGGTTCACCAAGGACTTCGCCAAAAGAGATAGGAGTTGCGTATGAACGCTTCTTTGGTTCTCGAAGCCAGTCAGTCGACGAAGTCGTTTCGATTGAAGCTTGATCTCAAGATCAGCCTGGCTTTGATCCTCGCCTTCCTCGGTCTGTAATAAAGAAGCCCTCTCGCGAAAGCGGGAGGGTTTTTCTCATCTGCCAGTTTGTCTTCAGGGGGAGTCGTTTGGAACAGACGTATGCCATCGCTGCCGAAGCGATGAGAGATTCCTTGGCAATTCTGGAGCGGGCTGTCCCAAAGCCGCGTTTTGGAATGAGCAAGGCAGGACATTGCGGTTACAGGTATGTTGAGCGCCTTCCGGGACAGGCGATATTTCTAAAATCTGTTCGTATGTTTAGCGCCATTCAATCTCTCAAGCTTCTGCTCGATGCGGGTCTATTTCTTGACGGTGGGGCATCCATGCGGATCCTCGACGAGATCGGTTCGGACATACAATTCCTAGCGGCTCCTTTTCTCACGGGCGCGAAACACGAAGCGATTTACGATCAGTTTCTGACCGAGTTCTTCCAGGAGGAGTTTGACCATTCTGAAATATTGAAATCCAGTCAGAAACGGCATCGAGTGAGTCGACAGAAGATTCGCGCCTGCATTGTACGAGCGTATGGGCACGACGATACGTCAACGCAAAATGACGTCCTTCGTGTTATCGACAACGCTTTTTCTGGCTATGTACACGGCGCCGCCGTTCACATGATGGACGCCTACGACGGCGCGCGCTTTGTGGTTCCCGCATGTGGTCACCACTCGCCTCTTCGCGGCTTTTGGGCCCAGTTTTCCCAATACTTACACCGCGCCTTGATGAACTTCGCGCTTGCCGCCAAGGCGCTGGGCTGTGAGGAAGAGTTTGGCCGCCTTTATAAATTGATTACAGTGCTCTTCGACGACGACGGCTTCGCGCGGTAGGTTGTTATCATTCGCCGCCAGCGCCGCATAATCCGACCTTTGCCTACCAGTCGCTAGGTGATTTCCGCCAGGGATACACGCCGGCCGCAGAGGGCAGCATGCGTTAGCGTTCACTCGATTACTCTTCATCGAAGGTAGCCGGATGGATAATTCGGGCAGTCACTTTTCTGGAGAACTGCTGTTCCGGTCCATCAATTGAAAAGCGGCTCGGCGGACTTCGATCGCGGCATCGAGGGCGCGGGTGATATTAGTGCCGCTGAAGTGTATGCCGATGATTCTGATTTGGTCCCATTCCTGCACCGGGCTGATGACGTTCGCGAACAATTTGCCCCAGCCTGATGGGCCGATTTTTATGATTGATGTTAGGCCCAATGTTTCAAACACGAAGAGATTGGCGCCGTCGACTTCGCCATAGAATGGCGATTGTGCGATGACTCGTGAGAGATCGGTACCTTCGGCGACCAGTGCATGATGGGAGCCAAGGACTTTCAGGTCAACAAGCGCGGAAAGCTCATCGCTTATGCGACCAGCTAGGAGAGAATCCGCAATAAGCTTCTCCATGTCAGGGCCGAGCTGAATTCCCGGGTGTCTGTCAGAAAAGGAGAATCGAAGTAAGCTCGCCAGGAGACCGAGAAAGAGATCTGGGATGCTGCCCTGCACCCGATAGAACACGACGTCTTCCCGACGCCAAAACTGATGAGATCTGGCCGGGAGATCCGCCCACCTTGCCAGCAGCTCGACAAACTTTTTGTCGAATTTGCCAAGGTAGGCATCGCAACTTGCGCACAGAATTTTCTTATCTGAAGACAAGGTCTGGCTGGAATATGACGTTGGTGACTCCATGTGGACGGTTTGAACGGTCGCGCCCGGCGATTTGAAGTCAACGATTAGGCGCTTCATGCTGTCCGGCAGCAGATGCGCGTTGCAGAGCGGTTTTTCTTCACCGCAGAGCTTACAAATTCCGAACCACTTGCCGTTTCGGATTTCTTTCATCGTGGCCTCGGCTGTTCAGTTAGTGCCGTGAGTTCCGTGTGCTGCGATGCGGCCATCGGTTGGCTTCGTGTCGATTGCTTTTGTCGGCATGACCGCCGAAAAGTCCAGTTACAGCGAGAGAAGAGCGAAAAGAATTAGTTTGAAAGCTTCCCACCGGATTTACCAATTCAACATTCAATTTAATTAATTCAAAATTAGCATTGAAGCTAAAAAATTTAGTGATATCCTTTAAAAGTTAGGCGACTTTCCGCCTACAGGCTGCGATAACACAGCCGCATTGGGCCGCCGACACGATCCCCGTCTCGACGGCTCAATTTTTGTGATTTACCCAGCCGCTCAGCCTTCATTTGAACTGATGCATATTTTGCATGAGTTGCGCGCACGTGATGATTTTTGCAATAGCGTTCGTGGGGGCGCCGGTGGACAGCTAGCAAACGTCTGGCCCGCGATGCACCCGTCTGCGGGGGCTAGGAGGCCTGGCGACCGAAATACCGTTTTAGATCGTCACTCACGCGATAGACGGCAGCAAACGCCGTTAGGGCAGTAGCGCGCGTGCAGGTATTTCCCGAACGATCGGTGCGGCCTGGATGGATCAGGTTTCGAGCATCCTTCGCGAGTTTCGCTTGCTGCTTCGCTTCTTCGCCAATCAGGTCGTATTTGCGAGCCTCCTCAATCATTTTTGCTAGTCGGATACCGTTCACGTCGTTCACACGATCTTTCAACGCCCAATGCAGCATTCCCTCGAGAGCTGCTCCCGCAAATACCGTGGCACCCATCCATTCATTTGCGGAAAAATCCGTCCAAGCTGCCCGAATCTTATCTTCAATGGGGGTACGAATGCCATCCTCCGCAATGAACGCAAGTATCGGCTCCTTTGGTGGTACCTCGTCGCCGCATTTGCTCATGAGAAGGCGGATGCGCTCAACGGCATCCTTGCCCATTACAGCGTAGGCAGGGCTAATGTCACCGATTGCCCATTTCGCCACTGCAGCGGATAGGGCAGCTCGGCAGCGGGTCAGTTCTACATATTCGTTGAACGGAAGCGCAATTAGGTCGCGAGGGACACTCTCCAGCAGCTCTAGAAGACAGCGAACCTCGTTCTGATAGCTGTGCCTAACGCCGTTGCCGTCAAGCTCATTTCTGGCCGACCCAAACATGTATTCGATTGCAACTACTATTTGGCTTGGTAGCACAGCTGCCACGTGTACACCTATGTGTTCTGGCTTCACAAATTGGTCGTGTGAATTCTAAACGTCAGTTTCTTAATGGAATTTCTGACATCCAAATCATTCCATACGGATTCTCAATTCCCCTTGTTTGCAGCACGGTACCCAATGCCTCTTTTATTTCTACGGGAAAACTTGTCGGGCCTATAATAATTCTATCTATCAACTGCGCCACCTCAATCCCAACTAGCCCTTCACTTTCCACGCTCTTGAGCGGAATCTTGAATATCTTCTGCGGAACGCCGTTAAACGTAAATATATCAGGTTTTATTCGTGTAGATTCATACATGCTCGGACTGTAAACGATCCGCCACTCCTTTTCCTCTGCAAATCCAGGATGCTTTGTGCATAGAACTGCCATTCGAAATACTTCGAACATGTGTCCTAACAGCTGCTCTTCACTGAGTTGTACTATAAGTGCAAAGTTCTGCTCGAAACCATCAAGAGTATTTGCGAATTCAATGCTGAATTGCGCTTCGCTTAGGTACGCGACTGGAGAGGTGTACGCCTGTAGAGCGTCACTTGGCCTCAGGAATGGCTCGCTTCTTACCACGATGGCAACGCCCGTTGGACCACCATAAGCACGCCACATGGACAGACGACCATTTAAATCCTCGGAATTTTCATGCTCGGAAATACATGAGATGTAAGTGCTGTTACGAATGCTCGGCAGCCACCCATTAAAGTGGTCTTCCAATTTCTTGCTGAATTCTGGAAATGAAGGCTCAATTAGCGCTGTAAAGCGCTCCTTGTGTTCCGCATAAGCTAGCCGCAGGCAACTAAAGCCATGTTCGATTTCGTTGAAGTCGTTCATACATGTCGACTTCCGCATCCAGACTTCTTCATTTGCGATTATCTTCAATGCCGTATCGGCGCTGGTGTAATGCACGAACCTCATATTCGTATTGAGAGCGTTCGCCATCCGTCGAAATGCATGAGGGTGGAACAGCTGCATAAGAGCTATCTGATTTGCGTCAAGGCCCGGGTATGGATTTGGTTGCATTGCCGACTCCAATAATTTTCGCCATAGTTGAAGGCAGCGGTGCTTGTGTCAACCGATTGAAGCTCGTTGATGTTGCTGTTCAACACGATTATCATTCGTCGCCATCGCCGCAATTTCGTGGAGAGAATTGGGCATGCGAAATCGTCTGCCGATCGGCGGTTGTTGGTGTTGACATTTCGATGTGGTTATGATCGTTGCGGCTGAAGTTTCGGCAATGATTGGCAATGATTGAGCGGAACGGAACGTGTTTAGGCGTCACGTTCGAACACGGAGAAGCCCGGATTTCCGGGCTTTCTGAGATCATTCTTGTTGTTCGGGACGTGGGGGTCGAGTGTTCGAATCACTCCACTCCGACCAGCGAAAAGGCCTTAGTTCTGCAGGCTTTCATCCCGAACAAGACTTCTTTCGCGTATGCCATTTTCCAGATAACGGACCGCTTGTCCGGTATCAGTGCGGGTGTCGCCCATTGTAGCAATGTTGGCTCCGGATCGTCGTCGGACGGCTCTTCGATCGGCTCGATGATGTCGGGCCGATCGTTTTTCGGCGAACCTACGTCCTTGCCGATCGGC
>NZ_JARFYN010000065.1 GCF_030272695.1 Martinezella calliandrae
CCGGTTCAGATAGCCGCGCGCAACGCCGGCCCCGCCGATATAAAGCTCACCCACCGCCCCGAACGGCACCGGTGCACCATCGCCGTCCAGAAGATACACTCGAGTGTTGGCAATCGGACGGCCGATGGGTGGCAATTCGGGCCAGCATGATGGGTCAGCTGCAAGGCGGTGCTCGGCAATGACGTTGATTTCTGTGGACCCGTATTGATTGATCAATCTCGCCTTTGGATGTGCTTCGAAGAACGCCCTAAGCAGTGGAGTGGCCTGCAATCGCTCGCCCGCTGTATAGATCTCACTCAAAGAGGGCAGCAGCACTTGCTGCGCGCCCCAGACTTCCGCAAAATGGTTCAATGCTACGAACGGGAGGAAAAGCCGCTCGATCGCCTCCCTCTTCACGAATTCGAGTAAATCGGAGAAGTTCCTACGGGTTTCTTCCCGCACGAGCACGAGCGCTCCACCATCCTTCCAACAGATGAACAATTCCTGGGAGGACACATCGAAGTTCAGGGTCGCGAATTGAAGTGTGCGTTTTCGCACTCCATTCCCCGGTGGTGGCGCGAGCGAATTCACAAGCGAGCCGTGGGACATTTCCACGCCCTTTGGGGTTCCGGTTGAGCCGGAGGTGTAGATGATATAGGCGAGATGGCGGGAGGTGAGGCCAAGCGTACGCAGCTCCGGGTCCGAAGGCGACCGCTCGGCCCAGGCGGGGGCGGCCCTATCCAGATCGAACACGCTGACATCGGCCAGCGCGTCGGCACCAAGTGCGCTTCGGCCGGCGGCATCGCAAAGCAGCAGTTGCGGTTCTGCATCGTCGACGATTTGCCGCAGCCGCGCCGACGGATAGGCGGGATCCAGCGGCAGATAGGCGCCGCCCGCCTTGAGGATCGCCAGAACCCCCACCACCATCGCCGGGCTGCGCTGAAGGCAGATCGCCACCGGTTGATCCGGCTTTACACCCAGGGCGATCAGATGATGCGCCAACCGGTTGGCCCGCGCATTGAGTTCGCCATAGCTCAGGTGCTCGTCCTCATGGACGAGGGCGATGGCATCGGGGGTGCGCCGCACCTGCTGCTCGAACAGCTCGTGGATGCAGCGCTCCGACGGATAGGCTGCCGCCGTCCGGTTCAACTCCTCCAGCAAGTGGCCGCGCTCGTCAGCCGGCAGGATATCGAGCTCGCGCACCGACTGGCCTGCATCGGCTGTCACACCACGCAACAACGTTTGTAACTGCTGCGTCATACGGTCGATCTGCTCCGGCGCTAATCGGCTTGCATCAAAATGCCAACGAAAGCTCCCATCCAGAGCGCAAACCTCAAAGGTCAGCAAATCACCGGATAGGACAATCTCAGAACTCGCGTTCGAAGATAGATCGCCAGCGGCCGAACGGCTATCTGCCGTAATCGTGATGCCAATCGGCCAGGGCTGGCACGATCGTAGCGCCCCCACCGCTCGCAATGACGGGAAGCGCGCGGTGAGATCCCGGGCAAAGCTAGCGTGCTCCCGCAACTGAGCGAATTCGATCGCCACCGTTTTGCGGATTTCTTCAAAATCATGTGCGAGATCAATGATAGCTTCCATCGGCACGACAGAGGCGATCAACGGGTCCACGGCTTTGCAGCCCGCTTGCGATCCATCCGATGCAGGCGTCCATCCCAGTTGAAGCTCTGCTTCTCCCGTGATGCGGGCGAGATAGATCAGGAAAGCCGTTACCAAGTATTCGGTGCGATCGAGTGGGAACAGTTTAGCCAAAGCACTTGGGTTGAACCACGAACTCGACTGCCATCCGGGCGACGCAGCAGCCGCGGACGACGACAGGAAAGGAAGCTGCAATATTCTAAACCGCTCTAACCGCTGTCGCCAAAAATCCTCCCGCGGCGCCAGAAATTCGTGGGTGGCAGTTATGCTCCGCGCCTGTTCATCGCTTAAGATCGGAAGGCGACTCCCTTCATCCAGATTGGAGTGCCTAGCGACGGCTCGCGCGTCCAGCACCTGCCCATCGGGGTCGCCAAAACAAACATCGACATCCTCTGTACCCGTCGCCACACACCAATGGCTGGAGTGGACTTCCAGCAGGGAACCTGCTGGAACGCCCGAGCGTCGAGGCAACACCTCCAGGGATCTCACTCTGACAACCTCACCGGCTACGAGAGCCTTGGCTAGACACAATGGATTGGGATGATGTGGCCCAAAGGCTAAGGCACGCGTCATCGCCGACAGATCCTGCGCGGATTTCTCCCATCTCAGACAGCCTGCCGCATCTGGGCGCCGGCGCCTCGGGAAATAGCTTCTGTCTGCCAGCGCCTGCGGCCGGGCAGTCAGCTTCCCGTTCGCTAAGCCCGTTATTAGCTCGCGGAAACCCTCGAATGCAGCTTCATAACATTTAAGGTTCAGGGTAAGTGTCGTGTCGCTGGGCGCAATCGACACTTGGCGCTGAACCGCGACGTCACCAGTATCGACACCATCACCCATCCTATGCCATGTGATGGCATATTCGCTCTCTTGCGCCAGCAAAGCCCAGGACGTCGCGTGCATTCCTGCATATCGTGGCAATGGACCGTCGTGGTAATTGAACGCACCTCGACGCACTCGCCCAAACACGTTCGGTGGCAATACGAACGGATTGGCAACGGAGAAAAGCCACTCTACCGGCTTGGCCTTCAAAAGAGAGCAGAGCTCTTCAATACTCGCTACACACCGGATGTTGGCGCGAGCCGCCCACTCTGCGAATATGGGGTCGGCGGACAGGGCCGCATCAATAACGTGGCCTCTCTCCATTGCCAGCTGAGCGCAGCTGATAGCAAGTGCACCACCGCCGACAAAGACACTGGAGGAAACGGGTCGGACTGCAGGTTGCCTATCCTGACTGTCTGCTTCGCGTGCACCGGCGCGCACCGGAGAAGACCCATGTGCCATTTTTATCCCTCTCACAGTCTACCCTTGAAGTAGGGCAGGTCCCATCCTATGCGCCCCACCATGGAGCGCCTCAAACGCGTCACATTGGTTCGGATTTGCTCTGGCGCAATCGCGCCCACAGTCCCCCGTGCAATAGGCCTGCATTGACGGTAACGAAACTTTTGCGCGCAGCCAGATATCCCCAAAGTGCCTCCGGCAAGCCCGTGCCTGCAAATATCGTCTCTGGCAGTCTCGCAGTCGCCATCTTACCTCGTCTGAGTTTCCGGTGAGCGTCATCATCGGACGCCTTCTCCTCAGTCCATGGGCCTTTGTGGAGTACCACGCACGTACCGTGCCAACGAGAAATCGTTCTCAATCAACATGATAGCCCTAACACTGCTCTGTCATTTATCCGACATCGCCGGACATCGGACAATTGAGCGCGCTGTCAATCGGCATAAGCCTTTCGGAATCTTGCCCGATGGGTTCCGAGCAAAGAAAGGGGAGCCGGGAAAGCGGGTTTTGGGGTCCATTTTCGCTTGTTGCGCAACGGTGCGTTTGCGAGGTGAGAGCGACCCTTCTCATGATGGCGGTGATGCAACTTTGGGTGTTTGCCATTCTCGATGAGTGCATTGTACTTGGGGTTGAGATCGGGATTGAAGGGGCTTCAACGACTGCTGGCTATGGAGCGCTGACGGACGATGGGGCCTTCTGCCAGATTAATGCGCATCTGGTCCACCGTCCGGATTGTCGACTCATGGATGCGAGACCGCATCAGAAGGCTGCGGTCTTTTCGTCGAGGTTTCCGAGTTCCGGCATTTTGATGATTAGAGCGGTTCCCTGGCTGAATGACTCTGCGGGGTGCCGTGCACTTCGAATTCGAGCTTTCGATCGGGACCTGAATCGTGTTTGGCACTATGGCCAGCGGCACGTGTGACGCGGCACCAACCAGCGACTGCAAAGCTCAATTAGCGGCGGTTTATATTCTGCTTTTGTTCGCCTTGCTCAATATGCTGAGCCTGCCGGGTCGTTGAGCTTGTGGCGCTCGGTCCCCTTGAGGGGCGGGTTGAAGATACTGACGAGGATCAGGTCCTTGTCCCGGCCCCCGCGCAGAAAATGCTTGTCATGCTTGTCAAGCACATAGATGTCGCCCTTGCGAATAGGGAAGACATTACCGTCCATGTCCTCGACCTCGCCCTCTCCGGCTATGCAGTAGCACGCCTCGAGATGATTGCGGTATTGGAGAAGCGAGACAGTGTTAGCCCGCACTACGGTGTGGCAGATGCTAAAGCCTATGCCGTCCTTGTCTGTCAGGAGGCGGTGGCTAGTACCATTGCCCCAATCGACGAAGTGATCCGTCGCTTCAACATCGCGCAGGCTACGCACAATCATAGGGCTATCCATTTCTATCTTTCGTTGCAGAAATACAAGTCAAGTCATTGTTGTGGGAAGCTGTAGGCCGTTGTTCTGACCTGGAAGCGCGCCTTCCGGCAACTCCCGGCGCCGAAAGGCAAATTGGTTATTTGGGCGCGGGGCACGCCGGCAAGGACATGCATGTTCATGTCCGCAATTGCCGTTCGCTGGGTAGCGAGCCATTGGTTCTGATCTAACTCGATCCCTTTCTCGCAATGCCCTTATCGCGCGGGCGACGGTAGGATTTTTCGGATCAGGCAAGTTGTTTCCTTCCGTCGCTCTGCCTTGCAACGCGAATACGGCGCCGCAGCCTCTTAGCTAACGACGCAAATCTTGTGCCACCATAACGGATAAGTATATGGCTGTTTTTAGCTGGTTAGAGAGTGGAAAGACAGCAGTGTGTTGAAGCCAATCTGACAAACTGCCAAGAGGTTATGTGTCGTGCCAGCTTGTCGACTTCCGCCCGTTCAATGGCGCGCGTTATGTCCTCCAGTCAAAACGCGGCTAACGACCGACATTCTGCATACGGTTTTCGTTTGCGACGATCGCCTATCCGTGGCCCCCGCTGTTCGGGAGCAAGGTGAAGGTCTCGCTGCTGTCGGCGCGGCAAGAGCCTGATGTCCATCTTTATGCACAAGCGGCCCGATCTTTCCCATGAGTTACCGAACTGGGTGTTCGATCAGCGCTGTTGCAGCGGAATGAGACTTGGACCACCCGAGATCAGCATCGATGGCCTTAACGAACTGCGGCTGTCTTGGCACCGTTCGGCGCGGCTCGCTCAAGAGATTCTGCCTCTCAACAAGGCGGAAACGGGCGCCCACGATCAGCGCGCCCTTGCGTTCGACGTGGGCTCCTCCAGCGTGATGTTCTTCGCCGAAAACCTCGGCGCTGACGACCGGCTGGGGAAGGTGTCGCGATGCTTCGCTCAGTCGAAAGCATGACTTTACATCGTGAACCGATCTATTCGGCACATCCGTTACGACCCGGTGGTGGGGCGCGGCCTCAGGCCGACTGCTAGGAAGCGGTCGAGCATTGCATTCACCTGGTCAGCCACCTCGATGGTGTTGAAATGGCCAGCCAACAGCGTCTTGGCCAGAACAAGCTGCGAGCAGCGAGCCTTTAGCCAGTCGAGATCACACGCAGCGCTCACCAGCGGCACATCGGCCGCGATGTAGGCCATCGGGATCTTGCAACGCGATGCCGCAGGGGACGCGTCATAATTGAGAAAGAAATCGCGCATTACCGAATATGCCACATGCTGCGGTGTCTTCTCGCACGAAGCCCGGATGTAGATGTTGTGGATGCTCTCGCGCCTGGAAGGGTCATCGTAGTCGAGGGCCATGGACCACGCATTTTTCCGCAAAACCTCCCGGTAATTTGAGCCGGAAATGTCATCCAGGAACTGGCCAATTTCGGGGCTGTCGCGCAGCGCCCACCGGGGCATGACAACAGAATCGATCATCACGAGGCCCGAGGCCAGCTCCGGATGGCGCCCGCACAGCTCAAGTGCGACCGACCCACCCATGCTGTGGCCGATGATCAGCGGTTTTTCGAGCTTCAGCTCACCGCATTGCCATGCTACGTCGTCGGCAAAACCCTCGATCGTGTACTCCTGCTTTGGCGCATCGCTGTGTCCGTGACCGCGGAGGTTGACCGCAACGACGTGCCGACTGTTAGCGAAATGTTCGATCTGCGGCGTGAATATCCTGTGATCGCCGGTCCAGCCGTGAATCAGGACGAGCGGCGGACTCAGGGGCGACGCCGAAATAGCTTCGAAGTGCGCGAGGCGCACCCCGGCGCGATTCATCAGGATGGGGCCCGATTCGGCTACATTCATGAGGTTCGGCTCCTTTTATCTGTGCTAGCTATCTAAGGATAGATGGTGTGTGTCATAGAGAGCGGAGCAGCCAACGGCAGTCAGACCGCGAAGGCAATGGGTTCGCCGACCAAACTGATGCAATCGAGTAGAGAACGCCCGCGGCAGAAGGGGCAACACCGGAATACGATGAACTGGAAGAGGCACCGGGCCGGAGATAAGATCGACTTGCGCCCGATAGGGAGGCATCGAAGGAATGATATCGATGCCTAAATCCCGTAGGGGAGATGCCTGCGCGCGCCAACGATGAATTCGAACGATCCGAACGCACGATCAAACCGCCTGCATCAGGTCGCCGATCCGACAATACGCCTCTTTGCCACCATAGCCTCCAATTCGTCAACGAGACCGGAGGCGGCTATTTCCGCTTTGATGCCATCGCCCAAGCGGCGCGCCGCAGCACGATAACACGGTTCCTGAAGTAGCCGACTGACAGCGCCGGCGATCTCAGCCTCACTCGCACTCGGCGGTAGCCGCAGACCAGCTCCCCTCGACACAACTCGTGCCGCATTATCCCCTTGGTCGCGCCCGTTGGGGAGCACCAATTGCGGCAGACCGTTTATCAGCCCTCGACTGACGGTGCCGTGGCCGCCCTGCGTTACCACGAGGCAGACTTCCTTCATCACTGCGTCATGCGGTGCGCCGTGCAGCAGATGCACGTTCGTGGGGGCGACCAGCTTCCCCGCATCAACATGGGGGCCGATCGTCGCAACCGCGTACACGTCCAGCGTACCCAGTGCGCTGATGATCCGTTGGACCAAGTCGTCTTGACCCTGAGCGCCGGAGCTGCAGGCGACGAGCACACGAGGTCGATTGGGGTCCACTGGCCAAGGCGCGTTCCAGCTCTTTGACCAATTTGGTTGCTCCAGCAGCGGCCCAACATAACGAACGTTGTCCGGCAGGAGGTCGGCCGCAAAGTCGAAGGTCCGGCTGATCGCCAGCAAGTACCGATCGGCGCGCTCGAACAAATTCACCGTGCTGGCTAAGCCGGAGAGGCCGAGGCCGGCACGCGCCTCGTTTAGAAGCGAAAGGAATTGGTTTAGGAAGCAAACCCAGTCTTCGTTCGCCGCCGCAGTCGCGATCCGCTCTTCCGGCGTTTGCGGCTGCACGAGTCCGCTGGTGGCCGGCGGAATCCCTGGCAGAGGGCGAAGACTCACATGGGGTGACAACATTGCGATGGGCACGCCCGCAGCTTCGGCGCCCAGTACGGCACCGAACAACATATCGATGGCAACAACAGCATCCGTGGGGACGCGGCCGATCTCATCATGGATGTCGGCCGCATAAGCTGGCGCGGGGCCGAAGACCGCCTTTTGGAACCAGTCGCGCATGTCTGAAAAGCAAGTCGGGTCCGCCTCGATGCCGATTGGGGCACGACGCCAGCACACGAAGTCGAAACCCGCCGCGGCCACTTCACGCTGCATCTCTGGATCAGCCATGATACGGACGCTATGGCCGCGCCGTTGCAGGCGTCGAGCTGCAGTCAACAACGGGCCCAGATTACCCGACGTCCCCCAGGACGCAAGCAAAAAGCTGTACACTATGCGTCACCTCAATCGTGGATAGAAACCAAAATTCGTCGTAATCGGCCGCCACCAAAGAACTCGTGATCGATAACGGTACCTCATGGCGAGGTTTACAGCCGTCACAATCGGAGGTGAGCGTCCCTGCAACTTCCCCCAGCGGACCTTCTCGGTAGAGATTGGCGCTCCATTACCGCCATCGCGCATGTTCTAACCGCTGTCGTAAACCCGGAAGGATTTGCAGTTGCACACAGCTCAATTGCGTCTGGAGCTGGCACCATCGGCGGGGTGGTCTAGCCGCCTAGCCGACCTCGACAGAGGCAATATGGTCCTGCGAACTTACGACAGACACACTCATCTCGAAGGACCCTCGATCGTCTCCAGCTCGCGGGGCCTCGGACGCGATGACTTGCCCGCTTAAGCTTCTTTCAACTCCGTCCGTCCTGCGATTTTTAAGACCTTCGAGACGCTGCGTAAAATTGATTGTTCGAATGTGTGCAATCCGCGAGCGGCATGTCTCTGCGGCGCGCCCCTGCGCCTGCTCCTACTACGCCGTGCTGGAGACTATGCTTGCGCACGTATCCCGACCGCGCTATCTCCATCAACTCGGAATTTCCAACCTCCGGAACTGCGACGTCCCACCAAAACCCACCTCCCGCTTCTCCAGGTCCGCGTGAAGAATTGATGTCGATGACGATAAGGAACGCCTTGGTGATCGAGCGCATTTCAAGAACTAAGCCGGACCGTTATCCATAGGCGCGCGATCGCCGTCGGCGTCCGAAAGCGGCGTCACCCTTTGAAAGGTCGCAGACATGAGAGTATTTCCTCCAGAAGAGAGAACCTCCGAAGTTCTCGTGCCAAACTGACTTTGACTGGAAGATGAATTGCGAAAGATTATGAAAGGTTTGACATGTCTCGCCCGACGATCTCAGATTTGGCAAAGGCCGCTAACGTAAGCATTTCAACAGTCGATCGTGTGCTGAACGGCCGCGACTCGGTGCGTCCACAGACAGTGGAGCGGGTTCTGAGCGCCGCCCGACAGATCGGGTTCCACGGCATGACGGCCATCGAGCGGCGGCTCGAGCGCGACAAGCCGGCGATCAAGTTCGGCTTTCTTCTCAAGCAGTCTCACCGCAAGCTTTATCAGATGTGGAGCGACATTCTGATTGCAGCGACCGAAGCCTTTCCTGATGCCGATGGAAGCGCCGTCGTTAGGTTCATGGACGACCTTGCGCCTGACAAAGCTGCCGAGGCAATCTACGCTCTCAGCCGCAAAGCCGACGTCATCGGAATGATCACCTCCGACCACCCGCAGGTGAATCACGCGGTCGAGGGCCTCGCAGCAGAAAACATTCCGGTCGTGACCATGATTTCCGACATTTCCACCGCCGCGCGCGCAGGATATGTCGGCAACGATTGCGTCAAGAAGGGCCGTACGGCGGCTTGGTTTATAGCTGGGCTAAATGGCAACGGCGGCAAGGTTTCAGTCTTCGTCGGAAGTCACCGCTATCTTGCCCAAGAGCTGAACGAATTGGGCTTTCGATCATATTTTCGAGAGAGCGCATCGGGCTTCCAGATGTTGGAGACGGTTGCGACCCTTGAGGAGCCCGAAATCGCCTATGAAGCCACACAGCGCCTTCTGCAGACCGAGCCGGATTGGGTCGGTCTCTACGTCGCCGGCGGCGGCATCACTGGCGTCGTGCGAGCCTTGCGGGAGGATGGTGGAACAGCAGCCAAACGCCTTGTCGTCATAGCGCACGAACTTACGAATGAAACAAGAACCGGTCTCGCTGAGGGTCTGATCAAAGTCGTCCTATCCCATCCAGCGAAGCTTCTAGGAGAGACCCTGGTTCGCGCAATGGCGGAAGCGCTTGATACTGACCGATCACCGACTGTGTCGCAGCACATTGTCCCTTTTGAATTTTACACTGCCGCGAATATCTGAAGCTTCTACTGTAGTTCATCCATCAGCCGGATGTCGCAAAGTGCATGGCTGATCTCGGCCTTGTTGTCATGATTGGTCAATTCTCCGGCGCGCAGCATCGGCATGGTGTTGACGACAACGGCGACCGCCTTTGTCGCAGCTAGCCAGCACGCCACCATCGCGGGATTGTTCGCCGAGCGAATCGGCGCCCTGTTGCCCGGCCTCACGCCCAAGTCGTCCACAAGCACGATTGCGAGGCGATTGGTCCCGTCCGCAAGCTCCTTGTAGGTTCGCCGGCGCCTTGCGCCGATCAAGGCGGTACGATCGCCAAACCCCTTCGCGACCATGGCATCGGTCAGTGCGACCGCGACGTTCAGACGATCAGGGTAATCGAAGCCATCGAGCAGAAGATCGGGCCAGGTGTCCACCGGTGGCAGAATTTCCCGGCTGAAACTGTCCTCATGGGCTGATGGGCTGAGCATATTTCCCTCATGTCCTTTGCGACGGACCGGGGGGCCGGACATTCCTGTCTGGCCCGTCTGGTTCAGGGCACCGTGAGCAAGCTCCTTGGCCAGGAGGACATTAAACCGCACAAGATGCGCTACTATCTGAAACGTCGCGATGCCGAGTTCGAGCAGAAGATGGCGGAGGTCTTGTGTGTCCATCGCGAGGTCCAGGTCCTGAAAAAGACAGCAGCCAAGTCGAACAAATCGGGCATGCGGGTCGCGATCGGCTCCTATGATGAGTAGCTGGTATCCAGGCAATCAAACCGCTGTCCAGGGATCTTGCGAGCGAGATCTCGTTGCACGAACTCGAGCTCGATCCGGGACGAGAACATCCGCTGTTCATAACGGCGCGTCAGCGGGACCGATCCCGAATTTGGACGTCTCCGCTATTCTGGGAGCCTTGAAAATTGATGCTTCTAGACGCAACGGTGCTTGGTAGCTCCTCTTACCATTGACCTGCGCTAGCTTTTGATAGTGCAGATCGCCTCCGCCATGTGTTTGGCAGAGGCCGCATTTGGTTTGCTTCGTCGCGAGAGACCTGTTCGGATCGTCAACTCCATGCATGCAGGGGAGGATTTTCGCCATTCAGGAAGTATCTTCCGAGAATGGCGTATTTCCAGCGCACAGGGTCATGGAGCGTATGGGTGCGCGCATTGCGCCAATGGCGATCGAGATTGTGCTCGGCGAGTGTTGAGCGGGTGCCTGCCAGTTCGAACAGTTTGTTGCTCGCCGCAATGGCGATTTCGGTCGACAGGATCTTGGCCTCGGCCGTTACGATCTGCGCTTCGGCGACAGTGTCGGCATTGGGGTTCAACACGGCGCGGTCGATTGCACGGCCGGCTTTTTCCAAAAGCGCTTGCGCGGCATGCAGGCGAAGTGTCAGATCGCCAACCGCCTGGATCGTATAGGGATCCTCCCAAGCATGATCCTGGCCGCTATCCACCCACGCGCGGCTCTTGGTGCGCACGAAGGCGACCGTGTCGTCAATGGCGGCCTGTGCGATACCGGTGTCGACGGCAACCTGGATGATCTGGAAGATTGCGCCATCGGCGGTCGGCACTTCATAGCCCTTGTATCCCGGCACGAGATGGGTCTTCGGCACCTTGACGTTGTCGAGCAGCACCGTGCCCGACAGCGTCGTGCGCTGCCCGAACGAGGACCAGTCATCGATGACGGTGAGTCCAGGCGCATCCCGCTCGGCAATCGCATACCAGGCCCGCCCCTCGTCATCGAGTGCGACGATTGGCACTAGATGCGCAAGCAGCGCGCCAGAGGAGTAGAACTTGCGTCCGTTGACGACGACGTGGTCGCCGGCATCGGCAAACCGCGTCTCGAAATCGACCGCCCGTTTGGAACCGAGTTCCGAAAAAGCGTTGCCGAAGCGGGTACCCCTGAGGACCTCGGCGAACAGAAGCTTCTGCTGAGCGGCATCCGATACGGTTCTGATAGCAGCAACGACACCCAGATGGTTCTGGGCGATCTGGCCGATCGAGGAATCCGCTGCGGATATGATCTCGATGACCTTTGCGAGCGTTGCGTATGAAACCTCCGGCCCGCCGAAGGCTTTTGGCACGTTGATGGACCATAGGCCACTTTGCGAAAAGGCATCCAGCTCGGCGACGGGCCAAATGCGTTCTCGGTCGCGCTTGGCCGAGTCCTTCACGAATTCGGCGGCAAGCCGGCGGGCAACGGCGATTGCCTCGGCGTCGTCCTTGATGACATGGGCGGGCTCGACCGGGCGAGGAACCGCCGGCACAGCCTTGACGGCATTTTCGGTATTGACCTGTGAGAGCGTCATGATGGTTTCACCTGGTTGACGATGGCGGCCGATCAGGCCGGTGGGAGGTTTGTTGCTGCGGGTGTGGGTGCCGGCGTGGATTTCTGACCGAGATAAGATGCCTTGACGTCGTCGCGCCCGCGCAACTCGGCCGCATCTCCCGAAAGCACGGCGGCACCGTTTTCGAGGACTGTCGCGCGGTCGGCATAGCGCAGCGCGATTGCCGAATTCTGTTCGGCAACGAGAATGGAAAGGCCGCTTTCAACGTTCAGCCGCCGCAGCGTCCGGAAAATGTCCTGCACGACGATCGGCGCCAGCCCCATGGACGGCTCGTCGAGCACCAGCAGCTTTGGACGTGACATCAATGCACGGCCGATCGCCGTCATTTGCTGTTCACCGCCTGAAGTAAGGCCGGCCGATGCGCGGCGCTTCTCCTTCAGCCGGGGAAAAATTGCGTAGATTCTCTCGAGATCGGCGGCGATCTCAGCGCGCGAGCCGCTCCGTCCGAGACCGCCGGAAATGAGATTTTCCTCGATGGTCAAATTGCGGAAGCAATGCCGGCCCTCAAGGACCTGCACGAGGCCCGCGCGCACCAATTCGGCCGGCGTTGCCGTTGTAACGTCACGGCCCTCGTATAAAACGCCTCCAGCGGTAATCTCGCCGCGCTCGGCCGGAAGCAGATTAGAAATCGCCTTGAGCGTCGTCGTCTTGCCAGCGCCATTGGCACCCAGCAGCGCCAGAATCTCGCCGCGGCGCAATGTGAAGCTGACACCGTGAAGCGCCGTGATGGCTCCATTGTAGGTCGCTCTGATCCCGTCCACGCTCAGCAGAACGTCTTTCCCAGCCATGGTCCACCTAATCTCAGTGTGGTTTCGTATGCGAGCCGGGCACCGGCAGAAAGCAGCAGGACCGCGCTGCCGATGCCCAGCCACGGGGCTCAGTTCGTCACGGCCTGTGCGTCTTCAGACGTGCGCAACTTGATGCCCTTTTCCTTGGCGTAGGCTTCCGAGGATTTCTCGATGATCGGCCGGAGCAGAGCCCAGTCCGGCGCAATCCAATCGGAGACGACGTTCCACTTCTTGCCGTCCCACTGCTGGAAGGTCACGTAGCCGTTGCCCTCGTGATTGTCCCAGGTGACGTTGATGGAATGGAACAGGCCCTTGGCGCCGAGCGCCTCGACGCGAGCCGGATCAAGCTGCAGGTGCTCGAAGCCCCAGCGGACCTCGTCGCCCGTCAGAGTCCGATGTCCGAACTTTTCCTGGGCAATACGGATCGCCTCGACGTTCAGGATACCGTTGACGATACCGAGATTGTGATAGACGGAGCCGATGCGCTTCTTGTCTTCCAGATTGCCCTTGCCGTTGTCATAGAGCGTCTTCACGATCTCCTGGACGATCGGATATTCCGTGCCGGAGGCTTGGGTCGTGATGGCGGTATATCCCTTCGCGGCGTCGCCTGCCGGGATCACGTCCTCTTCCGAGTTCGACCAGACGTTGCCGATGATATGGTCGGCAGGAAAGCCGGTCTTTGCCGCGGTTTTCACGGCGACCGGGTTCATGACACCCCAGCCGCGCAGCACGACGTAATCCGGCTTGGCGCGGCGTATCGTCAGCCATTGTGCCTGTTGCTCGTTGCCCGGATGAGGCACTTCGATCTGCTGCAGTTCGAAGCCATATTTTTGCGACAGGAGTTCATAGATCGGGATCGTTTCCTTGCCGTAGGGCGAGCCGTGATAGAGCACGACGATCTTCTTGCCCTTCAGCTTGTCGAGACCGCCGAGCTTCGTGGCGATGTAGTTCACGATGCCCGAGGTCTCGCTATAGGGATTGAGCAGCAACGGAAAGACATAGGGGAAAACGCGGCCATCAGTGGAATCCGTGCGACCATGGTTGATGGTAATCAACGGCACTTTGTCCTGCGTGATGCGGTCAATCATGGCATAGGCGATACCGACGGAAAGCGGGTTCCAGGCGGCAATATTCGGATTGCTCTTGAGACGCTCGTAGGCCTCGACGCCACGTTCAACCTCGTATTGCGTTTCCGCTTCCGACCAGGTGAGCTTGACGCCGTTGACGCCGCCATCGCGCGTGTTGATGAGGTTCAGGTAATCGATGAACCCGCCGAAGAAGCCGGTACCGCCGGCCGCATAGGGCCCGACGCGATAGCTTTGCAGCGGGAAATATTGTTCGTCGGCATGGGCGGCCGGTATCGCGGCCGAGACGGCCAGTCCAGTTGCTATGACGGCGGCCTTCAATTTCGCAAGCATGGTCATGTTTGGATACACTCCGGGTATTGTCCGGTGTGATGGCCGGAACTGGGTTGAATGAGCGATGGGTTTGATGTCTGCGGAGCTTGTGCCCCGGCTTGGTTAGGCCGGCCTGCCGACGGCAGCGCCGAACCGCCTTCGGATCTTGCCCCAGAGGGAGGAAAGCCCGTCCGGTTCGAGGATCAGAAACAGAATGATCAGGGCGCCGAGCACGATGCGCTGGCTCATGTCGAGCACGCCGGAATCGAAGACATCACCGAGCAGGAACGCGCCCAGTCGGGACAGCACGAGCGGGAAGACGACGATGAGAGCGGCGCCGAGAAAGGCACCCCGCGTCGAGGCAAGCCCGCCGATGATGATTATAAAAAGGATCTGGAACGATCGGTCGAGATTAAAGCCGGCCGGCTCGACGGTTCTGAGATAAGCAAAGGCCCAAAGCGCTCCCGCCACGGCGATGATGAAAGAGGAGATAGCAAAGGCCAGCAACTTGGTTTTCAGCACGGGCACACCGATGATGCGTGCCGCTATCTCATTGTCGCGAACGGCGATGAAGTTGCGGCCGGTTTGGGACGTCGTCAGCCGATGCGCCAGGAAGGTCAGCACCACGACGGTCGTGAGCGAAAAGAGATAACGGCCGGTCGGACCGGTAAATTCGACGCCCGCAAGCGTCAGAGGCGGCGCATCGATGACGCCGGAGGCGGAGCCGTTTGAAAACCAGTTGAACTTGGTCAGAGCCCACTGCACGAAGAACTGCGCGGCGAGCGTCGACACCGCAAGATAAAAGCCCTTCAATCTGAGGCTAGGCAGGCCGAAAATGATGCCGATCACCGCCGCCGGAAGGCCGGCCAGCAGGATGCTGATGATCAAAGGAAGGCCATCGACGCGCAGATTGAAATTGTAGGCAGCAAAGGCACCGACGGCCATGAAGGCGGCGCTTCCGAGCGAGACCTGGCCTGCATAGCCGGTAAGCAGATTCAGCCCGACGCCGGCAAGGCTGAGCGCCAGGAAAGGCAAAAGGATCGCCTCGAACAAATAGGTCGAACCGACAAAGGGAACCACGAGATAGGCGCCGGCAAGGATGGCAATCGGCGTCAGCCAGCGGCTGAAGAGCCATGTGGGATGAAGATCGGCGGTAATAACGGCCATATCAGACCCTTTCCACGAGCTTTTGCCCGAACAGGCCGGAGGGGCGGATGAGCAAGAAGGCGAGTGCTGCGACATAGGCAATCCAGCCTTCGATGCCGCCGCCGAAATATTCGCCGATATAGACTTCCGCGAGCTTCTCGGTCGCGCCGATCAGGAGACCGCCGACGATCGCACCCAGAATGGAATCGAAGCCGCCGAGCACGAGGACGGGCAGCGCTTTCAGAACCACCAGCGAAAGGGAGAACTGCACGCCGAGCCGCGCGCCCCATAGCAGGCCAGCAACCAGTGCCACGACGCCGGCAGCCGCCCAGACCGTTGCCCAAATCCAGGGCAGTTTAAGCCCGACCGCAAGTGCAGCGAACTGATCGTCCGCTACAGCCCGGAATGCCAACCCAATTCGGGTGTAGCGGAAGAAGGCGGACAGCGCCGCCACCATCGCGGCAGCCACTGCCGCCGCAAAAAGATCGAACTGGCTGATGAACACGCCGCCAATGTCGAAGGGAACATCCTCGATCCCGAGCTCCAGACCGTGGACCTGCGTGCCCCAGATGAGCTGAGCCGCCCCCTCGATGATATAGGAGAGCCCGAGCGTCGCCATGAAAAGCGTGATCGGCGGCTTGTTGGTCAATGGGCGCAATACCGCGCGCTCGACGGCGAGACCAATCAGCACCATGGCGGCAAGGGTAAGGACGAGCGCGAGCGCGAAGGGTATGCCGCGCTCAAGAAGGCTGACAAAGGTCAGCGCCGCAAATAGCAACATCGCCCCTTGGGCGAAGTTGAGAACGCCCGACGTCTTGTAGATCAACACGAAACCGATGGCGACGAGCGAATACATGACGCCCGACAGCAAGCCGCCCACCAGCACTTCGATCAGAAACAGCCAGTCGAAATCTCCCATCAGATGCCCTCCCCATCCTCGTTTTCCGCAACGACGCCGAGATAGGCGTCGATGACGCGCGCGTCGGCACGAATTTCGTCCGGGCTGCCGTCGGCGATCTTGCGGCCGTAATTGAGGACCGCGATCCGGTCGGAAAGCTGCATGACCACGCCGATATCGTGTTCGATGAGGATCACCGTCGTGTCATACCGATCTCGGGCGGATCGGATGAAGTCCGTCATGTCGTTCTTTTCGCTTGCCGTCATCCCCGCCATAGGCTCGTCCAGAAGCAGGATCTTCGGTTCGGCCACCAGGGCGCGGGCGAGCTCGACACGTTTTTGCAGCCCGTAGGGAAGCGTGCCGACGAGACGATGGCTGACCTGGTCCAGATGCAGGAACTCAAGAATACGGGCCGCCCGCTCGCGTGCATCCGCCTCTTCGCGGCGCGCGCGGCCAAGGCCGAGAATCTGTTCAGCAAAGGTCGAGCGCACGGTATAGGCTCGACCGGCGATGACGTTATCGGTGACGCTCAAGCCCTTGAACAAGGCGAGGTTCTGGAACGTGCGCGCAACGCCAAGCGATGCCAGCAGTTCCGTCGGCACATGACGATAAGTGTTGGAGCCGATACGAACATGGCCATGGTTCGAGCGATAGACACCGCTGATGACGTTGATCAGCGAACTCTTACCTGCGCCATTTGGACCGATAATCGCCCGGATCTCCCCCGGCTCAACAGAAAGGTCGACATCGACCAAGGCAGCGACGCCACCAAATGACAGGCTGATACCATGCAATGAGAGAGCATGGGTCTCTTCGCCATGCTGCGGGATGGCGCCGGTCTTACCCGGTGGCAACGCGCGGGGAATCTGGTCGCCGGAGCCCCGCAGCGTTCCGGGATCCAGCACGTCAAGGGAATAGGTCGCGGCAGGCATTCAGTGTCCTCCATTCGGCTCGGGCGCGGCTTGAACACGGCACGCCAATCCCGTCGGCGTGGACCAATCGGCCCACGCACCCCTCATGTTTCACTTACGAGGTATTTTGCTGCAGCGAGCCTATTCGGCCGCCACTGGCTGGGTACTAGCAGCCTCTTCGAGCTCACGAACCAGCGGGATCACATGCTTGCCGAAATACTCGACCTCCTCCTGGAAATGCAGGAAGCCCAGCAGGATCAGATCCGCACCCGCCTGCTTCAGCGCCACAACCCGCTCGGCAACCTGCCGTGGCGTGCCGATAAGGTTCGAGCGGAATCCATCATTATATTGAACAAGGTCTTCGAAAGAGGATTTCGCCCAGTTTCCTTCGCCTTCCGGCGACGCCTTGCCGGCGTTCTTAACTTCATGCCCGAAAGCATTGACCGCCTCGGGATTGGCCTTCTCGATGATCTCGGCAAGTACTGCCTTGGCTTCTTCCTCCGTTTCGCGCACGATTGCGAAGGCGTTCACCCCGATCCGCACGGTATGGCCATTCTCCTTGGCCTTCGATTGGATGTCGTCAACCTGCTTGCGGATCTCGGCCGGCGTATTGCCGTTGGTGAAATACCAGTCAGACACCCGGGCCGCCATGTCGCGAGCGGCACGGGAGGAGCCGCCTTGGAAAATCTCCGGCTGCGGGTCGATCGGCTTCGGCTTCAGCGAATAATTGTTGAAGCGATAGAAATCGCCGCGGAAGGTGAAATTGTCCTCGGTCCAGATGCCGCGAAGTGCACGGATGAATTCTTCCGAGCGGCGATAGCGCTCATCATGATCCAGCCAATGCTCGCCAATGGCGGCGAATTCGCCGCGGAACCAGCCGCTCACGATATTGACCGCGACGCGCCCGTTGGTCAGGTGATTGATGGTCGCAATCTGCTTGGCGGCAAGGGCAGGATTCCAAGGACCGGGCAGGATCGCCGCGATCACCTTCAACGTCGTGGTCGATTCAAGCAGGGCGTGACTGAACGAGACGGACTCATGCTGAAACTCCGCTCCATAACCTGCCGTGAAACGGATCTGGCTCAAGGCATATTCGAAACCGCTCGCTTCGGCGATCTGCGCAAGCTTCCTGTTGTATTCGATCGTCCAGCTTGTGCGCTGTTCGATGTTCGAAATCACCAGGCCTCCCGAAACATTCGGCACCCAATAGGCAAATTTGACCGGATCGTTGGCGGCATTGGAAAAAGTCATGTAAAGCTCCCTCTTGAATTTCGTTCTATGGGCTAGGCTGCCAATCCGCTGTGTTTTCCCGGGGTGGCGGTCGCTCCGATGTCGAGCGCTGGCGTGATTGCCGCGACCTCTTCGACGGCTCGATCGATACGCTCGAGGACGGCAGGATTCGTGAGTTCGTAATCGGTAAAGTCGGCCTCGAGCGCATAAATTGCGGTCGGCACGGTCATCACATTGAAGAAGCCGAAAAGCGGTCGCAATTGGTGCTCAAGCATCAGGCCGTGCAACTGCGTGCCGCCGGTTGCGGCCAAGACGACACGCTTGCCCGCCAGCGCTCGATAATCGACTAGGTCAAACAGATGCTTCAGCGCGCCACTATAGGACGCGCGATATACGGGCGATCCTACGATGATGATATCGGCACCTTCCACCGCGGCAATGATCGCCTTGCCCTCAGCATCGATCTGATCCGCTCTGAGCGCCCGAAAGAGCATCGGCGCTACGTCGACAAGCTCGATGGACTGCAGATGGCCACCAACGCGCTGCCGCAGGCGATCGGCGGCGACGTTCACCAAAGACGCCGTCCTGGACGGTCTTTTGACATTGCCACTCAGCGCGAGGATGTTCATGATGATGATCTGTCCAGTTAGTTAGATAATTTACCCTATATATTTAGTGGTCTTTTAACAGGCGAAGATATTCTAATCTTCAAAGCAAAGTGAATTGCATTTCCGCCTTGAGTACCAGCTTATCGGAAGAATTTTCTCAAGCGCTATGTGTCATGCATGGCAGGCATTGGAGAGCTGAGGCCGGAACGCAGCAGGGAGCTAATTGATGGGCAAGCCTAGGCCCAAAAGCGATGTTGAATTGCGAGACTTCCGTCAGTAAAGACCGATGTTGACGTCCTCTATGTTCGCTTTTGGGCAATTGTTCCGTAGCGATGAGAAAATTCCAAAACAGAGACCGTCAGAGAGTTACACCATTCATTTTAAAAGAAAAATCGCCGAAGAATGCCGTCAATTAATCCACATCACGCATCGCAGAGGATGCCATCTATCGCAGGCGATCCGCTTGCGGCGTGTTCAAGCTAACCCGAAATCCATGGCAAAGATGCACCCTTAGGGTATCGGTGGGCTAACCAATAAATTCTTCCGGCAGTACATCATGGCAGTAAGGAGGACTCGCGTCGCCTCATCGAACTCCGTTTCGGCCCACGATGCCATGCCATTGTGCAAGCCGTCGTTGCGCTAGAGAACGGCGGCTAGAAGCGTGCGAGCAATATCAAAGTTGGGGCCGTTCGGCGTCAATGCCGCGATTGATGCAAGACAATTGGCGCGAGGTACGGTCTCGGTGCTTACCAACGCGTATCGGGTCGTCAGGATTCTGTGAACCTGTGTTGAGGTGTTCCAGAACGCCTGCACTTTCTTCATCAACGTCCCAGATGAACTCACACCCGCCTCATCGAGCAGTATTGGTGAGATGCTCAAGGCGGCCAAGCTCGGGTCGTGATCGCTTGATGTAAGAACGCGAGAGTTTGCATCGCGCTAGGCATCTTGCCTTTTGCAAGGACTTGTGGCGAAACCTAGAGCGTTGGGCGGCACGCACGACCGTCGACGGTGCGACCATACATCTGTTAGCGAGGGAGGCCACCGTGCCGAAGGCAAAGGTCTCTGGCTCCAATATAGCGATCCGAGCAACCCGCTCTTGTTGCTTCGGAAGACGCAGGTTGGTTGCTACGATCAAGTCTTTCAGTTGGTCAATTGTGGCCGGTTTTGCAACGGCTTTGTTCCGGTCCGTATGATGCGCTCCATCAATTGTTTCACCGAGGCTTCCGTCGTTAGTCGCGGAACTTGGACTGAACGAAATCGAACGCTCTTGCCGTGTGCTCCTTCGGCGCCGCCACAGCAGGATCCTGTTCTGCCTCGACGACGAGCCACCCGGCATAGCCACTGTCCTTCACGAAGCGGACGATCGGGTCGAAGTCGACCACGCCGTCGCCCGGCACTGTGAACATGCCGTTCCGCACGCCGTCATTGAAACTCAAGTCCTTCGACTGCACCTCGGCACGAATTGCCTGGCGAACGTCTTTCAGATGGATGTGAACGATACGGTCTCCAAACCGATCGATGAGCTTCGCATAATCGAACCCCGCCGCAGCGGCGTGTCCGGTATCGAGAAGGAGCCCGGCATCAGGACCGGCCCCACCGATGATTGCGGAGATTTCCTCAAAGGTTTCGGCGACCATCATGAGGTGGTGATGATAAGCGAGCTTGAGCCCATAGGTGTCGAACAGACGGCTTCCGAAGTCGGTCAGCCGCGCGGAGTATCCCGCCCGCTCCGTTTCTGGCATCAGCAGGCGTTGCGACATCGGCGCGTCGAGCGGTGATCCGGGCGTCATCATCGCGACCTCGCCATAGACCAGGACACTGCATCCCATGGCCTTCAGGAGTTCGGCGTGCGCAGCGACGGAAGCCATCTCCTCGCTGACCGATTTCTCCGCCAGTTGACCCGAGTGCCAGCCCGAGGCCAAAGCAAGGCCATTCTTATCGAGTAGCGGCTTCAAGACCGAGGCTTCGCGCGGAAACTTCCGTCCGAGCTCGACGCCGGCATAGCCGTTCGCGGCGGCGTCGCTTAGACACGTGTCGAGGGAAATATCGGCACCGAGATCTTCGAGCACGTCGTTCGCCCACGACAGAGGGCTGACTGCCAGTCGTGCTTTCGAGGAAGGCAGGGTTGATTGCTGGCTCATTTCATTCTCTTTCCGATTTTTGTCTGTGATTTGCTCTGCCGCCGGCCGGATGCCCCAAAGGGCAGCATTTGGTTTTTAGAGCTCGCCGGTCAGGAACTGGGCCCGGCCTCGGCCGAAAGACCAGTCTTCGTCCGTGTTTTGCGTGAAGGACACCATCACGTCGGTTGGGGCAGTGCCACATCGTTCCTGCAGCGCCGCACAGAGCGTCTCATAAAACGCGGTCTTCTCGTCGGTCGCCCTCGGACGCGAGACGATCTCGACCATCACGAAGCGGTCCGCGCGCGGGATATCGAGCCCGGTGTCGAGCGCGCGGAAATGGCTCGGTTCATGCTCGTTGAGGATCTGATAGCGGTCTCGCTCCGGAACCTTGAACGACTGAACCATGGCGTCATGGGCCGCATCGAGCAGTGTGTCGATCTGCTCTGAGCTGCGTCCGCGATAGATGTGGAATTTCATGAGTGGCATGCTGTACCCTCGTATCTTAGCGTCGGCTCACCGTCAGGCGTCGCGTTTCATGATCCATTCGACTTCAGGAGCCGGAATGAAGCGCCATTTTCTCAGAGGTCCGGCCATGACGTTGAGGTAGTACATCTCGAAGCCGTAGGGCGCGCCGCACGGATGATGGCCGCGCGGGACGAGAACGACGTCGCCGTCCGACACCGCCATTGTCTCATCCAGCTTGCCGTCGTCGGTATAAACGCGCTGGATGCCGAAGCCCTCGCCCGGATTGATGCGATGGTAATAGGTCTCCTCGAGATAGGTGATGCGCGGGAAGTCATCCTCATCGTGCCGGTGCGACGGGTAGCTCGACCAATGTCCAGGCGGCGTGAAGACCTCGGTCACCAAGAGGCTGTCGCAATAGTCTTCGTTCTCCATCGCAATATTGTTGATGAAGCGCGTGTTTGTCCCCTTGCCCCGCTCGGCAAGCGAAATCCCGTCCGGCCCAATACGGCGAGCCTCATGGCCGCCTTTGCCGGGCGCAGAGCAGACCGCGATGGTGCAATCCGTCTGCGCCCTGACACTCCATTCGCGGCCGTTGGGGACATAGAGGCAATGCGGCGGCGTCTTCTCGAAGACGTTCATCCGCTCACCGAGAACGCCCCAGTTTTGTCCCGCGGCGTTGATCGTGGCCTTGCCTTCCACCATGACGAGGATCACCTCGTTCAATCCTGTCTGCTCGGAGGCTTCTTCGCGTGCACGCAACTTGTAGAGCGAGAAGCCGACATAGCGCCAGCCGGCGGATTGCGGCGTAATCTCATGGACCTTCCCGTGGCGGCCGAAAGGCTTGCGTAATAGATCGCTCATCGCTGCCCCCTCAGTTCACCAAGTTCTGCAGGCGCATGTTACTCTCGTATCTCGTGCGGGCCGCGCCGGACTTTTCGGTGCGGGCGACTTCAGGCACGGCGACGTCCCACCAGAAGCCACCACCGCGTTCACCCGGACCCGGTTTCGGATCGGTATCGATGACGATGACCGTGGGCCGGTCCATGCCTCTCGCTTCGACGATCCGGACTTCGAGATCGACAATATTTTTTGCCTTGACCGCATGCGCGCCCATCGAGGCGGCATGAGCGACGAAGTCGATCTCGGGCTGCACCTCGATGTTGCAGTCCTTGTAGAGATTGTTGAATTCCTCGCCGCCGCAGTGAATCTGCAGCCGGTTGATACAGCCGTATCCCCTGTTGTCGGTCAGAATGACGGTAAACGGGATCCGGCGCATGACGGCCGTTGCAAGTTCGGAATTTGCCATCATGTAGCTGCCGTCACCGACGAAGCAGACGACCTCGCGCTCGGGCATCGCCAGCTTGATGCCAAGCGCACCGGCGAGTTCATAGCCCATGCACGAATAGCCGTACTCCATATGGTATCCGCCTTGCGCGGCCTGCCAGAGAAGCTTCAGCGCACCGGGCATCGTTCCGGCCGCACACATGGCGATGGTCTTCTCCGTAGAAACCCTCTGGACAGCGCCGATGACCTGCGCGTCGGACGGCAGATAGTCTTCGGGCTTGGCCTCAGGCGCAGCGCAATGCGCGTCCACCTTCGACAGCCAGGCAGTTCTCGATTTCGGGTCGAACGAGAGAGCCTTAAAGCTGCCAAGACGGCGCGAAAGCTCCTCCAACGCGACCTTGGCGTCTGCAATCAATCCAACCGCACCGTGTTTGTCGGCGTCATAGGCCTGAGTGTTGATCGAAACCAGTTGGCGCCCCGGTTTTCCGAAGAGAGCCCATGAGCCTGTGGTGAAGTCCTGGAAACGGGTGCCCACGCCGATAACGAGATCGGCGTTCGCACACAATTCGTTTGCTGCTGCCGAGCCGTCGACGCCCGCCGCGCCAAAGTTCATGGGATGGGCTTGTGCAAGCGCGGACTTGCCTGCCTGTGTCTCAACGACCGGCACCCCGTGGCGCGTGGCGAAATCGGCAAGCGTGTCTTCCGCCTCGGAATAGATCACACCGCCGCCGCAGATGAGAATGGGGCTGGTTGAACTGCGGATGAGATCGGCCACGTCTTCGACGTCGCGCCGGTCCGGCTCGGGACGGCGGATGCGCCAGACCTTCGGCGCGAAGAAGTCTTCCGGATAGTCGTAGGCTTCGGCCTGAACATCCTGGCAGAAGGCAAGCGTCACGGGGCCGCAGTTCGCAGGATCGGTCATGACACGAAAGGCGCGTGGCAATGCAGTCAGCAACTGCTCCGGACGATTGATCCGGTCGAAATACTTGCTGACCGGTCTCAGGCAATCGTTCGCCGAGAGGCTGCCGTCCTCAAAATCCTCGACCTGCTGCAGGACGGGATCGGGGCGGCGGGTGGCGAACACGTCGCCTGGAATGAAGAGGACCGGGAGGCGGTTGACATGTGCAAGGGCCGCCGCGGTGACCAGATTTGTCGCTCCAGGCCCGATCGACGAGGTCACGGCATGTGCGCGCAGGCGCTTCTTCGCCTTGGCGTAAGCAATCGCGGTATGCGCCATTGTCTGTTCGTTCTGTCCGCGCCATGTCGGCAAGGCGTCGCCGATGCCTGCGAGAGCCTCGCCGAGCCCTGCCACGTTGCCATGCCCGAAGATCGCCCAGACGCCCTCGATGAAGCGATCGCCTTCCTCGGTCATCTGGACGGAGAGATAGCGCACCATGGCCTGCGCCGCGGTCAACCGAATGGTGGACATGTCAGTTTCCTTTCGCAGTCTTGCGCGCCGCGTCCCAAATGCCGCAGAGGCGCTCGAAGCGCGCCGCCATGTCGGCGACCGCAGCCTGATCGGACAGATCGCCTTTCATCCAGGCACGTGCCACGTCGCCGAAAATCGTGCGACCCACGGCGAACCCTTTGACGAGGTCGAAGGAGGCAGCCACCTGGAATGAGGCCGCGAGTTCCGCCTCAGGGGCGTCAAGCCCGAGGACAACGATGCCGCGGGTATTGCCGTCGTTCCGCTCGATTGCTCGAATGGCATTTGTCCAGGCTTCGCTCGTCCTCATCGGCTCAAGCTTCCACCAGTCGGGATAGACGCCGATGTCGTAGAACTGCTGGATGAGGGTGGCGTTTGTCTCATCATTGACTGCCGAAACCTTCGACGGAATGATTTCGAGGAGGAACTCCAAACCGTTGCGACGCGAGGCTTCGAACAGCCTCTTGACCGTCTCCTCCTGGGCGGCGCGCTGTTCTGCGCTATCGGAGGGGTGGCAGAAGCAGAGCACTTTCACGACATTGTCACGCGCCCACTCATCGAGTCCACCGCAATCAAGTCCAAGTTCGGGTTCGAGCTTGAGGGGACGCGATCCCGGCCATTCGCAGGGGCGCCCGACCCAAAGGCCTGTTCCGGCAGCTGCATGCAAAGCACGCCGCCCGATGCGGTTGTCGCAAAGGATGCCATAACCCGGCCTGCCGTTCTGAACGCATTGCGCGGCCTGGAGGCACAGCAACTTGAAAGCGCCGCCGCGTTCCAGCGTATAGCCCGGCATTTCTTCGAGCTGCATGCGGTGATCGAAGGCAAAGACATGCATGCTCGACCAGTCGCCGCTTCGGTTTGTCGACCAATGAATTTGCTCTAATTCGCGGTCGTTGCGCAGATCGGGCCGCTTCACACCGCGCGCCAGAAAGAATTGCAGCTCCTCAAGGCTTGGATAAGCCGGCGTGCAGCCGTGACGGCTGACTGCAAACGCCCCGCAGGCATTCGCGTATTCGAGCGCTTTCGGCCAGGCTTCGCCGTCGAGCCACCCCTTCAGCAGGCCGGCAAAGAAACCATCGCCGGCACCAAGAACATTGAAAACCTCGATGGGAAATCCCGGGCCTTTCTGGGCGTCATCAAGGCTATTGGGGATCCAGTCTTCAATCGCCACGGCGCCCATCGCGCCGCGCTTACAGATGAGCGTAGCATCCGTGGACGTTCTGACGGCTCTCAGGGCATCAACCGTGTTCGTCGACCCGCCGGCGATGTGAAACTCTTCCTCGGTGCCGACGATGAGGTCGAACAAATGCAGGGTCGACTGGAGCTTCTCGGTGACTGCGCGGCTTTCCACGAACCTGCTTTCGCCATCGCCATGCCCTGCGACACCCCAAAGATTGGGGCGATAGTCGATGTCGAGCGCCGTCTTTACGCTATGCTTGCGGGCAAGCTTCAGCGCCTTCATCACGGCGGCTTCTGTGCGCACGTTGGAGAGATGCGTTCCAGTCACCACAAAAGCGCGCGCCTGGGCGATCAACTCCTCGTCGATATCGTCTTCACACAGGGCCATGTCGGCGCAGTTTTCGCGATAAAAAATCAGCGGGAACTGGTTTTCGTCACGAATGCCGAGAATCACAAGGGCGGTCAGACGCTCCGGATCGGTCTTCACGCCTTGGCAATTAACGCCTTCGCGCTCAAGCTGCTCGCGAATGAAGCGTCCCATATGTTCGTCCCCGACGCGCGTGATGACGGCGCTCTGCAACCCGAGACGCGCTGCTCCGCAGGCGATGTTGGTGGGACTTCCACCAATATATTTGTTGAACGACCCCATGTCTTCGAGCCGGCCGCCGACCTGGGCGCCGTAAAGATCGACGGAGCTGCGGCCGATCGTGATCACGTCGAGATTCTTGTTCATGAGCGTTACCTATCTCCGGGCGTAAGGCAAACCGGCCTTAGCGAAAGTCCTGCCACACTGAGACTTCAATGTGCGTTTCCCGTGTGCCCTGTTGGAATGCCGGCGGCACATCAAAGATCGCTGATCATTCGGTCTTGTCGCTAATCCGCGTCACAATGTCGGCGGACGCCAAGCGCGTCCGCCGACCCTTGACCTATTCAAGCCAGCCGAATGGGCTGCTTTTCGGAGACGGATTTGATGGCAGCCAGAGCGATCGCCAACGCGTTGCGGGCGTCGATGCCGGTCGGCCCGTCCTTGACTTCGCCGTGTCTTACGGCATCGACGAAGGATGCGAGCTGAGCCGTGTAGCCCTGGACGAAGTGGTCCGTATCACGGCGCCACGTGTCGTTCGAGACGCCATCCTTGTCGTAGAGCGTCATGCTCGAACGGCGGACATCCCCCATCGTCACCATGCCACCCGATCCGAACACCTCGCCACGGATGTCGTAGCCATACATTGCGCAGAAGTTGGCTTCGGCGACGGCGACCGAGCCGTTGTCGAAGCGGATATTGACGACGGCCGTGTCAAGGAAACCCTTCTCGCGAGCGTCGGGGCGGACGAGCGCGTCAGCCATCGCAAAAACCTCGACCGGCGTCGCCCCAGGGTTCAGCCACAGGAGCGTATCGAAGTCGTGGATGAGCGTTTCATAAAAGATGGTCCAGAGCGGGATCTTGTCCGGATCGGCGCCGAACGGACCGGGATCGCGGGTCAACGATCGGATGAGCTGCGGCGCACCGACCTTGCCTGCATCGATGGCTGCACGGCCTTCGGAGAATGCCTGGTCCCAGCGGCGGTTGAAACCGACCTGCAACGGAACGCCCGCGGCCTTGGCCGCGGCAATGCCGCGGTCGGCATCTTCGAGAGTGAGCGCCATCGGCTTTTCGCAGAAGACTGCTTTGCCCGCCTCTGCCGCCTGCACGAGGACGTTGGTGTGGAAGCGCGCGGGAGTGGCGATGACAACCGCATCGAGCCCGGGATGGGCGAGCATCTCGGCGACATCGGTATATGAAGCATCAACCCCGAGTTTGTCTGCGAGTTTGGCAGCCGCACCCGGTGCCGGATCGGCGATCGCCACGAGCTCGACGTCCACCAGACGCTTGGCGACGCTCTCGCCATGGAAGGAGCCGATGCGTCCCGCACCGATGAGACCGACGTTAACAGTTTTGACCTTGGCCATGAGAGTGATCCTGTTTCCTGATTAGAGAGTGAAAGCTTCGCGGAAGGCGACGAGCGCTTCGTCGGAATCGCCGGCGGCCCAGGCTTCCATTCCGATCGGGCCGGCATAGCCCATGTTGGCGAGCGCCTTGGCGACGCCCTTCCAATTAACCTCGCCGGTGCCCGGCTCGCAGCGGCCGGGAACATCTGCGACCTGGATCTCGCCGATCCATGGCAGCGACTTGCGGCACAACTCGATCAGGTTCCCCTCGCCGATCTGCGCATGATAGAGATCGAGGTTCAGGCGCAAGCGGGGATGGTCGATGCTCGAAACGAGCGCGAGCGTGTCTTCCGCGCGCCCAAACGGAACGCCGGGATGATCGACGGGAAGGTTGAGGTTCTCGAGTGTGAAGACGACATTCTCTTCTTCGGCCATGTCGACGATGCGACGAAGCGTGTCCTGCGCCTTGAGCCACATCGCTCCTGTCACGACTTCAATCGGCTGCACCGGAAGGCCGCGGTCACCGAGACCCGTCCCGTGGAGATTGAGGCGCTGAACACCCAGACGCTTGCCGACCTGTGCGGTCTCGCGCGCGGTCTTCAGCAATTCGTCCGCACCTTCGTCGTCAGTCAGGCGACCTGTCAGGTAACCATTCATAATCGTGAAGGTCGCGCCGGTTGCTTCAAGCTTGGCGAGGTCGTGTTCCGGCCAGTTCCAGAGGCCGACGCCGAAGCCGAGCTCCTTGAGGCGGGATGCGCGCCATTCGATCGGGCGGTCGCGCCACAGCATCTCGGCACAGGCCGCCAACGGAAACGCGGTGGTATTGGAGTTGCTCATTGGGGTATTCCTGATTTTTGGGTATGAGTGTCCGTGGCCCGGCGCTCGCGCGCCGAACTCTGTTTGGTTTTTCGAAAAACTCGTTAGATCGTGCCGCCGAGTTCCTGAGATACGGATTGCAATTCCTTGCCACCCGCCATCAGGTTTTGGAGTTCGTCGATGCCGATCTCGTTCTTGGCAAAAGTGCCAAGCGTCTTGCCGCGGTTTAGCACCGTGAAGCGGTTGCCGACGGCGTAGGCATGGCGGACGTTGTGGGTGATGAAGATCACCCCCAACCCCTTGTCGCGGACCTGGTTGATGTAGCGCAGGACGATGGAGGTCTGGGCGACACCAAGCGCCGATGTGGGTTCGTCGAGGATCAAAACCTTTGCACCGAAATAGACGGCGCGGGCGATGGCGACACACTGGCGTTCGCCACCGGACAAAGTGCCGACGGCCTGCTGCGGATCGCGGACGTCGATGCCGATCTTGTGCATCTCGTCACGGGTCACGTTGTCGGCATGTTCCATGTCCATCGTCTTGAATGGTCCGAACCCTTTCAGAGGCTCCCGACCCATGAAGAAGTTTCGGGTGACGGACATCAGCGGGATCATGGCGAGGTCCTGGTAGACTGTGGCAATGCCCGAATCGAGCGCCTCACGTGGGCCGGAGAACACGCGCGGTTGTCCGTCGACGAGGAAGTCGCCGGAACTCGGCTTATAGACGCCAGCAAGCGTGTTGATGAGCGTGCTCTTGCCCGCGCCGTTGTCTCCAAGAAGGCAGAGGACTTCGTTGGCGTGGACCTTCATGGAAACGCCGGCTAACGCAATCACCGATCCGAAATGTTTGACGAGATCCTTGACCTCGACGATGGGGGTGCTGGAGTTGCTCATCACCGTTCTCCCGTGACGCGCTTGCGGATGACGTTGTTGAAGATAACCGCGATCAGCAGCATCCCGCCGAGGAACACGAGGTACCAATCCTGGTCGATGGACGTGTAGGTCAGGCCGATCAGCACCATGCCGAAGACAATTGACCCGAAGAAAGCACCGATCGCCGAGCCGTAACCGCCGGTCAGGAGGCAGCCACCAATGACGGCGGCGATGATCGCCTCGAATTCCTTCTGGAAACCGCGTCGGGCATCGGTCGATCCGGCGTCGAGCACGGTCAGGATCGCAACGAGAGTGGCGCAAAGTGCTGTGATCACGAAAAGCGTCGTCTTCACCCGGCGGACCGGAACGCCCGATTTCTGCGCTGCCCAGGCGTCACCGCCGGCCGCGAAGATCCAATTGCCGAAGCGGGTGCGGAGCAGAAGCCAGGTCGCGCCGAGAGCAATGGTGATGAACCAGAGAATTTCAACGGGGACGCCAGGAACCTGCGGTGCGCCACTCGGGAGCTTGGCGATGACGCCGAGGTCCGCCAGCCACCTGAACAAGCCCGGAAAGGCATCGCCAGAAAAGATTGGCGCGAGCGGGCTGTTGGCTGCCGCTTCCTTCATCCCGCGAAGCTGGGTCGAGCCGCCGCTCGCCCATTTGAGGCCCACGAGCGTCAGGCCGCGGAGGATGAACAGGAACGCGAGCGTCACGATGAACGACGGTAGACCCGTCCGGATCGTGATCTGGGCATTGGTGACACCGATGCAAACCGCGAATGCCATAGAGACGAGGATCGCGACGCTCAGCGGAAGGTGAAGCACGACAAGCGCGGTGCCGAAGACAAGGCCTGCGAAGGCGACCATCGAACCGATGGAGAGGTCGAACTCGCCGCCGATCATGAGCAGGGCTGCTCCAATCGCAAGGATACCGAGCTGCGCGGCCGGAGCCATGAAATTCATGATCCCAGCGAGCGTGAACATTGCTGGATTGGCGGTGAAGACGAAGAAGATCGCGACGAGCACCAATCCGGCAACGGCTCCGAGTTCGGGGCGGCGCAGAAGGGAGGTAACGGTGGACACCTTTTTCAGCCGCTCATCGGCGTGTGAAGCTGTCACGCCGGTTTGGTCTTTGACGAGGGACATGGCCCGTTCCTTTGAGAATGGTAGATCAAATGACGCAGATGCCAGAGTTCACGATAAATCCGATGGGCAACGCACGCCAGGTAGAATGGCGGCCCCCGGGAGGTTGGGGACCGCCGGGCATCGCTTAGCGAATGCCCTGGGAGGACTTTTCGATCACGGAAGCCGCGGTGTCCTTCTCGACGAAGCTCGGACCCGACGGGACATTGCCTGCCGGAATGGTGCCATAGCGAGCGTTGAGCGCGAGGAAGGTCACCGGGAGATAGCCCTGCAGGTAGGGCTGCTGGTCGACAGCGAACAATGCCTTGCCGTCAGCCACCGCCTGGAGGAAGTTTGCGGAGAGGTCATAGGAGGCGACCTTCACCTTGTCGCCGACGCCCATCTTTTCGACGACCGCGACTGCACGCTCGCCGACGAGCGGAGCTGAGAGGCCGAGGACGACATCGATCGACGGGTCGGCGGTCAGCGCTGCCTGGATCTTGGCTTCAATTTCAGCCGGATCTGCCGTCGTCGGAAGCACCGTCACCTTGCCACCTTCGAAGCCCTTTTCGGTGCCCGCGCAACGCTGGTCGAGGGCGGCATTGCCGACCTCCTGGTTGACGCACAGGACGTGCTTGAGACCGAGAGACTTGAGCTTGGCGCCGACCTTGATGCCTGCCGGGGTTTCGTCCTGGCCAACATGCAGCTTGATGCCGAGCTTCTCCTGAGCAGCGATGCCGGAGTTCATCGAAATGACCGGGATACCGGCCGCGACCGCCTTTTCGATCGCCGGTCCAAGCGCGTCGGGGTCAGGATTGGAAATAATGATGCCCGCCGGATGTTGGTTGACGGCGGCTTCAATCAACTGCGCCATCGCCACCATGTCGAACGTTTCCGGGGCGCGGTAGTCGACCTTGACGTTGCTGTCTTTTGCGGCCTGCATCATGCCGTTCTTGACAATGGACCAGAACGGATCGGAAGCCTGACCGTGCGTTACGGCGATGATGCTCAGCTGCTCCTCAGCCTTTACCCCGACAGACCACGAGGCGGCGATACCGAGCGCGACGACACCATAGGCGAGCTTCTTCCAAATCGATTTCATGTTGTTCTCTCCTCCGAGCCATCCACTCCTATGGACAGCGAAACGAATGCTACCGGGTGCAATTTCGTTTGCTACCGGGTGCAATTTCGTTTGCTACCGGGTGCAAGCAGGTGCATAATAACTCGAAATGAGCTAAAAGCAAGCATTCATTTCACCAAAATCAACGGATGGAATGTTTGTTCTATTTTCGAGCGGAGGCGCAATGCGCAAGCGAGCAACGGCAAAACAGGTAGCGAATGCGGCAGGCGTCTCGAAATGGACAGTGATCAGAGCGTTTACGGAAGGCGCTTCCATAACCGATGAAAGCAAGCGCAAGGTGCTGGAGGCGGCTGCGGCTCTAAACTACACACCAAACTTGTTGGCGCGCAGTCTGGCGACCAAGTCGACCGGCCAAATCGCAGTGTTTGTGGACGACTTCGCCAACCCGCAAAAGCTGCCGTTTCTCGAAACGCTAACCGAGCAATTACAGGCTGTCGGGCGCGTCGCAATGCTCATCAATATCAATCACCATTTCGACCATGTCCATGCACTCCTTCACGCCGACCAAAGGCAGGTTGACGCGATCATTCTCTTCGGCACGGCATTTCGCGACGAAACGCTCACCGATCGGCAGCTTGGAAATGGCACCCCGCCAATGTTCGTGTTAGCCCGCGACAGTCAGATAGAAGGCGTTCCCGCTGTTGTCTGCGATGCTGAACTTGCCCTTCGGGAAATCGTCGATCACCTTCACGATAAGGGTTACAGACGACCGGGCTTCATGAGCGGTGCGCCCGCACTCTCGACCGCACTGAGGAGACGAGAGTATTTTAGCAAGTTCTGGTCCGAAAAGGGCATTTCACACATCGCGCATTTCGCTGCCGAGAAATACAGTTTCGAAGCAGGTGCGCTGGGGATTCGGAACTATCTGTCAAGCACGTCGAAGGACCGTATTGATGTGTTGATGTGCGAGAATGATATCCTTGCTTTGGGCGCGATGGACGAGATTCGCGGAAAATTCGGCCTGAGCGTGCCTGACGACATCGCCATCGTCGGCTTCGACAATTACGAGCTTGGCGGCTCCTCCGCCTACGGTCTCACCACCTATGAACAGCCGCTTCGAGAAATGGTCGGAGTGATTATACGCATGATAAAGAACGAGCACGATCCCGAAACCGTGACCCTGCCAGGTAGGTTGGTGCTTCGGTCGTCAACATGATTTGGATGCTTCTTCCTTCGGCGAGGATCCAAGGCGTCGAGCCACTCCATCATGCCGCCCGAAAGCCGGGGTTTGGCGATCGGTTTCGAATACTGGCGGGCTCGGGGCCGCCACTATGACTAGTACCGAGCACCACGTCTTCAAGCGCCCCGTCCCGCTCACCGTAAGCTGAGCGAGCGCGAACAAAAAAGCCGGTCGCGACCAATATCATTCAATCTTCACGAGTATCTTTCCGATCTGGTCATTCGAGTCCATGAAACGGTGAGCTTCCACAATCTGGTCCAAAGCAAAAATTTTGCCGACAACCGGTTTCAAGGTGCCGTCACTCAGATGTTTGAAAATATAATCTTTCGCCTTCTTCAGGGTTTCTGGGTCTCGGAAAAGTTCCGGGAAAGCCCAGCCTCGAAATGTGAGGGCTTTGGACATGGTTGGCCAAACCGGAAAGGGGGTCGGTCGCTGGTCTAGCAGACCGTAGGCGAAGTAGATCCCCTGATAGGCAGCGCTCTGGGCCAGCGCCTGGATACTGCTTCCTAGTACGGGATCGAAGATGATCCTGGCGCCCTTACCATTGGTGATTTCCGCTGCCCGTTCAACGATGTCTTCATCCGTACTCACGATCACATGGTCATAACCTAAGTATAAAAGATCGGCCGCCTTCTTCGCGGTTCGTGTGATGCCGATGGCTTTGCCGCCTTCGGCCTTCACTATTTCCATTGCCGCAATTGCGGTGCTGCTGCTTGCCGCCGGCAGCATGACGAAATCGCCATGAGCAACATTCGCTATGTGGACCAGGGCGCCGTAGGCGGTGAGGTACTGCATCCAGACGGATGCGCCCTGTTCTGGCGTCAGATGATCGGGATAAACGCCAAGCGACGTTACGGGTACGACAGCGACTTCGCCATAGACTCCATGACGGCTGAAGCTGAAATTGGGGATGGTGTTAAACACCTTTCCAATCAGCTTTTCGTCCACCCCGGGACCCACGGCTTCGACCACGCCGGCGGCCTCGTAACCGAGCTTTGACGGAAACTCGGGCTGAATGACGTAGTGCCCCTGACGGAAAAGCGCTTCCGCCCGATTGAGTGCGAAAGCTTTGATACGAAGGCGTACTTCATCTTTCCCTGGCTCCGGGATCGGGAGGTCTTCGACCTGCAGAACCTCTGGTCCCCCAAGCCGATGGAACTGCACAAATTTTGCTGTTTTCAACATCTGGTCTCCTGACGCATTGCATGCCGCAATGTCTCAACACTGATCGCAATTTCGGGTTCTCATTCGAGCGTGGCAGGCCGCTGACATCAGCGACAGCCGCTGGCTAATCACCAAGGCAGTGCGCCCTGGGCGTTCGAGAAGGTGCCCGTAGGGCTGTCCGTTCCGAGCAAAGCGACCCGCACCGGCTCGCGCGCTGTGTCCTCGACAGATCCGCCATATTCGCTCATGTCCGTGGCAGTAAGACCCGGGCGGACAGCATGAACCTTGACGTTGGTGCCTTCGAGTTCGATCGCGAGCGCTTGCGTAACCGCATTCAAAGCACTCTTTGAAGCGGTGTATGTGCTCGTATATTGGCGAAGCGGGTGTGAATGATCGCTGTTCAGCGTCAGAGAACCGGCCGCGCTGGATATGTTTATGATCTTTGCCGCCGGCGCCTCGCGAAGGAGCGGCAGCATAGTTTGCGTGACAGCGACGACGCCAAAAACGTTTGCGGCGAATACCGTCTTGAGCTCATCTAAATCGACGACAGACAACCGCGTTTCCACCATAATCTGAGCATTGCTGCGAGCCGGATCGCCGCCATGCCCAACACCTGCGTTGTTCACGAGAACATCAAGCCGGCCAAACGTATCGCGGATACGCGCCTCGGCCTGCGCAATCGAGGCCTCGTTGGTGACGTCAAGCTGAACCGTCTGGGCGTCAGGCCCAACGCTTTGAACGATGTTCTCGCCTGCTTCAAATCGGCGCGCGCCAATGAGTACGGTGAAACCTTGCTGCGCCAGATCTTTCGCGATCTGCAGGCCGATCCCTTTGTTTGCTCCGGTGACGAGCGCGACTGGTTTGTTATGCATTTGTGATTTCTCCGTTTGAACTTGGCAAACACGATCCTTCGTGCCATATACGGAACGATCGTCCGCTTATGCATATACGGAATCATATTCCGCTTATCAACGGGTAGAATTTGTCAGAGAGGATAGAATCATCGAGCGCGGTTAAGACCAAGGCGGCCGGCCGGCGCCGGCGAGCCGACGCGCAGCGGAACATTGGCTCGCTTATTCAAACCGCGTCGGAGGTTTTTGCCGAGGCCGGAATGGATGTGCCCATACGAGAAATTGCGGACAGGGCGGGGGTCGGCGTCGGCACACTCTACCGCCATTTTCCGACGCGCTCCGATCTTGTGGTCGCGGTCTTCCGCAGGGAGGTCGACGAGGCCGTCGAGGCAGCGAAGATATTGGCCGCGCAGCACCCTCCGGGAGAGGCCCTCGAACGATGGGTCGCGCACTATGTGGATTTTATCGCAGCCCACCGTGGGTTGGCGGCGGCGTTCAATTCAGGCGATCCGGCACTGGAAGGATTGCCCGCACATTTCCAGGAGCGGCTTGGCCCTTTGGTTCAAAACCTTCTGGACGCCGCAGCCGCGAACGGCGACACCCGGCCCGGGGTGCCGGCGAACGAGCTCCTGCACGGCATCGGGATGTTATGCGTGCCGCCCATGTGCGGCGAGCCAACTGATCCGCAGCGGATGGTCGGGTTGTTTATGGATGGGTTACGCTATCGTTCCGACAAAGCTGTCGAATAACATCATCGTTCTGCGATGAGCGATGCAAAATGGACTGCTTGTGTCGACATAATGAGCGACCGATCGCATGATGCGCTCCTCGTCCTCCGGCGCGGTCGCTCTGCCGTGCCGCACCGGCCCTCAAAAGCCGATCACTCCGGGCCAGCCGCCATGTTCAGCATCACCCAAAACGAACAAGCCCGGCTTAGGGCGTGCGCGTGTCGCATTCGAAACTAGGCGGCCACTTGATCCCTGTTCTCGTCAGGACGGGGTCAGACGTTCTGATAGGAGGCCGGTTAAAGGGTCCTAATGCTTATTCAAGGAAGAGATTTGAAGAATGGTCATGTTGAGAGCAAGCGCGGGAGATTGATGGTGCCGCTCAGGCGCTCTTCCTTGCATCGAACGAACGTTGTGCGGCCTTGATGGCCGACTGATGGGCCATGGCCCATTTTCCTAGAGCCTCAACGGGTGCCCGCAAAGAGTGTCCAAGTGGCGTTAACTCATAGTCCACTCGCGGAGGGATCGTCGGAAATACCGTTCGGGTAACAAGACCGTCCCGTTCCAATCCTCGTAGGGTAATCGTGAGCATGTGCTGTGAAATACCAGCCACGTCGCGCTTCAGCTGGTTAAACCGCCGTGGACCGTCACGCAACAACATGACGACGAGCACGCTCCACTTATCTCCGACGCGCGCAAGGACTTCGTTAATGCCTGCGCATTCCGCTGGATGATCTGGGATCCCCTCGATGGTCATATTCGTTTGACTGAGTAAGGAAATTTTGCCTTCTTGCGCGCTCATGTCGGTCAGCTATTTTAACTTAGATGAAAATTTATACCATCAAAGTGAAGGTAAGTC
>NZ_JARFYN010000066.1 GCF_030272695.1 Martinezella calliandrae
GCCGAGCGTGATCGTCGGATAGAGCTGGGCCTCCGTCACGCCGATCTGAGCGGTCGCAGCAACGAGGTTACGCTCGGCGACGCGGATGTCGGGTCGGTTCCGGATGAGGTCAGCCGGGACGCCCGTGTCGACTCGGCCTCGGAATACCGGTTGGCCACCACCACTATCCAACTGAGCGATAATGATCGCCGACGGCACGTTCAGCAGCGTTGCAATACGATGCAGCGCCTGACGATAACTGATTTCGAGACCCGGAATTTCTGAAAGCGTCGAGTTGACGAGACCTTCGGCCTGGACGACGTCGAGGCGGGACACGGCGCCGGCATCGAGCTGGAACTTGGTCAATGCAAGCGTCTCGCGGCGGGACTTCAGATTGTCCTGTGCAATCGAAACGAGGGCATGATAGTAGCGGAGGTTGACATAGCTGTCGGCCAGATCCTGGAGATAGGTCAGGCGAGCGACGTCGACACCGGAGAAAGCCGCATCCAGCGATGCATTGGCGCTTTCCTTGGCACGGCGGTATTGACCCCAGAGGTCAAGCAGCCACGAAGCCGCGGCATTGCCGCTGATGGTATTTTCCGTTTCCCTCTTGGTGCGCTGGCTGCCCTTTTCGCCGTTGGTCTTATGACCGCCGGAGACAAGAAGGCTCGGCATTCCGCCGGCGCCGGCGGTGATGACTTCAGCCTGTGCCTGATTGATGCGTTCCAGCGCCTGCTGGATGCTAAGGTTTTCTGTAAGTCCTTGCTCAACCAAGGCGTTCAGCTTCCTATCGTCGAAGGCTGTCCACCAATGTGAACTCGAGACGTCGCCGTTGACTTTCGTACCGCCCTCCGAGAACGTGGCCAACACCGGCATTTCCGGTGGCTTATGATCGGGGCCGCTGACGCAACCTGCCAGAAGAAGAAGCAAGGCGGGGGCGGCAGTACGACTGGATATCATCACATTATTTCACAATTCAATTTACATGATCACTGTCTTGCGGGGGTCGACGTGACCCCATGTGTGTCGGCACTTCTGTGACGGCCTGCAGTTCATCGGGATGACTAAATGTCGGAAGAGATCGTTGAGTTCCAGACGCTAGAGGGAGGTCGTACATTGTAAAAAGACATCGATGAACGGAGCCGCTCGACGGACCAGGCTACGGTCGACGGGGCCGCGTCCATGAGAGCCTCGCGCTACGCTTAATCACGACAGCGCGCGCATGAATCTTCTCCTAGTTGCATATCTCTCGCACGTACTCAGCCCCAAGCGAGCGGCGGCGAGAACGCTGGCGCGTTGTTCGAATGTGCTGAACTCACTCGGAAGGTGCTGGGTTGGGATCGTCGACCGATAACGAATTGCCAACACCGAATCCCACGGCATCTGTAAGCGCATACTACGGCTCCTTTTTTACTGCTTCATAATTCTTCTACTAGCATTTGAAGCTCGCCGGCCTCACGTCAGGCCATTGCGTGAATGGACGGGCGGTTTGGTTCGACACGTGGGCGAACACTTTGGGCCAATCTGATGGTATCTCGCGGTGAGCGCCCGTTGACGTGCGCACCCTAGTCGCACCGTCGACGAAAAACGCCGCAATTCGCTGCGACTTCGACGAATTTACCGTGCCCGTTTATAGTGAATGGCGAGCGCTGACGGCCCAAACCCGAGGCTCCGTATTGAAACTCGACGTTCCCTGACGAGCCAATGTTGATACTCATCGTGGACCCATGTTGATTTTTCGGAGGACTCGAGATGGCACCGATACTTGGAAAATCTTCGCAATGGCTCGTGTCGAGTGCAAAAGGCGAGGCCAAAGCCGTAATAAGAAAAGCTGCTGCTGCAACCGTGCAGTTCATAGATCTCGCTCCGTCTACAGGTGGCGGGACCGCCGTTTCACGAGACGGAAGGCTCTTACCCTCACCGACGATGTCATCAAAGAACAGGATCTGGACATTAAACGTCTCCGTTGGAATGAATTTCGCAAGTCGTAACGCAAGAGGCATGCCACAAGGCACACCCATTCGTTTTCAATGAATTAGCAAGTTCTTGGCGCCATCCGATGAAACAATGGCGCCACTTTTGTCGAGTTCCCTGCAAATAACGGAGAGGAAATTATTCGTCTAATGGCGTGGGAGGATTGGAGGTGGAAGGCTCAAATAGCCGACCCCCGGCGAAAGAGCAGAAAGTCAGTGACGGCAGACGTTTTACAAAGCTGCCTCAGGTATGCGCCGGCGGGCGTGTCCTTGTTGCCGTGGGTGAAAAGGACGGCAATCATCGCATCTGCCAAATGACAAAGCGCCCTCCCCAGCCCCGTCAGCTTATACCTTTGTCCTTCGGCCGCTCGACCTTCGGAAGAACAATGCGCCGGACCTGGGGTACTCCATTATTCCGCTGCTAATGGGGAGTGGTGGCAGCCCCCGGCAGGAGTGCCCAGTTTTGTTCGGAAGTGGCACGCCGGTACTCTTCGAACACTGTTCTTATATCGATCTGCTCACGGACTGAATCAACATAAGCGTCGATACACTTTCGCTGGTCCTGACTGAACGAAGCATCCGATTGGTTCAATGCCGAACGCACATCCCGGCGTCGCACCATAAACCCTGCCGTCTCACCGTGTTCAAAATCGTTGGTGATATTCCAGCTTGCCTTGCCAGCATGCAGGTGGTGACGACGCGTTCTGAGTGCGATGATAAAGTAATGCAGGTTGTCAGTGCCGAAGCATTCGATGCGCCTCGCGTCGTGATCGGGAAACGTAGCCTCTTTCTGGAGACGCCTGGAATGGATCGACGAGTGAGTGCGCGGCGCTCGTTGCCCCGAACAATTCCTTCTGGACGTTGCCCTTAATATCCTCAAGCCTGGCTTCATTCATCCTATCGAAAATATTCTGGCCGACAGCCTCCTCAACTGGGCAATAGCAGCGAGCAGGCCCACCAACGCACGATCAAACACGCGAGTCTGATAAGGTACGAGCTATAGCGCTCCCAGATCTTACGGCCGGGATGGTCTGCCATCACCTCGTCGATGTCAAAGCCACTGACGCACGCGATTTCCCCAAACAAATCGAGGGACAGAGGCACGACTGCAGCTTTCAGCTTCTCCCGTATCGTAGCCACATTTGATGCTCGCTGTTCGTGCATCTGGTCGGTAGCCGCGCGCAGGATTGCCGGGTCGCCGAATCTGTGCGGAAGGGCATTGTTCTTTTCGTTCTGCGGTGACTCCGGTTTGCTCAGACCGTCCTCAATATTGCGTATCCACGAGATAGCCTGTGCGGCCCGGGCACGGATATCCCTGCGGCGTTTTGTGCGGTTTCAGTGAGCTGTCGTGTGTTTGCCTGCGGAACTTCTTCTGACAGACCGGGCACTGATAGATGTAGGTTGGATGACCGAATGCGTGGGATCGTGCGAGACGGGAGCGACTCAGCGCCATACCGCCGAACGAGCCGCCAATCCGCGAAGGCGAGATGGTAATTGGCCCCGAGGGTATAAGCTCGACAGCGTAGCGCGGCACAAATGTCTGGGTGGTCGCGCGCGCGCCGGTGATGCGGTCGACCCGGTAGCTGCGGTGCTCGTTCTTGTTAAGATTAAAGGCGTGCAGGACGATATTACCTTCACTCGTGCGACGCAGCGAGTAGGGTTCGATGCGCCTTGTCGTGCCCTGATAATCAAGGTCAACACACAGCCTATTTGCGCCCGCGAAGCGGATGATCTCGAGATGCGTCTGCGATGTATTCGGGATGTCCAGGCCGAACGTGCGGCCGTGAATAACGGACTCGCCCGCCGCTAGCGCGAAGGCAGGCAATTCGACAGGCACTTCACCACCGGTAAGCCAAGCGAAGAACTCGGGCAGCACGCCCCAGAAATCATCAACGGGTGGCAGGGCTGGAAGCTGGTGCGCCAGCATGGCCGCCCAACTTCCTTCAACCGCATCGCGGTGGCTCGCAAGGTCCTCTAGGTTCGGCACCGCAATACCTTTGAACTCGCACTTCTGCCGAAGAACATCAAGGAGCTCAGCGGCACGCGGGCGCGCTTCGGCGTTCCGAAACAGATTGACGACATCATAGAGATCTCGCGGTCTTGTGCGTTCCGCAAGCGCCCGCACTTTTTCGCCGAAGGTCTCTACATAACTATAGGATAGGACTTCGAAGCCGGCCTCCTGCGCATCGCTATAAGAATGGAAAACCGGTGTCCTTACTGGCGGCAGGGCGATGCTCTCATCGGCGGTGAGATCGAGTTTGATGCGCGGCAGGCGAATAACCGCGACGTGGGGCGAAACAGGCCCTTTGTAGCTCAGCTTGCCTTGGCACGAGATGTTGCCACGTGGGTTATTAAAGAGGTCGAAGCCCTGTCCTTCAGCAGGCATCTCAAGGCCTGAGCGCTCATAAATCCAATCGCCGATCTCGCCGAAAACACGCTTGAGGAATTCCTCATTGAGATGGGCTTCATCCGTCAGAGTGAAGTCGAGATCCTCCGAAAACCGGTAGGTCTCGAAATAGCATTTCTTCAAGCACGTTCCGCCTTTGAAGATCCATGCCTCGCGCAACTCCTCATGCGCGGAAATCCCAGCGAGCGTCCAGCCCAGCACGTAATCCTTCTCGACCACGTCGGGGCGAAGACCAACCTTCCCTGCTGTTTCCAGGATCTCAGCCTTACTAATCATGGCTTGATACTCCGATCCAGGTGGCCGGGACTTTCAGTTTCCAACGTGTCACGACGCGGTCGCACGTAAGCGTGGGATCGAGTTTGGCGTAGCCTTTCGTCAGCCGCGCTTTGCATGCGGTGACGAGTGCTGCTCCGAGCTGATGACGTTCTGCCAGGAAACCAAGGCGTTTGAACACCGCTCCGTTGTCGAGTTGATCGGCATAAGCGATCAGCCGATCCGGCTTGCTGTCATTCTTACGCAGGTAGCGGTCGAGGCAGTCGGCCACATGTTGGATACCGCCGCCGATCGCCGGATCGTCCAGTATGTCGAGCATGGTCCGATCGATGTCGGAGACGCTGACTTTTGTGTGCGCGCGCCAGACTGATTTGATGCCGAAGATGCGCGACTCCGAAATCTGGCGCAGCGTGAATTGCGCTCCCCCGCTTTCCTTGATGCGGTTGCGGATGGGACGCGCCGTGAAGACAACGATGTCGCGAAATAGTTGCTCCGTAAGGTCCCAATATTCGGCTGCTGTCCGGCCACCGATATAGGCGGGACCAAAGAGCGCGGGAACCAACAGCCACGCGTCCGTTACCGTTTGGTCGCTACCACGCATATCCAGCGAAACAGGCGCGTAGATACCCGTGCCGACGCGCTGTAGCCATCCTTGTGCCGCCCATGCTGACAGAGTCTTGGCGGCCTGGACACGGGAGATGGCGAGCGAGCGCGCTGCATCGTCGATGTGAATGACATCGCCGGCGGCTCGAAGGACGGTGGTTAGCTTGGGCTTTTTCATAGTATATTGTATGCGCGTCTTTTCAGCAATATGCGGAATTTCTCCATGTCGCCTATACTACCTAAATAGCCAGAAAGCAATGAAAGTACAATAAAGACGCAAAAATTCTAGAAAATATGGAAAAATTACGCGTTCGATTAGCCTTCCAAGCTGGCTATGCGGGTTCGATTCCCGCCACCCGCTCCTGAATTCGTATGTAGAAATATCAATCAAAAGTATTTCGAGGTCCCCTCCAGGCGACAAGGTGTGGTGGGTGAAGACACCTTGTTGACTATTCTTGGATGGCGAGTTGAAATTTTGACCGACGTCGAGGGCGCATCTTATAAAGCTTCGGCCTCCCCGCAATCGGACGCGACGGACCGCCAATTGCCAGCGAGCTGGTCGTACATGCCGCGCAGCAGCTTGCTTATGCGCGGATCGTCCGGCGCCTGATTGGAGTGCATGGACAGCTTCAAACAGCATCGTTTCGGCTAAAAATGGCCAGTCCGCCGCGTCGCCAAGGTGGCGATCGAACAGCTTTGCCATGAATTTCCGAAGCTGCGGCGCCCCCTTCGATGGTCGTGAGCGCGACGAACAACCCACGGCTTTGAGCATTGACGGAATCGCAACAGCGCTTTCAGTCAGAACTTTTGCTTTGCCCGTTTTGGCATGAAGTAGGTTCGGATATTGACGAGCGCTTCGGCGACGTCAGCAGCATCCTGGCGGGTCGCTTTCCGTTTTGCCTCGCCGAGCTTGCGAAGTGGCGCGATGATATCCCCGGTGACGGCATGACCGCGAAGGACAGGCCGCCACAGCTTCGGCGCGTACCCGGTTCCCAGCAAAAAGCAGAGGTCCCAATCGAATGGATCAAAGGTCTGATCATCGATCCTGGTGAACCTGGGCCGGTGGTCTTTCGGTGTTTCGGAAAGACTCGCCGAGATGCGGTTATACTCCGCAACGATGGTCTGCACGGCACGATGCTCGGTTGTTTCCATCGGCAGATTCAGGGCGTCCGGACCGGTCAGTTCCGGGATCCATTGGCGTGGATCGATAAACCTCGGTCCGATGATGAGAGCCGTGAGATAACCATCGAGAGCGCTCATTGACCAGATTGGCGATACTGGACGACGTCCCCTGATAAACGCCTCGAACGCCTCGTCATCAAGCTTCGGTCGTGCGGCCGCCATGCCCTGGCTGTTGTGTGTCATGTCGCTTGGCTTTCTGAAGAGCGATAATACCTAATTGTGAAAAATAAACGGGGATTTTAATTATATATCGGCAACTTACATATTCTGGATGTTAAACACTGTCACTATCGCGTCTCTCAAATACGCAAAAGTTACAGATATGCCTCTTCATCTCGTCGGCATCAACATCGACAAAACGCGCGGACACAACAGGCGGAGGCCGGCACGCTGGTCCAGCTGATCCGCGGTATCTATGTTGATGCCGATGAGCGGCCAGTGCAATTGCTCCTTCGTCAGGGCCACCACCGTTTCCTGCCGCCGGGGCCAATGGAACCTGTCATCACCCAATTGTTTCAATCATGAAAAAAAGCAGTTTAATCCGGTCGCGCGACGAATGTAGAAGAGCAAGACCGCCTGACTGCCGATTCCGAAGGGTTCAAGGTAACAACATTCATGCATGATGCTGTCGTTATTCGTTCAGGTACTGCACAGGCAGTTGTCAACCGAAAAGGAGCAGAGCTAATTGGGTGGCAGGTCGGTGCAAACGACCTCCTTTGGCCGGGAGACTCCCCAGGTTGGAACCAAACTTGTCCCCTAATGTTCCCTTCATGCGGATGGAGTGAATCTTCGCTTGTCGAAATAAAAGGGCAATATTATCCGATGCCTGTGCACGGCTTTATCAGTATGCTGGAATTTGACGTGGTTTCGAGCGCAGAAAGTGAGGTGACATTAGAAGCATCTGACGATGAATTCACGAAAACAATGTTTCCATTTTATTTTCTTTTCAGGATAACGTATAAAATTGTGGATAGTAGACTGAACATTGATATTTCCGTAAAGAACAAGTCCCATAGTGCATTTTTACCTTATTCCATCGGAATACATCCCGGATTTAAATGGCCGTTGCTGTCTCCGCGCAAAGATAGCTGGCGGCTGCAGTTCGAGAAATCGGAATCCCCCCTCGTCCCGAGCATATCTTCCCAAGGGCTAATTCAAGGTGACCAACGAAAAATTTCATTCCACGGACGGTGCCTTCATCTAGATGAAAGCCTTTTCCAAAATGAAGCCCTTTGTTTTTTGAATGCGAACAGTAAAAGGCTATCGCTTGTTGGAGAGAAGGTCACGATTAGAATTGACGCGCCAGATGCACGCAACTGGGTTGTATGGTCTCTCCCAAAGCAGGACTTTCTGGCGTTAGAACCATGTACCGGTCACGGTGACATAGAGGGCAGACGCATTCCATTTGACGAGCGGGAATATAATGTCAACCTCGCCCCAGGAGAAGAGCAACAATTCCGAGTACGATTTGAGTTTTTGCAGCATGAAGATTAGTCCTTAAAAGACTTGCACAATCGGGCATGTCAGCGGCGCTGCTTTTCTTCGCGGAATTGGGGCCTGGCACATCCAGTAGCGCCGCCGACGCATCAATTGCCCTGCGGGCCCCGCCTAACGTAATGCTGCGGGCCGTCGTCTATCACAGCGATCACTATGAACATCTCCAACGTCGGCATTTTCGGCGGGTCCGCCAGCGACCAAAACGCGGTGAGCACGCTGCTTTTCCACCCCGAGCTTTAGAAGGCTGCAGTCGCGAACAGCGGTTCCCACGACAACCGTATGAATAAGATCGGGTGGAACGAGCATTGATGGCCGGTCGCAATAGAATATTCGGAATTCTCAGACATAGACAATGCCCATAGGCTGCTGGGCAAGCTGATGCGCATCGTCGGCGAAACGAACCCCAATACGGAAAAGCGTTACCGGGCTGCACTTCGCGTCGCCACTACTCTCGCCGGGTCGGCAGTGAATTCACTCGCCGGCAAGTGGATGGTCAAGACGCAGCAGATGCGCTGGTGCTCATGCAAGTCCGGGCGGCCGAGATCAACGGCTAACTTCGCAACCGGTTGCGGGCGCGGTTCTGACAGCCTGGACCGAGCGTGCCGCCGATATTCAAACTGAAAACGCGCCTTTTGCGTGTCGCCTGACCCAGAGAAATTATCCGTCTCCTGCCCTACAGGATGTTCGATAAGAATCGCGTGTGACGCAGCCGCGATCACCGAAAACAAGCGGCCTGCTGATGTGTTGACTTATATCACGAAGGGTCAGGAGCAGTTGCCGTCGCCGAAGGTAAAGACCAGCAGCGAGAGAATCGGCTGTACGCCGCGACCACAAGCCGGGCCGAAAGACGGATTTCATGGATATTCTGTAGTGATGGCGCGGCGTGAGAAAGCGCTTTCTCCGCTTGATGCCGCAGAGCGAACTGTCGATCACATAATCTCAAAGCCGAAGGTGGCTTTGGAAAGGCCAGTATGTCCGTATCGTCGATACCAACAACACTTGCTCCTGTCGGCATTCCACTCTCAACGACGAGCCCATAGCGGGATCTCTCATCAAAATGTCGCTAGTCTTGGGCCATTTTGTCCGGGGGCTCTTGCCCATAATGAAATAGCCGAACGCTCAGGAAATTCTCAGGAGGACCTATTGTCTGTTTTTCAGACATATAGTAGAACGCTGACTGATAAATGGACAAAAGAGGTCTGGTTATGTTCCCTTCACGAGCGTTTGAAGACGCGATACGCGATGAGATCGTATCAGCTATCAACGACAGGCCCGCCCGCCGCGCCGCATGGGAGCCTGAAGTCGACTCTCTGGTCGTGGTTCGAGTCGTTTTGCGGGTAGAAGAAGAGTTTGCGCTTAAACTGCCCGATGATGTCATGCCATCTGGCGGTTTCGATAATGTCGAGCATTGCGTTGCCGCCGTAGTGGAGGCGTGTCGCGAGCTGTGGAACATTAGTCAACCTCAGACGGAGGAGGTGTAATATGGTGCGGACTCCTGTCGGATTTGCCGGTTCGAGCCCCGAGGCAGCGGAACTCGGAAAGCGCCTTAAGGAGGCGCGGGAGTATGTGGGCATCACCCAAGAAGAAGCTGCCGCCCATTTGGGAGTCCGCCGCTCTGCAATTTCAGAGATGGAAGCGGGCAAGCGTGGAGTCGGCGCTCTCGAGATGAAAAGCTTGGCTGCGCTCTACGAGCGTCCAACGTCGTGGTTTACCGGCGAAATAGAGCAGCAAGTAGCCGAGGACGTCGCATTCCTGGCACGCACGGTGAGCGAGCTGTCGGAAAACGACAGGGGCGAGCTGGCAAGCTTTGCGGAATTCCTGCGCTCACGTTCGAAGGTGACCAAGAATGGCTAAGGCCCCAGCACGCGCTGCAGTCCTGAAAGGCATGCGCGCAGCACTTCGCCTGCAGCGCGATCTCGGCTTGGATCAAGCTGGGGCGCGGGGGCATCGCGTGGATGTGTTCGGTGCGATCTACAGACAGAATGTACCCCTGCTCTTCCGGAAGCTTGAGCCGCTCCTAGGGGCTTATCTCCGTGAGGAGGGCAATCCCGGAATCATTCTGACAACGCGCCGCCCGCTTGGCCAACAGCGCTTTACCGCAGCGCACGAGCTCGGCCACCATGTGCTCAACCATGATCCCCATGCTGATGACGATAGCATTCTTCGCCGGTCGCCGGATCTTGCTGGCGACTACATGAACCTTCCGCCAGCCGAACAGGAAGCGGACGCATTCGCATCCTATTTCCTTTTGCCTGACTGGTTGATTACGACACTGATGCAGCGCCAGCACTGGACGCCGCAGCACCTTCAGCACTCCGACATCGTCTACCAGCTAGCGTTGCGCGTTGGCGCGAGTTATCGCGCGACGCTTTACGCGCTCGTGCGCAACAAGGTCATCGGGGCAGGAATCCGGCAGCAGCTCGCTAAGGCTCAGCCGGCGACCATCAAGCGCGCGCTCGTGCCCGACCACACGATTGAGTCCACGCAAAACATCGACGTATGGCATTTAACTGAGCGAGACGAAGGGGCGGTCATCGAAGCAGGCCGAGATGATTTGTTCGTCGTCAAGCTGCGCGAGGACAGCAATTCCGGTTACCTCTGGAACTTCGATGAATTGCAAAACGCGGGGTTCGCACGCTGGAGCTTTATCTGAAGCATCACGGTGCGACGGTTGCCGTTTTCTCGGACAAGAAAATCCGCCAGCTATTCAAATCATGAGCTGGTTTTTGAATGTCGCCACAGTCTTGGAGCGAGGCGTCCTTTACCTTTGATTTCAAAGCCTCGTTATTTCCGGTTTTGGGGTTCCCTGCCACTCGAGTCGCCATATTGCCCCTTGCCGCAGGTTTTGAACGAGCGAGGGGTGAAAAGCTACCAGGCAGGTGCCTCCTATCGATCTCACGGAAGGATAGATCAGCCCCGGGCTATCCTTTTCCTTACGAAGCCACTTCGCAAGAGCTTGCCCTGCCGGATAGGCGACCATAGGGTCCGCGCTCAAGCTAGGGTCCGTTGCGAAATCCTTGCCTCGCAAGTCGTGAAATTGACCGACGAAGTCGGCCATCAATTCCGCGTAGTCTGTTACGTTCTCGAAACGGTTGATCGCTTCAAGTTCGCGCGTCAGATGAAAGGACACTTCAGCCAAGGCGGTCTTGGTTTGGAAGGCGCAGTACCACGCGCCGCGTTCATCGTCATTGAACCGGTTGCCGCCCGGGCGGGTGTAGGTAAACGCAGCGTTGATGAAAGTATGGCCTGGCCGGCCAAAGATGAGCTCCTTGGGATCAAGATCCAAAAGGCCCCCTTGCTGCGCCTGAAGGCGGCCGCTGGTCGCACCCTCCAGTTCGGCTAGATCCTCCAACGCGCCATGGCTCGGCGCAAGAGCTAGCAACACGGGTTCCTTGAGCCGGGCGGTAGATATAAGGCGGACAGCGTCTTGCTGAACAATATCCGCGCGGGCAGGCTCGATCAAAGGCCACCTCGCAACGCGTCAATATGGCGCCTTACGAGCAGGAGTTTCGGAATGCCACCTTCGATCATCACGTCAATCGGCCGCCGGCCTTCGAAAAGCGGACCCTTGTTAGCAAGCTTCACCCATTCATCGGCCAATGGTTCAGAGAATAGAAGGCGCAGGCCCTTGAAAAGGCCGATTAAGGCGCTGACCCTTGTCAAACTGTCTTGAGAGAGGCTTCCGGTCCACTCTCCTTTTTTCATTCTGAACCACGTTCGTTCCGATACATCGCCCAGGAGGGCACATATCTCACCGCTGGTGAGGCGCCAAATCTCAGCCAACCGAACAACTCCAGACACAGCGGCTGGCGTCAGCCTTCCGCGCGCGTTTTCGTCGCCGAGATTAACAGGCGCCTGCGGTACTCCATTATCTCGAACTGCATGTGCTACGACCATGTCAGCCTCCATCTGACAGTAAATATACTGCCAAATGGCAGAACTTCAAGAGCCTGGGAGAAGATCAAGACGCTCACAAGCCTTTTAACTCAGACGCGACAATCATGCGCCGAAGCGTCATCTCGGGGAATTTGCCCAATCCCCGCTCCGGCATATTCCGCACTTAGCAATCCAAAGAAGCGCATCAAGCGGCGCGCGCATGGTCTTGCCCAGCAGCGAGGCGCGCAGGTCGATCTGCGCCAGGTCCAACTCGGGCAATGCGCAGTGTTCGAAACGGATGTACTCCCAACCGGCGGCGACCGTGGCCGGCGCCGTTCGCCGATCCAGCACGATGTCCAGATGGTCGTCCTTGCACCGGCTCAGGGCGGTGTCGCTCATGCTCGCTCCATCCGTCGCATCGGGCGACGGCGTTGCGTCGAATCGGACCGACGGCAGCGCGCACGCCGCCGCCTCCCGCGCGTTCAGGCCGGCGCACGCTGGCCTCTCCTCGCAGCGTCGCTGCGGTAGCGGCTGGTCGAGGTCTGGTAGTACTGGGCGCGGATAGCCGCCATGGCCTCGATCAACGGTCCCCACGGCGCGGGAAAGCGTTCTTCCGCCATCACCCGGTGCAACATGCGCGTGTGGCCGTCCAGCTCGTCGTTGAGGAACTCTACCGCAGGCATGGCAGGATAGCGCTGCAGCAGCAAGATCGCCGCGTTGTCGGCCTCGCCGGCCGACTTGTCCTTGTCGCGTCCATGCAGATCGTTCTGCAAGCGCCCTATCGCGGAGATGAGCCGCAGGACCTGGCGAAACGCCGGACGGGCGCGCAAGGTCGCCATGTCCAGCCCCCACAGCAACGACAGGCAACAGAACACGTTCGTGTAGGCGATCGAATCGATGCCGTTGTGCAGGTACTCGGCGTAAGACCAGCGTTCCGCCCCTGCCGCCTGCGCGTGTCCGGCGCGCAGCGCCGCGCAGTAGCACCGGGTATCGTCGAGAAGCTGAGCATAGTCGCGACGATCGTAGGCGAGCGCGGCCAGCGAAGCGCGCAGTACAACGCAACCCTCGAATCCGGGGAGCGCGCACGGCACGCCCCGCCCCAGCGCCTGTTCCACCGCGGCGAGCTGCTCCGGCGCGATCAGGCCAAGGTCGTTGCAATCGTCGAGCCAGAACAGCAGCGCCAGTTCGCGATAGAACGTCACGATCAGCGTTTCGTCCTGCGGATCGCGGCCGGTGCGGGCGCTGGTGTCGCGCAGGTTCGGGTATATGCGCTTCAGGATGTGCTGGCCGCCCCTGACCGCTTCCACGGCATGCTCGTCGGCGAACCCGGTCAGGGAACGCCCCCACTCCAGCACCTGCTGCACCGCGCGTTCGGTCTGGATCATGGCGCCGCTCCTGCTCCCTCGCCCAGGACGCGCCGCCCCCATCGAAGCGCCAGCCACAACCCGGCGAGTTCGGCCACGCGCACCACCCGGGTGGGGCAATACAGTTCCTTGCCGATCCACAACGGCGTCTGCGGCAATGCATGCGCCGCATGGCGGGCGAGCATCCACTCCAGCGCACCCGCTACCGCCTGCGCCACACGCCGGCGCCCTGTTGGCTCTTCGCTCCCTTCCATCACGTGCAACGCGAACAGCGCATAGGCGGTTTCCTCGAATGTGGACGTGCGACCGGCGCCCCAGCCGCCGTCGTCGCGCTGCGCCTGGAGCAGCGCCGCCAGCGCGCGCTCGTCGCGCCACTGGGGCTTGCCTTGCGCCAGCGCGGCGACCGCATGCGCGGTGGGATACAGCCACGAAACGTGCCATTTTTCGTTGTTCCATAGACCGTGAAGGTTGCGATTGGTCTCGACGTAGGCGCTGGTGCCGGCGGCGGGCTTGCCCAACAGTCGCAACGCATGCAGGGCATGGATGTTGGTCGACACCGAGGCATTACGCTCGCCGGGGAAGGTGACGAACAGCTCGCCGATTTCGAAATGGCGCAACGCATCGACCGCCGGGTCGCGGCCTGCGAGGCGCAAGACGCACAACGCAACGGCGGTATCGTCCGCATCAGCCGCGAAGTGCAAGGCCGGGCCCAGACCGCGCACGCCAAGGCGAGCGTCGAGCTGCGCGACGATCACGCGCACCGCCTCGGCGAGGGTGGGATGCGCGAACAGCCCGGCCAGATGCAGGGTGTACAGCGACCAGCATGGCTCGAACACATTGATCGGCCAGACGCCGGGAACGACAGCTTCGATGCCGCTGCGCGTCGCTCGCGATGCCGCCTGCAGATACGCGTCGGCGCGCCCGACCTGCGGCGTGCTCCCCTGTGTCACGGCGTGGGCATGCCACGCGGCGGTGGCCGCCGGACTGATGCCGATACTGCCGTCGTCATCCGGGCATGCGGTAGTCGGCGATGTCCCCCAGGCTTCCCAGGAGTGCAGCAACGGATGGCCGCTCGGCAACGTCGCCACCGCCCCCAGCTTGGCCAAGCGCGCTTGCCGCAACGGCAACAGTGCGGGGTGGCGCGGAAACCCCACGCCGCCCAGCAAGGATGCGGCCTCGGCGCAAAACTGCGGCAGGATCAGCTCCGCGCCGATCGGCGCGTCTTCCGGCACCGCATGCGCGTAGGGATCGGGCTGGCGCTGGAGGAACCGGGTTGCAGCCTGTACTGCGTCGGCAGCGCCGGGAAGAGGGTCGGCACGCTGCAATGCCAGCAAAGCCGCCCACGTGGGCGCATGGCGGAACAGCGGGAAGTCTGCGCTTCCCCATCCGCCATCGGGCTGTTGTTGCGCGATGAGCCACGCGTATGCGTCCTGCCGACCGGTGACGTTGCCGTGGAACTGCAGAGCTCGAGCCGTGTCGTAGACGGACGGACCGACGCTGCCGCCATCGCTCATCTCGCTCAGCAGGTGGCGCAATTCGGAAAGGATCTGTTCGGACAGCGCGTTCACGCGGGATGTTCCTTCTGCAGACGGTTGACGAGAACCAGGATCGGTCAGACGCCGCGCGCGTCCCAGCGGGCTCGGACACAGTACAGCATGCACCGCTGCCGCCAGCCGATCGCAGCGGCACAGGGGCGACTCCATGCGGGCGGCGCGCTCATGCGCATGGCACGTGCTTGACCAGATACGCGTTGGCCCGCTGCAGCATCTGCGCCAACCGTTCCGCACGCGGCCCCAGCGACGCGATGGCCTCCCTGGCGTCGCGCAACAGATCCAGCACGAACTGGCGCGCTGCCTGCAGCCCCATGATCGACGCGCAGGTTGGCTTCTGCGCGGCCGCGTCCTTGCCGGGGGTCTTACCCAGCGTCGCTTTATCCGCTGTCGCGTCGAGAATGTCGTCGACCACCTGCAACGCCAGGCCGAAACACGCGCTATAGCGATCGAGCGCACAGTACAGCGCAGCGTGCGCGGCATCCTCCGCGATGGTACATAGCGCGCCCATTCGAACCGACGCGCGCACTAGCGCTCCGGTCTTCATCCGGTGCATCGCCACGATCCTGTCCAGCTCGACGTGCTTTCCAACCAGCGACAGATCCACGGCCTGCCCGCCTGCGGCACCCTCGGCGGACACCGCTTGCGCCAGTTCGCGTACGAGCTCGATACGGTTGTCGCCCGGCGCATCCAGGCTCGCCAGGGTCAGGAAGGCGTGTGCCTGCAGCGCATCCCCGACCAGGATCGCAGTAGCTTCGCCGAACTTGACGTGCACGGTCGGAAGGCCGCGGCGAAGCACGTCGTCGTCCATTGCGGGCAGGTCGTCGTGGACCAGGGTGCAGGCGTGCATCATCTCGATGGCGGCGCCGACGTCGTGGAGCATGTGCGCCGGCGTATCGGCTAGTGCGCCGGCAGCGATACAGAGCAAGGCGCGTGTGCGCTTGCCTCCACGCAAGGTGGCGTAGCGCATCGCCGCCATCAGCTCGGTCTCACCGTCGTCTTCGGCGCAGAGAAGACGCGCCAGCGCCTGCTCGACCCGCTTTGCGCCATCCTGCATCCAGATCTCCGGCAGCAGCCTCCCGGATGCGCCGCCCGCCTGCGCGCCCGATCCGCCAAGCGGGGAAACGCCAGTTTGGTCGTGGTGTAGCGTGGAAACGGCCTGCATGTTGTTCATGTCCTTGTACCTGACAGGAGACTGCCGCGGCGAGCGGCGAGCCGCCGTAGTGTTGCCGGCGTTGCTGCCACGCCAGCTGGCGTATGCGATGCCAGCTCATGAGAATCCGATGCGGATTTTCATGGAGGGCTGTGCTGTCGGGTAATAGCGCCGGCCTTTTTCGGCGTCGCTCAGCAATCGCGGCCGCACCCCGGCCTTGTGCATGGTCAGCGCCAAGGCGATGCTGAACTGCACCAGTTCCAGCCATACTAGGTGGTAGCCGATGCAGACGTGTGGGCCGCTGCCGAACTGCAGCATGTCCACCGGCCCGATCGGCCCCGTGCGTTGCAGCCACCGCGCCAGACGGAACTGATCGGGCGCCTCGTGCAGCATCGCCGAGGTCGAGAAATGCAGCAGCGGGATGCATAGACTGGTGCCCGCGGGAATACGCCGCTGGCCGAGTTGTAATTCCTGCGTCGCGCGACGCGGTACGAGCGAGGACGCCGGATGCATGCGCAGCGTCTCGCGGAACAGCGCCTCGGCGACCGGACACTGCGCCAGGTCCGCGTGCCGGGTCGGCACCGCGCCCACGCGTTGCGCCTCCTCGACTAGGGCGTCCCACAGCTCAGGCTGCCGCGCCAGCTCGATCACCATCCAGGCCATCGTCGAGGCGGTGGTCTCGTGACCGGCAAGCAGCAGCAAGCGGACGTTGGCGACCAGGACGTCATCGGAGAGCGCGTCTTCGCTGCGATCGAAGGCGCTCACCATGTCGTTGATCAACCCGGTGCGCGCGGCATGCCCGCGCGCGTCGCGGATGAACTGGCGCGACTGCGCGTCGATCCAGTCGCGGGCGGCGCGGCCGCGCCGCAAGGGCGTTCCGGGCAGGTCGACTGGGGGCGAGACGATCAACTGCAGCAGTTGCCGGTACTTGCGATGCCACTCCGGCAGGTCTTGGGCGGGGATGCCCATGAGATAAAAGGTGAGTTTGAGCATCAGGTCGCCGGTTTCGCGCAGGATAGTTACTTCACCGCGGTCGCGCCACGCCTGCACCCGAGCCCGGATGACGGGCTCGAACAGCTCGCCAATGCCGGCCTCGGTCAGCCCCCTGGGCAGGAACGCCGCCTTTATCCCATCACGCGCCTGCCGGTGCGCCCTACCGTTCAAAGTGACCAACGTTCCGCCAAGGATTTCGGGCGCGATCTGTTCGATCAGTGCCGAGGACACGTCCTTGTGCCGGAGCAATGCGAACGCGTCCGGATCCAGGCAGGTCATCAGTTGTCCGGCAGGGCCGAAGTCCAGCCAGAAGTGGTTGCCCAGCGTCCATTCCGCGCGCCGCAGCAGGCGCGGCAGGTCACGAACGATGGCGGGAAGATGCCCGACCATGGGGAAGGCGCCGGGCATGACCGGGATGTCGCACAGCAGCCGGAGCCGACGGTTCAGCGGGTTGAGCAGCATGTCCATCACCTCCCTGACGCCGCGGCCGCTTCGGCGGTGTCACCGGCCGGCCGCACGGCGCGGCTGTTGCCACCATCGGCGTATGTGGGCACATGCGTCAGCATGCCGCCGTCGATGCACACGACCTGGCCCGTGATGAACGCAGCATCGTCGGAGAGCAGGAAAGCTACCAGCGCGGCCACGTCCTCGGGGCGGCCGACGTGCGGCAGGAGCTGGTGCCGGCGCAGATGCCGTTGCATGCACTGGTCCAGCTTGGCGAGGAGACGTTCGGTCATGATCAGACCCGGCGCAACCGCGTTGCAGCGGATCTCCGCGCGACCGTACTGGGTGGCGAGCGAGGCCGACAGCATGTTCATCGCGGCCTTCGACGCGGCGTAGGACGTCAGCGCGGTGTCACCGCTGAGCCCCTGGCACGATGACATGTTGACGATCGCCCCACCGCCACGGGCTATCATTCGCGGGATGGCCTGCCGGCAGCAGAGCAGCGTGCCGCGCAGATTAGTCGCCATCGTCTCATCCCAAACCGCCAGGTCCAGGTCGAGGATCGCGCGGTCGCGCGGGGTCAGATGCATGGCGCTCGCGTTGTTCACCAGCAGGTCGACCCCGCCGAAGTGCCGCTCCGCCGTCTCGAACAGCGCTGCCACCGCCTGCGCGTCGGCGATGTCCATGGCCAGGGTCAGCGCGTGGCCAGCTTCCGCCGCGATTTGCGCCGTGCAGGCGGTGGCCGCCGAGCCGTCAATGTCGGCCACCACCACTCTGCCACCTTCGCGCGCGATGGCGAGGGCGCATGCCTTGCCGATGCCGGCGCCAGCGCCGGTCACCACGGCCACCTTGCCCTCAAACCGTCCCATCGTGTCCTCCCGGATTATGTTGGTCTTTCGCGGCATGCCGCTCGGCCTCTGCCTGAGACGGCACAGGTTCGGCGCTGGCGCACTCATCATCGCTTTCGATGACCCGAATGGCGGCGACCGGGCATTGGCTGGCCGCGAGCCGCACGGCGGCGTGCAGCGATTGCGGGATCGTCGTCAGGCATACTTCGGCCACGCCGTCCAGTTCACGCTGGCGAAAGGCGCCCGGCAGCGTCAGCGCGCACTGCCCGGTGGTCCCGCACAGATACTGGTCGACCACGACGCGCATCTCAGGCCTCTCCATGCGCATGGAGCCGCACCGGCAGGGCGTGGAACGTCCTAAGGAACGCGGATGGCTCCCGGGTCGGCTGCTCGGCCAGTGCGAGCGTGGGGAAGCGCGCCTCGATCCGCGGCAGGCTCTCGGCCAACTGCACCCGGGCCAGTTGCGCGCCGAGGCAGAAGTGGATGCCGTGGCCGAAGCTCAGCATGATCTTCCCGTCGGTCGACATGCCAGGCCTGGTGCCGTAGAACCGTACGGGATCGAAGCGGTCGGGATCGGCGAAGGCCTCCGGGTCGCGATTGCCGGCCGCGATCAGCACGCGCACGTCCGCATCCTTCGGAATCACCACGCCGCCCAGTTCGATGTCGCGCTGGGCGATTCGCGGAATGGAGCTGAACATGGCGGGCGCGTTGCAGCGCAGGACTTCTTCGACGAATGCCTCGACGCCCATGGCGTCTCCCTGCAGCCAGTGCCGCTGTTCGGGATACGTCAGCATCGCCAGGACCGCATGGTCGATGGTCGCAGCAGTGGTGGCGAAGCCGCCCAGCAGCATGCCCCATAGCATGCTGATCAACTCCGCATCCGACAGCATGTCGGCGTCGTCGCCGTGTGCGCCGACCAGCATCGACACGATGTCCTGGCGGGGATCGGTGCGCTTGCGCTGCATGAGGTCGCTGAAGTAGGCCTTAACTTTGGCGCTGGCTGCGTCCGCCGCGGCGAGCTGGGGATCGCTGGCGTACGGGCTCAGGCCTTCCAGGATGGCACCGATGATGGCTGAGAGCCCGAACATGTCCTCCTGGGGCATGCCGAACAGTTCGGCAAAGACCAGCATTGGCAAGGCAAGCGCGAATTCGCGATGCAGGTCCACCGCCTCCTCGCGCTCCAGCGCGGGCACCATGGCGTCAAGGCGCGCCGCGACGATGCGCGCGATGCTCGGCCGCAGGTTGTCAATCTCGCGCATGGTAAAATCGCGCGAGATCAGCCGGCGCAGACGCGTATGCGTTGGAGGTTCCTTCATCGCTAGAGTGGACGCCAGCAGATTGAGCGACAGGCTGGTCGCCGCACGCGGGAAATAGCGCGCCAATTCGCCCGGCGCCGGTCCCCGAAACGCATCGCCCGTGGCCTTTAGCGCCCAGTAGATGTCGGCGTGGCGGCTCAACAGAAAGAGGCCCGACGCCGCGCGATGCACCGGATCGTGCTCGCGCAACCACCGCATGAACGGATACGGGTCGTGGATGCACGCTGGCGACGCCAGTTCGGCGAAGGCGTCCCGGCATACTGCCCTTGTTTCTTTCACGTCCATCTTGGTTACCTGTTGGTTGCTGATCTGACCGTCGCGAGCCCAGCGCGCCGGCAAATTTGCGGAGAAGATCGCGATTCCCGGCGGCGTCGACGCATCACCAGAGCACCGGCATCTCCTCGAAGCCGCCAGTGATGATCTCCTTGCGCAACTTCAGTTCTTCGGGCGCCACGGCGAGGCGCAGCCTTGGAAAGCGCTGGAAGATCGAACCGAACACCGCCTTGAGTTCCAGCCTGGCCAGCGCCCTGCCGATGCAGTAGTGCGGCCCGTGGGAGAATGCCAGATGCGGCTTTCCGTCGCGTCCGATGTCGAAGATTTCCGGGTCGTCGAACTGGCGCGGATCGAACGACGTCGCCGGCAGGCCGACGAGCACCTTGCTCTCCGCTGGAATCTGCACGCCTGCGATGGTCACGTCGGTTCTCGGATAGCGCATGACGCCGTCCCAGCCCGCTCCCGGCGGGTACATGCGCAGGATTTCCTCCACCGCCTTGTCCAATAGCGATGGATCGTCGAGCAAGCGTTCGCGCTGTTGCGGATGGCGGAACATGGCCAGCAGGCCGAACTCGATCTGCGCGACGGTGCTCTCGTGCCCCGCTACCAGCATGCCCGCCGCCAGGCCGATCGCCTCTTCCTCGGTCGCCTTGCCCTGGTCAACCGCCGCGAGCAGATCCGTCAGCAGGTTGTCGCCCGGATCCTGGCGCTTGTCCCGCATCTTGCCGCGAATGTAGGCGCACAGTTCTTCCCAGGCCAGGCGCGACGCGCTACGCGGGCCGCTTTCATGCTGATGTGTCATCACCTCGTCGGACAGCCCAGCGAAAAAGGCGTGATCCTCGTAAAGCACGCCCATCAGCGCGCTGATGACGATCGCCGGAAGCGGAAAGGAGAGGTAGCGCCGCAGGTCGGCGGGCTGGGGCTGGGCCGCCAGCGTCTCAAACAACTGCGCGGCGATCGCCTCGACCTGCTGCGCGAGCGGCTTCATCCTGAGGTCGCTGAAGGCCGGCACCACGATCGTGCGTAACCGGGCATGCTCGTCCCCCTCGTGCGAGACCAGCCACCCCGGCGAACCAAGAATCACCGAATCCGGGGTGAATGCCGCCGGTGGCATCCCCGCGGGCCGGAATGCCGCGTCGGACAGCACCGCCTTGGCCTCGTCGTAGCCTGTTACCCACCAGCCTTCGTGCCCGCACGGGAAGCGCACGCGATGGATCGGAGCGTCGGCGCCTAGCGCTAACATCTCGGGCGAGGGCTCGATGTGATCGAGGCGCCACATCGGCAGCGTCGGCAACGGTTGTTCGGACATAGTGGCACTTCACTCTCTAAGGGATGGAAGGGCGGAAGGTGACCGGCTGCCGCTGCGGGCACCGAATGACGTAAGACGGCATGTCGACGACGTCCTCCGCGGCGTAGCCCGACTCGATTATCAAGATCGGCCAACGTGTAACTGTCTAGACATACCGCGCGGCGAGATGCAGAACTTTATCCTGCGCCTTCGAGTTCACGATAAGGCGAATGTGGTGGCCTTTGAGTCGCAGCCGGCCATCAAGATTTCCTGCGCAAGGGTCGACAAAGGCGGCGAGCCTATTTGGTAGGGGCGGTTTCGCCGAGGCCCCTTCCGAGGGTATGCTATCTGATGCGGATTTGACATTTTGCTTTCTTTCTTCGTTCCATCGATCGCGGTGTCATCCACGAAATGAAGGTCGGTCGGCGGCTCCCGGCCCGCAACGAAGCAGTTTCAAAACTCGTGCCAATTTGGCCGACCCAGCAGAGGAAAAAATTTGTGATTGCTTCTCAGCGGATTAGCTTGAGGCCAGACAAGACCTCGGCGAAATAGGCCGGTGTCACGGACCGACAATGGCGACAGAACAGTGTCGGATAGCACGGTCGTCAGACGCCAGACCGGCGACACCTTCGTCATCAGTTGTCCTGTCCTGGAATGACGGCAGGCCACCTGACCGTATTGACCCATAGGGGAGGCCTCCTGGTTGGCTCAGGGGTTAACGTTCTTGCGACGTGCCTCGTTATCGGGTCTTTGGGCACGAAATCGCGGAAGGAACGCCGATTTTCTGGGCCACCGCACAGATCCGTGCGCGCGGAATTCCCGGAGCCGGCCTACCTCGGGTAATTGACGGCGAAACGGCCGTGCGGCCAATTTAAGCTGGACCGCAAACCCCAGCTGCGCCAATTCCGGTATGCCGTTCACAAAAGCAATGTCGGAAAAGTTCAGACTCCAGCGATCAGCCAGATCCTCACTCGAAAGACCAAAACTCATAATTCCACTCCGGTTACCGGAGCGAACCGTCATTCCTGCTCATGCAAGCCGTCAACTACGTCCGCGATGTTCCCACAACGGTCTTCACTTGGCCAAAATCGCAGCTTCGGGCCGGCTGGGCCATAGCCGTTTGTCGACCGATAGCGGCCTGGCTTCCCGCTTGACCGCGGCAAGCAAAATAGCTTTCACTAATAATGACAAGGCTGACCAACGGCCCAGCCACAGAATGGAAGACTCGCCTAAAAGCCGATGGCGAAGTTTGATCGACAACGAAAAGCGTATAGTCAAAAAAACGCCTGTGAGCCCGATTAAGGTGTGGGTTCGATGACTTTATGCTGAGATCGGGTCATTTCTGGCGATTTCCTGGTATCGCCGGCCAGATCGCCTTGCAAATTACCGAACTCTCCCCGCCCGCCGGTCGCGTGGCGTCGCCGCGTTCGGCCGCGGAACGATTTGAATGCATTGTGTAGGTCGTCGACGAAGGTGAAGATGACCGGGATGACGATGAGGCTGAGGAGTGTCGATATCATCACGCCGCCGATAACTACGATGGCCATCGGCTGCCGGATACTCGAATCGCCGCCCGTCAGGCTGAGAGCGACCGGAAGCATACCCGATGCCATGGCAATGGTGGTCATGACGATCGGCCGCGCTCGCTTGTGGCAGGCGTCGATAAGCGCGTCGAACCTGGCCATGCCCTGCTGGCGCGACATGATCGCGTATTCGATCAGGAGGATGGAGTTCTTCGTCACCACGCCCATGAGCATGAGCAGCCCAATGACGGCCGGCATCGAGAAGCTGGTGCCAGTCACCACAAGCGGCAGCAGCGCGCCGCCGAGCGAGAGTGGCAGGGCCATCAGCAGGGTGAGCGGCTGCAGGAAATCATGGAACAACAGGACGAGGACCGCGTAGATGCAGAACACGCCGATTGCCATTGCAAGGCCAAAGCTCTGGAACAGCTCCGAACTGCGCTGAAGTTCGCCGTGCTCCACAAGGGTGACGCCGGGCGGCAGGTGCCGAAGCGCCGGCAGCGCCCGCGCCTCGCGGTTGACGTCCCCCAGGATGCGGCCATTGAGCTCGACGGAGACTGTGACATTACGCATACGATCGATGCGGTCGATCTCAGACGGGCTGCCGGCGATGCGGACATCCGCAATCGAACCGAGATCGACATTACCGTTGGTGCCGGCGACGCGCATGATCTTGATGTCGTCGAGATTAGTGCGCATCTCGGGTGAGAAACGGACGACAATCGGGATCTGCCGTTGCGGCAGATTGAGCTTCGGCAGATCGGAGGAATATTCTCCGTTCGTCGCCACCCGCACGGCGCTGGCGATCGCTTTTGACGTTATGCCGAGCGCTGCGGCACGCGCAAAATCAGGCGTGATCTGGATCTCGGGGGCTTGCCTCGAGGCTGTCGACGTCACCGCTCCAACGCCATTCAGCGTACGAAGCTGCTCCTCAATCGCCTTGCTCGCGCTGTCGAGCGCACTGGCATCGTCGCTGGCCAGAGTGATCTCGAGCTTCGTGCCGTTGCCGATACCGACAGCGACCCGCACGCCAGGGAGGACGGAAAGCGCCTGGCGAATATCGTTTTCGATTTCCGACTGCTTGCGGTCGCGCTCGGAGATGGGCGTCAGCGTAGCGACGATCGCGGCGGATCCGACACTGCTCATCGCGACCTTCGCACCGCCGTCTGAGGATACCAAGCCGACAGCCGTAAAGACATGCGTCACGTCGGGGATCTTACTGACGATGTCTGCGGCCTTCCTGGTCGCGGCGTCGGTTTGCTCGACGGTGGCACCGGGCTGCAGGGTGAGCGTGATCTGCGTCCGTGCATCGTCAGCGGCTGGCAGGTATCCCGTTCTTAAGAGGGGGATGATGGAAAGCGAAAGTGCGACGACGGCGGCGGTCGTCGCCACCGTCGTCTTCCTGTGTCTCAGAGCTGCCCTTACCATCGCAATATAGCCGCGCATGATACGACCATTTTTTTCCTCCGTCCGATGAGCCTTCATGAAATAAGCTGCCATCATCGGGGTCAGCAGACGCGCGACTATCAGGGAGGCGAGGACCGCGACAGCTGCCGTGATGCCGAACTGACGGAACAGGAGGCCCGGTATGCCGCTCATGAACGCCGTCGGCAGGAAGACCGCCACCAGCGTGAAGGTGGTGGCGATGACGGCAAGCCCGAGCTCGTTGGCCGCTTCCAGCGCGGCATCGACCGGCCGTTTGCCCATCTGCAGGTGGCGGGCGATGTTCTCGATCTCGACGATGGCATCGTCGACGAGGATTCCGACGACGAGCGAAAGCGCCAGCATGGTGACGACGTTCAGGCTGAAACCAGCAAAATACATGACGAGGAAGGTCGGAATGACCGACAGAGGCAGCGCCACGGCCGACAGAATAGTCGCACGCCAGTCCCTGAGGAAGAGCCAGACGACGACGATCGCAAGCATCGCCCCTTCGTACAGCATATGCATCGAACCATGATAACTATCGAGAACTGCCCCTATCATGCTGTAGACTGGGTCGATCTGCACATTCGGATGCGCCGCCGCGAAGTTTTTCATTGCCGCGTCAACGTCAGCCGAGACACTGCTGTCAGAAAACCCGTTCGAGCGCTTGATCTCGACCGCAATTATGGGTTTGCCGTCGAGATATGCCATCGAGGATCGCTCCGCGAAGCTGTCCTTGACGGATGCGACGTCATCGAGGCGAACCTGCTGCCCGTTAGCGAGCGGAATTCTAAGCTCCCTCAGGGCCTCGACCGACGCTACGGCGCCGAGCGTGCGCAATGTCTGACGTATGCCGCCAACTTCTCCGAGTCCGCCGGACGTGTCAGCCTGCACGGCCTTAAGCTGCGAGGACACTGTGGCTGCCGTAACACCAAACGACGCCATCGTCGCCGGATCGAGGTCCACGTGAACCTCGCGGTTGACTCCGCCGATGCGATTGACCTGCCCCACGCCCGGGACCGACAGGAGTGCTTTGGTCAGATCATTGTCGACAAACCAGGACAGCTCGGTCTCATCAAGATCGGCCGAGCGGACTGCATAGGTGACCAATGCAAAGCTCTGTACGGTGGCCTTCGTAACGCTGGGCGTCTCCATCTGCGCCGGCAGGGCGGCCCTTACGCTATCGACAGCATTGCGGACTTCGTTCAGCGCCGCTTCGCTGTTCTTTTCCAGCTTGAAGGACACCTTGATCGAGACGGTGCCGTCGGTGATCGTCGTAATGATGTGATCGATGTGGCTGAGGGAGGTGAGACCGTCCTCGATTGTGCGGGCAACCTGCGTCTCAAGTTGCGTTGGTGCCGCGCCATCGAGCGTGGCGGTAATGCTGATGGTGGGCAGGTCCATGTCCGGAAAGTACTGGACCGCCAGCTGTTTGAAAGCCCAAAGCCCTCCAAATCCAAGCATCACAAACAGCAATATCCCAGGTATGGGATTGCGGATCGACCACGCGGAGAAATTCATCAATGTGTCTCCGCAATCTTCACGAGGTCATTGTCCGACAGAAACGCTCCGCCCGCTGTGACGACTTTTGACGACCGGTCTATGCCGACGACGATCTCGACTTCGCCATTGTTGCGGCGGCCCGTTTCCACCCGGATCCTTCGCACTCGTTGACCCTCGCCGGACGTGAAGACGTAGCTTATCCCGTCCCGGAACACGATCGCTGTTTCGGGAACTGTAAGCGCCGGAGTGGTCTGCAATTCGATGTTGCCCATGACGTAAAGGCCGATCCGCGGACGGATATCGGCGGGAAGCGCGACATAGACGATCGCCCGGCTGGTATCGGTGCTCACCGAAGGCCCAACCAGTCGGACTTTGCCTTCAATTTGGCGACCGTCGGGTCCGTTAATTGTCGCCTTCTGGCCTTCCCAAATGCTTGGAAGGTGGCGGGCCGACACTTCCGCCTGCCATTCGACACGCTGCTGGCGAACCAAACGAAATAGCTCAGTGCCGGTGGAGACGACCGCGCCGAGGTTGGCGGAACGCGACGTTATCAGACCGTCGTCCACGGCCGTAATCGTTGTCTGCGCAAGCTTGATCTTTTCACTGTCGAGCGCCGCCTCTTCGGATGCGAGGCTCGCAGTTGCAGTTTGCTCATCGGCGAAATATTCGGTGATTTTCTCAGCGGAGAGAGCACCGGAAGACCGCAACTGCCGCGCCCGGTCTGCGTTGGCCGTGGCTTTGGCGAGATTAGCCTTGGCCGTCACGACTGCAGCTTCCTGTTTGCGAAGCTCGGCCAGAACGCTGTCCTGCGATAGCCGCACCAGCGTCTGCCCCTTCTTCACCACAGATCCGACATCGACCAGAACGTCCGTGATGCGCAGGCCGCTCGTTTCTGAGGCGATGATTGCATCCTGCCATGGCTTCAGCCAGCCGCTCGCCGGAACGGTCTCCGGCCAATCCCGTTGCGCTGGCTGCGCCAGGGAGACGGTGAGCGCGGGTGCGCCGGCCTGTTCGGCCATGCCATTGCGGGAAGGAAACTGGAGTGCTGCACAGACAAGGACGGCGGCAAGGAGGATATACGGCTTTCTCAACTGGCAATTCCTCGCAGTTCACGGGCATCCGCCCTTAACTGTGGTGTTCAAAGTTGGAATGTCGGCCATGGTGCAAAGTAGAAAAGTCTGACGGCGTCGAAAGTGACAAAACTGAACTGTCTGACCCATTTTTGCGGCACCAGTGATTTCCGGCTATTGCGCCATCCCGGGCGGCAAATTCTCGTCGGCGACACCGGCACAGATCGCCAATCAATTGCTGGATACAGCCAGGATCGACACACTCGCCACCTATCACCCGAGGACCCACGGCCGCGGCGAGGCTCGCCTTTCGAGGGCACTGGCACCCGATTGGATCAGCTAAAAAAGCAGCCAAGGTTGCCTGCGAGGCGTTGAGCGCCATCAAATCGCCTCGCAAAGTTCCGCCGGGGTAATAGGGCCTATCTCGCCGACGTTTGCTGCATCTGGTCATCCTATCGCGCGGGCTGCTTCCTCGACGGCCCGGCCTACGCGCATGCGGATGGGCTCGGAAATCACCTCCCCGTGGGCGAAATCCTTACGGGTGGCATAGATTGCGGTCGGCATCGCAAGGGCTTCAAAGAAGCCGAACAGAGGGCGCATCTGATGTTCGACAACAAGCGAATGACGCTCGCCTCCGCCCGTTGCAGCGATGATGATCGGCTTGGCCCTCAGCGATGTTGGGTCGAGCAAATCGAAGTAATGCTTAAATAGACCGGTGTAGCTGCCCTTGTAGGTGGGTGAGCCTACGACCAAGGCATCGGCCTCCAGCATCTGGTCCACCACGCAGCGCGCCTCAGCGGTGAGGTCGTCTAACCGTCTGGCTTTCAACAGTGAAGGTCCAAGGTCATCGACATCGAAGGACTGCGCCGACGCTCCCGTTTTGATTGCCAGTTGCCCAACGATATGGTCGACGAATGAGCGCGTCGTGGACGGACGTGTTATGTTCCCCGAAAAGCCTAATATCTTCGTTTGCGGCATGTCGATCTCCCAAATGCTCAGCAGCTACATCTGACTCTGTCATTCGTCCCTTACGGAAATGGCCGTCTATTCGACGGTGACTGATTTCGCCAGGTTGCGCGGCTGATCGACGTCCGTGCCCACAAATACGGCCGTATGATAGGCGAGCAATTGGACCGGCAGCGAGAAGATCATCGGCGCAATGATCTCGTGCACATTCGGAAGAACGATTGTATGCATCGTGTCGAGCTTCAAGGCGGCAGCGCCCTTCTCGTCGGTGATCAAGATGATCCGTCCGCCGCGGGCCGCAACCTCCTGCATGTTTGAAACGGTCTTATCGAAAAAGCGGTCGTGCGGTGCAATCACGATAACCGGCATGTTCTCGTCGACGAGAGCAATCGGACCGTGTTTCAGTTCGCCGGCAGCATACCCTTGCGCCTGGATGTAGGAAGTCTCCTTCAGCTTCAGGGCGCCTTCCATGGCCAGAGGGAAGCTCGTGCCGCGGCCGAGATAAAGCACGGCGCGGCACTTTGCCAATTCACGCGACAGACGCTCGATCTTTGGTTGGATGCTGTCGAGCACTTGCGCCATGACGCGCGGCATCTCGGCAAGGCGCTCGACCAGTATCTGTTCTTCCTTCTCCGTGACGGTGCCACGCGCCCTGCCCGCAGCAACTGCGAGCGCAGCTAGGACGGCGAGTTGGCAGGTGAAGGCCTTTGTGGACGCGACGCCGATCTCCGGTCCGGCGAAGATCGGGAACACAGCGTCGGACTCCCGCGCTATCGTCGATTCGCGCGTGTTGACGACCGCACCGGTCTTCAACCCGTACTCCTTGCAATAGCGTAGGCAAGCAAGCGTATCGGCTGTCTCGCCCGATTGTGAGATGAAGAGAGCAGCCGCTTGTGGCGAGAGCGGGATTTCGCGGTACCGGAATTCTGACGCAACATCGATTTCGACCGGCAGACGCGCATAGCGCTCGAACCAGTACTTGCCGATCAGCCCGGCCAGATAGGCAGTGCCGCAGGCGGAGATCGCGAGGCTTTGAACGTTGGCGAAGGCGATGTCGCCCGAAACCGCGATCACGCGATTGTCGACGAAGTTGATATAGTGGCTGAGGGTATCGGAGATGGCCTCCGGCTGGTCGTAAATTTCCTTCTCCATGAAATGGCGATAGTTGCCTTTGTCGATCAGATGGGCCGCGGCCATCGAGACTTGCCGCGGTCGGGTAACGGACTTGCCGTCGATATCGAAGATATGGACGGCAGTCTTGCCGATGACCGCCCAATCGCCATCGATCAGGTAGGTGATCTCGTTGGTGAAGGGCGCCAGCGCGATCGCATCCGATCCAAGGAACATCTCGCCGACGCCGTGACCGATTGCGAGCGGCGGACCATTGCGCGCAGTCATGATGGTTGAAGGATCCTCCTCGAAGAGCAGCGCTAGCGCATAAGCGCCCCTGACGCGCTTCAGCATCGCATGCATAGCCTCGCGCCGGCCCATGCCGCCCCGGCGAAATCTTGCCACGAGATGCGCGATGACCTCTGTGTCGGTGTCGGTTTGGAACTCGGCGCCGGCCGCGGTCAGTTCATTCTTCAATTCGGCAAAATTCTCGATGATCCCATTGTGGACGACCGCGATGCCGTCTGTAAAATGCGGGTGGGCATTGCGCTCCGTCGGCACGCCATGGGTTGCCCAGCGCGTATGGGCAATGCCGATTGTGCCCGCCAGAGGCTGTTCTTTCAGCTTGGCCTCGAGATTGACGAGCTTGCCCTCGCAGCGCCGGCGATGGAGCGCTCCACCGTCGATCGTCGCAACGCCCGCCGAATCGTAGCCACGATATTCAAGGCGCTTCAACGCGTCTACCAGCCGTTCCGAAACCGGCTGATGGCCGACAATACCCACAATCCCGCACATACCCTCTCCGTGCTTCTTCGCATGTCGGTCACGGCGCTCACATACTCCGTCAAGCTGGAGGCAGCGAAGCTACAATCACTCTCGGATCGCCATGATCGGCGATCATTCCTTCAATGCGCTGGCAAACTCCATGGCAAGAATTGTCGTGCTGCCGCGCTTGATTTCGGTCAAATTCAGTGCTTTCTAATAGCACTCGACTGATTGGAAAAATTGATTTTTTGGATCATACCTATCCACGCCATGGATTAGCCGTGCGAGTTTCCGCGGTTTGGACCCATGTTGAAATTCGGCTTGCGGAACACGCCGGACGATCCGGCGCATCATCTGGCCGCAGCAATTTCATTCAGAAGACTTCCTTTTGCAGCGCTGCGAGCGACGGCTCCAGGTCCATTTCCCCGAGAGCAAAGGACTTTGCCGGGATGCCCGCCTCAAACGTTGTCCGGTCGGGTTCTTTGGGCTCGAATTTAACGATTGTATGCCAAATCGCGGTCAGCGCCAGCTTTCCTTCGCCCTCGATCTCCACCGTCGTGCCATAGGTGATCATCAGCATGCCGGCGCCGCGGAAGCGCGCTTCGGCGATGGTAAAGCGGCCACGCACGCGTGCGCCGCTCTTGACCGGTGCCATGAACCGCACCTTGTTGAAGCCGTAATTAATGCCCAGCGTCAACTCGCGGATCTTCGGCAAGCAATTGTAGCTCATCGCCGACAGTAGCGAGAGCAACAGAAAACCATGCGCGATCGTGCCACCGAAAGGAGTCTCCGCTGCTGCTCGCACGGGATCGACGTGGATAAACTGGACGTCCCCCGTCGCCGCGGCGAAGCTGTCAATGGTCTTTTGCGTCACGCTGATCCAGTCGGAAACGCCGATCTCCTTCCCGATCAGTTCCTTGACATCAAAAAGCGAGATTTCTTCCGGCATTTAGTTATCCTGGTGAACTGTAGGCGGTTGGGTTTAGACCCAAGAAAGCGGTCGTACATTGCAGCAAGACATCGACGGAGCACCTCGACGGACCAGACTATGATTTAAGGGAGCGCGTCTATGAGAGCCTCACACTGCACTTAATCAAGACAGCACGTGCGGGAATCTTTCCTCAGCTGGATCACGTAAGGCGTGCGTTTATGGCTCAATATCGAGGCGTCGAGTGCTTTGGTGATTACACTAAGCCGAAGTCACTACCCAAGCTGCCACTTGCATACCCCTCGCAAGTACGCAGATCCAGGCGGGCGGCGATCACGAACAACGTCACGTTCTCCCGCATCGGTGTAATCGAAAGCAATAGCGGCAGGGTAGAAATCCTCGACCAATAACGAAGTCCCGACGCCGATCCAACCATACCCGTAAGCGCACTCTAAGGCCTCTTTTCTTATTCCCTGCTTCATCTTCTTCTACCGGCATCTGAGTATATTTGATAAATTGATTGTTTAGATGGCAACCATCCACATCCTAAATCGGAGCCACATCTATCAAGGCTTTGATCTCAACTCATGCGAGTTCTCGGTGCGTTTTCCGCGGCAAAGTCATGCGCCATCGTCCACGGGAAGACAGTCAATCGCCTGCTCCGACGGACCATCAAGTGGGAAATCGCTGTTAGAGGGCGGTACTGAACCGTCCGGTAGGAGAGCCGCACGACGATAGGCTGCAAGTGCGACGGCGATGAATAGGCCGATGATGGGTTCGATTATTGGTTGCTCTTACGGCCGGCTGAGTGCGTGCGTAAAGTTCAAGCACCACGCAGTCGCCGGTGTCTGCGGCAAGGCAAGGAACGTTGGACATCTGCGTTATCCGAACAACTCCGTCAGCCGGATAAGCGCGGCCGTCGGGTCGACTATCGGTTGCGATGATTGGACAGCCGTAAAAGACAAACTGCCGAAGCTAGGACGGAGAAGCTGGATATGATCGGCGGACCGGAAGATTGCCAGATCACCCGGACCACCGCGCCTTTGGATCGGCTAGTGCGGCTACCCGACGGCTCCTTGAACCAATGATGGCCGTACAACCGCTCGGGTGATCGTAGTGCCGCCGAGGCGATCTTCCACTTCTCCGGTCTACCCTACCGGGACCTCCACGCACCGAGAATCAGCCTGGGGAGAGGCACCAAGAAGACGATCAGGGCATTGGAGCCGTCGAGGGCTGTAGCGGTGGTGAGAGCGCGGATCGCCGATCTTCCCCTCAGACTATCGGTCACCCACCAAGTCTGCCTGGACATCCTAGCGTTGCTATCCGCCTGCGAGAACCGTTCGCGCGCGAAATTCAATCCGCCCCTAAACGCCACCAATGGACTGCAGCTTCTCAAGAAGGCGGCGCTGACAGTCGCACAATGTTCGAACTCAATCCGGCAATTCCGAAACGGCTGTGGACCGTCTTGTGTCCAGCGGCCTCCCCTAATGTCTTGGGCGATCGATCGCTGAAATATTCAAGCCCCTGGGGAATAACTTCTTGACCTGCACTGGAACAACATGAACTGCCCTAGTTTCTAAGGCGAACACTGCGAGGCGATTTGATGGATCCAAACGCCTGGCAGGCAACTTTGGCTCTTTGTCTACCTGATCCAATCGGGTGCCAGTGCCCTCGAAAGGCTAGCCTCACCGCGGCCGTAGGTCGCCGCGTTATAGTTGACGAGTGTGTCAGTCCTGGCTGTATCCAGCAACTGATTGGCGATCTGTGTCGGTGTCGCCGTTGGGAACTTATTTCCGAGGATGGCGGAATAGCCCGAAATCACCGGCACTCCATGAGATGTTCCGAATAGTCCAGTTTTGTCACCTTCGACGCCCACCGTCAAAAACTGGTTCTGTACCTCCGTATTCGAGCCGGGGTAATTCGAATAGGAGGCCAGTGTTGCCTTATTCTCCGGAGTGCCATTGTGGTCGAGGGCACCCACGAAGATCGTTGATGGCGCCCCCATCAGGCTGGCAGCTAGATAATCAAAATCCCCTGCGGTGTTTACAGTACCGACTGGAGTCGAGTCGTTGCCGGCGGACTTTGTGAAGACCGCATTGCCGGCCAAAGCTGCATTGACAAGCGACTGCTGGAATGAAGACCGGGCCACTGGCTCTCGATAGCCGTAGCTCAGGTTGACGACATTGAGGCCATCCTTCAGCGCGATCAAAGGCTGCTGGCCGTATTCAACGCAGAACATGTTTGCACCAGGTGCCACCATGTCGGCTGCCTCAAAGACCCATTCGCCATGCTGTTGCCTTTGTTGGCCACGGCCGAGATCGCCATCTATCACTTCCGAGGATCTGAAATCATCTACGATCGTTATCGATACGCCCGAACCGGTATAGCCCGACGCCCAGGCTTGCCCGATATCCGGACTCATCCAGCAAAAGGTATTGTCGGCACTTCGTGCGCACCCCGAGGCGCTGCTTTCCATTGTCGGTGCATCGGCCCTTTCTCTGACATGGGCACCATGCTCGCCGGCAAAACTTGTCGCCGCCAACAGGCACATAACGAAACCGCTGAGGATTGCTATCGGGAACGATTGTGTTTTCTGCATACTAACCTCCTGTCTGCGTTGTTTTTCGTTGCCGATGGACCGCCCGCACCTATTATCATCGCTAGAATTGACCTCTGAACCAGAGACTGAGTTTCAGGCGGCTCGGATGGAGTTTCACTAGGTATTTGAGCGTGTCGGCTACCGGTAGTCGCGAGGCGGCCAAGCGGCAATTTACCTTCTGAACGCCGCCAAGTCGGTAGCTGGCGGTACACGGTTGTTCCGTCAGGTCACCACCCAAGATCGAATTGGCCGTGAACGTAAGCGTCGTCGTCGGCGTCGGACGCTTTTGCAGAATGAAGCCGAGCTGCACATTTGGGTCGATCCGGACTTTTTCGGCACGCTGACCGGTGCTTGCGCCCCACAGTAGACCGAAATCGTCGGACAGCTGTGTCAACATTTCGAATTGCATGTCGACCCAGTTGCTATGGTACATCTTGCTTAACGGCACCCATGTGCCATTCGTCAGCTCGTATCCGCCGCGTTCAAGACGACGGGCGATGGTGGCTAGTTCTGAACCTCGGTTGATCCCGACAAGGCTGGTCTCTTGTCCATTCGCAGTCATTGCGTAAAATGCCATCGCCAGCGGTGCCAAACCTGTCCACAACACATATTTTGGGCACCACGAATTCATCGCACGACCGATTGGCGCCCTGTTGTTGGAGGGCACTTCTTGGGCAAACGCCCGAGGGCAATAACCGCGAAAGCATGAGCGACAACGGACAACGCAATCATTCTCAGCAATATTACTTATCTCCAGTCGTTCAGTCTCATTGAGACATTTCTCGGCTCTTCCCGAGTAAACAGCTCTCGCTGCGTCTCGGTGACTGGCATCAAAATTCATGCCAATTTGAACGCACGATTGGTCAGGAAGTGTCTGCCTTTGCTTTCATTAGCTTAGAAAAGAAGGGCAAGGAGTCCGCCGAACGAAGCTCTGTCGTGAAATCGACAAAGCCGACACAATTGGAATGGTTTCGATGATACTGAGCGCGAGCGAACCCTATTGTGTGCACGTCCGTCAGCGGCATTTTCATTGATCCCTCCCTCAAGATGCGTGACAAAAATGCACGAATCTGGTTCTCCCTAGGCCGTTGTATTGCGGAAGATGCTAATATGAATATTATGGACAACGATGTACGTTTGCTCGCTGTTATGCGGCGCTATTTTAGCGTGAAGAAAGAGCTTGCCGATTTGAAATCGTCGCTCGAAGAAAAGCGCAAAGCGGCAGGAATTGCGGTCGGAGAGTTTTACCACGTTCGCGCTGAAAGCGAGCATGCAATCGATGTGAGTCGAACGGTTACGCTGAGACGGGAGATGGATTTTCTGATGAGCCTTGCCGAAAGCTGGGCAAGGGGAGACATCATTAATCTCGACACATGAGCCAACTATTCCGGCGAGCACGTGCAGCGCCATTTTGGCAACTAAGCCACGCGACCGCCTGGGCACCCGTAATCTCCACCAGCGAGCCGCACATGAGGGCGACTTCAGCCGACGCATGAAACGCGATCAGGGCCGCCACTTCTTCTTCGCCCAAAGGGCACTAGCTTGTCCAGATCAGCGATCGTCCGGCCGGAACGCGTGACTCCGGCTTCGAGCATAGCTCAACATGGGCCATGGGACGCTGGGCTGGACTATGAGCACGGCTTCGCGCGCGTGATCAGCGACCTTGTGAGCGGCAAGGCTCCGGAAATCGACGCCAACGGGCTGGCCGTCAGCCGGTATCGTCCGAGCGCGACCGTGAAGTCATCACAGATCCCGGTGCCTTCGAAATTCCTTTGAAGCGGACGCAGGCGGCAGTCCGTGCGCACCCGGTTCCGTGGCAAGGATCACCGGGACGCCATCACGGCCCCTTCGGGTGAGAAAAGAACGCGCTGATCGCAGCTCTATCGAACCTGCCGAGCACAGCGATCTCAAAAATACGTCCGCTCGAAACCTCTCCCTCCCCGTCATCACGCGCAAGCCCAGCTCGCTGACGATCCGCGCCCGCCGCTCTTGCGATCCTAGAACCTTTTTGGCAGCCGGCCGAACGCAACACGTCATGCTGCGGGTGCCGCCGCTCGCTGTGCTGAACTATCGGCTACGGGACATGATGAATCTCAGTCAAAATGCCTGAATAAACCGCCGCATTTCGCTCGTGGAAAGTTCTATCTATGATTGTGATGGCTCGTTTTCACCGAATGCGGGATCCGTCTCATTCATTGTGGATAGAGACATCGCCACAGTCTCTCCCAATCGAGTCCATGCACGGATAATCGAGGGTTGCCACAACTAGGCCACGGCGGAAAAGACAACCATTCCTGCCACGCGGAGAGCGCGATGCGCGAAGGTCGTCCATGGCCGGTTTGAACATGACGGCATTGTGCTTGTTTTCGCCCAATTGCCCCGTCGATCTTGCGGATTTCCGCACGCGATTGTGTTGCGCTCCGGCGCTCGAGGAAAAATGTCTCATTATCTCAGGGTGCTGATCGAGCCGCGGTCGATTGGCATGCCATTTGCTCGATCGCTCTACAAGGCAGCGGCCACTGTCGATCGTTGAAAAGATGGGCTGGGAGGCCCGGCCTGTTGCCGGACTCGGCTCACGTGGAGGATATCATGATCGCACAACATTCCGCGGAGGTCCGCGGCAAGACACCGCTCCATCGGCATCTCTACATCCAGGTCCTCGTGGCGATCGCTGCGGGCATCCTGGTCGGGTATTTCTACCCGGACGTGGGCACGGAGCTCAAACCGCTCGGCGATGCCTTCATCAAGCTGGTGCGTATGGTCATTGCGCCGGTCATTTTCCTGACGGTGGCAACCGGCATCGCCGGCATGTCGGACCTCAAG
>NZ_JARFYN010000067.1 GCF_030272695.1 Martinezella calliandrae
GATGGGCACGGCCTTTGGCGGCGCCCGCGGTCGCACCGACGTCCCGAAGATCGTCGACTGGTACATGGAAGGCAAGATCCAGATCGACCCGATGATCACCCACACCATGGCCCTCGACGATATCAACAAGGGCTTCGAGCTGATGCATTCGGGGGAAAGTATTCGCAGCGTGGTAGTCTACTGAGAGGACCGCGGTGGGATCACGGCGGTCGTGCGGTCTGTGGGCGTTCAGGCCCACAGGCGGCAAATACATCTGTTCGCGTTTCTTGGGATCGAGCTCCAGGCGGGCCTTGGCGTCCAGCTCCTTTACGACCTCGTTCTTGTAGTTGGTTGAATAGTTATTGTTGGAGTCGTGGCCGAGCACGAAGGTCGTTTTTTGGTCGGGGTCGAGGAACATGGTTCATGCCCCGCATTCTGCGCCCGATGGAATGTGCGCTAGAGCTTCAGGGACGGGCTGAAACGGATGAGGCTGAGAATCTCGAATAGCATCTGAGCCGCCACATGGGCTGTATTCGTGGTGGCGTCATATTGTGGCGCGACTTCCACCACATCACCCCCGACGAAATCGATGCCCTTCAATCCGTGGAGAATCGCCAGCGCCTCTCGGCTGGTCAGGCCGCCGATTTCGGGCGTACCCGTGCCAGGGGCAAAAGCCGGGTCGAGGCTGTCGATGTCGAAGGAGAGATAGGTTGGGCCGTCTCCCACGATCGCACGCGCTTTGTCGACGATGGCATCGATGCCCATGCGGGCAATATCTTCGGCGTGGATGACCGTCATGCCGGCTTCGTAGGAGAACTCCCACAGATATTCCGCAGCACCGCGAATACCGATCTGGATGGTGCGCGTGGGATCGAGAACCCCATCCAGCACCGCATTCCTAAACGGTCCTCCGTGATGGAACTTGGTCAGGTCGTAGGCTCCTCCGGTATCGCAATGGGCGTCGATATGGATCAGCCCGACCGGGCGCTTCTCGCCGATGGCCTTGAGGATGGGATGTGTAATCGAATGGTCTCCGCCGACGGCAAGCGGTACGACCCCGTCGCTGACGATCTGTCGAAAGCAGCGCTCGATATCCTCGTGGCTGAGTTCCAGCCGATAGCGGCTTCGAAACGGCACATCGCCGATATCGGCGACCTTCGCTTCAAAGAGGGGAGCGCATTTCAGGACGTGATTGTAAGGCCCGACCCGTTCGATCGCCCGTAACGCACGCGGCCCGAAACGCGAACCGGGGCGATTGGTGACGCCGAGATCCATTGGAACCCCGATCAACGCGACGTCGAGATCGCCGAAGTCTGGATTTTCGGCGTCAATCGGCCGATAGGGAGCATCGAGCAGCGTGGGGATGCCGCTAAAGGGTGCGGCGCGCGTGCCGCTTGCCGAAAAGATCTTGTCTCCTACGGCGCGGAATTCCGGATCGTGGATGTTGCCACCGTGTCCTTCCGAAAATTTCTCCCGCAGTTGCTGCAGTTTTTCGTGGTCGAATGCCATATTCAAATACTCCCGCTTCTTAAGCCGAAAGAGTTTTGCGCTCTGTTTCCAGCGCTTCAAAGTAATTTGCGATCTGCGCGCCTGTCGCGATCCCGACGTCGTCTTTCGATTGCACGTGACGCAGGAAATCGCGCGGCGTGTGCCAGCGCATCGGTCGACAGGAAACCTGCGGATGCGGGACAAGCGTTGTCACCTCCCCCACGCATGGGTTGCCTCGAATTCCTCGATCCAGAGAGATAACACTGCTTCCCGTCCGAAAAGCGGACGCGTGCGGCTTAACATGCCGAAGTTCCAATCATCAAAGGCGAAGTTGACGGGGATTTCAACCGGGCCCCGGCAAATCGCCTGTGGATGGATGCCGGTAAGTCGCCGGCGGTTCACTCAAAAAAGTCTATCTCCCTGAAGTCTTCGGCCTCGAGCCGATCTTTTCCTGGTGTCGATCGGGCGAAGGATGAGGGACTACGCGGGGAGGGGCAATATAATCCGGCAAAGCAGTTGAGGTTTCCGTCGATATCGGTGTAGCAATCGGTGTCAAAGGAACCATCATCATGCCATCCCCAATCGCCAATCCTTTCGTGACGCGGCTTTCTCCGCCGCCCATCCCCTCGGTTTTCGCGTGGGCGCGCGACTATGCCGGCACTTACGGGCCGCTTATCGACCTGTCGCAGGCCGTTCCCGGCTATCCCGCCCATCCTGAGATGCTGCGGCTCCTTGGCGAGGCGGCGGCATCACAGACGATGACGGGCTATGGGCCGATCGAGGGAGAAATGGTGCTGCGCGAAGCCTATGCGCGGCATGTAAGCGACATCTACCGCTCGTCGATCCGGGCCGCCAATGTTCACATCACCTCCGGCTGTAATCAGGCCTTCATGTGTGCCGCTATCGCCCTTGCTGGTGCCGGCGACACTATAGCACTCACAAATCCCTTCTATTTCAATCATGGGACGACATTATCCATGCTCGGCATCAAGAGCGTGCTTGTCGAGTGTGATGCGGCCGGCGGCTTCCTGCCGGATCTTGCATCGGCCGAGCAGGCGCTTGCCGCAGGAGCGCGGGCGCTTGCGGTCGTCACGCCGAACAATCCGACCGGGGCCGTCTATCCGCCGTCATTGGTGCATGATCTTTTTGTGCTTTGCCGGAAATATGGCGCCTGGCTTGTGTTGGATGAGACATATCGCGACTTTCTGCCGGGTGATTACGGTTCACCGCATGCGCTCCTGTCGGAGCCGGGCTGGGAAGAGACGCTCGTTCTGCTTTACAGTTTCTCGAAATCGTTCTGTATTCCCGGCCACAGGCTGGGAGCGGTGACGGCGGGGCCGAAGCTTTTGGGCGAGATCACCAAGATCATGGACAACATGCAGATCTGTGCCCCCCGCTCCGCTCAGGCGGCCGTGGCCGCCGCCTTGCCGGTGCTTGCCGATTGGCGGGCCGGCAATCGGCTCGAGATCGCGCGCCGAGCGGAGGCGCTCATGGTCGTTTTGTCCGATCTACCCGGCTGGGACATCGCCGCGATCGGCGCCTATTTCGCGTTCGTGCGCCATCCCTTTGCCGACCAATCCTCTGCAGAGGTGGCCGAGAGGCTGGCAAAGCAGGCGGGTATCGTCAGTATCCCCGGAAGCTATTTCGGCGTCGGACAGGAACGCTATCTACGGCTTGCTTTCGCCAATGCCGACGCGGCATCCATTAGGCTCTTGTCCAATCGCCTTCGTTGAAACTAGTTGGCATGAATGAGATCAGTCGCAGCGCCGAGCTTACGATAGCCACCGTCCCAGTATAAGAGCGGGCTGGTATGGCGTCGTATATCGATGGCGCAGACCCGGCCGATCAGGATCACATGGGAATAATGGTGTATTGCTTTCTCCAGCTCGCAATCCAACACCGTCAAAGCGTTTTCCAGCACCGCCGCCCCGGTTTTCAGGTGATACCAGTCGGCATCGCGGTAGCGCTCGGCGCCGCGGCGCCCACCAAGGCCGGCAAAGGACCGCGCGATATGCTGCTGGTCGTCGGCCAGCACGTTGACGCAAAAGCAACGATGACGTTCGAGGATCGACCATGAGGAGGACGCTCGGTTCAGGCTGACGATAACCGAGGGAACGTCTGCCGAGAGCGACGAGACGGATGTAGCGGTGAAACCGGTACGCTCTTCGCCGTCGCCGACGGTAATGACACTGACGGCGCCCGCAAGATGACGCATGGAAAGCTTGAAACTCTCCTGATCGATCGAATACCCGTTCGTCATCAGGGCAACTCCTTCTTCATGCGGTAACGGAGTCTTTCGCGAAGCGATTTATGGGCCTGGAAAGGCCAAGATTCTCGCGCAGTGTCCGTCCTTCGTATTCCTCACGGAAAAGGCCGCGTCGACGCAATTCCGGAAGGACAAGCTTGACGAAGTCGTCGAGGCTGGAGGGCAGGGTCGGGAACATCAGGATGAAGCCGTCGGCGGCGCGCGTCTCGAACCATTCCTCCATGAAGTCGGCAATCTGCGTAGGCGTGCCGGTAATGCCGTTGCCGGTGTGCTTTTCCGCATAGTGGCGGACAAGCTCGCCAACCGTGCGGCCGCTCTTGACGAAATCGACGAGTTCGTCGAACAGCGCACGAGAGCCCTTCGGTGCCGTTGGGAGCCGGTCCATCGGGAAGGGCTGATCCAGCGGTACGCCGCGCAGATCGGCCTCGAGAAATTCCGACAGCATCAGCCGGCCGACATCCGGATGCATCCGGTCGATGAGATAGTTGACCTTGGCTTCGGCTTCGGCCTGCGTCTCCCCGACATTGATGACCAAGCCAGGCATGATTTTCAGATCTTGCGGGTCGCGCCCATAGGCGGGCATGCGGCCTTTGACATTGGCATAGAAGTCGCGATTGCGGTCGATGTTGGAGGCGAGGCTGAAGACGATCTCGGCGGTGCGCGCCGCCATATCCATGCCGGGTTCCGATCCGCCGGCTTGCGCTATCACCGGCCGGCCCTGCGGCGTACACGCAATGTTGAGCGGCCCGCGCACCTGGAAGTGCTTGCCCTTGTGATTCAGCGTGTGATGCTTCGTCTTGTCGTAATAGACGCCTGTTTCCCGGTCGAGAAGCAAGGCGTCTTCTTCGAAACTGTCCCACAGCCCAAACACGACATCGACGAATTCGTTGCCGCGCTCATAGCGAAGTGCATGTGGGTCCAGCCCTTCGCGGTTGAAGTTATAGCCGGTTTCGTCGTGGTCGGAGGTCACGACGTTCCAGCAGGCTCGGCCGCCGCTCAAATGATCGATCGATGCGAAGAGGCGGGCAACGTTGTAGGGCTCGTAGTAGCTCGTCGAAACGGTAGCGACGAGGCCGAGATTTTTGGTGGTGACGGACAGTGCGGCCAAGAGCGACAGTGGTTCGAAGCGGTTCATCTTGGTCGGGATGCGGGCAAGCGCGTCCGGGTCGCCGACTGCTGCGGCGGGCGAATCCGCCATGAACATGAAATCGAATTTGGCTTCCTCGGATCGCTTGGCGACGCCGAGAAGATGACTGAAATCATTGGCACCGTTGACGTTGCTGGCCGGATGAAGCCAGGAGGCTGGATGAAAGCCGAAGGTGTAGACAAAAGTGCCCAGCTTCATCTTGTCGGTGCGCGCCATGCCGTTCTCCTGATCGCCAAGCCCAAAGTCTGCACAGATTATCGTCCCGCGATTTTTTTCATCAATATCGCGGCGCTGTCTTTCGTTTTAGTTTTTCTAAAAGTCTAAAACCGATTTTGGCGGTGCCGACAGGCGCGCCTGTTGCCGGGAGATCGAAACAAGCCAATCGCGAAATGCCGGACCGAAGGGCTTTTGCAATGCCGCCCTGTCCCAGGCGAGAAAATAGCTCTCCTGCAACGGAATGCGTATATCGATGGGAATAATGAGCGTCTGCGCTTCCAGTTCATCCGCAATCATCGACATTTGCGCGAGAACGATGCCGCGCTTGTTAACGGCCGCATCGATGGCGCTGCTCGATAAGGTAAAGGAAAGACCGGCTGTGCTCTCCTTGAGCGCGGCACCCGTCTTCGCGGCGAATTCGCCCCAGCTTGGATAGGGCGTGAAATGCCGCTCCCATTCGACGTGCAACAGTGGATATTCGAGAAGCCGCGCGGCAGACGGCGCTTCGCCTTTGATCAGCGCAGGCGAGCAGGCCGGGACAACCCAGTCACGGAACAGTTCTGTATAGTGTTCATGCTGCAGCACATCCGACCCATAACTGATGCGGAAATCGATTTCGTCGAAGCCCATGCGTGGTTCCTTGTCTCGGCCGGCGATCCTGACATGGGCGTTCGGATGAAGGGCCTGCCAATCGAAGATCCGACGCCCGATCCATTTGTTGACGACGGAAGACAGGGCGCTCAAGACGAGGGCATTCTCGTTGCGCGCCCGTTCCAATATCTGCTCCGCAAGCGCAAATTGCTCGAAGCCCTTCGATATTTCCTGATGATAGAGCCGTCCCCAGTGGGTGAGTTCCATGGTGCGGCCGTTGCGCTCCAGCAAGGTGACACCGAGAAAGCTCTCGATTTTGCGGATCTGCTGACTGATCGCGCCGGGGGAAACTTTCAGTTCCAGTGCCGCGGCGCTCACGCCGCCACAACGGCCAACAGCCTCGAAGACTTGCAGGCCCTTGAGCGGAACTGTCTTGATATCCTGTTTCTCGATCACGTGGCACTTCTCCGCGGCAATTGCTCCGTGACGCTTTTTTCAGTCGGGTGAAAGTCACTGGCGAACTGGAAGCGATCACCGGGATGGATGATCTCGACATAGGTGACCGTGCGGCTGCTCCGCCATGTCTGGCGAATGAGTGTCAGGCAGGCCTCACCGCGCTCGGTCTCAAGCAAGCGCGCCGTGGCCGCATCGGCCGAGACGGCGCGAATGACATGCCTCGCCTTCGACCACGGCACCATGTCCAGCAACCATTTGCCCGGCGGAACCGAAGCAAAGTTTTCGGTTCTGGCGGATGGCGCCATGGCAAGCATGATGATGCGCCGTTCCAGCGCGTGCGGCTTGCCGTCCACCGCATGCAGGCATTGAAGCCGCAGGATTTCTGCCCCTGCCTGTTCGCCGAGCTGCGTCGCGGTGGCAGCATCCAGCGTCTCGATCTTTCGCATCAGGATCGTGTAGCTGTGGTCATGCCCAGCCAACTCCGCTTCCGTGGAAATGTCCCGAATATCCATGACCGTGCGGTCGATCTGCCGCGCGGCGACGAATGAACCAACCTTGCGGCGGCGTATAATCATGCCGCGTTCCGCCAGGGCCGAGAGCGCCTTGTTCACGGTCATCCGAGAGCATTGATATTCTTTTACCAGCTCGTGCTCGAAAGGTATGCGATGGCCCGGCAGCCAGACGCCGCTCATGATCCTGGCTTCGATATCTTCGAAAATTCTCTGATGAATTGAGACCAATGCTCACCTCGATCCAGCGATGACATTCAGCGTCCGCGAAAGCTGCTTTTACCAAGTCCATTGCCACTATTCGGCATAAATCTTGCGTCCATCGAGTTTTACGTTTGACAGTGTAGGCCGACCTCTATCTATTTGTATAGACAAAAGCGGATCACAGAAATCTGCGCGACGGGACAACGCTTGGGGAACTTAGACCTTCCACCGGAAGGCCAAAAACTGGAGAGAAAAACATGAAGAAGAATTCGCTTCTGAAGGGGCTGGTCGGTGCCGCATTTTTGTTCGGCGCGACAATTTCTGCTCATGCGGCCGATACGCTTGCTGCTGTGAAGGCCGCCGGCGCCTTGAAGGTCGGTACCGAGACCGCCTTCGCACCATTCGATTTCATCGACGCCGGCGAACATGTCGGCCTGAACGTCGATCTCTTCAACGAGATCGGTAAGGAACTCGGCGTGAAAATCGAATGGGTTACGCTCCCCTGGGATGGCGTCTTCCCGGCGCTCGAAGCCGGCAAGTTCGACGTCGTCGCAGGTCCAGCGACTATCACCAAGAAGCGCATGGAGCGCTATCGCTTCACGCCGCCTTTGGCCGAGGCGACTATCGCCATCCTGAAAAAAGCCGGCGACAAGACGATCAACAAGCCGGAAGATATCGCCGGCAAGAAGATCGGCGTTGGCAAGGCGACCGCCCAGCTCGATCAGCTCAAGGAATTTTCCGAAACCCTGCCGACCAAGGTCGACATTCGCGAATATCCAGCCTTTACGGAGTCCTACGCGGACCTCGCGGCCGGGCGCATCGCCGGCGTCGCCAACTCGCTGCCGAATATTGCTTTTGTCGCCAAACAGCGTGAAGGCACGTTCGAGGTCGTTCTGCCGCCCTTCGGCAAAAAATCTTATTTCGGCTTTATCGGCCTGAAGGATGCCGATCATGCGCCGTTAATGGATGCAATCGATGCCGCCATGCTGAAGATCAAGGCTGACGGTCGTATGGCGACGCTGCAGAAGAAATGGTTCGGCGCGACCTTCGATACGCCGGATTCCGTCAAGGACCCGGCATTCTGATCGGCCACCGGAAATCGGCCATGCCTGCGGTGAGTCGAGGGCATGGCTGAGAAATGCGACGACCGCACCTTCATGGCGGCCAAGCGGGCGAAATCTGAATAATGTCCATTAAACTCTTCGAGCTGCTTTTACAGGCATCGATCTACACGGTGACGATCAGCGTCGTGTCGATCCTCATAGGCTTTGCAATCGCGATTCTTCTTTCGGGAATGCTGCTGTCGGGGCGAGGCCTTTTCGTGCGACCTGCTCAGATTTTCGTCAGCTTTTTTCGTGGCGTTCCACTGTTGGTGCAATTGCTTTTGATCTACAATCTGCTTCCCGTGATCGGCATGAATGTGCCGAGCATCGTGGCCGCGGTCATCGGCCTCTCGCTCTGCACGGCAGCTTACCAAGCCGAGAATCTGCGCGGCGGTTTTGCCAGCGTGCCTCTGGGCCTGGTGGAGTCGGCTGAAATGGTTGGTCTGACGCCGCGCCAGATCTTCCGTCGCATCAAGGTTCCGATCGCCCTGCGCCTCACGTTTCCGGCTCTCGTCAACGAGGCTATCCTCATTCTCAAAGCGTCGTCGCTGGTCTCCGTCGTCGGTATCGTCGAACTAACACGTATGGCGCAGGATCTGGCCGGCAGCACATTCCTGCCGCTACAGATCTTCGCATCCGCCGGCCTCATCTATCTCATGATCAATTGGCTGGTGGCGCTTGCCGGCAGCCTGATCGAAAACAGATTGCCAGGGGTGCCGCGATGACCTTCGACATCAATGTCATCATCGGACAGTGGCCAGCCATCGTCAGCGGTGCGGGCGTGACGATCATGATCTGGATCCTGGGCACCATCGCTGCGGCCGTCATCGGCTTCCTGATGGCGGTCGCCCGGCGATATGGCGGCATCGTTGTCGACAAGGGGCTGAGCACCATCGTGGCGCTGCTGCGCGGTACACCGTTTCTTATCCAGATCTTCCTAGTTTATTACGGCGGCCCTTTCGTCGGCCTTGATCTCGATCCCTTGCCCGCCGGGTTGATCGGTATTGCGATCTACGGCGCGGCCTATTTCAGCGAAATCTTCCGCTCGGGCTTTCAGGCCGTGCCGAAGGGCCATATCGAGGCCGGCGAATGTGTCGGCTTGACACGGGGGCAGATCATCAGGCGCATTCTGTTGCCGGAAATGACGATGCTGGTGTTGCCGCCATCCGTGAACATGGTGGTTATCCTGATGAAGGAGACGGCGGTATTGTCCATCATCACCGTGCCGGAGCTGACGGCGACGCTGAGTGCGATCGGATCCCAACAATATGCCTTCGTCGAAGCACTGTCCGTGCTGGCGCTCTTCTATTGGGTACTCGTCGAACTCACCGGCTGGCTTGGCAATCTTGCCGAAACGAAACTTTCCAGGTTCAGGTTTTTCAACGCATGAGCGTCCCCGCGATCGCAGTCAAAAATCTCGTCAAGACTTTCGGAGAGACTACGGTCCTTCACGGCATCGATCTCGCCATCGAGCCGGGGCAGGTTTCCTGTCTCATCGGCCCATCCGGCTCCGGCAAGAGCACGCTTTTGCGCTGCATGGCTTTTCTTGAAGAGGCAACGCACGGGACGATCTCCATCAACGGCGAAGTGCTTGGTTTCACCGAGGATTCGCGAGGACGGCGGGAGCGCATTTCGGCCGCCGCCAACCGTGCGATCCGCGCCCAGATCGGCATGGTGTTCCAGCAGTTCAATCTCTGGCCGCATATGACCGCACTCGGCAATGTCAGCGAGGCGTTAAAAATGGTTCACAAGATGAGCCGAAAAGCGGCAGAGGAAGCGGCGATGGCGCAACTCGTCAAAGTGGGGCTGGAAGCGCGGGCGGGGCACTATCCCTCTCAGCTGTCGGGCGGACAGCAGCAGCGCGTGGCGATCGCCCGCGCGCTAGCCTTGAAGCCGAAGATCATGCTATTCGACGAGCCGACCTCGTCGCTCGATCCGGAGCTGACAGGCGAAGTCCTGAACGTCATGCGCGATCTGGCGGCCGAGGGGATGACCATGGTTGTCGTATCACATGAGATAGGTTTCGCCGCGACCGTCGGCCAGCAGATCATCTTCCTCGACCACGGCAAGGTGCTGTTCACCGGGTCGCCCCAGGAAGTCTTCAAGAAGCCAAGAAATCCACGTCTTGAGCAATTTCTTGACACCTATCTCGATCGCGGGGCTTCGATGCTTCTTTGACTTATCGGTGATCCATTAACCCAGTAAGCTCGGCGTCTCCTTCGCAGAAATACGTTGCCACTGAGTGGAAGAGCCGGTGGAGAAGGAGCCCGTCAGCCATAATCAACGCTGCAACGAACGGGAAAACAGGAGGAGAAACCGCATATCGCGGTCGCTTGATCCGAGGTCGATAAGTTCACACTGCCGCTCCATCCTGCCGATCATAACCGCAGGACTGAGCGGTCATTTTGCCTCCACTCTGTTATTAGCCGGCTTCCGAAGTGCCTTTCCTGCGCATTCGGACCGGCGCGGTGCGTCGTCAACGATAACAATCTTGTTAAAAATCCAATACTAGGGCACAATTTAAGAATGCACCTGAAGTGCGGAGCTATCTGAAATCCGGCCGTCTCGCGCCGAGTGACAGCTCGCGTGGGAGGGTCGCGTCGATGGATCAGGGGTTTTTTCTTCTGTTCGCTACGGTGTCCGTGATCGCGGCCCTGATGGTAGTCATGGCGCGCAATCCGGTTCACAGCGCGTTGGCGCTGATGGCCTGTTTCCTGCAGATATCCGCAATCTTCGTCTTACTTGGGGCGCCGCTGCTCGCGGTTATTCAGATCTTCGTCTATGTCGGCGCGATCATGGTCCTGTTCCTGTTCGTGATCATGATGATCGATGTGCGCGAAGCGGTGTTGCAGCGGTTCTTGCCGGGCGGCAATTTGTCAGCGTTGGTGCTGCTCTTCCTCCTCGGGATCGAGATGCTTGTGCTGGTGCTCCGGAGCGGCCGCTTTTCGGTCTTGGAGCCGGTCGCCACCGGTGGCGGCGACGAGATCAGGCAGCTCAGCACTACACTTTTTGCCGATTATCTCCTGCCGTTCGAAGTCGCCTCCGTCATCCTGCTGGCGGCTCTGATCGGCGCCATTGTTCTGGCGCGCAAGGAGTCGGGGTGATGGTTCCGCTCTGGTGGTATATTTTGCTCGGCGTGGTCCTGTTCGTGATCGGAGCCGCAGGCGTGTTGCTCAGGCGCAATATTCTTGTGGTGCTGATGTCGCTGGAGCTGCTCCTCAATTCGGTCAACATCAACTTCATCGCTTTTGGGCGCCAGTACAACGATTTCCGCGGGCAGATTTTCGCGATCTTCGTCATCGCCATCACCGCAGCGGAGGTCGCCGTCGCCCTCGGCATCCTGGTCGCCCTTGTGAGGAACAAATCCACCCTCAAGGTCGACGACGTGACCATGATGAAAGGATAGCGGCTTGGACCCGGTGGTATCGATCCGGCCACTGCTTGCCGTCGCCGTCCCAGGCCTGGCGGCCCTGATAATTCTGTTTCTAAACAACCGCGAGAAACTGCGCGATCTCGTCTCGCCATTGGCCGCAATCGTCCTCTTTGTGATCGTCGCCTCGATGGCCCCCACGGTACTGGCTGGCGGGACGGTCGATTTGCGCCTGTTCGAGATACTGCCGGGGGTCGAGTTCGCTTTCCGGGCCGATGCGCTCGGCATGGTATTCGCCACCATCTCGTCGCTGCTATGGATCGTGGCCGCGATCTATTCCGTTGGCTATATGCGCCACTTGAACGAGCATGCGCAGACCCGGTTCTTCGCCTGCTTCGCCACCAGTCTCGCGGCGGCCGTCGGGGGAGCCTTCGCCGCCAATCTGTTCACCCTGGTCATATTCTACGAGGCGCTCAGCCTCGTTACCTATCCGCTTGTCTATCACCATGAGGACGAAGAGGCATGGAAGGGCGCCCGCAAGTACCTCGTCTATTTGATGGGAGCCTCGAAAAGCGTGCTGCTCGCCGCGTTGGCACTGACCTACTCCATTGCAGGTTCGCTCGATTTTGTGCATGGGGGACTGTTGGCGGGCGTCAATGCCTCGGCGGCGCTGCTGACGGTTGTCTATTTCTGCTATCTCTTCGGTTTCGCCAAAGCCGCGGTGATGCCGATGCATGCCTGGCTGCCTGCGGCGATGGTGGCGCCGACCCCGGTCAGCGCGCTCTTGCATGCGGTGGCCGTGGTCAAGATGGGCGTGTTCTGCCTCCTGCGGGTGGTGTTCCATGTCTTCGGCGTCAGCTTGGTCGGGGAATTAGGTCTCGGTATCGCCACGGCCTATCTGGTCTCGTTCACGATCCTGATGGCATCGATCTATGCTCTGACGCGGGACGACCTTAAGGCAAGGCTCGCCTATTCAACCGTTAGCCAGCTCTCCTACATCGTGCTGGGCGCGGTTCTGCTTTCGCCGGTCGCGATGGTCGGCGGCATTATCCACATGGCTGCGCACGCATTCTCAAAGATCACGCTCTTTTTCTGCGCCGGGTCGATCTATTGCGCGTCCGGCAAGCGAAACATCAGCGACATGGCGGGTATCGGCCGCAGGCTGCCCTTTACGATGGGCGCATTTTTCATCGCTTCGCTGAGCATGATTGGGATACCGCCGACCGCGGGCTTCATTAGCAAATGGTATCTGACCATGGGCTCCGTGCAAGCTGGGCAGATCGCTTTCGTGGCAGTGCTCCTGATGAGTTCGGTCCTGAACGCGGCCTATTTTCTGCCGGTCAGCTATGCCGCCTTTTTCGGGACGGAGGATCAGGAGAGCCCGGCTTCAGTTCGTGAAATTCCGATGGTCACGATCCCGCTGGTCGCGACCGCCATCCTGTCGGTGCTGATGGGCATCTTTCCCGGCTATTTCATTAGCCTGGCAGATGGAGTGGTTAAATGATCAAGCTTCTCATCCACTTCTTTGGCGACGAAGAATATGCAAGGCCGCGGCGCCGAATATTCTATCTCGTGCTCATTCTGATCGTCGTGGCTGACTTCTTCGTCTCCCGGGACAGTGCCGAATATCTGTGGGACCGCGTGCCTGGCTGGTCGGCCGTCTACGGCTTCGTCTCCTGCATAATCCTCATCTTCGTTTCCAAGTTTCTCGGCCGTCGGGTCGGGCTGATGCGGCGCGAGGATTATTATGACTGACTTCATACACCCGTCTGTCCTCTTCATTATCGGTGCCGTGCCGATCCCGTTCCTTAGCGGGTCGATCCGCAAAGCCTATCTGCTGCTGATCCCATCGCTCGCAATCCTCGCCGTGCTTTCGATGCAGCCCGGCAGCTACGGCGAGGTGCGGTTCATCGGCCAGGAACTCTTGATCGCCAAGGTCGATAAGCTGAGCATCGTCTTTGCCACCGTTTTCACCATCATGGCGCTGATCGGCATGGTCTATGCGCTGCACCTTTCGGACGCTGGCCAGCATGTGGCGGCCTATATCTATGTCGGTGGCGCGCTCGGTGTGGTGTTCGCAGGCGACTACCTGACCCTCTACATGTTCTGGGAAGCCATGGCATTCGCGTCTGCCTACCTGGTTTTCGCGCAACGCGGCGGGCCGGCGATCCGGGCAGCGTTCCGCTATCTCATGGTCCATGTCACCGGCGGCGTCGTCCTGCTCGGCGGCATCATGCTCCACGGGCTCGCCTCTGGCTCGCTGCTCTTTGGCCCGATGGAACGGGGGGCTATGGAAGGGGGGATGGATACGGGCGCCTATCTGATCCTGGCCGGATTCCTTCTCAACGCGGCGGTGCCGCCGCTCAACGCCTGGCTAACCGATGCCTATCCGGAGGCGACGGTCACCGGGGCGGTGTTCATGAGCGCCTTTACCACCAAAACCGCGGTCTATGTCCTCGCACGGGCGTTTCCAGGCACCGAGCTTCTGGTCTGGCTCGGCACTGTGATGGCGCTTTACGGCGTCATCTACGCGGTGCTGGAGAACGATTGCCGGCGGCTGCTGGCCTATCACATCGTCAGCCAGGTGGGCTACATGGTGGCGGGGATCGGCATCGGCACCGAGATGGCGGTAAACGGCGCCGCCAGCCATGCCTTCGCGCATATTCTCTACAAGGCACTGCTCTTCATGGGGGCTGGAGCGGTGATCCACGTGACCGGGCGGCGTAAGCTCACCGAGCTTGGCGGGCTCTACAAGACCATGCCGCTGACCGTGGCGCTTTATATGGTCGGCGCTTTCGCGATCTCGGCATTTCCATTCTTCTCGGGTTTTGTCACCAAATCGATGGTGATTGCCGCGGCCGGAGAGGATCATCGGGCACTTGTGGTGCTGGCGCTGACGATGGCGTCGTCTGGGACATTCCTGCACACCGGCCTCAAGCTCCCGTACTACATGTTTTTCGGAACGGATCGGCACCTGGAGGCGAAGGAGCCGCCGCGCAACATGCTGGTTGCGATGGGCATGGCGGCGGTGCTCTGCATTGCGATCGGGGTGTTCCCGCAGCCGCTCTATGCACTTTTGCCCTATCCCGTCGATTTCCAACCCTACACCGGCCTCCACGTCATGGAGAGCCTTGGCCTGCTGATGTTCACCGCTCTGGGATTCGTGCTGTTCCTCAAGGCGCTCGATCCCGAGAACACGATCAGCATCGACACTGACTGGTTCTATCGCAAGGCCGCGCGGGGTTTCATGTGGCTCGCCGAAAAGCCTTTCGCGCGCTACGAGAAGGCGGTGAGCGACGTGTCCGAGACCGCGGCGCTGCCTTTCCTGCACGGCGCTGCACGGGCAGGACTGCGGATCGACCTCACCGGCGTCGATGCGGTCGTGAACGGGGTTGCCCATTCGATCTTGCGTGGCGGCGGGCGACTGCGGCGGCTTCAAACCGGCGTCGTCACCCATTATGCGCTCGCGATGATTGTCGGAGTGACCGCGGCCATTGTCGTCTTCGCTTTCGCGTGGCGGTAGGGGGCTGCCATGGGGTTCCCGCTCCTTAGCTTCATCGTATTCACGCCTGCCGCCGGGGCTGTGGTTTTGATGTTTCTGCGCGGCGACGATGCCGTGCGCTGGACGGCGTTGGGTGTCACCCTCCTCGACCTCGCTTTCTCAATCGCCATGCTGGCGGGCTTCGACGCCACGAGCAGCACGATGCAGTTCACCGAGATGCGCCCGTGGGTGCCCGCACTCGGCATCACCTATGGGCTCGGCGTCGACGGAATAAGCGTGCTCTTCGTATTTCTGACGGCGCTATTGAGTTGGATTTGCGTGCTTGCCTCCTGGGTTGCGATCGACCGCAAGGTGAAGGAGTTCATGATCAGCCTGCTGGTCATGCAGGCGCTGATGCTGGGGGTGTTTTGCGCGCTCGACCTGTTCTTGTTCTATGTGTTCTGGGAGGCGATGCTGATCCCGATGTACCTGATCATCGGGGTCTGGGGCGGCGAGGGACGGTTCTATGCGGCGTTCAAATTCTTTCTCTACACGCTGGCGGGCAGCCTTCTCTTCCTGATCGGCGTCATCGTGCTTTATCTCCACGGCGGCAAGACCTTCGACATCCTCGCCCTCACGGCGCAGGATTTGCCGTTCCAGGTTCAGTCCTGGCTGTTCTTCGCCTTCCTGGTCGCCTTCGCGGTCAAGGTGCCGATGGTGCCGGTCCATACCTGGCTGCCGGATGCCCATGTGCAGGCGCCGACGGCGGGCAGTATCATCCTCGCCGGCGTGCTCCTGAAGATGGGCGCCTACGGATTCCTGCGGTTTTCCCTGCCGATGCTGCCGGCGGCGGCGTCGTATTATTCGCCGCTCATGCTCCTGCTTTCGGCGCTCGCGATCGTCTATGGCGGGTTGCTTGCACTGGCGCAGGACGATCTGAAGAAACTGGTCGCCTATTCCAGCATCAGTCACATGGGCTTCGTGACACTCGGAATTTTTGCCCTGAACCTCCGCGGGCTCGAGGGCGGCATCCTGCAAATGTTCAATCATGGCGTAACGACGGGCGCGTTGTTCCTCTTCGTCGGCCTGATCTACGAGCGGACACATACCCGCAGCATTGCCGATTACGGCGGGTTGATGAAGCTGGCGCCGGTTTATAGCGTGTTTCTTGCGATGTTCACTCTGTCGTCGATGGCGCTGCCGGGAACGAATTCTTTCGTGGGCGAGCTGCTGGTGCTGTCCGGCGGTTTCGCGGCCAGCCTCGCTGCCGGTGCGGCCGCCGTTCTCGGCGCATTGCTGGGTGCCGCCTATCTGCTCGGCATGTACGGGAATGTCGCACTCGGTCAGCCCAGCGTCGGCTTGAAGTTGAAGGTACGCGATGTCAATGCCCGCGAAATGGTCGCGATCTTGCCGCTGGCTGTCTTCGTGCTTTGGGTCGGGTTCTATCCGAAACCCTTCCTCAACATCATCGATGGCTCGGTGCAGCATCTGCTGGCGCAGGTGCACGCCAAGGGGAGCGGCCAATGACTGACGCAGCACTTTTGCAGTCGATCCTTGCGAGCATGCCCGAGATCGTGGTGGTCACCGGAGCTTGTATCCTGCTGATCCTGGGACAGTTCGTGCTGAAGGAACAGGAATATTTCCTTGTCTTAGCGTCCGTCGCAGTCGTGCTGATCGCCGTGGTTGCGACACTCATGCTGGCGGGCGAGGTGCGGCCGGCCTATGCCGGGATGTTCGTCGCCGACCGATTTGCGGTCTTCTTCAAGCTCGTCTTCTACCTCGCCACCGTTCTGACATTCCTGCTTTCGCGAAAATATGCCGACATCGAAGGGATCGAGAGCAGTGAATATTATGTGCTGCTGCTATTTGCCCTTTTGGGAATGATGATCATGGCCTCGGCGATCGATCTCCTGTCGATCTATGTGGGGCTCGAACTGATGGTGCTTTGCACTTACGTTTTGACCGGCTTCCTGCGAAAGCAGCGTCGGTCGAACGAAGCGGCGCTGAAATATGTAATCCTTGGCGCCGTGTCGACCGGCATTTTCCTTTACGGCGTTTCCCTGGTCTATGGGCTTACCGGCACGACGCAACTGGACGCGATGGCTTTGGCGGCGAGCGGCCATCCGCTCGATCCCGGATTGTTGTTGGCGGTGGTTTTCATCGTCGCGGGCTTGGTCTTCAAGGTCGGCGCCGTTCCGTTCCATATGTGGTTGCCGGACGTTTATGAAGGCGCGCCGACGACGATCACCGCCTTCATGTCGGTGGGTCCGAAGGCCGCGGGGTTCGCGGTGATCCTGCGGGTGTTCCTCAACCCTCTCGTCGCAGCCTCCGACGTTTGGATCATCGTTGCTGTCATGGCGGTGGCGACGATGGCGCTTGGCAGTTTCGTGGCGCTGGTACAGGACAACTTCAAACGCCTTCTCGCCTATTCCAGCATCGCCCATGCCGGCTTCGCCATTTTCGGCGTGGTGGCCGGTGGTCCGGACGGCATCGCCAGCGTGATGCTCTACCTGCTGATCTACTCTTTCATGAATATCGGGATTTTCGGTACCGTCATCATGATGCGGAACGCCGATTTCTCGGGCGAAGCCATCGAAGACTATGCGGGTTTGGCCAAGTCGCATCCCGGGCTTGCGCTTTTGATGCTGCTCTATCTCTTCTCACTGGCCGGCATTCCGCCGACGGCCGGCTTCTTCGCCAAGTTCTACGTGCTCGTCGCGCTCATCGAGCGAGGCTTCGTCATGCTGGCGGTGATCGCAGTGCTCTTGAGCGCGGTTGCCGCTTATTTCTATATCCGCATCGTCATGGTGATCTATATGCGCGAACCGGGGAGAACCTTCGCCCCGGCATTGACGCCATTGGTGCGCGCCACACTCGCCTTCACCGCGGCCGGCACCATCGGTATCGGCCTATTTCCGTCGTGGTTTCTAAGGCTTGCCCAATATTCGGTGTTCGGCGGCTGATCGATTGGATTTGCAATGATCCGCCCGACGGAATAAACTCTGATCAGAGGAAAGGATTGCCCAAACCGCTTCCGGGCGACCGCGCTACCGGTCCCAAACGAGGCCCGTCGCCGCCCGAGGAAAAGCCCTAGTTGGGTGATCGGTGCAGTGCGATATGGCTGCAATGGAATTCTTGCCGGTTCTTTTTATGGTCGCCGGAGTGGTCCTGGTGGCGACAGTGACCTTGTTCGTTTCTTCGCTGCTGCGCCCAGCCAATCCCTATCTCGCGAAGAACATGCCCTATGAATGCGGCATGGACGCAGCCGGCGAGGCTTCCGGCGGCCGCTTCAGGGTGCCGTTTTTCATTCTCGCGATCCTGCTGGTCGTCTTCGATGTCGAAGCGATGTTCCTGTTTCCCTGGGCCGTCGTCCTCAAAGAGATCGGGCTCGTCGGCTATGTCGAGATGTTCGTCTTCATGGTGCTGCTGCTCGTGGGTTTCGCCTATGCCTGGCTAAAAGGAGCGCTGGAATGGGAAGCGTAAACAATGCGATCCGCGACAGTGTGCTGTTCACCACGGCAGACAACATCATAAGCTGGAGCCGAAGATCGGCGCTATGGCCCGAGACCTTCGGCATTGCCTGTTGTGCCATCGAGATGATTTCGGCAGGGTGCGCTCGCTACGATCTCGACCGCTTCGGCGTGGTGTTCCGCCCTTCGCCGCGGCAGTCTGACGTGATGATCATCGCCGGCACCGTGACCCGGAAATTTGCCCCCGTCGTGCGCCGGCTTTATGACCAGATGCCGGAACCGCGCTGGGTGATCGCCATGGGCACCTGCGCTATTTCGGGCGGGGTCTACAACACTTACGCCGTGGTCCAAGGCTCGGAAACCTTCGTGCCGGTCGATGTGCATGTGCCCGGTTGTCCGCCGCGGCCCGAGGCGCTGATGCACGGCTTCCTTCTGCTTCAAGAGAAGATCAAGAGGTCCCGCGCGCTGGCCGGGACGCCCCTTGATCGGGTTGCAACATCATGAGCGCGGGGCAGCCTCTCAATAGCGCCCTGATCATGGAGCGTTTCGGGGGTGCAATCGAGGATCTCGGCGTTGCGCACGGAGTTCATGCCTTTGCTGTCCCGCCTGTTGCGATCGTCGAGTTCTGCCGGTTTGTGAAAGAACATCCGGCGCTGCAGTTCAATTTCCTTTCCGACATCTGCGGGGTTGATCATTTTCCCGAAACGCCGCGTTTTGAGGCAGTCTACCACCTCTATTCGCTAGCCAACCGATGGCGGGTTCGCATCAAGTGCCGTCTCGACGATCCGCCGCGGGTTCCTTCGGTCACGGGCGTATGGCGTACGGCCAACTGGCATGAGCGCGAGGCGTGGGATATGTACGGCATCAGGTTCGACGGACATCCCGATCTGCGCCGGATTTACATGTGGGAGGGCTTCCAGGGCTTTCCCCAGCGCAAGGATTTCCCCCTGCGCGGCTACAAGGACAAATTGAATCCTTTCGGTGCCGAAGGTCCGCCGCCGACACAGCCCGACCTTGCCACCAGGGATATTCCGCAGAAAGGCCGCTCTAGCCCGGAAAGTTGAGATGACCGAAGTCACCGAGCTCGATAGGCCGGAAGGTGAAGCGCTCAATACCAAGGAAGTGCTTCTCAATCTCGGCCCGCAGCACCCCAGCACCCACGGGGTTCTTCGGCTCGTCCTCGAGCTAGACGGCGAGTATGTCGAGCGCGTGGACCCGCATATCGGTTACCTCCACCGCGGCACCGAGAAACTGGCGGAGAGCTTTACCTATACGCAGATTTTCCCGCTGACGGACCGGCTCGATTATCTCTGCCCGCCCTCCAACAACCTGGCCTTCGCACTGGCGGTGGAGAAACTCCTCGGCATAGAGGCGCCGCCGCGCGCGCAATATATCCGGGTGATGATGGCCGAGCTGGCGCGGATTTCCGGCCATCTCCTGATCACCGGTGCGTTGCCTATGGACCTCGGCGCCATGACCGCGCTCCTTTACGCCATGCGCGAGCGCGAAATGATCATGGACCTGATGGAAATGATTACCGGTGCGCGCATGCACACCTCGTTTTGCAGGGTTGGCGGGGTGCGCGAAGACCTGCCTGACGGTTTCCTTCAAAAGATCAGGGAGTTCTGCGACATCTTCCCCAACCGGATTCGCGACTATGAGCGATTGCTCGAAGATAACAGGGTGTTCCTGAAGCGCACGCAAGGAATAGGCGTGATCTCAGCCGAGGACGCCATCGATCTCGGCCTGAGCGGCCCGAACCTGCGTGCTTGCGGAACCGATTGGGACATTCGTCGCGACGAACCATACGAGATTTATGACCGGCTCGATTTCAACGTCATCACCCGCAAAGAGGGTGATTGCTACGCGCGCTGGCAATGCCGGGTCGACGAGATGCGCGAAAGCATCCGGATAATCGAACAGTGCATCGAGCAGATGCCTGAGGGGCGGTTCCTGATCGACATGCCGACAATCGCCTTCCCGTTAGACAAGGATCGGGTGCACTGCTCGATGGAGGCTCTCATCCAGCATTTCGACTTGTCCGCCTACGGCTTTAACGTGCCAAAGGGCGAGGTCTATTCGGCGATCGAAGCGCCGAAGGGCGAGCTCGGCTTCTATATCATCAGCGACGGGTCGCCTAAGCCGTTCCGCATGAAGGTGCGGGCACCCTCGTTCGTCAACCTTCAGGGGCTTTTCGGGGTCACCAACGCCCGCTACCTGGCGGACATGATCGCTGTGCTCGGCAGCCTCGATCCCGTGATGGCGGAAGTGGACAAGTAGCAGGGGTTTGGACGCGATGACCATGCGCGAAAAGATCGAAGAGGCGGCAGTGCGCTATCCCGACCGGCGCTCGGCGATCATGCCCGCCCTTTTGATCGCCCAGAGAGAACATGGCCATCTGCCCGGCGCTGTGCTGGAAGAGGTTGCCGACATTCTCGGAGTCGAGCGGATCTGGGTGTACGAACTGGCGACCTTCTATACCCTTTTCCATACTGAGGCTGTGGGGATGTTCCATCTGCAGCTTTGCGACAACGTCTCGTGCATGCTGCGCCGATCCGAGGACTTGCTGAGGCATATGGAGGATGTCCTCGGGATCAAGAAGGGCGGCACGACGCCGGATGGGCTGTTCACGCTTTCGACCGTCGAATGCCTGGGAGCGTGCGAGATGGCGCCGGTGATGCAGGTTGGCGACGATTACCACGGCGACCTCGATGTCGCCCGGATAGACGCGCTCTTGAACAGCCTGCGGGCAACAGCAGGCGTTGATCATGCCTCTATCCCGCCGCCGGGAGAGTAACGCCATGTTCGAGCCGGTTCTTCTCAAAAATATTGATTTTGCCGACGGCCGGTCGCTGTCGAATTATGAGGCTGGCGGGGGGTACCAGGCGCTGGCGAAGGTGCTGCGCGAGTACACGCCGGACGAGGTCATCGACCTTGTCAAACGGTCTAACCTGCGCGGTCGCGGCGGCGCCGGATTTCCCACAGGCATGAAGTGGAGTTTCGTGCCGAAGCGGGCCGACAAGCCGAAATATTTGTGCTGCAATGCCGATGAGGGCGAGCCGGGCACCTTCAAGGACCGCATCATCATGGAGCGTGACCCGCACCAGCTCATAGAGGGGCTGGCGGTCAGCGCCTACGCGATTGGAGCCGAAATCGCCTATGTCTATGTGCGCGGAGAATATGTGACGGCGATACGCCACCTCGAGCGGGCGATCGCCGAGGCTGATGAAAAGCATTATCTCGGAAGGGGCGTACTGGGCTCGGATTTTAATTTCGCCATACACATCCACTGCGGCGCCGGCGCCTATATCTGCGGCGAGGAGACCGCCATGCTTGAATCGCTTGAGGGCAAGCGGGCGCAGCCGCGATTGAAACCGCCATTTCCGGCCGTGGCCGGGCTCTACGCCAGCCCGACCGTGATCAACAATGTCGAGACGCTCGTTTGCGTGCCGCATATCATTATGCGGGGGCCGGACTGGTTTCGGGGTATCGGGCCGGACAAAAGCCCCGGACCGAAGCTTTACTGCCTCAGTGGGCAGGTGCGCGGCCCCGGCCTCTACGAATTGCCAATGGGCATACCACTGCGCGAACTGGTCGAGGACTATGGCGGTGGCGCGCTGCCGGGGCGCAGGATCAAGGCGGTTATCCCCGGCGGGGTTTCGGCGCCGATGATTCCGGAGCGCGGTCTCGACGTGGGGATGGATTTCGACTCGCTGGCCGCCGCAGGCTCGATGCTCGGCTCTGCCGGAGTGATCGTGATCGACGACTCGACTTGCATGGTCAAGGTCGCCACCCGGATCATCGAGTTCTTCCACCATGAGTCCTGCGGCAAGTGTACGCCATGCCGCGAGGGGCTGGACTGGGTCGTGAAAGTACTGCACCGGATCGAGGCGGGGCAGGGCGCGCCTGGCGATCTGGACCAGCTCAAGGCGCTCTGCAAAGGCATTTTCGGCAATACTTTCTGCGCTCTGGGCGATGGCGCGGCCATGGGGCTAAGGGCGGCGCTGGAGCATTTCGAAGGCGAATTCGTCACCCATATCGAGGAGCGGAGGTGCCCGTTCCACTGAAGAGCATGAGAGGCGTGAGGAAGCCATGGTCAGCGTCACGATCGACAAACAAACCCTGGAGGTTGAGGCTGGCTCGACTGTGCTACAGGCCGCCCAGCGTCTGGGTATCGACATCCCGACATTCTGCTATCTGAAGCGCCTGCCGGCGCTGGCCTCCTGCCGTATGTGTCTGGTGGAGATCGAGGGGCTGCGGCGGCTGCAGCCGTCCTGCGCCACCCAGGTTACCGACGGCATGGTGGTGCGGACGAACACGCCGCAGATCGAGGAAACGCGCTCGTCCATGCTCGACATGCTGCTTGCCAACCATCCGCTCGATTGCCCGATCTGCGACAAGGGCGGCGAATGCGAGCTTCAGGACATGGTGATGGCCTACGGCCCGCGCGAAAGCCGGTTCCGAGATAACAAACGTGTGTTCCACTCCAAGGATATCCGCCTTAGCCCGGTGATCATCATGAACGTCAACCGCTGTATCCAATGCCAGCGCTGCGTCAGGATGTGTGAAGAGGTTGTCGGCGCGGTCGCGCTCGGTACCGTCGAAAAAGGCATGGATACCGCTGTCACCGGCTTCGAGGGCAGCCTCGCGAGTTGCGATCAGTGCGGCAATTGCGTCGAGGTCTGCCCCGTCGGCGCGCTGATGAGTTTCCCCTATCGCTACAAGGCGCGGCCCTGGGATCTGGCCGAGACTGACACGATTTGCCCGCATTGTGGCACCGGTTGCCAACTGACGGTCGGCACGCGCAAGGGCGAATTCATGCGGGTGCGCTCAAAATGGGACGAGGGGGTCAATGGCGAAACGCTCTGCGCGCGGGGGCGCTTTGGCCTCGATTTCGTCACGAGCCAGGACCGGATCAAACGGCCGATGATCCGTCGTGACGGCGCGCTTGTGCCCGTCTCCTGGGACGAAGCGGGGGATTATCTGCGCCGGCGGCTGTCTGCCGTCGAGGGCAAGGCTGTTGGCGGGCTGGCGTCGCCGCGCCTTTCGAACGAGGTGCTTTATCAGTTCCAGAAGCTGATGCGGACAGTGTTCCGGACCAACAATATCGACTGCTCGACGCGCTGGTCCACGCCCTTCGATATACTGGGTCGGTTGGCGGCAAGCTTCTTCAGCCGCGCCCCGCTCGAAGACGTGATCGGCAACGATTGCGTGCTCATCGTTGGCGGCAACGTCACCGAAGAAAATCCGGTCACCGAATACCTGCTGCGGGACGGTGCGCGCCGGCGGCATACCGCTTTGCTCATGCTCTCGGCCCGGCCATCCCGTCTGGACGTTGATGCCCGGGCCGTTATTCGTGTCAAGCCCGGCGAAGAAGCAGCAGGCCTTGCGGCGGTGGCAGCCGAACTCGCGGCGGTGGCCGCTCAGAGTTTGCCCGGCGACGTCTTGGCCGACATAAGCGCAAAAATCGGCAGGCCGGTTCCAAAGACCGGCGGTGAAGGGCTGGATCGTCTGGTTGCCGCGCTCAAGGAGGGCCGCAGCGTCACCGTGCTTGTCAGCGTCGACCTATTGAGGTTGCCGGAAGCGCGCACGACGCTGCAGCAGCTAAACAACCTGCTGCAGGTTCTGCGCGTGCTCGGCAAGGGCCCTGCAATGCAGTTCCTCTTCGACCGTGCCAACCAGATGGGTGCCTGGGACATGGGAGTTCTGCCCAAAGCTCTGCCGGGATTGCAGGCGGTCGATAACGATGAAGCGCGCGCAATATTTGCCCGGAACTGGCGTGCCGAAATACCGCCTGAACCCGGCATGGGTCTCGACGCCATGCTGGAGCATTGCATCGGCGGACAGATGGGCATGCTCTATGTCGCCGGTAGCGACCCCTTGGTCGCCTATCCCGACCGGGATTTCGTCGCCCGCGCACTTGGCGCCGCCGATCTCCTTGTTGTGCAGGACACCTTCTTCACGGATACGGCGGGCCTAGCGGAGGTCGTGCTGCCTGCGGCAGGTTACGGCGAGGAACCCGGCACCTTCACCAACAATGAAGGCCGGGTCCAAAATCTCCGTAAATTCCGCGAGCCCGCCTTCGAAGCACGCGGCAACCTGGCAATCTTCGACTTCGTCGCCGCACTTCTCACCCAAGCACTGCAGCCGTCGACGCAGGGGGAAATTTTTGCCGAGATTACCCAGCTGCTGCCCGCTTATCAGCGGTTGAGGCAGGAAGAGCTTGGCGCGAACGGCGCATTTACGAAGGCGGCACCAACGATACCGGCCAGCGCGTTCTTCGAGCCGCCGTCTCTCCCGAAATTGGCCGACCGGCTCATGCTGGTAACCGGCAACGGCCTGTTCCACAACGGATATCTTTCCGAACGCTCGCAGATCCTGAATACGATCGCCGATGATCCCTATGTCGAGATGAGCAGAAAGGATGCCGCGCGACTTGGCCTATCGGGTGGCGATCAGGTCATTGTCCGATCCACCCGGGGCGAACTTGCGGCGAAGCTCAAAGTCAACAGAGGTTTTCCCAGAGGCCTCGTGTTTGTTCCCGAAAACTACAGAGCCCTGCGTCTCAACGCGCTGATGCGGCGGGGCGAATATCCATGTCCGGTGGATGTTCAAAAGGCGCATGCGGTCTTCGAGTTTCCAAGGGTGGTCGGCGCCGAGGCGAGACCGGAGGGTCCGAGCTGAAACTTTGCGGTCCCACCGGCGGCCAGTCGCCATGTCGAGCTGGCGACTTCAATGATAACGGGTGCCGGCAATATATTCGTGCAGCGCCTCCTCGTTGTGTAGGGATTCCTCGAGCCGGTGCTTGACCACGTCGCCGATACTCACGACGCCGATGGGGGTGTTGCCATCCATGACCAGCACATGGCGCGTACGACGTTGGGTCATGATCGCCATCACATAGGGCAGCAAATCCTGTGTCGAACAGGTCGCCACATTGCGGTTCATGATGTCGGCGACCCGCATCAAGGGTGCGTCGGTCCCGTATTCAGCCACAGCGTTGCAGCAGTCCCTCTCCGACAACGTGCCCAGACACTCTCCGGGCCTACGGCCGACGACGACGAAGCCGATGTTGTTTTCCCGAAACAGCCGCAGGACCTCGATCATGGGTCGATCCGGCCTGATCGAGACGAGTCCGGGAGATTTGTCTTTCAAGATCTGGCAAACATGCATCTGAGCCTCCTGTCTGCACACTCCGGCTATACGGCAGGCGCGTTCACGTTCGCCGGATATTCCGCCACCAGTTGTAACCCTGCGGCTCGCTCGTTTCGACCAGAACGCCCTGTTCGGTGTTCAGACGCGCAGCGACCACGCCACCGCCGGTTATAGTCTTGCCCGGCTTACCGAGCAGATCCTCGCGCCCGATCACCAGGTCACGGGATGAATAACTGGAGAATTCGTATTGCTGACCAAGCGCGATCGCGTCCGCGGGACAGGCGTCCTCGCACAGCCCGCAGAATAGGCACCGGGCCGTGTCAATCTCGAATTTTGCCGGGTGACGATTGCCCTTCTCATCTTCGTAGGGAATGACTTCGATACAGTCGCACGGACAAATGCGCGCGCAGAGTTCGCAGGCCACGCATTTGATCTCGCCCTCGTCGTCGCGTGTAAGGAAGTGGTGCCCACGGTAACGGGAGTAGGGCAGCCATTTTTCCTTGTCGGGATATTGCATGGTGACAGATCTGGAGAACATGTAGCCGGAGGTCAGAGCCAAAGCTCTCGCGAGATCGGCAAAGAATGCCCAGCCGATCCATGTTCCAAGTCTGTCTTCTGCGCGCGACATTGTCGCCTCGCTGCGGAGCCGCTGTGGCCCCTAAAGGAAAGCAATACCAGTTAGGATTATGTTCGCGATCGATAGAGGAAGCAAGACTTTCCATCCGATCGCCATCAGCTGGTCGTAGCGGTAGCGCGGGAAAGTGAAGCGGAACAACATGAACAGATAGACGAAGAACGCGACCTTGATGAGAAACCAGAGGATCGGCGGCAGCGGGATCAGTATGCCGTTCCAGCCTCCGAAGAACAGGATCACCACCAGCACCGACATCAGCAACATGATCGCATATTCGCTGACCATGAAGAACGCAAAGCGGATACCGCTGTATTCGGTATGGAACCCGGCCCCCAGATCGCCTTCCGCTTCCGCCAGATCGAAGGGAATGCGTTGCGCTTCGGCCAATCCGGCGACGAAGAACACGAAGAAGCCGATCGGCTGATAGACGATATTCCAGACATTGGCTTGCGCTCGCACAATCTCGAGCAGACTCATGGATTGCGCCAGCATCACCACGCCAATGACCGAGAATCCCATCGGGATCTCGTAGCTGATCATTTGCGCGCAGGTTCGGAGGCTACCCAGAACGGCATATTTGCTATTAGCGGCCCAGCCGCCGAAGATGACGCCATAAACCTCGATCCCGATGACCGCGAAGATGAAGAGGATCGCCACATTCATATTGGAAACGTAAAGCGAGATCTCGGTGCCGAGGACCGAGATATTTTCGCCGAAGGGGACTGCGACAAACACCACAAAGGGTGGGACGAGCGCCAGGATCGGCGCCAGTTTGAACAGGAAGCGGTCGGCCTCGGCCGGAATATGATCTTCTTTGGTGAGGAGCTTGATCCCGTCCGCCATCGGCTGCAGCAGCCCGTGCCAGCCCACGCGCATCGGCCCCATTCGCTGTTGCATGTGTCCGGCGATCTTGCGTTCGACCCAGGTCAGCGGCAAGGGCAGCAGCAGGAGGATCGCAATCAGAAACGCGACCTTGAAGACGATCAGGCCAAGGGCGACAAAAAGTTCCATGATCCGCGGCTACTTGTTCACGGGTTGAAACGGCGACCGGACTTCTGGTCCTGCTCTCTATTGAGCGCTTTGCACACTTGTCGCTTCGAGAGTACAACGGCGACGCAACTCACACAATGCCATCACCATTTGCCTTGCCAGAATATCGAGATCGAACCCTTCCGCACGCGATTGCCAATGGTGGGATCTGCGCTTCTCATCGTTCGAGCGGTTTTTAGTTCAATAGTGGGGCAAGGGCCCGAATCTTTGATCAACAAGAAAATTGCGCCTTGCCGCGGTTCAGGGCATCCTGTGAGGGCTGAAAAGTGTGCCTATGGCAGTTGGAGGAATGCCGATGCGTTGCTTTACCGTACTTGGACCCTCGCAGACTGGAAAATCGACGGTCGTCGAAAAGCTCGGCTCGCTGGAGGGAACGCCGAGAAAATCCAGCTCTCCCTATGGACTGAACGTGACAGAATTCACCTTCGCAAATGAGGCGTGGTGTGCGCTTGATGCGCCTGGACCGAACGAAGCGTTGGCGCATGTGCAGCACGCGCTTCTTGCGAGTGATGCCTGCATTCTGTGTGTTTCGTCGGCCCCCGAGGAGGCCGTGCTCGCCGCGCCTTACTTGCGCATAATCGAGGCCTCGCAGACGCCTTGCATCCTTTTCGTCAATCGGATGGACGAACCGAGAGGGCGGCTAAGGGACGTGATCGCGGCGCTTCAAGACTATGCCAACCACACTCTTTTGCTTCGCCAGATCCCGATCCGCGAGGGGGACAGGATTGTGGGCAGTTGCGATCTGATTTCGGAACGCGCGTGGCGCTACCGGGAAGGACAGACCTCGGCGTTGATCGCAATCCCGGAAAGCGCCGCCGAGCGCGAGCACGAAGCGCGAAACGAACTCCTGGAGCACTTGTCCGAGTTCGATGACTGGCTTCTTGAGGAACTGATCGAAGATCGAGAGCCGCCCAGCGACGCACTCTATGCCATTTCATCACGAGTTCTGAGGGAAAACAGGATCATTCCAGTCCTGATCGGTTCGGCAAGCCATGGCAACGGCATGATGAGGCTGATGAAGGCGCTGCGCCACGAGGCGCCGCCAGTGGCCGCTCTTCGACAACGTCTTGCGCGCGCAAGCACTGTCGATGAAGGTAAGCTTTCCGCTGTGAGCTTCCATGCGTATCATCGCCAGAATATCGGCAAGACGGTGCTTGTGCGCGCACTTGGCGAAGGTTTGCGCCAAGGTGCGTCGTTGGGCGGCTCCAGCCTTGGCGCCGTGCAAAGCCTTGCAAACGGGCGGTCCAATTCGGCGGTTACGCCCGTGCCGGGGGATGTGTTTGCGGCCGTCAAATCCGACCACTTGCCGGTGCCCTCGCTGTTGACGCTCGACGCGGTGGTCGCGCCGCCGCAGTGGACGGAGCCGCCGACGCCGATGCTTGAAAGGATCCTCGTGCCAGGCAGCGAACGCGATGAAAACAAGCTCTCCGAAACGCTGGCAAAACTTTCCGAGACGGATCGCGGCCTAACGGTCCTGCAAGAGGAGAGTACCGGCGCCCAACTCGTCTGTGCCCAGGGGCCGGTGCATCTGCGCGATCTTTGCCGAACCCTTTCCGAGGTCTTCCACATCGAGGTAACCGATCGAACGCCGAGCCCGATCTATCGCGAGACAATTGCGAAACCATCGGAGGTTCATTACCGCCATCGCAAACAGACCGGCGGTGCCGGACAGTTTGCCGATGTGAAGCTGAGCATTCGCCCCAACGAGCGTGGCCGGGGCTTCACCTTCAACGAAACCGTCAAGGGTGGCGTCGTTCCGCGCAACTACATCCCTGCCGTTGAGGCAGGTGCGCGCGAGGCGATGGAGAAAGGGCCGCTTGGCTTCCAGGTCATCGACGTCGGCGTAACGCTATACGATGGTCAGCACCATGCCGTCGACAGTTCGGAACATGCCTTCCGGACGGCGTCGAAAATGGGAGTGCGACAGGCCCTTTCCGAAGGATCGGCGGTTTTGATGCAGCCGGTCTTCCGCAGCGAAATTCATATTCCGTCGGTCTATTCCGGCAGCCTTGTCCAGATTGTCTCCGCCCTCAAGGGCCAGGTTCTCGGCTTCGACCGGGATGAAAGCGCCAAGGGATGGGATATCTTCCGGGCACTTGTTCCGGGCAGCGCACTCGACGATCTGGCCCGGACGCTGCGTTCGGCAACGCAAGGTATTGGCTATTTTTCCAAGACCTTCGATCATTTCGAGGAACTCTATGGCAAGGAAGCGGATGCCATCGTGAGGGCACACGAGACACAACGCGTCGAACACTGAAACCTTTGCGGCCGGAAGCCGCGACCGTTTCGGCACGGCTCGTCGGGTTCCGGTCCCCGGCCACGGTTATGTCAGCCTACGGCAAGCCCGCGCTGGAGGGCGACGTGCTCAAGAACTTGCTTGACCTTTAGTGCATCCGTCGGTGGCTGGTTGATCACACCTGTTGCCGCTGCCCTAAGTGTCTTGTTGAGATAATCAATCGCGATGATCAGCTCATCGTCACCGATAGCAGGATTGTCGACGATCGAATCCACGAGATGTGCAATCTGCCAATACATGTTTCATTCCCCTTCAGTCATTGAAGCAAGCGAAGGGTACATGATTCTCCGGAACGGCAGTTTTTGACCGGCATGCATGGTTGCCGGTTGATAAACTGCATCCTGCCAATCTTCGACAACCGCTTGATGCCCTTACGTCACCTGTTCCGCTATAGGACATGCGTGCTGTGGAAAACCGCCTCCCGCACACGGGTTGGATTTTTAGAAGGCCACGGTTCGGGGCAGCGGCAAACGACTCATAGGCGGTTTGGCTGAGCTTTCGCCGTTGATGCACAAACAGCGAATTTGTCCTTGCCGACGTCAACGAAATAACGAGCCAAGCGTAGGCCCCGGCCTCAGTTGCGCAGCAGAGGAAGCAATTGACTGCCCTGCCTCTTGATCTCGGACAGATACGGCGTATCGGAGAGCACGAAGTGGGTGATGCCCAGATCCTGGTATTTGCGCAGCGAACGGGCGACGTCGCTCGGCGAACCGACCAGCCACGTCGTGCCGGCGCCACCGCCGCCAAACTTGCCGGGCGCGGTATAGAGATTGTCGTCAAGGACATCCCCGCGCGTGTTGAGATCGAGCAGCCGCTGCTGGCCGACCGCCACTGCCCGGCCGTGGTCGTTCCAGCCGGCGCCCTTGCCCTTGGCCATTTCGGCGACTTTCGCCTCGGCGTCGGCCCAGGCCTCGTCCGTGGTGTTGCGGACCAGCGTTGTGATCCGCAACCCGAATTCCAGTGGAGGAAGGTCACGGTCCAATTGTCTGCTTAAAGCCCTCAGCCGCTCGATCCGCTCACGAACGCCGTCGAGAGGTTCACCCCAGAAGAGCTGGACATCGGCCTCGGTGGCGGACACGCGCTCGGCAGACTGCGAGGCTCCGCCGAAATAAAGCTTGGGGTGCTGACGGTCGCCGCGGACCCGGATGCGCGGTTCTACGGTGGATTCGGCGACGCGGAAGTGCTCGCCGGCATAGGTGACGTTGTCTTCGGTCCACAGTCTGCGAACCAGCCGCATGAATTCCTTGGTGCGGGCGTAGCGGTGCGCCTGATCGCCTTCGCTATCGCCATAGGCGGCTAGGTTGTCCTGACCCGATACGATATTTACGCGTACGCGCCCGCCGGTCAGCTGGTCTAGCGTCGCCGCAGCGGAGGCAAAATTCGCCGGCCGCCAATAGCCGGGGCGGATCGCGATGAGCGGCTCGAAGCTGGTGGTTCGCGCCGCAAGCGCGGTCGCGACGGTGAAGGTGTCGGGCCGGCCCCAGCCAGTGCCGATGAGCGCACCCTTCCAGCCAGCCTCCTCCAGCGCCTTCGCGTGGTCGGAAAGCGTCGCAAGACTATTGTGGTTTTCGACAGAGAGGTCGCCGCGGTGGCCAGCTTTGATGTCGTTGGGGATATACCAAAGAAATTCGGATTTACTGCTCATGCTGCGCGCCTGCGGATGGAGGTAGTCTACTAAGATTGTGGATTATAGAACCGCTGCCGATCGCAAGGGAATTGCAGCCATGCTAGGCGACGCAAGTGAGAATGGAATATTATTCCAAATTTTGCATGTTTCGATGAATTTGCCCGCCGTCAGTCTGAAAAGCCACAATAGCCGACAGAGACCGGCATGTCCTTTTTCCCGCGTTGAGGTGCATTTTGTCTGACTCCTTTGCCGGGTCTCATTCGTCCTTGTTTCAAGATTGCAAAGGAGAACGTGATGAGCCTGAAGAACAAGTGTGTGGTGGTCACCGGTGGAAGCCGTGGCCTCGGATTGGGACTGGTGGAAGCTCTCGTTGATGAGGGGGCCAAAGTCTGGGTGGTGGCGCGTAACACCGGCGATCTTGAAAAGGTGCGGATACGGTTGGGGGTGGAGACGGTTTCGGCCGATATCACCGACGCCTCGGCCGCCAACAGCATCCTCTCGGATGTGCATCCGCAGGTGCTGGTTCTCAACGCCGGGGCGGTGCCGCGCATGGCGCGGCTCGATTGTACCAGTTGGGAAGACTTCACGGCGACCTGGGACACTGACGTCAAGGGTGGCCTCTATTGGATGCAGGCTGCATTGAATCTACCCCTTGCTCCGGGCAGCCGGGTGCTGGTGAGCTCGAGCGGCGCGGCAGAACAGGGATCGCCCATGTCGGGTGGCTACGGAGGCGCCAAGCGGATGCTTTGGCTGATGGCCAAATACGCCAATGGCCTGTCCGAACAGAAGGGTCTTGACATTCGCTTCCAGGCGATAGTGCCTAGGCAGATGGTCGCCGGAACGGGCGTCGGCGGGGCGGGTTCCAGCGCCTACGCCCTGGCAATGGGAATAGAGCAGGAAGCCTTCCTCGAGCGCTATCCCGCTATGCCGCCACGCCAATTCGGCAACCACGTCGTTCGGGTTCTGACCGATGCGACATATGAGACAGCGCTTGCAATTGGCATCAGGGGTGACACGGGCATTACAGTTTTGGAAGAACAGGCGGCATGAACAAAAAACAAACCGCAGGCATCGATCAGGAAAGTTTCCTTGCCATGGTCAGCGAGCTCCGGCCCGAGCTTCATCGCTATTGCGCGCGCCTGACCGGCTCGGTTATCGATGGCGAGGACGTGGTCCAGGAGGCAATCGTAAAGGCCTATCAGACCCTTCAGACCTTGAAGGCAGAGGAAGCTTTGCGCGCCTGGATGTTTCGCATCGCCCATAACCGCGCCCTCGACCTTCTGCGCAGTCGCGCTTTAAGGGCTGCCGAACCGTTGGAGGCGGCCTCGGAGATGCCCGATGAGGAAGCTTCCGATCCCCTGGAGACGTTGATGCGTCAGGAAGCGATTACAACGGCCGTATCGCGGTTTGTCGAACTTCCGACGATGCAGCGCAGCATCGTCGTCTTGAAAGATGTGCTCGACCAATCGCTCGATGACATTGCGGGGCTTCTCGAGATTAGCGTCGATGCGGTGAAGGGCCATCTTGCTCGAGGGCGGACACGACTGCGGGAGATCAACGCGCGAGCCCCGAAACGTTCGGCCAAGCGAGTGCACTTGGCGGAAAACCAGCGCTTTGTCGAGCTTTTCAACCGGCGTGACTGGGAGAGCCTTCGGGCGCTCCTCGCCGACGACGTCAAACTGCATCAGGCCACGCATGCGGTCCGCTCAGGAGCCGATGTCGGCATGTTCTTCACGATCTATGCACGGAAAGAAGCAATTCACCTGGCTGTCGCATGGCTCGAGGGGCAGGAGGTGATCGCTGTGTTCGAAAATGGTCCGGCGCCAAGGCCGCACCACTTCATGCGGATAGAATGGCGGGACGGTGAGATCGCCTTTATTCGTGACTATCGTTACGTCCCCTACGTCCTGGAAAGTGCGGAACTGGTTCTCAATGGTTGATTATTCCTCGTCGCGCTGGTCTGTCGCGCCGAGAGCCTTCACCGCAACGGCTGCAACGAGGCCAGTCAGCACGATGCCTGCAAAGCCGATCACCAGTGCCAGCACGCGCGCCGAGACATGCTTGGGCGAAAAATCGCCATAGCCGATGGTAAGTCCTGTTACGAAGGTAAAGTAGAGGGCCTCGTCGAGCCGCCAATCCTCTATGCGCCAAATGACAAGCCCGCATGCAACCATGACCGAGATCACCCCGGACAGGATTGGCCACACCACGCGAAGCTGCTGGAGGAGCGAGACGAAGAACAGGCGCCTCATCTGCTTCGAGTGCCCCCTTTTTCGTTTTTCTACTGACACGACTCTTGACCTCTCTGCGGTTCAGTATCCGGGGAGCCGTGAAGGGAAGGGCTCAATGTGGGAGGCAACAGGCTTCAATCTCTTATGTTCGTATTCAAGCCCTTTGGCCATGATTTTTCCTTTTCGACTTTGACGACGAATGCACATGCTTGAAGCTATTGAACAAAGGAGCAGACAGGGCGTTTTGACGACGGCTGGCATACTCTTATGCGCGGGTTGGGTACCGCATTTCCGTGTGTTCGTCTGGGGCTGCCTCTGTCTAGCTTCGGGC
>NZ_JARFYN010000068.1 GCF_030272695.1 Martinezella calliandrae
CACGCTTGACGCCGTTCAACTGACGACGCAAGCCTACATCGGACGGCTGTGGGAGTGTCGGATCATCGGATCTCGCAGTATACTGGCGTTGCCATTCCGTTAGAGCCCAGTTGTAGGCAAAGCGCGCTACGCCAAACGCCTTGGCGAAATAGGTCCGCTGCTTGTTGTTTGGGTCGAGCGCGATACGGTGGGCAATCAGCATTGAGAATCCTCAACCGCCTTCTTCACCGCGTCTAGAAGCTTTTGGTTCTTATGCGAGCGAGCGCCATATAGCCTTGCCGAAAACACAGTGACAATCTCAAGCACGTCCTTGGCGAGGTCTTCCTCGAAGGTCGTGTCCTCGCCCTGGTTCAATATCACCACTTCGACGTTTTTGGCTTCACATATCGCAAACACCAGTTCAGCGCCAAACCGTAGCAAACGATCCTTGTGCGATATCACCAGACGCCCGACAGAACCGTCAATAATCTGCGACAGAAGCTTTTTAAGACCCTTCTTGTGATCGTGCATGCCAGATCCAAGATCGGCAACGACTTCGAATGTCCAGCCCTGTCGAGAGCAGTACAGCTCCAGCACCTGCTTTTGGCGCTCCAAATCATCTTTCTGATCGTGACTGGATACGCGGGCGTAAGCAATGGTTTTGCGGGTGGCGTCTTGAGCTGCGCGGAATTGCTCTGGACGAAGCTTGGCAAGATCGTAACGGCGATGGCCGCCCGGTGTATGTTCAGCCACCAGACGGCCTTCAGCTTCCCATCGGCGCAATGTCGTGATTGACACGCCTAAGACTTTCGCCGCTTCGCCTATGCTCACAAATCTCTCCATTTTGGATCGATATACATAGATTCACTAAGATTGCAAGCGAAATGTTCTAACCCTTTCGAATGGGCCGCGATGTGTACGGTCGTGTGACCATCCATGTGTACGCTAGAAAATGGGTGCCCAAAATTCTATGGAAATTCAGCGCTTTATGGTTTTGGTGGGCCCGGAGGGCACGCCATCCGCGTTGTTTTTATTGAATAGTTGTTGGGCCCCTCGGCGAATTGTTTTCGACTTGTTCCGATTGGGCCCAACAACCACCCTCGGAGGCCCGGCACCGACTTATCGCGGCTGATCGGGCAAAAGCTCGATTGGTTTCGCAACACCCCATACAAGCGGTGACTTAAAATCCCTCACCTTCGGGTATACGGGTTCGACCCCCGTCGTCCGCACCATATTGAAAATGCTTGTGAAATTGACCTACAATTTGATCCCGCGCTCGTATGAATATAGGCGCGGGGGGCACGACAGGGGGCACGCAACGCTATCTGAGAAGCAAGCATCACTATGTTCGCGAGCAAATCGGTGCCCACAGACCACGATCGAAATGATCGAGCAGTTGTTGTAGCGATCTGAGCCGATCATTCAGAGCGATGGGGTCACGTGTTCGAGTCACGTAAGCAGCACCATTAAATTTCAAATGCTTAGCTGATATTTGGCTTCGTTGACGGGCACGGAATCTAGACGGAAGGTTCCAAAAAAGTTCCAAAGCACCTTCGCTCGCCTGGCGCATACCTTGAAGTGCATCGTCGGACCCTAACTGAAGGATTCAGATCGAAGTTGTTTACTCGGAAGGTTCCAAGGTACCTCACGACAACGCGCTGGTGACCATGAGGTAGATAGATGGTCTGCATTCGTGCTGGCCAGCTTTGCGTGTGTTACGAGGGCGGGCATTGGCATCCAGCCACTTCATTGAAATACGACAACCTCATCAATAGGAGCCAACTAAAGCTCTTGAAGATCGGCGCCCCCGTCCGCGTCTCGGTGCGCCGTATCAAGATCGCAATGGCGTCGGCCTGTCCCTATGCCGACGACTTCGCCCAGGCCCACGCCCGAATACGCATTGCGGCCCGATAATGCCGCTGGCCTGAAACCTTCCCGCCAACGACAGAGGATATATTGCCAACTGGAAAACCGCCCGCCCGCCGCGACGCGGACTGCATTCGTCTTCGAATGTCAGAGCGCCAAACAAGGCGTCCCCATGTGCCAGGATGCGTCCGGACGTTGGCATTTGCCGCCTTGCGCATAAGCCGTCATCGAACTTCGTTTGGAAAGCGCCAACACTAGTCGTTGCAGCCGCGCTCAACACGCGTGCTTAGGCGAAAAAGGCCGCCGTTCGCACGATGAACCAGAACGCGGCCATCGTTCCGATGGCATAGGCGGCGACTGGCAACGCATGCTGTTCGACGGTCGGCGGCAAATAGACGCGTCTGGCAATCGCCACCACCGCGAGAACGGCGGCGATGAACATGAGTTGACCGGCTTCGACGCCGACATTGAAGCTGAATAGCGCCAGGGGAATATCGGCCTGTGGCAGACCGACATCGGTCAGCGCGCTAGCGAAACCGAAGCCGTGCAGCAGGCCGAAGGTAAAGGCGACAAGCCATGGCTTTTGCGCAGTCAAGCTTGGCTCGCCGCGCCGCTGCCGGACAATCTCGCAGGCAAGCAGGATGATGCTCAGAGCGATCGTGGCCTCGACTGGCGGTCCCGGTACGTGCACAACTCCGAGAGTCGCCAGGCTCAGTGTGATTGAATGAGCGACCGTAAACGCAGTAATGGTCCACAAAAGGACCCTGCGGTTGCGCACGATCAATATCAGGGCAAGGACAAAAAGCAGATGGTCGAAGCCGAACAGAATATGCTCGACGCCGTGCGACAAATAGGCTGCCGCGACCGCCAGCGCCCCTTGCGACGTCGTGATGTCGACCCACGGCTTGGAGGGGTGGACCAGCGTCGTGGAATGCCTGCCATCTGACAATTGCACGCGCACCAGCACGTCCGTGATTGTAGTTTGAAGGCCCACGAACTCGATGCGATCGCCCGTCAGCCCCTTTGAATCCGCATCGAGAACGTGGCGCTCGATCAGGGAATCGGAGAGCTCCACGGCGCTTGGTTCAACGACGTCCTGAACGTCACCCGGAAGCCGCAGCACGACCGGAAGGCGCATGCCGGCGAGCACCGGCGTTCGCCACAGCAATTGGTAACGGCCAGGAGTGATCTCATCGATCTGCAGATAGGCGGGCCGGACCTCGTGAGCGCGGGCGGCCGCCGGCGGAAGCGCCAGAGTTGCAAAGACGGCAACCATGGCGATCTGGATCCAACGACGATGCTTTGGCCGGGCGCTCATTCCGGGGCGGGCTCCATCGAGCCGACCGGCGTCTGCGGTGCCCGCAGGCTTCGCAGGTCGACCGATTCGAGTGGCGGAACTACGACCGTGTAATGTGCACGCAAAGCGTCGAAAGTGGTGCGTTTGAGCTCGCTCTGCTTCTGATCAAGCCAAGCGGTTTTGACGTCGGATTTAACTTCTTCGAACGTGGGAACCCGGCGCGGCTCAATGGCGTCGATAAAGACCAGATGCCAACCATAGCCGGATTGGATAGGTCCCTGCCAAGTGCCCGGCTTCAACTGAAACAGCGCGTTGGCGAAAGGCGGACCGAACTCCCTGGCCACCTGTTCGGGCGTTCGTTCGGCGTAGTAGTCCTGAAACATAAACGGATCCGCCAGGCCCGCCAGTTCCGGAGTATTGGCCGCCTTTCCGGCAATCCTGGCAAGCGCCGCGTCAGATCTCTCCCGCGCCCCTGCCCGATCCAAAGCGAAATACAGGTGTCGAAAGGTCGCTCGGGGAGGCAACGCAAAACGATCCGCATTCTGGGCATACCATTTTGCAAGCTCGTCGTCGCTCGGCACCTGCAATGCGGCAATGTCCTGAGCGAGGAAATTCATCTTCTGCACCAATCGCCGCTTGATGATCTCGTCGTCCTTGTCGAGGCCGAGGGCCACGGCTTCGCGGGACAAGATTTCCTCGCTAACCCTCTCGTCAACCAGTTGGCGCATCTCGGCGGTGGACGGTGGGGGGCGCCCCTGGGCAAGCCAGCTCACGGCCAATTGACGCAGATCGTCCTCGGTCAGCATGATCTGATTGGTGCGGTCGATTTGGCCGCTGGCCGGGTTCAAAATTTGGTAGACGCCGAAGAGGAGCGCTCCGGCAAAAAGGAAATGGAAGAGCGGTTCGCGCAACCAGCGGCGAATGCGGGAGGGCCTCTTCTCGCCGGATACCCTTGGGCTGGCGGCATCTTCAGGCGAGTACCTCAACGGCTCTGACATGAACTCGCCCCTCCAGCATCAAACGCTCTACTGCAAGGCTGCCTTCGCGGCCGCGGCGCGCTGCAGATAGTTGACGACTGCGAATTGGGATGCTGGGTCTTTAACCGCATCCGATTTGAGAAGTGCGGCGTATTCGGTTGCGGCATCCCAATAGTTCCAATCGGCGAGCTGCAGCGCCACGAAACCGGCCATCGCGGGGCGTTCCCTAATGAAGACGCGATACGCTTCGATAACCTGCTCGCGAGATATGGTACCGCTGGCCTCGCCATGGACATTCAGAGCGAGCAAGGCAGCCTCGATTTCCGGCATCGTCCGTGTATGGTCGGCAAAATACGTCGCTTCGACCCAACCAATGCGCGACGGCCCGCGCAATTCGAGGTCCGCGCCTATCATCGCGGCGAGGTTCGTGGCGTCATGCGACGTGCGGGCCGCTTCCATTTTCTGTTCGAGGCGCTCCGCGTCGGCCGAGCCGCCTACGAACCCGAGTACAAGGGTATAGGTCGCATGGCGCGAGGCAAGCTTCGGATCGTTCAGCCAGCGCTCGACCGTTCCCGCATCGATGCGCGACCGCACCGTTTCCAGAGCCTGGTAAGGAGCGTGGGCGAGTTCTTGCCAGGCAATTTGTGCGACCAGCGCATCGGGACTTTCAAGGCGCGGAAGAACAAGTGAAATACACTGCCGCGACCCGGCATCGTTCAGCACCGTCGACGGCTGCAATCTCTGCGGCCAGCTCGCGCGACGAAGCTCGCCGCTCGTCCGGTACGTCGCGATCAGTTGTCGTAACCACGCCGCGTATTCGGGCGGCATCGTCCCCAAAGCGGTCCAATGCGGATTTAGCGCATAGTGGATGAGCAGACACGGGTCGCAGCCCGAGGGAACGGTTCCGTCGGGGCCCTGCACCGGGTCTACGATTGTTGCGCCATCCGCATCATCTCCCTTGATGGCCGAAGCAATCCGAAAGTGGCTCGTGGACCCGTCCGGCCGGGCAATCACCACCCGGTCTGCCGTGTTGAGCTGCTGACCGATCGTCACCATCTGCTTGGCCGCTTCATAGCAGAGAGGGCACGCGACCGCCGTTGCCGCGGAACTCACGAAGATAAGTGCGGTTAGTACAGGCCTGAGCCACCGCACTGAAGGAATTGGCGCCTGCCGTTCAGAGTTCATCAAAGCCTCCTCAATGGAGCACCTCGTTGCCGGGCGATAGCGGGTTCAACTCCTTGACTTCAGGAATGATCTCATAGTTGACGTAGCCGAATTCGTTGCTACGCGCCCCGTAGACCTTGTCCCCGAGCTTGTATGCAGTGACTTCGATCGGCGTGCCGGCCAGCACCGTCACAAGCTTACCGTTGTTGATATAGTACGGCGAAGGCGTGCCGAAATAGCTCGCCGCTGCCGCATCGCCCGTGGCGCTCGGCATCAATGCTTGACGGCCGACATTATCCGCCAGAGCTTGCCCCTGGTTCTGATCCAGTTTCGATGTGACATAGCGCGGGTCGATCGGCGTCAGCATTTGCGTGGCGTTGGCAATTCCCGACGCGCTGTAAGTGATCCTGAACCTCGTGCCGGTCACGTTGTTCTGCAGCCAGGGAGTCTTGTCGACAACCAGCGCCTTCAACTCAGCATCGTCAAGAGCGACTGCGCCAGCCTTCTTGAGATCATCGACGGTGGGCCCGACCTTGGCGAGTTTGTGGGTTTCGGGCGCGGGCGTGTACCAGATCGGCGAGCTCCACGCCCGCTCCTGGATGGTGGCAGGCACGACATCGGGCGGCGCGATTCCAAGCTGGGCCGCCTGGATGGTGGTCCAGCGGGGCGTCGGAATTTCGAGCACGCGGGCGTAGTAGAACGCCGGACCGCTCTGATCGAACTCAGGGTCCGTCCATACGGACTTCAGTTCGACGGCGCCAATGCTGTTCGTGTACGTGCCCTTTTCCATGTCGACCGTCGAGCCGATCGGAGGCACCTCTCCGGTCCATTTGTCAGGTGTCCTGTCCCCAGCCCACGCGACGTCGAAGACTTTCTCGAAGCTCTGGCCGCTCTTGGTCCAACCTTTGACGATCTGAATACGATCAAGGTTGCCTGACGTGGGGTCCTTGACCGCCCATACTGCGAACGACGGCGGCTTGTCCCCGGCGGGCGGAGGAGTGAGATCGCCGCCCATGGGAACGCCCTGCGCATAGGCGGCCTTGAGCCAATCACGGTCCTTGATCCAGTCCGGCGTCGATTTCCAGAAATCGTGCCGCTGGTCGGCAGTCTGTCCTTCGGCATAGTTCCAGCCACCGAAGAACCGAACCTTAATGTGAGGGCCGCTGACCGCGAAAGTCTCCTTGCGCTTCATTGCGTTGAAGATCGACGCGCGGGTATTCTCCTCCGCCCAAACCCCTGTCAGCCCCCCTGGATTCTCGAGGCGCGGGTCCATCCCGGCAAATATTGTGCCTGACATACGCTTCTCGATGGTTCCATCGAGACTGGCATGGCCTCCGAAGAAGTTGTTCTGACGATAAGGGACGCCAGTATTGTGCGAGTCGGAAGCGGCGCCGAACCCGAACTTGTAGGGGTTGAAACCCTTGGTGTCTTCAAGGGTCAGCCCATCCTTCAAAGCCTGACGAGCATAGCTGCCAATAACATGGGGAATGCGGCCTTCAGGATTGCTGAGGAGGTAGGTGAGGATCTCGTAGTTGGCGAACTCGTCGGTGGGTGAGAGCAACGGATGGGTCTCGGAGGCTCCCTTGATCTGCTTGATCTCGATCAGAGGCTCGTTGCGCATCCGGTCTTCCGCGTATGCCCGGTCGATCGGCCGTCCGTTGATGTCGATCTCGGTTGGATACATGCGACCGTCCGAGAGATTGGCATTGTGCGAGATCGCCAGGAGGTCGTTACCCTGGTTACGCTGGTCGTCCATCCATTTCCAGAGGTCTGACGGAATGTCCGAATCGAGCGCGCTGAAGGGTGCAGCCGGTACGTGCGCACAATCCTTGAAGAAAATATTCCGGTGGAGATTCATGTTGTTCGGCATGGACGTCCACTCATAGGAGCAGAAGGCGGTGAACTTGCCGGGCTCGTTGGCCTTGTTCGCGAAATCGATGTTCTCTTCCCACACCGTGTGCGCGATCTCGGGGCTTAACAACGCGTTAATCCTTTCACCCGCCAGAAGCTTGAGAGCATAAAGGTAGACTCGCTGAACCTCTTCCTGGCTGTCATTCTTGAGGATGAGGGGCTCTGCCGCGGACATCTTGTTGATGGCCGAGCCGGGATCATTGGCGAGCTTGACGACACCAACATATTCGGAGTGGTCGGTTACTCCTGCGAAATCGAGCGGAGTATCGATCTTTATGTCGTAGCCGAGCGGGTGCTTGATCGGCTCGCCCTTGAAATACTTGTAAGCATCTCCGGGATCGGTCATCCGATTGCCGAATAGCCAGGCGTCAAGCGAATAACTGGTATGAACGTGAGTCTCGCCGAAATAGGCGTCTCGAAGCGGATTAGCCTCTTGGGCGCCTGCAAATGAGACGCTCAGCAGCAGCAAAAAGCAACCCTCGGATACAATCGTCATTCGAGTCATGCGGAACCTCCCTCCGGAGAACCGGGCGAACAATATTGCCTGACGTTTTCGAAGACTGGACTGTCTAAGAATGCAACTTCTGATCAACAAGGCACAAATGCGCCCATAATGTGTTTGAATCATGTCCATCTAATGTACCGTCGCGGTGGGTTCCACTTCAAAATTCAGATTTTCAATCGGACAGGAGGGCCCGAAGCATCCGAATTACGAGAAACGTCTCCGTCGACCTCAGCTTTGCGAAACAGATGAAAGCTAATGCGGGTCGACTTTTACGGCCGGCCCTATTTTGGGGCAGCAAGCATTTCCGAAGACACCGCGCAGTTCGGATTGCCGGAGGTGCACATGGATGCCGATTTCGGCGACCTTCTGAACCACTTCGACTTTGCATTTATGGCGTCACATTGTGTAGGCCAACGAGAGGCAACAACATGCCCATCGCCGCCTGGAAGCTGACAGTCGGCAAACGGCCCCAAAACGATCACTCATCCGGCTCAAAAACAGGTGTCTCCTATTGGCGCGAAGGAGATGTGGTCCGCGACTAAACCCGCTCGTGTGGGGTCTGCCTGGAAGCGAGCGATGATTTGGTCGACCGTCACGCCATCAGTGTTTGCAATCGCGGGCGGAGGCCTACTGATATCGACATCGGAAAATATCATGTCGTAAGCCCTGCCGGCGTTCTTTCGCTGAGCGCGGGCGAGATTGCGAAGCGCGCTTTCTTGTTCGGCGCGGTACACGAGATTTACGAATGCCTGCCAATTAAGGTCACCGGGCCCTATGCGGATTTTGAAACGCGATGCAATTTCCGCAGCGCTTTTTTGGATTCTGCCGCCCCACTCTTCTTCGGGAAGTTCCAGCTCTTGGAGACGGGGGTCGAACCCGTATGCCCGGAGGTCGTCCGCACCATATTGAAGTATTTGATGAAATCGACATGCTTCTTGATCCTGCCCTCGTATGAACATAGGCGCAGTGGGCACGACAAGGGGCACACAACGCTGCGGAGCATTTGTTGACGGACTTCCTATCGCGATGGTGCATACTTCTGCGGCGACCAGCCCGCTGCACCCGAAGCTTCCACGGCCGGCCGCCGCCAGTTGCGCGCCGGTAGAAGCCGCAAGGGAAAGGGAACCTCCTCGCTGCAGTCGACCGATTGAAAAAAGGCTTGCGTTCCAGACATCAAATCCTCGGACATGACGGCCAATATCATCCTATGCATCGCGGTGTATTCCTGCGAGCGCTTGCCGACTTGTGCCAACGAGAGCCCAGGAGCTGGCGTTAGTCCCTTGTTGTGTGGCCATGCGAGCACACCCAGTCCACAATCCACCGTTGCTCAGAGTAGACGACATATTTCGTGTTCTGCTAATTTTAGTAGCTGATATATTCTGCTGGCAGGAGGCTTGGGGAGGATTTTCTAATGCGTCGCTGGTTGATCGGGGGAGCGTTGGCATTTTGTTGGATTACGAGCGCTCACGGCGAGGACGACTCCACAGAGCTGGCAAAGAAGCTCTCGAATCCGGTCGCCGACCTCATCAGCATCCCCTTCCAATTCAACTATAATGACGGCATCGGTCCCGCAAAGGACGGTTCGCAGGTTTATCTGAACGTCCAGCCGGTCGTTCCATTTCATCTCAACGATGACTGGAACCTGATTTCTAGGACGATCCTGCCGATCGTCCACCAGCATGAGATTTTCCCCGGTTCCGGGACCCAATTCGGTCTTGGCGATGTTACGCAGAGTTTCTTCTTCTCTCCGGCCAAGCCGGTCAACGGTTTTGTTTGGGGCGTCGGCCCAGCCTTCGGCGTTCCGACTGCAACCGGCGATCTTCTTGGTTCCGGCAAATGGAGCGCCGGTCCAACAGGCGTCGCACTCTGGCAGGGCGAAGGTTGGACGGTAGGCGCCTTGGCCAATCACCTCTGGTCCTTTGCGGGCGAGGGAGACCGGCCCAATGTCAATGCGACCTTCATGCAGCCGTTCGTCGCCTATACCACCAAGAGCGCCTGGACGTTTTCGCTCAATACTGAATCGACCTATAACTGGGAGGCCCGTGAATGGTCGGTGCCGATCAACCTCCAAGTGGCCAAGATCGTGAAGTTCGGCAAGCTGCCCGTGCAACTATTTGCGGCTGCTCGCTATTGGGCCGACTCGCCCGATGGCGGACCAACTGGATGGGGTGCACGCGTGGGTATGACTTTCCTGCTTCCTACGGAGGGGCTCTAGCTCCGTGAGCGCCGGATGGGGGCAATCGTGATTTATTTGGCCACCGGGAGGAAGATCCGATGCGAGTGAACACACTCATATGCTGGACTATTTTGGCAGTAGCGGTGTTTCCGTCATCGAAATCGCGGGCAGCCGATCTGACGCCGCTCGCGTCGGCCCCGTCCGCCGTGCAGACTCCTTCGGGATGGAAGTTCACGCTCACACCATATTTCTGGGCAACGGACCTGTCGGGCGATGTCGGCCACGGCCGTTTCCCCCCGGTGCATATCAACGCGGATTTTGGCGATCTATTTGACCATCTCGATTTCGCCGCGATGGTGACCGGCGAAGCGCGTTATGACCGCTACAGCATTTTCGGCGATGTCATTTATACGAAACTCTCCATGAACGCATCGACCCCAAGAGGCATCGTGGCCAATAACGTCGACGTCGACGCCAAGTCCTTCGCCGGCCTCATTGGCGTTGGATACGCATTGATCGACCAGCCAAACGCCACTCTCGATATTGTCGGCGGTGCGAGGATTTGGAACGTTGACACAAACTTTTCCCTCAATGGCGGCATCGTGGGCAAAGTCCTGGGCGGTTTCGAAGGCGGGCTCTCGCAGACCTGGGTCGACGCCATGGCGGGGCTAAGGGGCAACTACTTCTTCACGCCGGAGGTCTTTGCGACCGGTTGGGGCCTGGTCGGAGGAGGCGGTGCAAATGTCGATTGGGATGTTGGTGGCGGCCTTGGTTACAAATTTAACAACACGATTTCGGCTGTCGCCGGCTACCGCGCCCTCGGCGTTGACTATGATCGGGACAATTTCCTCTTCGACGTCGTCGAGCAGGGGCCGATTGTGGGCCTGACGATCCACTTCTAAGGTGGCACAATCAATCGCAACTACAAATCTCGGGAATCGCGACGATGTCGCCGACGCGATGAGCGTCCGCGGGGTGCTGGGGCAACCAAGTCCGGCCGAAACGGCGGCGGCGACCTCTATTTCACCGATAGGAAAGCCCAAATCGGCGTGCTTTCCACTCCCACTGTTCCGTGGCAACCACCTCCGAGCGGCAGCCGCCCCCAGCGTCAGTCGATTGCCGGTGAACGCGGCTATCGGCTTCATTGCCTTACAGTCAAATCTTCGCCAACACGGGGCTCCGTCCAGCCTGCTTTGCGCAACCCGGCAACCAGGCTTTCGACAATCGTGTCGATGCCTTGATGCTGTCGGTACGCCGCTGCGGGATCGCGAGCCATGGACGGCGATCTCGCCGCCATCTCGGCGAGAGCCTGTTGGGCGGCCTTGCGATTGCCAAGCGCACCTTGCGCAATGGCAACGAAGGACCAGCTTATCGCCGAACCGTCGGAGGTACCCCGCTCAGCGCTTTCGAGGGCGGCCGGGTAGTCCCCCTGCAGATACTGATGGATCGTGATCAGATTGAAATACCAGCCGGGGGGATTGATCGTCCGGTCGATCGCGCGTTGCAGATAGGGCAGCCCTTCGTCCCATTTTCCGCGGGCGGCAAGCCGCCAGCCGAATTGGGCAAGCATATCCGGATCGTTCGGATTGAGCGCCAGAGCCCGGTTCTGGAGCCGCTCGGACTCGTCGAAGTTTCCCGCATAGTAGTTGATCGCCGCGAGAGCCTCCAACGCCAGGACACTGCTTGCGTCGAGTTCGACAGCATGACCGGCGGCGCTATAGGCTTGCGCAAATTCGCCGTCGACCGCTGCCTTGGGCACCATGTCGAATCTCGCGGCATCGAGATGAAGCCAGCCGAGCATCGCCCATCCGGCGGCATAACCGGGATCCCGGCGGACGGAATCTTCGATGCAGGAGCGCACGGGCGTATACAGGTCTGCCGCAAAGGTGCGCCGGTAAGCATAGGCACGCAGCATGCAGGTATAGGTGGGCATGCTGGGAGCTGCCCCTTTTTCCAGCAGCCGGCTCGCCGCGTCGCTATTGACCACCCCGTAGGGCTGGCCCAGCACGCCGGCGATCCGGCTTGCGAGTTCGTTTTGAACATTCAACAGAGCACTGGGCGTCATCGGCCGATCATAGGTTTCGCTCCAGAGGACTAGGCCACTGGCGGCGTCGACCAGCTGAACGCCGACGTGAACCGATCCGCTGGCCGAGCGAAGATTGCCCTTCACCACATAGGAGATTGGAATGTTCCGCCCGAGGTCCACTGGGTCGGCCTTCGCATCCAATCCGAAGGTTGCAGGTAGGGAATAGAGCCGAAAAGCGGAGAACCTCATGAAATTGGTGATGAGTTCCTGCGTCAAGCCGGCGGCGAGAAAGCGGTCGTCCTCTCCCAAGCTCAGCGCCTCGAACGGCAGCACAATCACCGATGGGCCGCGCGCAGTTGCTTCCGGCTCACGATTGCTGGTTTCGAGCCATTTCCATGCGCCGAAGGCGCCGGAAAAGAGGACGGTGGCGAGCCCTGCTGCGGCGAGCGATCGTCCGATCGACCATTTGCCGGGCGCCTTTCGACGATCTGGCGCTGGAGCCAGGGGTGCCACCGTCGCATCCCCACCTGCCTCTCCCGCCGGTGGTGCGGAGGATGAGACGGCGGGGTCTGCGACCGGATCAGCCAGGCGAATTGGAGGCAGCTCGGGCTTGCCGTCCACCCATTCGAAAAGTGGGATATATCCACCGCGTGGGATCGAAATCCGCAGCCGGTCGTGACTGCCCGCGCCCGCATAGTAGCCGTCGAGATCGCGCCTGAGACGGCGGGCCTCCAGGCGGACGACGGGGTCGGACTGCGGATCGAAAGTGTCGTTGCGACCGAAGACGGCGAGCGCGATGGAATAACCCTTCAGCCGGTCGCTCCGGTTTGTCAGCGTCTCCTCCACGAGGTAGCGCAAGAGCGCCCTGCGGCGCGGGCTCGCTTGCAACGAGGGTGATGCCAGAATGCGTTCCAGCTGGCGCCGGCTGTCATCCGGCGACGGATACGCAGAACCGGCCTCCGGGCTCGCACCGGACGGGTTTTGGATCGATGCCATCGAACACCCCCCCATTTCGCGCGTTTGAGCGCCAGGCACCAGGCCGAGCCGCCAGATAGTCATACTCCGCGATGCCCAACTGTCCACCACGACCGCCACCACCCAAGGCGACCGGCCGCCATTATGCGCTCACTCGTATATTAGGTATACATTAAGTTGAGACTGGGCATCGTGACGGCCTTATGACAGGCCCGTCTCTAGTTACGGGCCGTTGCAGTTTGCCGGTCCATCAGAGGAGGTAAGGGAGGGGTACGAACATGTTCGTACCTTGATTCGAGCCGCTTCTCGCGCGACGCTCGGCGCTCCCTGGGTCTTTGTCACGATATCGGGGACAAGTGCCATGTCAGCAATGGGTCACCTCATCAGCCGTTTTCCGCACCGCGAGCTGTCGATACGCAGGCTCTTTGCTCATAGCGCCGAGTTTCGGGCGATCTGCGCAGACTACGAAGAAGCGTTGGCAGCGTTGCAACATTGGGAAACCGCCAACTACGACGCGAAGGCGCAGGAGTATCGCGTCTTCGCAGCGGAACTGGAGATGGAGATATTGCGGATGCTCGACCTCTCCACGGAAATGAAGCCATAGCCGCAGCGGGAACGCACCACTGCCGGTCGCTTGGTGAGCCCGAGCCCGCCACGCGATGAATTATCAACGAGGAGGGAAGCCGCAATGAATATCAGACAGAATCTTCTGATGGCCGCATTGCTTTGTGGCAGCGCGCCCCTGCTTGCCGGCCATGCGCCCGTGCAGGCTCAAGAACAGCCGAAGCCCAATATCCTCGTCATTATGGGCGATGATATCGGCATGTGGAACATTGGAGCCTATAGTCGCGGACTGATGGCGGGGCGTACCCCCAACCTGGATCAGATGGCCAAGGAAGGCATGCTCTTCACGGACTATTATGCGGAGGCCAGTTGCACGGCGGGTCGCGCCAACTTCATCACGGGCGAGCTGCCGATCCGAACCGGCATGACCACGGTTGGGCAGGCTGGCGCGTCGGTAGGCCTTCCCGCCGAAGCCGTGACCATCGCGACCGTCTTGAAGTCGATGGGCTACAGCACCGGCCAGTTTGGCAAGAACCATCTGGGTGACAAGAACGAATTTTTGCCGACCGTTCACGGCTTCGATGAGTTCTTCGGCTACCTTTATCATCTCGACGCGATGGAGGACCCGGCCCATCCCAACTATCCGCAGGATCTGTTGAACGTGGTTGGGCCGCGCAACATGGTCCACAGCTGGGCGACCGACAAGGATGACCCGACCGAGATGCCGCGCTGGGGCAAAATCGGCAAGCAAAGGATCGAGGATGCCGGCCCGCTCTATCCCAAGCGCATGGAAACGGTCGACGACGAGATCCGCGACTTCGCCACGGGCTTTATTGAAAAGGCGAAGAAGGACAACAAGCCTTTCTTTGTCTGGTTGAACCCGACGCGCATGCACATAGTCACGCATCTCTCTCCCAAATATGAGGCGATGCGAAACGCTGAGAACGGATGGTCGGAAGAGGAAGCCGGCATGGCTCAGCTCGATGACGACGTCGGGCTCGTGATGAAAAAGATCAAGGATTTGGGCGAGGACGAGAACACCATCGTCCTGTTCACGACCGACAACGGGACGGAAGTGTTTACCTGGCCCGACGGAGGGCAGACGCCGTTCGCCCAGTCAAAGGGCACCGTGCTTGAAGGCGGCTTCCGCGTACCTGCGATCCTGCGCTGGCCGGGTCATGTGCCGGCTGACACCGTGCAAAACGGTATTTTCTCCGGCCTGGACTGGTTGCCGACCTTTGTTGCCGCGGCCGGCAATCCGAACATCACCAACGAACTGCTGCAAGGCAAGACCATAGGTGACCGGACCTATAGGAACCATCTTGATGGCTACGACCAGACAGCGGCTATCACCGGCAAGGGCCCGTCCACACGCCACGAGATCTTCTACCTCGGCGAAAGCACGGTCGGCGCGGTTCGCATCGACGATTACAAATTCCGCTTCATCGATCAGCCTCAAGGTTGGCTTGGCGAAAAGACCCATCCCGACGTGCCATACATCACCAACCTGCGCCTCGATCCATTCGAGCGGACCGGCTGGCCCAACAACGGAACGAAAGAGGGCGGCCAGCAATACTTCGACTGGTTCAAGTATCAATTCTGGCGCTTCGTATTTGTCCAGCAGTTGGTCGGAAAGGAACTCCAGACCTTCATCGATTTTCCGCCGATGCAGCGAGGCGCCAGCTTCAATCTCGACGCCGTCAAGGCCGAGATGCAGCAGCGCATGGCGCAGGCTGAGGCGGCGGCAAAAGGTCCGAGCAACTGATCGCCATCCTCAATGCGGGCGGTCTGCCAAGGCCGCCCGCGCTGGGGTTTGGCGTTGAGGACCATTCGGGTAGCCGAGCGAAGGCCGCCCTGCACTGTTTCTGATTGGAGCGGTGTTTATGCGAAGCACGATATCCGTTCCTTACCAGAGCCATTAGCGACCATCTTGCGGTCGCGTAAGAGAGGACGCCCCACTGGGGTCGGCATGCCGTTTCGGTGAAGATGGAGAATTGCGATGCGCTACCTCGATAGCCAACCCGGGACACGCCACGTTCTGTTCGCAGCGATGGCCCTAAGTCTCGGATTGCTCGCCACATTGTCACCGCTGCGAGCGCAGGACAGTTCGGCCGATCCGCTGCCGTCCTGGAATGACTCGACGAACAAGCAGGCAATCGTCGACTTCGTGAAGGCGACGACCGACCAGAACAAGTCCACCTTCGTGCCGGCGGAGCAAAGGATTGCCACCTTCGACCAGGACGGCACGCTATGGGTAGAGCATCCCATCTACAGCCAGGTCATATACTGCCTGGATCGGGTTCCGGCGCTCGTGGCCGCAAAGCCCGAACTCAAGAAGGTGGAGCCCTTCAAGACGGTGCTGACGGGAGACCGCGAGGCAATTGCCAAGCTGCCGATGAAGGAGCTGGAAAAGCTGCTGGCGGCGACGCTCACCGGCATGACCACCGACCAGTTCACGGCCGAGGTGAAAAAATGGCTGGCGGACGCCAAGGATCCGCGCTGGAAGCATCCCTACACCGATCTCACATATCAGCCGATGCAGGAGGTGCTGAAATACCTGCGTGCCAACGGCTACAAGACCTACATCGTCACGGGCGGCGGTCAGGATTTCGTGCGCGTCTATGCGGAAGGAACCTATGGAATTCCGCCCGAGCAGGTGGTGGGAACCGTCGGCGGAACGACCTACGGCCACGACAAGAACGGCAAGCCGACCCTGACCAAGCAGCCGAAGCTCCTTCTCAATGACAACAATGCCGGCAAGCCCGAGGGCATTCACCTGATGATCGGGCGGCGGCCGCTGATTGCCTTCGGCAACTCGATCGGCGACGAGCAGATGCTGGAATACACCAAGACCGGCGACGGGCCGCGGCTCGCCCTGCTGCTGCTCCATGACGATGCCGTGCGCGAATATGCCTACGGGCCGGCCCAAGGCCTGCCCGACTCGAAGATCGGCACGTTCTCGCAGAAACTCTACGACGAGGCAAAAGCCGACGGCTGGCTCGTCATCAGCATGAAGAACGACTGGAAACGCATCTTCGCGGATGGCGTGGCCAGCGGACAATGAACCGGGAACGAGCGACGCGTCCGATCCGGCATCCCGGCCGAAACCGGTCTCGATGCGGTTCCCACTGGGAGGACCACTCACATGAAGGCTTCAATTTGCTTAGCGGTTGGTTTATCGGCCGCATCCGCATTCCTCGGCAGCACGGCAATCGTCGTCGGGCAGGAACAGCCGCAGAAGTCGATCGGCACGGTCAAGTCATCAGGACCTGTGCCATCACTTTTCGTTCTCAACTCCGCGGGCGCTATCTTGCAGGATGACAAGCTGACCATGACCGGTGTCTCGGCCAATTCGATCGTCTTCGCCGATCGTCCTGTGCGGGCGGCGGGTCATGTGACGACCGAACAGTTCATCATGCAGTGGGACAAGGATAAGGACAATTTCATCAACGATCCGCCGAATGCTACCATATCGGTCCTCGGCGGCGATGGCTCGAAGGTCGCGGATGCCGTGGTGGTGCTGAAGACACCTAAGCTCGATGGCGGCAATCTGACCTTCGACGTCTCGGTCCTTGAGGGGAGCCTAGCCGGATCCAGCGGACCCGCGGCCCTCTTCATCGATCGTGGCGGCGGCTTTGGCGGAGGTGGTTTCGGCGGCCACGATTTTGGCGGTGGCGGCTTTGGTGGTGGTTTTGGCGGCCGCGATTTCGGCGGTGGCGGCTTTGGTGGTGGTTTTGGCGGCCGCGATTTCGGCGGTGGCGGCTTCAATCGCGACCGCGGAGACTTCGCCGGGAGCTATGGGCGCGTCGGAGACACCAGCGTGTACCATAACGACCGGACCGGAAATACATACGCCTGGCACGGCAACAACTACTGGCACGCCCCCATCTACCACGGCGCCTGGTATGCCGGTGCCCCGGTGGCGGCAGGCGTAGCTGCCGGGGTCGTCGCAGGCGCCGCGGTCGCACGCCCCTACTATCCGTACTCCTACAACGACGGTTACCGGTGTGGCTACTATCCGTATCCGCCATGCTAGTCATGCGGCTCGGACGGCGTGCCTGCCTGCGCGGTTGGCGCGCGGGATATAGGCTTCAACGGCAGCGGTGTTTCGGCCGCTCAAAGAATGGAGACCAGCAATGCTTGTCAGACCTCTCTCCTGTCTTGTTGTGGTAGCCAGCGCATTCTGTTGCGCCGCTGGCGCGTCCGCCCAGGAGGCGGATGTAAAGCCGCATGTTCCCCTGCAGAAGACAATTGGCGTGGTCACGCCGACCGGGCCAGTCCCGTCGCTTGCGGTCATTAATTCGGCAGGCGCGACGCTGACCAGCGACAAGCTGACGTTGACGGGGGTCTCGGCGAGCTCGATTGTCTTCGCCGATCGCCCGGTGCGGGCGGCGGGTCATGTGGCAACTGAGCAGTTCATCATGCAGTGGGATGAGGGAAAGGACAATTTCGCCAAGAATCCGCCGAATGCCACCGTGTCAGTGCTCGGAGGCGACGGTTCCAAAGTGGCCGACGCCGTGATCACGCTGAGATCGCCGAAGTTGGACGGCAACTCTCTCACATTCGATGTTTCTGTTCTCGAGGGAAGCCTTCATGGCGTGAGCGGCCCTGCCGCCGTCTTCATCGATAATTTTGGCGGCGAATATGGCGGCGGCGGTATCGGACGCTCGGACTACACCGGCGTTGCGAGCGGGAGCTTCGGCGCTGCGGAAGGTCACGACAACCGGACGACTGCCTCGCGTAGCGCGCACTACTGGCACGCTCCCGTCTACCACGGCGCCTGGTACCGCAGCGCCTTGCCCGGCGTAACCGGTGCAGCGATATCCCCGCAAGAACCGTATTATGCCGACCGCTACGACAATACGTGTGTCGATACGCCGTTTGCGGTCTGCTACTGAGCGTTCGATGGTGCGGATGATTTGCCGGCATTTGCAGGCGAAACCTGGGTAATGGCCTCGGGATGGTGCCAGGCCCATTAGCCCGCCAAGTGGATTGACTCGCCGTCTATGCGGGCCGGCCATCCCTGTGATGGCCTCTCAAGGGAGGAACAAGACATGAGACCTACAATAAGGCGTAGCACAGCAGCAATTGGCATTGGCAGCAGCCTCTGGTTAGCCGTCATGCTCGTGTTTGCCCAAACGGCCGTAGCGCAGGAGGTCACAGCGATCGACATCGCGCTCGAACCGGACGCGACAATGGTTCAACACGCCATGGACGCCAACGCCCGTCTGCTCAAGAATTTTCCGAAAGGCTTTGCCCTGGATGAGACGCACCACCCACACGTTACTATGTTGCAGCAATTCGTCCGCACCGATGATCTCGACAAAGTGTATGCCGCGGCGAACGCGGTCATGGTCAAAGAAAAGCCAACCGCATGGAAGTTGAAGGCTTTCAAATACTATTACATTCCGTCTCCGCCAGTTGGCCTTGCGGGGATCGTGGTCGAACCTAGCAAAGACCTTCATCGGCTGCAGGATGAACTCATCGCCGCCGTTAAGCCCTATACCGTGAAGACCGGCACTCCGGCGGCGTTTTTCAGCGATGATGGCGGACGCGACATTCAAAAATTCCTGATCGAGTACGTCGGCAATTTCGTCACAGATGCGGCGGGCAAGCGTTTCAATCCGCACGTGACCACCGGCGTCGGAACGGAAGCCTATCTAAACAAGATGCTGGCGGAGCCATTTCCGTCGTTCACATTCTCCCCGAACGGAGCGTCGGTCTATCAGCTCGGTACCTTCGGCACGGCTCGCAAGGAGCTCAAGGCGTTGACCCCGGCGCCCTGAGGCGGGATCGGCGGGTCTGCACACTCACCCGATTGGGCGATCGCTGCGGATGTTAGCTCTTGGAAGGGAGATGGCCACCCGCAAACGCTTGGGTGGCGAATCAACTTAACGGGCGCGGCTCAAAAATTTTGCAACGGGGTATGCGGCAGCAACTTCGGCAATGCTCATACCGGGAGTTTTAGCGGTCTGGCGTATGTCACCAGCAGGTGAAGCCAGCACGTTTTCGAAATCATACCGCTGCAGTGATTTGTCGTAGGCAAGAACCGCCTTCGCGAAGCCATGGAAGGAGAGCTTCATTTCCCGGTCAAGCCAACCGTATTCCGAACTACCTTCCTGTATGTCTAGGTCGTACTTCTGGATAAAGCGGGCCAAGAGATCATCGTCAGATTTGATGAGGGAGAGCGGAGTATCTGTTTTCCGTGCATGCTTGGCGACACGCTTGCTGGTCTCGAAAGTCTGTCTGTCCAGCTCACTTAGCGGGCCAGTATCGTTCATCTGGCTCTTCATTTCGTCCAACCACTGGCGAAAATGCTCAGTCAGTACGCTTCTTAGTTCCTCGTGCCGCATCCCGCATGCAATTCCATACTCATTCAATCGTTCGCCTATCTGGCTCAGGTAACGAGACAAACGCAATGCTTTTCGTGGGTCACGGGTCTGTAGGGAAAGCTTGAGCGTGGATGCTTTTTTCTGTGGATGTAGCTGCTTCGGTAGGAGCCAACGCAGATAGAAAACACCGCATGCGACTTCACGAGATAGGCCGGATTGAACAAACCAATGTTCCCCTTGGATGTCTCCCGAAGAAAATCCGGCGTCTAAATTATTGATTTTAAACGAAATGGTGGGCCCGGAGGGCACGCCATCCACCTTGTTTTTGTTGAATACTTGTTGGGCCTTTCCCCCATTTGTTTTCGACTTGTTCCGATTGGGCCCACGGGCCTAACATCACGCTTGGTCCCGTTCGATCCACCTTCCCAAGTTCTCGCCCGCCCGCTGCGAGAGCGCCAATCCGTCGGCCTGCCGGGCAATGCGTAAAACGTAGCGGCGGTAGCTTGCGCATACTCGCAAGTCATAACATTCTGACGCGGTTTGCGATCGAGTTCGCAGACGAGCTCTGGCAGTCTGCTGAAGGGCGCGCTGTAATCAGCGTTGCCCGGGTTCGCGACACCCGGTTCTTGCGATTGATCGAACGGCAAATACCGAAGCTTGTTGCGTGAAAGATTCCGAGCAAGCCGCCCACCTAGAGGCGCCTTCGCATTGAAATTTCAAGTCACTCTGCCGCGAGCGTGTAGTATTGCAGCGGCAAACCGAGACGCCCCCAGACTTCGACTAGCGCTTCGGCGAGCGCGTCGATCAACGCGTCATCATGGAAAGGCGTCGGCGTGATGCGCAGCCGTTCGGTGCCGCGCGGGACGGTCGGATAGTTGATCGGCTGGACATAGATACCGTATTCGGCGAGCAGGAGATCGGTCGCTTCCTTGCACTTCTCCGGGTCACCCACCATCACCGGCACAATGTGCGTCTCGCTATGCATTACCGGCAGGCCCGCTGCGTTGAGCGCGGACTTTACCCGCACCGCCCGTTCCTGATGGCGGTCGCGCTCCCATTGCGAAGCCTTGAGGTGCCGGATCGCCGCGGTGGCGGCGGCGCAGACCGCCGGCGGCAGCGCGGTGGTGAAAGTGAATCCCGGCGCATAAGAGCGTACGGCATCGATGATATCGGCATTCGCCGCGATATAGCCGCCGACACAGCCGAATGCCTTCGCGAGAGTGCCTTCGATGACGTCAATGCGGTGCAGTGCGCCTTCACGTGCTGCGATGCCAGCACCACGCAAGCCGTACATACCGGCAGAATGCACTTCGTCGATGTAGGTCATCGCGCCATAGCGCTCCGCAAGGTCGCAGATGCGGTTCACCGGCGCTAGGTCGCCATCCATCGAGTAGAGAGCCTCGAACACGATCAGCTTAGGTCGCTCGGGTGCCTCTGCCGCCAGCAATTCTTCCAGATGACCGATGTCATTGTGGCGCCAGATCTTCTTTTCCACGCCGGCACGCCGCACGCCCTCGATCATCGAATTGTGGTTCGACGCGTCCGACAGGATCACGCAGTTCGGAAGCAGCTTGGCGATTGTCGCGATGCCGGTCTCGTTGGACACGTATCCCGAGGTAAAGACCAGCGCCGCTTCCTTGCCATGCAGATCGGCAAGTTCGCGCTCCAATTCGACCAGTGGATGGTTGGTGCCGGAAATATTGCGCGTCCCACCCGCCCCGGTGCCCATGCGCCGAGCCGCCGTGACCATGGCCTCAATCACATCGGGATGCCGGCCCATGCCGAGATAGTCGTTCGAGCACCAGATCACGACCTCTCGTGGGCCGTCTCCCGAATGCCAAATCGCCCGTGGAAACCGTCCGGCAATCCGTTCGAGCTCAATGAAAACCCGATAGCGCTGTTCGTCTCGCAGCTTTGCAAGTGCCGCTGAAAAATACTGATCATAGGCCATGGGTTGTCTCGATCCTCGTTGCCTGACATCACGCGCAATATCGCCGATCCAGAAACACTACGTCCACGGAATACTCTTGGCTGTTGTTGCCATTGTGCTGCTCTGGTTCTCAAGATTTGCCGTTCTTACTTTGCATTGCCCAAGAACGGACATCCTCCGAGTTCCAGCGCAGCCTGACGCCCTTTCCAGCCGCCGGTGCGATAGGCGACCGAGACCTCATAGATGCCGCGCCGGGCGGCAAGAATCGGATCGTCGGTGGGCTCAATGCCGTCCGTGAGGCGGGTGGGATCGTGCATCATTACTGAATCGCCGATCTCTTCGTTGGTCGTCGGTCGGGTGATCTCGAGCCGCCCGATATGAACTCGCCGACGATCGTCCGGCCAAGGCGCGTTCGGATCATCTAGCTTGTCGCCGTCTCCTGCGAGCTGCAGAACAAGGTTGAATACCACCGGCGCTTTCTGCAGTCGCAACTCGTATTCGTCAAAAAGATGTGATGGCGGTTGCTTCTGCAATTCTTCTAAGGTTTGCCCCGCAACCCCGGCCTCCGGCTCCCAGTGGTAGCGAGCATACGTTGCATGACCATCCTCGTTAACGAAGCGAAACGCATGCAGCATATGAAACGCCGTCTGAGCGAAGCTGACAGTTGCAGACAAACCCTTCGCAAGCTGGACCGCGTGCGCGATCCATGGACGAGACTCCAGGAATAGCGTGACCTTGTCTGGATCTGGCTGACCGGTCGCAGGATCGGGTCGGACGGCCTGCAAAAAACCAAGAGTTTCTTCGGGAGTTCGCGCAAAAAAAAGCGAAATTGGCAAAGAAACCAAGTCTGTAGTCGTGCCGTCTGGAAGATAAAACCTTACCGCCATCGATGCAGTCGTCGCTGGCCCCATTGGATTTCCCGATCGACTGTTCGAGTGTCGGACGGTGACTGGCACCGGGTCCCCTTGTAGATGAACCGCTCGACTGAGATTTTTGGCCTCGGGTGTGGCCCTAAACGTGCCCGCGTAGTATCGGCCATTCGCATGCACATCGCGATAGCCGGGATGAAAACCACCGAAAACCTGGTGGAGCTCCTCTACGAGTTTCGTCGATATCCGATATTGGCTGTGAACCATTTTCTCCTCCAACCGTCCGTGCTGTGGCTCTTTTCGGCCATGCCGTGACATTTTTGAAAGCTACGCCGCCTCATCGAGCAGAGCGTCTAAAGCCTTTTTGGTCTTTAAAGCCTTCCACACATCCCTCACCGAGGCGTCCGGATAGGCGCTGTAAAAGGCGAGTGCCTCGACTTGGCTGCTGACAAGCCAATTCTTGAAGGTGGGATTGCGCGCGCCGGGGTAGCCCTCACATTCATGAAAGAGCAGGTCAAGCTCGTCTGGGATGATCGTGGCGAAATCATCCATGTATGAATCCCAGTCTCCATCATATGTGGAAGCAAATAGGACGCGGGTGTCGTCGTCGAAAATCACAAACCGTAGGTCGTGGACCGTGCCGATGCGGTCGGTGTTCTTCTGGCGGTCACCCGTGAATCCAGCGGCCAGCAGCTTGCGCATCCGTTCCGCGCCTCCTGGCTTAAGGGGAGTGATCAGTGTGAACTCGTTAGATTGCCCTGCCTTTGCGCCAGGTCGGGTCGTGGCTTTCTCAATCGTCGTCATCTTTGTTTCTTTCTTGTTGAGGGTTGCGTTGTTGACTCTGGTGTGTCGCTTGTCGCAGTGATTGTAGGGTCTGCCTCTCAGATTGATTTTGCTATGCGTGTTTTCTGGCCGTTTCGGCCTCCACACCTGCCATCCATTTCAAGGCTCGCAGACCCGGCATGAAGCAATATTCACCCCCGCGCACGGATACGAACTGAGGCAGACGATGAAGTCGGCGGCGGACGGGGCGTTTGGGGATTGTGAAAATCCCATTGCCAGCATTGTTTCCCACCACCGGATCTTGCTCAGTTCCATGACCGATAAAGTTGCCATCGGTCATCCATTGTGATTGCACGAATTCGAATTGCTGCTTCAAATGCGCACCTATCAGCAGGAAAACGCCACCACGCTCCGCACCGTCGTCCTCCATGATGCCTTTAGGCAAAGATGGGCCGTAGTTCGTGCCCCGCCGCAGAAAGTGATGCAAATTGGTCGCCACGAGATCATGGTCCAAAGCATCCCGCGGGTGGACGCGGCGAATGTGCGAGCTGAATGGACACTTTAGCCCACTCATGTCGCTTTCGTAGCTAAAAGCATTGTTGCGGTCGGCATCGGCACCCAACTCAGGATCGTCGAGCTCGGGGGCGAGCACTAGGGGTGCACCGCTTCGCCATCTGCCGATCATCTTCGCAGCGATCAACTCTTCCTCTTCTGGTGTTGAGGCTTGCTCGCGCAGGTATTTCCGGAACGCAGCGACGTGCATGTGGAATTTACGGAAGGCGAGGAAGGTGCCATTGCGCCGTAAAATTTCCGGTTCTGGACTCGCTGTTATCTCGCCTCGTTCATCCGGATAGCCCATGACGAATTCGCCGGCCTTGATGGGCGATCCGTAGCCGGGATGGACTGGAACGCCGCTGCCTTCGACGCTTGGATTGTGGAGTCCGTCCCTGAATCCGAAATGATTGCGTCCTTCAGGAAGCTCACTGAAATCCATCCGATAGACGACGGTAATTTGCGGTAGCTCGTGGTGACTTTGCCGCGCCCACTCTAAAACCGCCGCCAGGCTTTCATCGTCTTTGGCGTAGATCGCCAATGCGATGTGCATGTCTGCATTGCCGAATGGATACTCCCAGTTCTCCGGAGCATTTTCGCCAACGTCATTCAGAATGGGTGCTCGAGCCGCCATGCCTTCGCGGAATTCCCGTGGAAAGCTGTCCAGGAACTCTTGAGGAACGCCGAGCGCTTTGAGACCGTGATAGGAGAAAGCAATACCCATCCATCCAGGAAGAGTCGGAGTCCACCAATCAACGGCCGGCGCAACATGGGGAATGATGCGGCGTAGCATTTCACGACCTTGCGCAGCATCGTCTATACGAAGCAAAATGTATTGCCCCATGTACGGATGCGGCCGCGGACGCAGGACCGTCGCCTGTATGTCGTCTACCTCCAACACAGATACGTTTGGCATTGGCGTCATGATTTAGTTTCCGATTCCGATTGGGTTGCTGCGCTGTAAAACGCCATATCGAGGAGACATGCGGCTCACGCCGTCGCATTAATAGCCGATGTGATACGCCATCCATCTTGTGTCTGCGCCACGAGGTAAACCACTTGAAACCGCTCCATAAGCGCTCCAGCGCTATCGCGACGCAACCACGTGGCATTGACGAGCGCCGCTCTCGGGTTGAGAACATTGATGTCGCACTTATCTAGTTCTGATTCCGCGAAATGAACTTTGTGCAATCGAGCGAGTTCGCCGCCGATGCCGTCTTTGCCAGTTATCTCATCGTCGTCCTTCATAACCATGTGAAAGTCGGAACCGATGAACCTGAGCGGCGCACCATAGAAATTGAGCAACGCGCTGACGTCCGATCGCTTTCCGTTAGCCAAATCGACAAAAGTGGGGCCATAGGATTTAAACAATTCGCGAATTGCGGAGACAACCTTGGGTTCTGCCGCGATCGATGAAGTTCTTTTTGCAGCTTGGTTCATCGGCATGGGTCCTTCTGGTTCAGTAACCTCAAAATCGCTTCGTTATTGGGCGCTCGCTGACGCTCCTGGCGGGATGCACACTGCACGACCTTTGAGTTTTCCCGCCTCGAGGTCCTTGTAGGCCTCTACAACACGGCTCAGCGGATAGCATTCCTCGATCACCTGAATCCGTTTGAGGCGCGCAAGCTCCAAGACTTCAAGAAGGTTGGTCGTGCCGCCATTGAAGCTGGTCGAGAGCTGTGCGCTCGGGGGCATTGTGTGCAACCCAAACGGTGTAGTGCCCTGCGCGGCGCCGACGAGGGTTAGCCGTCCTTGGCTGGCCAATGCGGCCACGCCGGTTTTCAGAGTGGCCTCGGCACCGACACAGTCGAGAACGAAGGTCGCACCGGCGCCTGAAGTGATGTCTCGTATTTGTTCGGCCGTCGTGCCGTCACTCCGAAGCATGTTGTCGGCGCCGTGCTCTTGCGCGAGCTTCAGATGCGCTTCGTTGCTATCCACCGCGATCACTCGCGCAGCGCACAGATTGCGAAGGAATTGAACAGCCAGCAGCCCTAGTCCACCAATTCCAATCACCACGGCCGTGCTTCCTGGGATCAGCATCGGCAACGCCGGCTTGATCGCGGTGTAGGTTGTCAGGCCCGCATCTGTCAGGGGCGCAGCGAGTACTGGGTCGAGTTCACCCATATGCACAGCGAAGCGCGCCGGCACCACAATGTATTCTGCAAGGCCGCCATCAAATCCAAGCCCGGCGCCAAACTCGCCTGCCATGTGCTGGCAGATGTGCTCGTTGCCACTACGGCACGGCGCACAACGACCGCAGCTGCCCCATAACGGCACCACTGCCACCGGCTCACCGGTCCTGAATCCAACAACTCCTGAACCGATCTGTTCAACCCAGCCGGCAATCTCGTGCCCCAACGTAAAGGGAGGGGAGTTGGCATGCCATGCGTCGAGTTGCGCCTTGGTTTTTCCCATTATCGCGATGTCAGTGTGACAGAGTCCGCAACCACCAACTTTGATCAAAAGCTGGCCTGACTGCGGGGACGGTTTGGGTATGTCCTGAAGCTCGGGGGGCTGCTGAGGCTTCAAAAGGCGATAAGCGAGCATGTGATGTCTCCAGCAATTGATTGGTGGTCGCTGACGCGGTGGTCGCATCGAAATTGGTGACGATGATATAGACCCGCTGACCGAAAATTGTTTGGAGCGCTTTTCTCGTATTTGAAGGCTTGTGCACCAATCGTCGCCGCCGATCCGATGACAGTGATATCGGCGGCTCGCATTTCGTGTCGCTTTCTTCAAGGTGGCAACGCTCATCCAATAAGTGCGAAAGCGCCTCAGTTAGGTTTGGCGCCGTGCAGTTAAGCAGCACTGTCATCCAAGGAGTTGCTAATCATGGAGGATGCCTTTTCATTCGCCCGAGCTACGAAAACCACCAAGCCATCGCGAGAGTCTGAAGACACTCAGAGGGCGAGAGCGGTTACGCGCGATGCTCAGCAAAGGCCACGAGTCGTCATCATTGGCGGCGGCTTTGCCGGAGTCGCGGCCGCGCGTGCGCTCCGCCACGCGCGTGCCGAAATCGTTCTGATCGACCGCCGTAATCACTATATATTTCAGCCGCTGCTCTACCAGGTTGCCACGGCGGTTCTCTCTCCCGCTGACATCGCCGCGCCGATCCGTCAGCTCGAAGTGAAGCAGCCAAACCTCAGTGTCATCCTGGCGGAGGTCACCGCCGTCGATGTTGCTTCACGCACAGTCGAGGCGTCCCCTCCAGGTATGTACACCCGCAAGATCACGTTCGACTATCTGGTGGTCGCAATCGGCATGCACCCGAGCTACTTTGGTCACGATGAGTTTGCGCGATATGCACCGGGTCTCAAGACGCTCATCGATGCTGAGACAATCCGCGCCAAAATCCTGGGTGCGTTCGAATTGGCTGAAACGACCGAGGACGAGGACGAACGCACACGGCAGACGACGTTCGTGCTGGTCGGTGCAGGTCCAACTGGCGTCGAGCTTGCGGCGTCCCTGGCGCAGATGGCAAGGGTCACGCTGCGGGGCAATTTCCGTCGCATTGATCCAGGAAAGGCCCGCATCATTCTGCTTGAAGGGGCCAAGCGTGTTCTACCGACGTTTGCCGAGTCGGTGTCGCGCAAGGTCACGAAGCGTCTCGAGACGCTTGGCGTAGAGGTGGTGACGGATGTTAGGGTCGAGACCGTCGACAACGAGGGCGTGGTTGCCGGCGGCAGCAGGATTCGGAGCGCGACGGTGCTGTGGACCGCGGGAGTTGCGGCCTCGCCCATTCTAAAGATGTTCGGCACGAAAACCGATCACGCGGGGCGAGCGCTCGTTGATCCGTTCCTGAAAGTCGCGGACGCGCCCGGAGTATTCGTCGTCGGTGACGCGGCATCCGTCGTGCAAAATGAACATCCGGTACCCGGGGTGGCGCAGGCTGCCATTCAGCAGGGGGCGTACGTTGGACAGCTGATCGCGTCAGAGATGAAGGGGCGAAAGGTCGAACGCGCGTTCCACTATTTCGATAAGGGCAACATGGCTGTTGTCGGCAAAAATTACGCGGTGCTTGAGCGAGGGGCGGTGCGCACAAGCGGCTTTCTGACATGGCTGGTGTGGGCGTTCATTCACATACTCTCCCTGCCGCAGGTGCAGAATCGCCTGCGCGTGCAGCGCCAGTGGCTCTGGTCGTATTTCACAGACGAACGAAGCTCGCGCCTGATCCCGGAGGGAGTGAGGGAGCAAATTGATGGGTTGTGAACGTCGTCTTGACCCCTTTTGAATCGCTACGCTCGGTCGTGCTCTGATCTTTGAGACCCGGAAGTCATTCAACAGGCGCCGTCATCGTCGGGACTGAGCTTCCCATGCCCGCCTGTGGCCTTTTGTCCCGAACTCTCCGTGCGTTCCCGGCGCCACGCAGCCGGGCTTTGGCCATATTCGCGGCCGAAAAGCCTGGAGAGATGGGCCTGATCCGAGAAGCCACAGCGTAAAGCAATCTCGACAAGTATGATATCGCTCGTGATCATGAGTGTTTCGGCCCTCTCCAGGCGGCGACGCATGAGGTAAGCATGTGGCGTCATGTCGAAAGTGCGCTTGAATGCCCTGGAAAAATAGGTCCTACTTAGTTTTGCGATGGCAGCCAATTCATTGACGTGAACAGGTTGATCCAACTGTTCTTCTATGTAAGCAAGAACCCGTCGCGTCTGCCAGCCTGTAAGCCCACCGGACTTGAATGTCGTCGCCGGCAGAGCATGGCGGTCGATTTCCACGTGCAGAAGTGATACAGCCCGAGTCAAGAGAGACTTCGCGAACTCGCGATTGGAGTCCAGCTCTTCGTGAACACGTTCAAGAAGCTTCGCAAGATTGGGAAGGAGACATCGCCCCTCGAGACGAGAAGAAAACATTTCAGAATCCGGCATATATTGAATCGGATCGCCCTCGGAGCGAGAGCCAGTGCCACGAAGCATTGGGTTGATTGTGTCCATGACCTTGCTCCATTTCACTCTGTGGGCTCAATATCGCGCCGACGCTGACGATCAGGCCCGGCTTTCCGGTCTGTGTCGTCGTGACCCACGACCTCGTCCTCGACCCCTACGAAGGCTGACGTGACCAAGCTGAAACTCGGCCCGATCGCCGACGAGAAGCCGGTAAAGATCACGGCGGCGCTCCACCGTGATCTTGTTGCTTATGCCGAGATACTCGCCAGAGAGTCAGGACAGACTGCTGCCGATCCCGTCCGGCTAATTGTTCCAATGGTGGAGCGGTTCATCGCGACGGATCGACGCTTTGCAAAGCGGGAGAGGCGGGAGAAACTTCCACCGAACCATTCGCGAACGGGTATCTGAAGTGTCGCCACAGATCCTATTCATTCTTGGTGAAGAACTCGACGAGAGTGGTGGCGACGGCGGCGGGATTCCTGCCCGGCAAGTCGTGGTTCGCCCCCGGTATCAACACTTTCTCGATTTTTGGGATCCACTGCTGCAGTAGATCGGCGCCCTCAGAAAATACCGGCAATGTATCGCTACCGCGCACCGACAGCACCGGGTGTCGAAGATCTTTCAGGCTTTCGGTTGAGATATTCCAGTGTTGCATGGCTCCGAGTTCGACCTGAAAGTACGTGTCGATCTCGGATACCGCGCGGTCGAATGCACCCGCAGGCAAGGCGCGGTCGGTGAATCGCCGGTAGTCTTGTCCGAACGCGCCTGCCAGGCAGGTGTCCGTGGCCGCGTTTTTGTCTCCCGAGTTGTAGATCTCGAGGACAGATGCCGCCCATTCCGTGAACGCCCCGCCGGACGGCACCAACGTCAGGAGCGGCGGTTCCAGCAATGCCAGCTTCCGCACTCTGCCCGGGGCATCGATCGCCATCTGCAATGCGACGCCTGCGCCAAAGGAATGCCCGGCCACGTGCGCCGACGCAATGCCCAGGTGATTCAACAGCGCGACGCAGTCACCCGCCCACCCTTGCATCGTCATCCCCGCCGGAGCGCGTGAGCTACCGGCGTAGCCGCGACGCCGGTAATGGACGATCTGAAAATTCTCCACGATTCCGGCCTGCTCGATCACCGGCACGAACCCATCCGACAGAACCGCTCCGTGGACAAATACCACCGGTGCCCCGGACCCACGGACATCATACTCGACGTCCGCACCGTTCAGCTGTACTCGTTCCATTCGTGGCGCTCCCGTCATTTTCCCAGAGCTTGTGCGATGAGAAGAGTGTCGGCGGTCTGCTGCAGGCGCCTGATCTTGCCGTCCCGGATCGTCCAGATATGGGCGAATCGGGATTGGACCCTCCGCCCCCGCTTCGTAAGGCCGAAATAGTGTCCGAGAACGATTACGTGATCGCCCGACTCGAAGTACTCGTCCCCTTTCGCGTAGAACTCGTCGAAGTCGGCCAAGAATGGGAAGAAATCATTGATAACCGTGTCGATACCCCGATAGACGCCCCCGTTGGGGAATCCTTCGGCAATATCCCACTCGGCGTCATCGGCCAGGAGTGATTTGAAAACATTCACGTCTCCCATGGCGTCGTACAACTTCCGGATGAGAGTGATTTGTGACGTATCCGACATGTGAACCTTCCTTAGGTTGAGTATGATGGCCCATTAGAGCCTTGGGTTGAGATTGATGGCCGACACCCCTCCCAGTCGGAGTAACTCGCGGCCAGGAAAGATTTGAACGTTTATACTTTTTGTTCAGAACATGGTGTTCGAGTGAGCGATGTTCTCCGGGATGGGCTGCAGAACGTCCCAGTGTTCGACGATCTTGCCTTTATCCAAGCGGAAAATATCCATTACGGCCTCCCCTCGCGTACCTGGTTCTCTTACCAAATGGACGTGCAAGATAACGTAATCACCGTCGGCGAATACGCGCACGATGCTGCTATGCGACTGTGGGTACTTTTGGTTAAAAGCAGCGAAGAATTGGCGGAATCCTTCCTTACCATCTGGGATATTGGCATTGTGCTGCGTGTAGGTCGGCCCCATCAAGGCGATCGCTGCTTCGGCGTCCTTGTCGTTTAGCGCCTTGTTATAGAAGGTGACGACGATCGATTTGTTCTTTTCGATTTGCGTGGGTTCGTCCGCATGAGCATTTGCCGCGGCGAACGTGATGCTTGCACCAAGAATGAGAGCTTTGATGAGAGACATTATTTAACTCCGAGAGATCCGGCATGACTGTTGGTGCCGCCATTGGATGTTAGACAATGGCAGTACGGTGACTTGGGCCAAAATTGTCGCGACTGGAATATTCCAATGGTCGTCACCATCGCCGCGACCGTTCGATGGCTCAGATAAGTATCCACAGCTCCTAGTGTTGCGCGTGCATGAGCACTCGCCCGAAGGGACGGTCCTCGATCAAGTAGCGGACTGCTTCGGCCGCCTCGGACATGGGGAAGACTTTGCTGATTGTGGGCTGCAGCCTGCCTTCCTCCAGGTAAGCAAGCAGCGCCGCATTGGCTGCCGCCACCGTCTCCGGGGCGAAGAGTCGAAAGGTGAACCCGCGGACTGTCGCAGCCTTCCAGATAATGTCGGTGACGTTGACTTCCGCATCGCGTCCCCCGGCATAACCGGCGATGACCACTGTGCCGCCAAAGGCAAGCGACGCCAGCGCTTGACCGGTCACCCTTCCGCTGACGCCGTCGACGACGACATCTACGCCCCTGCCATCGGTGATGCGCAGGACGCCGTCCTTGAGGCTCTCCGTAGAGAGGTCGATGACATGTTCATACCCGTCCGCACGAGCCCGTTTGGCCTTCTGCGTATTACCCGCAGTGGAAATCACCAACGACGCGCCAAGGCGGCGTGCGACCTGCACGGTCTCCATGCCCACGGCGCTGCCGATGGCAGGCGCCAGCACGGCCTGCCCGGGCTTGAAGCTCGCGAGTTCCGTGAGCGCCAGATAGCCCGTCAGATATCCGGCACCGGCGAGATAGGCCGCGGCGTAATCGTCATCGACGGCATCAGGGATGCGTGAAAGGGTCGCCGCCGGTACAGGAACGAACTCGCGCCAGGTGCCATCGGCGACCAAGCCGAAACCCGATGCCCGGACGAACACGCGATCGCCGACCTTGAACGCTTCACTCTTAGTTTCCACGACGGCGCCCGCACCGGTCTGACCGCCGATTCGCGGCAGATTCTGGGGCGTGGCTAGGTAGATGTGCCCCGAACGGAATGTGTTATCCAATGGATTGATGCCGACTGTGCGCATCTGGACGAGAACCTCGCCCTCCAGGAGTTGCGGGCGCGGCAGCTCGACCAGCCGGTTTTCGCTGTAGTCGCCGTAAGATCGGTACTGGATGGCCTTCATCGGACTGCTCGCTGTTCGGTAGCCGCGGATCGCGTTGACCGACGATATATTCCCTTCCAAACTTAGATAGTAGCTGGTAAATTTGGGAATTATCCTTTCATTGGTGAGAAGCTATGGATCGCCTTGATGCAATGATCATCCTAGTGGCCGCAGTGGATACTGGAAGTCTCTCAGCGGCTAGCCGGCATCTCCGTATCCCTCTCGCGACCGTCAGCCGGCGGGTGTCGGAGCTGGAGGAGCATTTGAACGTCCGCCTGCTCTTCCGGGGTAACCGGAAACTGGTTTTGACGGACGCCGGGCGCAGCTACGTCGCCTCCTGCCGTCGGATCATCGAAGAGATCACCGAAATCGAGCGCACGGCTTCGGGGGAATACCGGGCGCCTCAGGGCGAACTGATCGTCAGCGCGCCCGCGGTCATGGGCCGATGCCATGTTCTACCGATTGTCACGGAATTTTTGCGTGCCTTTCCGGAGGTCCAGATGCGGCTGCAGCTAACAGACCGATACGTGAACTTAGTGGAAGAGCACGTCGACCTTGCCGTCCGCATCGGCGAACTGCCCGACAGCAGCCTGATCGCGACGCGTGTTGGGTTGATTCGCAAGGTCGTGTGCGCCAGCCCCGCCTACATTGAGCGGCGAGGCGTGCCCAAGAAGCCTGCTGATCTTGTGGCGCACGACTGTGTGGTCCATGAGGGCCATGCGATTTCATACAATTGGGAGTTCACTACCGAAGGGACCACGCAGAGGATTCAGGTCCCGTCTCGCCTCTCCGTGGATTTGGGCGAGGCAGCAGTTGCCGCCGCGGCCGACGGCGCCGGAATCGCCCGCGTACTGTCGTACCTGGTCGATGATTTGGTGAAATCGCGATCGGTGGTGACGCTGCTGGAGGCGTATGAGCCGTCACCCATGCCGGTCAGCTTGGTCTACGCGAGCGAACGCCAGGTTCCGCTGAAATTGCGGGCCTTTTTAGATTTTTCGATTCCGCGACTGAGGGAGCGGCTGGGCTACAAGGATACGTAAGGGTCAACCCAGCAGAGCGTCATCGCAAACCATGGACGATTTGGCGAAGCAATATGGCGCGGGTGACGCCGGTGATCGCGGGCACAATATCCAAACTGAGGCAGATAAATTCGGACAGTTCTCAATGACGAGAGCGGGCGGCACCCGTCGTGAATGTCCGTACTGCGAGCCTAGCGGAGGCGCGGCCATGACCGGCGCCGCGACCTCTTCACTGACCTGTCGCTGATGTTCCTGGATTGGACGACTCTATCCTTCTATGGCGTCAAGGCCGCGTTGAAACTCGGCGCGGTCAGTTAAAGCTCGGGCAACAGCCTTGAACGTTCCAACTAAGATTTGAAGGGGAGTATCGCGTTCCTCCAAGGTCAATCAGCTGTTCGGTACATTTCGTCAAGCCGGTTGCCTGGGTGATCGGCTGGCACATCCTGATGCCTGACTTGGTGCCTCTCGGAAGCCGTGCCCTGGAGATCCTCATTTCTTTGCTTGAACGGCGCGGCGTGCTGGTCAGAAACCGGGCCTTGACCGCTCGCGTTTGGCCTAATCTATGTGTCGACCCCTCCAACCTCACGGTCCAGATGTCTGCGCTACGTCGCGCGCTGCGTGACGGCCAGAACGTGAATCGATTCATCGTCAACATCCCCGGACGTGGCTGTTGCTTCGTCGCCCCAGTCGAGGTGTCGGGAGATAAGAGGTGAGTTCTGGTGGCAAAGCTTCGGCAAATTTCGAGGAGCGATTACGTTGGTAGCGACGATAGCAGAGCCGCCGTACCGTAGCGACGATTCCGGTAGTTCGTGGTCCTTCGCCATCCGCGTTTGGCTGGCCATGATCCTGGCCTTGTTCGTAAGCTTTTGGCTGCAGCTTGAAGCGCCGGCCTCGGCAGCGGTTACTGTCGGAATTCTTGCCGAACCGACCCGCGGTCAGGCGCTGGACAAGGCCGGCTTTCGATTGCTCGGCACAATTGTGGGTGTGGCAGCATCAATCGCAATCACCGGGCTCTTCTCGCAGGAGAGAGATCTGATCCTCGCGGCGTTTGCAGTGTGGCTGGGAATTTGTGTCTTTGCAGCCAAGCTTCTGGACGGTTACCGGGCTTACGCAGCAGTGCTGTCCGGCTACACTGTTGCACTTATTGCGACGCAGCAGATCGACAACCCGCAGCACGTGTTTGAATCCGCCATGGCGCGTGGCGCCGCGATCGCGGTCGGCATTCTGTCGATAGCAGTGGTAAATGCACTGATGTTTGCCGCTGATCGTCAACCGCGCCTGCTCGCGCAGCTAGCGACGATTCATCGCCGCGTTCACGAATATGCAAGCGCGGCCTTCCAAGGCGAACCAGGCAACTCGACTGCATTCCTGACGCTACTACAGGAAATCGTGACGCTCCGGCCAGAGATCGCAAGCGTAGCCTTGGAGTCGAGCAGCGGCTCCGTCAGGAGCGCTGCCGCCCGCACCGCGGCGGTCGGCTTGGTTGCTGAATTGCAGGTAGCCCGGATCTTGAACAGCGGTCCGGTTGATGTCGACAACACGGCTTGCGATCAGGCAAGAGCTGCACTCGAGCGAGCGGACCGTTCCGCCTTGGCGGTGCAGGGGCTGCCGGAACTTGTGGCGGGACAGAAACGTGTACGTGACGTTGCGACCGAAGCTTCGGCATGGGCAGCCAGAGAATTGCTGCACCGGGATGACGAGGTTCGCCAGGATCTATTAGCCCTGAGGTCGGCGAGATGGCCACTGCGGATTTGGCGGACCCCCTTGTATCGATCCTATAGAACCGCGGCCGAAAGTGGTGTCCGCGCCGTCGCATGGTTTGCGATCGCTTCGGCGTTCTACATTTGGGCCGGGTGGCCTGCTGCGAGCGTTTCACTCTCTTTCGTCGCGCTGATTACCGGATTGGGGGCCACAACACCGAACCCGCGCGGCTTCACCACCATCACGCTTGTTGGTACGCCGATCGCGGCTGTCCTGACCGGCCTACTCGAATTCATCATCCTCAATGGCGCCGACGCCTTTCCTCTGCTGGCTATCGGTCTTGCTCCTTTTATGATCGGCTCAGCACTCCTCATGACCTCCAAAAGACTTCTTTGGTCGTCCCTTGGTCGCGTCAATCTGCTTTTCATCATAATCATCCTCGCGCCGAGCAATCCGCAGACCTACAATCCCCAGGCCTTCCTCTTTACCTCGCTGTTCATTGTCGCGGCCGCGGCGCTCCTGCTTGCGGCACAAACACTGATTCCGCCCATCTCCGGCGACAAGCGCAGGATGCGGTTGCTGGCGGAGGCTCGCAGCGAGCTTCACAAACGTGGCCACCGGAATGGGGAAGCCCCCGAAGAAGCAACGTTCCGGGACGCCTCGCGGATCGGGCAATTTCTCGCTGCTGGAGGAGCGCAGGACAGTCGCGCCCTTGCGGAAATGCTCTCTTGCTTCGACCAATCGGCAATGGTGCGGCTTTGCAATGCGAGGCTGATGCAGCTTGCCGATGGACCACTTGCATCACTTGCGGAAGAAGCACGCAAGGCGATTGCTAAGCGAGATACGGCCACCTTGCGCACCATTGCACACGGGTTGCGCGAACAGACTCCGCAGAAAGACTCGGTCGAGGCAGATGTTGCTGCGCGACTCATTACAGCCAGCGACATCATCGATCGCGGCAGCACCGTCGAACCCTTTCGAAAGGCTCTCTGATGACACACACCTTTCCGGAGCTGGTCATCGAAGGCGTATTGGTTGCGCCGTTCGTAACCTATTTCCTGGCGGCTCTCGTGGTCGTGGCCGTCCTTCGCCCGATTCTTCATCTTGTCGGATTTGCGAAGATCCTTGGCCCCTCCCCAGTTGCTGAGTTCAGCCTCTACGTGACGATTCTTTGTCTCTTGATGTTACTGTTCTAGAGGAGGCCTCCATGGAAGCGATCGCTGGTGATGACGTTATTCAACAAGGCGAAACGACGGACGCGTGCACCCCCCCAATCGCAGGTAAGGTATCGTCGCCTCAAAAGTTCGACGGCATCGAACAAAAAACATCCCAAACGTCTCAGGATAGACCGATCCCCTTGTCCTCGGCAAAGTCTCAATTGCGGTGGCGAAGCGACGCCTTGCGATCTCTGCGGTTTCTATTGCGCAGACTAGCGACGATCGGCATCGCGATCGTCGCGGTGTTCGCGGCACTGACGACCTGGAACGTGTATAACTACGCGCCCTGGACGCGCGATGGGCGCGTGCGAGTTCAAGTCGCGAGTGTCGCGCCTCAGGTATCTGGTCAAATCAAGGAACTGCGAATCGTCGACAACCAGTTTGTTCACAAGGGTGACCTTTTGTATGTCATCGATCCGTTCGATTTCGAGGTCGCACTACGCACCAACAAAGCCGCCCTGCAACAAAAGGCGGCCGATCGGGACGTGAAGGAATTGCAGTTCGAGCGCCGCCGCCGCTTGTCTCAAGACCTGGCAACCAGCGTCGAGGAAAAACAAATCTACGAAGGGGCTGCGATTCAAGCGAACGCTGCCGTTGACGCAGCTCAGGAGCAAGTCGCACAGGCGGAGATCAATTTGCAGCGCACTGAGGTGCGCAGTCCAGTAAATGGAATTATCACCAATCTCCTGCTCCGAGAGGGCGATTACGCGCATGCGGGCGCCACGAACGTCTCGATCATCGATACGGATAGCTATTGGGTCGACGGCTATTTCGAGGAAACAAAGCTAGCAGGGCTGTGCGTGGGAGACCGTGCCGAGGCAAAGCTAATGGGCTACTCGGCGCCCATTATGGGACACATCGCGACAGTAACGCGTGGCGTCAGCGTCTCCAATGCGACAGCTGCCACGCAGGGGCTGCCCAATGTCGATCCGGTCTACACCTGGGTACGCTTGGCGCAGAGAGTGCCGGTCAGGATCGCGATCGACAATGTGCCTCCTGGTGTCCCACTGGTGTCCGGCTTGACCACAACCATCACGCTCCGTGACGGCAAGGACGACGAGAACGGAACGCTCTTGCAAAGAGTTCGCGCCGAGCTCGAGACGAGCTTCTTCGGATTGATCGGCGGTGCTTCGGCGCGGCCAGGCTGCATTCCTGGCCCTTCGTCTACGTAGCCGTGGGAACAGTTTCTTTTTCGGACTTCGATCGGCGTTGGTGCAGCGATCGAAAATCTGACAGGCTCTGATCTTGATGCCGTCGTCTATGAGGTGGTTACAATGCGCCGAACGGATTTCGGGCGTGTGCACTCGAGCACACGATTAAGGACGGCGCAGCCGATGGCGATCTCGGCCTGTTGCGCTCGATATGATCGCGCATGTGAGCGGCGTCCGAAGATCGATTGGTAGCGACCGATTGTGGTCTCGACGAGAGAACGCTTTGCCATAGCCGGTCGTAGCTTGCCATTTCATTCGCCCGTCCGTGTTGATCGCCGCGATATGCCGATCGCGCTGGCAGGCGGTCTCGGTATCCGAGCGGTCGACCGCGTTGGAGCGCGGCGGAATGACAACGGCAGCATCGCAGCTGTGCCTGGTGATGGCGGCGTAGGTCGGGTTACCGTCATAGGCGCCATTGGCGGTGAACTGGCCGATTGGGGCTTCGATCTGGTCTAGCAGCGGCTCCACCTGCGAGGCATCGCCAGTATCCTGATCGGTCATGACATACGCGATGATCTCGCCGCTGTCGGCATCCAGTGCCAGATGCAATTTGCGCCATCTCCAACGCGATCTGGCGCCATGCTTTTCCTCCAGCCATTGGCCAGCGCCGTAAATCTCAAGTCCAGTGCTGTCGTAAGGACGTGAACAGGCCCTTCCGCTGAAACGGAGCAGCCTTGTCGGCTATCAGGCAATCGCCATGTGCGTGCCCGGCGGCTAAGTGTGGTGTGATCGGGGACGGCTAGGTCCAATCCCATCAGTTGCAGCACGGATGTCAGCAAGCCCTCCGTCTGACGCAGCCGCAGGCCGAACACTACGCCCAGCGTCAGAGCGGTCTCGATCGCCAGGTCGAAGTAGCGCGGCTGGCCACCGCGCGTCGTGCGCTTCGGCGCTTGCCACTGCGATAAGGCCTCCGCGATCATCCATAGCGTCAGGCTGCCACGCCGGCAAAGGCCTGCCTCGTATTCCCGCCAGTTCGTCACCCCGAACTTCATCCTCCAATGCGGTGACGGCGGGCAGCATTGTGTTTGAAAGGCATCGTTGCGAAAGACCAGTTATTGCGCTGGTCGCTCACCTACACCTACCCCCGGGTGATGGCCGAACCTGCAATTTGCTCCTGCGCCTCTTCGGCTTGGTTCCGCTTTGTCAGCTCTGACGCTCGGCTTCGCGCCAAGTCTGCAGGGTCTTCTCCGGTCGACACGTCAAGAATCCTTTGGTGATTTAGCAGATCGCAAGCGCCCATGAATCGATCTCTTCTCGATTTGCGTCAAGGCCGCGTTGAAACTCGGCGCGATCATTTCAGCTCGGGCAACAGCCTTGAACGTTCCAACTAAGATTTGAAGGGGAGTATCGCGTTCCTCCAAGGTCAATCAGCTGTTCGGTACATTTCGTCAAGCCGGTGCCTGGGTGATCGCGTGGCACATCCTGATGCCTGCGTTCACCGTCGGAGCTGCTTCCTTCATCGCTGTCGTCGAGGGCCTCAGTCTCGCGACCGGACGCGAGATCTACGTCAGAATCTCGATATTCTGGACCAAGATCTTTGCCATTGCATTCGGCATGGGAGTCGTGACAGGCCTAATCATGCCGTTTCAGTTCGGCACCAACTGGAGCCGCTATGCCTCGGCAGCGGGCAACGTGCTTTCGCCGCTGTTTGCATATGAGGGGCTGACGGCTTTCTTCCTGGAAGCCGGTTTTCTCGGTGTCCTTCTTTTCGGGCGCACGCGGGTTCCACCGTGGGCGCATTTCTTCGCAGCTCTCATGGTGGCGATCGGAACCTTGTTTTCGACATTCTGGATCTTGTCCGCCAATAGCTGGATGCAGACGCCCGCCGGCTACGAGATCATCAATGGCCAGTTCGTTCCGAAAGACTGGATCGAGGTGATTTTCAATCCGTCATTTCCCTACCGGCTCGCGCATACGGCTATCGCATTTTTCACGACGACCGGGTTCGTCGTTCTCGGCGTCGGCGCCTACCTGTTGCGGCGTAATCGATCCCCACAGGAAGCGCGCATCATGATGTCGATGGCGCTGTGGTTTCTAACTGCACTGGTGCCGCTGCAGATGGTGGTCGGTGATATGCACGGCCTTAACACCCGCAAATATCAGCCTGCAAAACTCGCGGCTATTGAAGCCCGTTGGGAAACCGGCAAGGCCGTGCCTCTGACCCTTTTTGCAATTCCGGACGATAAGGCCGAGCAAAACAAGTTCGCGGTCGAAATTCCTGTGCTCGGAAGCCTGATCCTGACCCACGACCTCAATGGCGAGGTGAAAGGTCTGAAGGACTTTCCCGCCGATCAGCGTCCACCGGTCGCGATCCCCTTCTTCGCCTTCCGCGCAATGGTCGGATGCGCTGTTGCGATGCTTGCGCTCGTGGTTCTGGGTGGCTGGTTGCGGTGGCGCGGGCGTCTTTATGACACGCAACTCTATCTGGTGGCATGTCAGTGTGCGCTTCCGCTAGGCTTTATCGCGGTCGTCGCGGGATGGTTCGTGACCGAGGTCGGTCGGCAGCCGTGGACAATCTATGGGCTCTTGCGCACGGCAGCCTCGGTGTCGCCGTCTCTGACAGGCTCGGCGGTCACGCTGTCGCTCTTGGCTTACACAGCGGTCTATCTGCTGATCCATCCCTCAGGACTCATCCTCTTGTTCCGGCTCGTTCGCAAAGGTCCGCAGGGGATCAGCGAAGCGACGCCGTCAATCGTGGCCGGCAGATCTGTCGCGCCGGTTCTCGCACCCGCAATCCACATCATGAAAGGAGAAGTGCAATGACCCAGGTGCTCGATTTAGTCCCGATCTGGACGATGATCCTGGGACTGGCGGTATTCTTCTACGTCCTGCTCGACGGCTTCGATCTCGGCGTAGGCATACTTTACGGCCTTGCGCCTGATAAGCGCTCCCGCAATACCATCATGAACTCGATCGCACCCGTCTGGGATGGCAATGAGACCTGGCTCGTGCTGGGTGGCCTTGGCCTTCTCGCGGCGTTCCCCACCGCTTTCGCGGTGATCATTCCGGCGGTGTATTTTCCCATCCTGGTGATGTTGCTTTCGCTGATGTTCCGCGGTGTTGCTTTCGAGTTCCGCTCGCACGAGCTAGAAGATAAGGGATTCTGGGACCACGCATTCTCGTGTGGATCCGCAATCGCCACCTTTGCCCAAGGTGTCGTCCTTGGCGCATTTGTTCAGGGCTTCCCGGTTCGCGACGGCCAATTCGCCGGAACGTCCTTTGGGTTTCTCACGCCCTTTTCCATTCTGACCGGCGTTGCCTTGATGTTTGGCTACGGCCTTCTCGGCGCGAGCTGGCTTATCCTGAAAACCGAGGGCAATCTCCAGGCCGCAGCTCGCCGCCAAGGCCGCATCTGCCTTATTGGCGTGGTGACGGCGATCGCGATCGTGAGCATCTGGACGCCCATCATGAGCTCCGCGGTAGCGGCGCGCTGGTTTGCATGGCCGAACATCGGGTTCTTCGCGCCGATGCCCCTGCTGTCCGGTTTGGTCGCATTCGGGACATGGCGGTCTCTTGGCAGCAAGGCCGAAGCGACACCCTTTTTTGGCGCCATCGGCCTCTTCGTGCTGGCATATGCCGGCATGATTATCAGTCTGTATCCGATGATTGTGCCCTATCAACTGACGCTGTGGGAGGCCGCCTCCTCGCCGCGCACCCAGGCTTTCCTTCTGGTCGGAACGCTGTTCCTGCTCCCGGTCATTCTAACCTATTCAAGCTGGTCCTATTGGGTGTTCCGCGGAAAGGTCCGGGCCGACGTCGGGTATTAGTGATCGCTCCTGCCAACGCTTTGTGGGGTCAAGTGATGACGACGAAATTTGTTGCCATTCACCGGATAGCGGTGAGGCTTCTTCGCCAGCGCGTCCACCTCGGCGTAGTGCTTTCGGCCGGTCTCCCTTCGTTTGCGTTCGCGGCCGCCGCGAAACTTTTCGACCAGCATGGCATCCTCGAACTCGGAAACCCGCCGAGCACCTGCCTGATCAGCGTGACGGTAGGCGCGTCGCGACCGCTCCGCAAATCGTCCAGGAAACAAAGATGCGATGGCATCCGCCTGACAAATCGCATCCGTCACCAATTGCGCCATATCAAAAGCTGCTCAACCGTCGCCGCCTCCTTGCGGATCGTTGCGAAATACCAACGACCCACCATCACCTGTTCGCAATCTCAGCCTTGACCGTGTTCCTTAGGACATTCTGCACTGTCGCCACGCTGAAGCCGACGCTCTTTGCGATCGAGCGGAAGCTTTCACCCGCCGCCCGCCGCGCCTCAATGTCCCTGGCGATTTCGTCGGTAACTGATTTTGGCCGCCCACCCGTCCTGCCCTCGGCCTTGGCCCGCGCTATGCCTTCCATCTGACGTTCACGGCGGATCGCTGTCTCGAACTCGGCAATCAGCGCCAAAATCTCCATCACCAACTTCCCGGTGCGGCTTGTCGTATCCACCGCCGCGTCGTCCAGCACCTTGAACGCCACCCCCTTCCCTTCCAGCTTCGTCACGATGGCATAAAGGTCCGCGGTTGAGCGCGCTAGCCGGTCCAGCTTGGTCACCAGAAGCGTGTCGTCCTCCCGCACATACTCGAGACACTTTTTCAGTTCTTCGCGAGCAAGATCCACGCCAGAGCGCTTCTCCTGAAAGATTTTCGTCGCCCCGGCCCTCTTCAATCGTTCGACCTGGCCCTCGTAGTCCTGGCCGACGCCAATGACAAGGCTGCATAGAAAGTGGAGGAAGCGACGCAAGCGCAGGATTGCTTCGCACCGACAGAGCTTCTCAAGATATCAAGATTGTGTGGGCCACTGGGAGTGTGTGTCCGGCAACAGTGCACCTGTCGCCAATTGAGTCACGTGTTGGGAATCTTTGCCTTAGGCATTCTAAAAAAGTGAGAATTCCGGATCGTGGTGACAATATTCCGGAATTTTGCGACCGGCTACAGTCTCTTATGTTCGTATTCAAGCCCTTTGGCCATGATTTTTCCTTTTCGACTTTGACGACGAATGCACATGCTTGAAGCTATTGAACAAAGGAGGAGACA
>NZ_JARFYN010000069.1 GCF_030272695.1 Martinezella calliandrae
CGTTTTATCTTCGCATGGTCACTCTGGCGGCGCATGCATCAAGCGTCTGCAATGATCGCTCACTATAAATCAAGAGATCAAACGCAACTGTAGTACTAGGCCGCAATTGTTTCGTTCGCCGTGTTATGGAATTGGCCCCCCTCTCACTAGAAGAGCCCAAACAATGCGCGCCATCTTTTTGGGCCAGCGCAATGGCGGCGACCTTGTATGGCCTGCGCCTCAGTAACTCAGTCAGCCAGGCTGGGACCTTTGCGCCTCGATGTGCGTGCTGGATAACGGCGGACGCCCCCACAACCAAAAGAGATCGTCAAACCGGGTTTCCCATTTTTGAGAATCTGCCAAACCGGCTTTCAGGGCTGAACCGACGGTCTGTTCAGTCTGCGTTCCTCGCAGAGCCGGTGCTCAAGGCCGCAGCTGAGGAAAGCCACTCATCGCAAAAAGCATTTTGAAGGCTGCCCAAATCCGCTTGGTGTGCAAATGTAGGCCGCCACCCCGAGATAAATTGGTTTTACAAGTTTTGTAGAAGTCGCGTTTTGGCTCTTCGCCATTTCCTTTTTTGCATCAGACGGCTTCATGACATTGTGATAGCGCTGCTCTGCCGAGATTGGTTGTGCGACAGCCATTTCTGTTGGCACGGCCGCGCAAACGGCGGCGAACGCGGCGGCCATCAATATATCCCGTAATAACTTCCAAGCGGATATTACTCTGAGTCTGCCTTTGGGCGTCTCAGATGGCAGGAAAATCCAATTTTCACTTTCAACACACATCCCAGACGACTCCCAGACTTCGACAGGTGAGCGTTTTAATACGAGATGTATTTCAGGGCATTTAACGCGGCAGATTCGACGCAACACGTCTATTGGAATTTTGATCCGAACGGGCCATGCTCGGATGCCGATACACTACAATACGGCTCCCGGCGCGACTGTAGCCTCGGGAGACTTGGCTGTCACAAAAATCTTCGAGTTCGCCTCTTTGGGGCGACCGGCTTATCCGGTCGCCCCAGTCACCTCTTCCACTCCAGCGGGACATCGTCAACCGGAGCGTGGGGACATATCGTGCTCCGGTTGCAGCTTTTATTTCTGAATGCAGGTATCGACGGTGTCCTTCGTGCATTCATCGAGCCCGGTGAAGACTGGATCTGCCACCTTCTTGCCGGCAATCAGGTCCATCATTACGCTCGGCGCCTTGTAACCCATCTCGAACGGCCGTTGGCCGACGAGCGCCGTCACCAAGCCTTCCTTGGCAATCGCCACTTCGTCACCGATTGTGTCCGCGGCGCCAATCACAAACTTGTTCTTGCCGATCTTATCGGCCATCGGTTTGAACAAATCACGATAGGGTTGCGGTGCGCCAAACAGCGGCCAGCCACCCATGATGCCAAAGGCGACAAGATCTGGATTTGCTGCCAGGATGTCCGTCATCGCCTGGACCCCCTTGGCGCCGTCGTCATTGGTGAACACCGGGCAACCTGCGACTTCCGTCCAGCCGCCCTCACCCTTCAGTGCGGTAAGACCTTTCTTACCTGTCAGCGTATCACGCATCCCCTGTGCACGGCGAAGGATATTGTCGGCACCGGGATTGCCTTCGATCGTGCAGATCTTGCCGCCGCTCGGCATGGCCTTCTTGATATAGTCACCGATGCGCGCACCCATCAGGTAGTTGTCGGTTCCAAGGTAGGTCTTGCGCAGCGCTGAGTCCTCGGCCGCCAAGTCAGCGTCGACCGTCATCACCGGAACCTTAGGATTGGACGTCTTCAGCGTCTGGGCGATGAGCTTGGCGTTTGACGGCGATATGGCTATCGCTGCTGTTTCGGCCTTGCCCAACACGTCTTGAACGATCTGCGCCTCACCGGCCTCGTCAGAGGTCGAGGCCGGACCAGTGTAGAAACATTCGTATTCGGAGTTCGCGTTTTCCTTGTTCCACTTCTGGCAACCCTGGTTGATTGCTTCGAAGAAGGGGTTGTCCAAACCCTTCACGACGATGACAAGCTGTTTCTTGGCTGCCAGGGTTTGCCCGGCGGTAAGCGCCAATACCGCGACTGTAAGCAACAATGCCTTCCTCATGGCTTCCTCCCTTTGAAAAAGGCGGGCGCTACTGCCCGCCACGTGATCAACCCGGATACCAGACGATGCGCGGATCCTCCTCCGAGCGCTCGTATTCCCAGGCCGAGTCGATAAGCATTTCCAGATCGTAAACCGGGCTCCAGTTCAGCAGGTACTTGGCCTTGCTGTTGTCCATCCAGTTCGAATGGAACTGGCTAGCTATATCAACGGAAGCGAGGCCACGTGTGTGCGCGAGATAGGCTGCGACTTCGCCATAATCGACCGGTCGATCCATGCAGATGTTGAAAAGCTCGCCCTTCGTGCACGGATTGTCGATGACAGAAAGGATCGCCGAGGAAAGGTCTTCGACGTGAACGAAATTGCGCTTCAACGGCCGTCCGTCCGCGTCGCGCAGCAGGGGAACCGTGCCGTCCTTGGCATAACGCTCCGCATCTGCCCGCGGGACATACGTCTTCCAATCAGGTCCGCCGAAAACGTCGTTGCCGAACGACAGCGTGAACTTGAAGTCATCCTTTTCCATAATCCAGGGCGCGCGCAGGCAGCAGCCGTTGAGGCCGTATTGGATGCCGAATTGCTCCAGCATCACCTCTTCCAGCACTTTCGAAAGTGCGTAGCAGCCCGGATAGGCCCGGTGCGGCGTAGTTTCGGTCATGGGCGCTTCGTGGCGATAGTAGAAATGGCCGATCCCGGCGTCGCCGCCGATGAGGATGAACTGGCGCGCAGTGGCGCTGGTGCGAAAATGCTCGAGCAGCCAGAAAAGCCCCTTGACTGCGACGTCCATGACGTCGGCGGGCGTTTCCTTGCACGTCGCGAGATGCACGACATGGGTGACACCGGTAAGCGCTGTGGCCACTGTTTTTCGGTCGGCGATCGAGCCGCGTGTAACCTCAACCCGCTCTGTTTCCGGGCACGTGCGATTATGGCAAAGCGCGCGGATGCGCGCCTTTGAAAAACGTGAATCGTCCAGCAACCGGGCAATAAAGTGCCGCCCGACCTTACCCGTTGCGCCGGTGACAAGGATTAACATGCTCCCCCTCCGCCACAGCTAATATACAGATATCCCCGCGCGTCAGCGGAATTGTACTACAAATCAATAATTGTAGGGAAGACAGTAAATTAGGAACATCTGATTGACGATTTCGCGCGGTTCTGAGTAAATATTGGCAACGCCTGCCGGAGAAGAAACCGGCAAGCGAAACGCAGCTCAAATCGAAACGAATATATTCGGGAAAGAGCGAGCCTGCGACTTTGGGAGGCTAGACGGCTGGTGGCAGTTCTTGAGCTTGCCAACATCTCAAAACATTTCGGCGCCATCCAGGCGGTCAACGATGTTTCGTTTTCATTGCACGCGGGAGAAGTCGTTGGGCTGATGGGCGACAACGGCGCCGGCAAGTCAACGCTGGTCAAGATGATCGCCGGCAACTTTCGGCCGAGCCACGGCACAATGAGCCTCAATGGCGAGGATCTTATCCTGTATCGGCCGGTTGAAGCACGACAGCGCGGCATCGAAATCGTCTACCAGGATCTCGCTCTCTGCAACAATCTGACGGCTGCCGCAAACGTCTTTCTGGGGCGCGAGCTTCGTCTCGGTCTCGGCCCGCTGCGGATCCTCGACTACAAGGCGATGTACAAACGCGCCGGCGAAATTTTCAAGGAGCTGAAATCCGAGACGCGCCCACGCGACCTCGTGAAGCAGATGTCTGGCGGCCAGCGGCAGGCAGTGGCGATCGCCCGCACGATGCTGGCGGAGGCAAAGCTCGTGCTCATGGATGAACCAACCGCCGCCATTTCCGTTCGGCAGGTGGCTGAAGTGCTGGCTCTGATCCGCCAACTGCGGGACCGTGGTATCGCGGTTATCCTGATCAGCCATCGCATGCCGGATGTCTTTTCCGTCGCGGATCGGGTGATTGTCATGCGGCGCGGGCGGAAAGTCGCCGACAAACCGATCGCGGCGAGTTCCCCCGAGGAAGTCACAGGGCTCATCACCGGCGCGATCGAGCAAGTATAATCAATAGGCCGTGCCGGTATCGAAAGCAGCGAAGGTCGACCATGGCAATCACTCTTGATCAGACGATCGCACATAAACAGCGAAGTTTCCTCGCCTCCATATTCGGCAGCCAGACGTTTTGGGTGATGATCGCCGTCATCCTTGCTTGCATTTTCCTGTCATTCGCTACCAGTTCGTTCGCAACGTCCACCAACCTCTACAACATCACCCGCAATGTCACCTTCGTGGCGATCATCGCGCTTGGCATGACGCTCGTGATCATCACGGGCGGCATCGATCTGTCTGTCGGCTCCGTACTTTGCCTTTGCAGCATGGTGCTCGCGGTCGTCATGCATGCCGGTTACGGGATATTGACGGGCATCGCCGCGTCCATTGGTACGGCCCTTGTCGTGGGGGCCTTCAACGGCGTCATGATCGCCTATGTCGGCTTTCCGCCGTTCGTCGTCACGCTCGGTATGCTGTCGATCGCCCGCAGCCTGGCAATGGTCGCGTCCAACAACACCGTCGTTTTTCAATTCGGACCGGACCACGACAAGCTTCTCTCGCTCGGCGGCGGCGCCTGGCTCTTCGGCATTGCAAATCCCGTGATCTACATGATCGTACTGGCACTCCTGACTGGCTTCGTGCTGCGCTGGACCAGATTCGGTCGCTACGTTTTTGCCATCGGTGGCAATGAGTATGCCGCCACGCTGACCGGTGTTCCCGTGCGAACGATCAAAGTCGCCGTTTATATGCTTTCCGCTTTGTCGGCCGGCGTCGCTGGTATCGTTCAAACCGGCTGGCTTGGTGCCGTCACCACCAACATCGGCGCCGGGATGGAACTGCAGGTGATCGCCGCCGCCGTCATCGGCGGAGCCAATCTTGCCGGTGGCGCCGGCACCGCCTTCGGCGCGCTTGTCGGCGCCGCGCTGATCGAAGTGATCCGCAACAGTCTCGGCCTGCTCGGCATCAACGCCTTCTGGCAAGGCACGTTCATCGGCGGGGCGATCGTGCTTGCCGTCCTGTTCGACCGCATCCGCAACTTTCAACAGAGCGAATAGGGACCCTGCGACGGAACCTTCAACCTTGATGGGAGATGAGCCGATCGTCAATTTAAACCAGAAGTTCCGCTTACGGCGCCACCAAGCAGAGCTCTGCGAGAAGACCATGGAAAATGCGGTACGGGAGAGCCTGTAAAAAGCAGTTCTAATCCAGCCTGGGAGGATAATATGAGCGATCACGTCTATAAGAAGGTCGAACTTATCGGCAGTTCCAAGACCTCGGTGACCGAGGCTATCGAAACAGCGATTTCGCGAGCCTCGAAAACCATGAGAAACCTCGAATGGTTCGAAGTGGAGCAGATCAGAGGGCATATCAAGGATGGCGAGATAGCGCACTATCAGGTGGTGGTGAAGGTCGGTTTTCGCATCGATGATTGATGCATGCGCGACACGGTTCCTTGCGGAACTTAAAGCCGTGGATTAATAACTGAATGCAACGAAATTAATCGAAAGCAAGCCGGCCGCGTCGACGCCGACCAAGCTGAAACACGGCCGCTACCCCTCACCGGTAGCGCCCGCATGCAATCGATCCGCACTGGAGCCGCCGCGCCGGCGAGTTCCAATTTTCAAGAAGGCTGAAATGCCGCGGTCAAAATCGCTGCGGAGCGGCCGGCTTGTTTTGAGCAATGGCGTCAATGCGAGCCAACACCTCAGGGGTCAGCTTGTCTTTGTGTGCCAGCGTGGCCAGGTTGTCCTCGAGTTGGCTCATACGCGATGCGCCGAGGATCACCGTCGACACATTGCGGTTGGAAAGGCACCAGAGCAAAGCGAGATGGGTGATCGAAATGCCGACCTCGTCCGCGAGATCAGCCAATTCCGCCACCTGTGCAAGCCGAGCCCGGCCGGCCTCGCTCGTCCACCGTTCCTTCAGCCATTCATAACCGGGCAAGTTCATGCGGCTGTCGTTGGGCACTCCCTTGTTGTACTTGCCGGTCAGAACGCCCGATGCAAGCGGGGACCAAATCGTCGTACCTAAGCCGATCAGATCGTAAAGCGGCAGGTAATCGCCTTCAACCTTCTGGCGCTCGAAAATATTGTATTGCGGCTGCTCCATCGTCGGAGGCGTGATCCGCAGATCACGGGCCACCGCATAGGCTTCAGTCAATTGCTGGGCTGACCATTCCGACGTGCCCCAGTAGAGAATCTTGCCCTGGGTGACGAGATCGTGCATCGCACGTACGGTTTCTTCGATCGGAGTATCGATGTCAGGCCGGTGGCAAAAATAAAGGTCGAGATAATCCACCTGCAGGCGCTTCAGCGCAGCATGAGCGGCGTCTGTAACATGCTTGCGCGACAGGCCTCTTTGCGTCGGTTTCTGACCGCCCCAAAACACCTTGCTGGAAACGATGAAGCTGTCCCGGCTCCAACCGAGCGTTTTCAGCGCTTCGCCCATGACGATTTCGGATTTTCCGCTCTCATAACCCTCGGCATTGTCAAAGAAATTGATGCCATTGTCATAGGCGTAGGCCATCAGACTGACGGCATCACTGCCCTCGACCTGCCTGCCAAAGGTAACCCACGATCCGAACGAGAACTCGCTGACCTTCAGGCCGGATTTTCCAAGGCGACGATATTCCATAGCGCAAATTCCTAGAGACAACAGATGGGGCACCATAGGCCCATGGCGACAGCAAAGACAACCGCCTTCCTCCAATAGGCCCGCAAGCAATGGCGCCAGGCATTGACGCTCTGGCCCAGATGTATAATCGCCCGGTCATACTGCAGGTCTGGAGGACCTGACCAGAGACGAGACCCCTTGCTTGCCTTCAGGCCGTCTCTCGCCACAAAAGCCAGGGATGATAGAATCCAGACACAGGCCCCATCATCCTCGGCTGTGCGGTTACATGAGCTTGTCCAACGTGATCGGCAGATCGCGTATGCGTTTGCCGGTCGCATGGAACACCGCATTGGCGATCGCCGGCGCGACACCGACGATACCGACTTCGCCGACGCCCTTGCCGCCCAATGCCGAGGCGTTGTAGTCCGGCACGCCGACCGAGATCACCTGGATGTCCGGTATGTCCGAGTTCGTCGGCACGAGGTAGTCGCCCATATTGCTGTTGACCGTCCGGCCGTTGCGCATGTCGACCACGCCCTCTTCCAACAGCGCCTGACCAATGCCCATAATGATGCCGCCGCGCCACTGGCTTTCGACCAGCCGGGGATTATAGAGCCGGCCGCAATCGAAGGCGGAGACGATGCGGGACACCCGCACCGTGCCGAAATCCTCATCCACCCGCACCTCGGCGAAATGGGCGCACCAGCTATGCATGGAATAGTCGCCCATGGTTGGACCCTGAACCTTCGACAAGGTGGTCCAGGCCTGATGGTGATCCTGGGCACTCGCCCCTTCCGGCAAGGTGTCGCGCCGGATTTCGATCTCCGCGCGCTTGAGCCTGCCCATCAACTCCGCCAGGGTAAGCGAAAGCCCTTCGCCGCGCGGGGCAGTGACACGGCCATCGCTGAAGTTCAGCGTATTCGCCCCCGTGTCCCGGAACGGCGAGTTCGCGTCGTTGAGCGCAAGCCCGATGAGCTCGTCGCGCGCAGCAGTCGCCGCCTTGTGCACGGCTCCCATAATGGAACCCGCCAGCATCGAGCCGCCGGCGATCGCCGAACCCGGCAAACGGGAATCCCCGAGACGGACATCCACCTGATCGATCGAAATACCGAATATATCAGCAGCAGTCTGGGCCAGGATGGTGTAGGTTCCCTGTCCCATGTCGATCGCGCCGCTGACGACTTCGACCCTACCATTTGCAAGGATGCGGATGAGAGCTTCGCTCGGCGCCCGGATGACTGGAAACGTACCGCAGCCAATGCCCCAGCCGACGAGCTGGCGTCCGTCTCGCATGGAACGCGGCGCGTGGCTGCGCCTGGACCAGCCGAAGGCCTCGGCACCCTCGATCAGGGCCTCACGCAACCGTCGCGTCGACCAGGGCTTTCCCGACTGGTAATCATGATCGGCGTAGTTCTGCAGTCGAATTTCGAGCGGATCCATGCCGATTTTATAGGCCAGTTCCTCCATGGCGCTTTCGATGCCGAAAGCACTCGGGTTCTTGCCCGGACCGCGGAGCGCGCCCGGCGTGACGGTGTTGACCGGCACGACCCGATGCTGCGACGAAAAATTCTCCACTTTGTAGAGAATCGGGGTTGCGGCCCCGGTCTGCTCTGGCCAGTCCGCATAGGTGGACGTTTCGCTGGCGCCGCGATGAACGATCGCCTGCAGGATGCCGTCTTGCGTTGCTCCGAGCTTGATTGTCTGACGCGTCGCGGCGCGGCCGCCATAGCTTGTAAAGTTCTGCGCTCTCGTGACGGCGAGCTTCACCGGCCGATCAAGTTTTCTTGCCGCGAAGGCCGCTACCGCACCATAGGCCAGAGCCCCACCCTTCGAGCCAAAACCGCCGCCGATGAAGGGTGAAATCAACTGGACATTCTCAAAGGGAATACCGAACCACTCGCAATAGGTGCGCGCCATTCCATGCGACCACTGGCTCGGCTCCCAGACAGTCAATTGATCGCCGTCCCATTTTACCGTCAGCCCGTGCGGCTCCATCGCGACGTGATATTCACGCGGGGTGCGGTATTCGCCTTCGACCATGATGGGTGCTGCGGCAAGCGCCGCTTCGGCATCGCCCCAAGCGGCAGTGAGGTTGTCCATCACCTTGCCTTCACCAACATTCGGATCATCGAGGCTCGCGATCGACGGGGTCTCCTCATAGGTGACACTCACCAGCTTGGCAGCTTCAGCGGCCTGTTCACGGCTTTCCGCGACGACAGCTGCGATCGCCTGGCCGTTGAAACGAACCTCGCGCGGCAGCGGATAGTAGGGCTTTCCCTCGGGTCGATTGCCGTACCAGTCGGTAGCTGTCACGAGGCCAAGATCGTCATCCGGCGTCAGCACCATCAGCACGCCTGGTGCGGCAAGCGCCGCCACCGCATCGACCTTCACGACGCGGCCGGCAGGGATGGTACTCTGCACCAAAACAGCGTGGGCGAGTCCTGCGGCCGGATATTCCAGCGCATAGGTCGCGGAACCCGTGACCTTCATGCTGCCTTCGAAGCGGGACTGGCGGCCGCCGATCGTACCGTCGGAGGCGTCGCCGTGTTTACGGGGTTCCATAATGGTCATGCGAGACCTCCAATTTTTGAGATGGCGCGGTTGATGACGCGCGGCGCGAGTTCGATCTTGTAGTGATTGCCACCATTCGAGACGGCCCCGTCCATGGCGAGGCGGGTGGCCTTGTCGATGGTTGCCGCATCGAGAACCTTGCCGACGAGCGCGCGTTCGACGGCACGGGCCCGCCAGGGTTTGGTGGCTACTCCACCAAGGGCGATACGGATGTCGCGCACAGTCCTACCGTCCGCCTCGAAGGCGAGGCCAACCGCAGCACTTGCCGCCGCAAAATCATAGGATTGCCTGTCGCGGACCTTGAGATAGGTCGAGTTTCTTGCGGTGTCGGAGGCTGGGATGACGATACCGGCGATCATCTCGCTGCGTTCGAGGATCGTCTCCTTGTCCGGCGCGCCGCCGGGCGCCAAGAAGAAATCGTCGATCGCTACCTTCCGGCCGCCGAGATCGACCAGCGCATCGAAAGCGGTCAGTGCGACCGCTAGGTCGCCTGGATATGAGGCAATACAAGCGTTGCTCGTGCCGAGGACGGCATGATTGCGGGTCACGCCGCCGATCGCCGAACAGCCGGAGCCCGGATTGCGCTTGTTGCAGGCGGCAAAGGCGCCGGGATCGCGGAAATAGGAACAGCGGGTTCGCTGCAGGAGGTTGCCCCCGATCGTGGCCATGTTGCGAAGCTGCGCGGATGCGGCAAGCGACAAGGATTCCGAAACCGCCGGAAAGGCGGCGCGGATATCCTTGTGGTCGGCCACCTCGCCCATCCGGGCAAGCGCGCCGATCGTGGCGCCCTCGGCATTCACGACAATTGCGTCGAATCCAGTCAGATGGGTGATATCGATGACGGTTTCGGGTCCGACCACACCGCATTTGGCAAGATCGAGGAGCGTCGTGCCGCCAGCAAGCAGCATGGCGCCAGCCTGGAGCGCGGCGCTACGCGCCTCGTCAGCGGAGGTGGCGCGGATATAGGAAAAGCTTTTCATCGGGCCGTCTCCGCCGCCTCGCGCACTGCCGCGACGATGCTGTTGTAGGCCCCGCAACGACAAAGGTTGCCGGACATGTATTCGCGAATTTCCTCATCAGAACCCGCATGGCCTTCACGAATGCAGGCAACCGCAGACATGATTTGACCCGGCGTGCAGTAGCCGCACTGGAATCCGTCGTTTTTGATGAAAGCCGCCTGAACCGGATGGAGATCGCCGTCTTCGCCCGCCAGCCCCTCGATGGTGCTGACCTGCCGACCTTCGACCTGAGCGGCAAGTGTCAGACAAGAGAGCACGCGCTTGCCGTCGACGTGACAGGTGCAGGCGCCGCACTGGCCCTGATCACAGCCTTTCTTTGTGCCTGTCAGCGCGAGATGTTCGCGCAGCGCGTCGAGTAGGGTGACGCGGGGTTCGACATCGAGTTCGTGGCGCCTCCCGTTTATATCGAGCGTGAGATGGATTGTTCGTGTCATGAAAAGCTCCTGCCTTCGTCACGAGAATGAAAATTTCGGCCTCTACAAGGGACTGGCCGACCGGCGACCAAAGACTAATTGTATTTTCCAAGGGACGCGCCGACGAGGTTTCGGCAATGACATCCTGGAAGTGTCTAGATTAGGAAGTGAAACGCGCCCACATAACCGGAGGCGCCTCCGTTTAAACTAGCGGCTTATTGAACTTCGTCAAGTCTCTTTTCTTTGGAGCAGCGTTCAACCTCGCCCGGGGCGAAGACAGCATCGTCGGCGCGCATGGGGCTACATATTCGCGCCGAGCCAACCGCGTATCGCCGTACGGTCTTTTGCATGCCGCTTGAGGTGGCAAGTTGTCGGCGTGTCAGCGCCCGTCCATCAGAACGGGATGCGGCGAACGGGCGGTATCCGCAGCAGGGAGATATTACGACTGGACAGAAAGAGACGCCGGCCAGTTTGCAGAGAGCCGAGAATCTCTGCCCCTCGTAGCGATGAGGACTTCGTGGAATGCGTTGAAAACGCTCGGGCAATCGTTCTTGCGGTAGACAAGAAGCGTCTCGACGGGTCCGAGTGAGTGGGTCTGGACGCTCGTCGGCCAATGCATGAGATTAAGGACTGATCTCGGCATAACCCCTACCGTGTTCCCGGTCGCAACGCTCGCCAAGATCGCGTGGTAGGACCCAAGTTCGGTCGTCTGCAGGGCGCTTGATTTTCGAGCCCAATTTTCGGCGATCTTGCGATAGGTGCAGCCAGGCTCTAACGCGGCAAGCGAACCAACATGGAGATCGGCAGCGGACTTGATCGATGGATGGCCGCACGGCAGCACGATCACTAGATCCTCGACAAAGATCGGCTCCATCTCGAGCATCTTAAGTTCGGCGTCAAAATCCGGCTCTTCCTCCAACATCGCCTTGGACGGACGGGCGATGAACGCGCAATCCAGGACTCCGGCCAAAACATTACGACTGAGATCGCGGGACGCACCCAGCGTCAGGGACAGAGAAACATCAGGCCACATCTGGTTGAACTGCGACAACGCCGCCGGCAGCCGGCTCGCCGCTGTACTTTCCATCGTGCCCACACGCAGTGTTCCCGACGGCGCGATCGGCCGAACGGCTTGGCGTGCTTCAAGCGCAAGCGCCGTCAGCCGATTGGCATAGGCAAAAAACGTCTCGCCCTCGCGCGTCAATGTCATCTTCTTGCCGTCCCGGCAGAAAAGGGAAACGCCAAGGTCTTCCTCAAGCTGCTGGATGCGCGTTGTCACATTCGACGGCACGCGTCCGACCGCCTTGGCAGCCTTTGTAACGCTGCGGTCGTTGGCGACAGCAATGAATATCTCGATCGACGAAAGGTCCAACGGAAAAATCTCGATTCCAGAATTAAGTTCACATATAATTCTCTATACAAAAACGATTGATTGAGCTCAAGCAGGTTTCGATGGCGGACCGCACACAGCGCGATTTGAGGAATGCAGATAACCATGTCGGATCAGAAAGATACGAACGATGCGCCCTCTGAATTCGCATCGCCAGCGTGCCTGATGCATGAGATCGAACCAGCCTACGATCCGACTTCGGCCGGCGAGGCTGCCCCCTCAGACATTCGGGCATGGCGTAAGACAGAGCGTCAAAGATTAGTCGATGAACGGAAATCCCTGCTGGCGACCCAGCGCCAGGAATTTACCCGCTTGATTGCGAACTATCTCAATCACGTGATTGCCGACGTCGCCGGCCGAAATATCAGCATGTTCTGGCCATTTCTGGGAGAACCCGATCTTCGCGGATGGATGGCTGCCGCGACGAGCCGCGGCGCGACATCCCTGTTGCCCGTGGTTGTCGCCAAACGCACGCCGCTGATTTTTCGATCGTGGACAATAGGCGAGCGGCTTGAACGCGGCATCTGGAATATACCGGTGCCGGCCGACGGCAAGCAAGCTATCCCCGATGTCGTCATAGCGCCGCTCGTCGGCTTCGATAGAAATTGCTTCCGGCTTGGCTACGGCGGGGGCTATTTCGACAGGACGCTGGCTCATCTCGACCGCAAGCCGCTGGCTATTGGCGTTGGCTTCGAATCGCAAAAGATCAATACCATCCATCCCCTCGCCCACGACATTGCGATGGATGTGATCGTCACAGACGCGGCGGTGCGATATCGATGAACTTCCGCGCACCCGAACCTTGAGAATTTTGGGAATTTTTTCCAAGGCATTGCATCCAATCTCCGAGCGGAGATGAAAATGAAGGCAGCAAATCTGATTTTCGCCTCGTTTCCATTGCCACGGTAATCGAGGGCATGAGCGTCGAAGTAACGGCCGAGCCTTTAGGTATCAAGCACGCGACGGTGAGATCCCTCACCGCGCCAGGCAGCTGCTGCGTACGCACATCGACGACCGCATCGGCCCGATGCTCCTCAATGCATTTCCGTTTGCCGGAAGGCGCTGCGACCGGCTACGCCACCGCCGGCGACACGATAAGGTGGGTCAATAGGGACATCATGGCGCATACGGCGACTGCAGACGGAAGGTTCGATGTCGTCATTCAACCGCATCAGTCGGCCTCGACGGTGGTAACCAAGGCGGGCACCGTGGATTATTACTGCCGCTTTCACCCGAATATGCGCGGCCTCCTGGACGTGGCCGAATAGTCAATTCCCGAATAGGTCTCCGGCGATCGCCACGGCCCGCCGGCCAGGCTGCGTTCGCATTTGAGACCATCGAGCTGCTGATTGCCGAACAAAACAGCAAACCGCCTGCCAAACCAGCATAGTTTCATTCCCTCGCCTCGGCTTGCCCTCAAGGATTGTCGTTTCCAGACGTTGGCATAGGGATTGCTTCGGTATCTCGGATACCTGAAGAGACAATATATTCGATGCTGTATGTTCTCCCCTTTCTGCTTTTGAGCTTTTCCCTCGGGCTGAGCTGGAACAGATTTCTGCTTACATTTACAAGCCGCGCCGAGCTGCTTGAAAACCAGATGCCGGTGACGATGGTTGCTGCAACCGTCAGCCTTTCCGCTTTCGCGCTGTCCGTCGGCGACAAGGGCCCCTGGCTTGGAGGAGCGATCGTCCTGCTCGGATTGGCGCTCGCAGCTATAATCAAGGGCGTTTTCCGCCCCATTCCCGTGGTGGCGCTTTCGGCCGTCAGTCTCGCGGCCTATCTGTATTTCAGAGTACTTGCGCTTTAAATCTCCGCGACAACGACCGGCACAAGGGTCTTCGAATTGCTCGCAGCGCGCTTGATGCCGAGCCCTGCTGATGGTTAAGTCAATGGCGAAGTGGGGTGAATTTCCGCAGCTCGTCTCGTGACTGTCCGAAGCCCCCGGGAAAGAAATACGAGCAGGTGACGACCAGCATCAGACATATCGCTAAACTCGCGGGAACATCGGTCTCGTCGGTATCGCGCGTGCTCAACAATAGCGGCTATGCCTCGCCCGAACTCAGGGACCGTGTGGAAGCGGCCATTCGCACACTGAACTACACGCCTAGCAAGGGCGCACGCATGCTTCGCGGTGCACCAAGCCGAATGATCGGGTTGATGTTGCCGTCGATCGACGTGCCCTTCTTCGGTATCCTGGCCCATGCCATCGAACAGGAATTGTTCCAACACGGCTATCAAACGCTGATCTGCAGCACTGCCGAAAACATGGATCATGAGGCGCGCTACATGTCCATGCTGCTTGCCCAGCGCGTCGATGGCGTCATCGTGGCAAGTGCCTTTGGCAGCATCGAGCACTTCGAGATCCTGCGGGATGCCCATATTCCGATCGTCGCGATCGACCGCGAGCTCGGCGGCATTGCCGACGATGCGGTGATGGCCAATCACGAGGAAGGTGGTCGGCTGTTGGCGCGTCACCTGATCGACCTCGGCCACCGGTCGATCGCCATCGTCGGCGCGCCGGCCCATAGCCAGCCCGTGCAGCTTCGCCTCCGGGGCATCTCGGCGGAAATGGCGAAATACGACATCGCGCCTGCCGCAGTGACGATGGCCGAAGAGCACAGCTTCGCGGCAACCTATCCGCTGGCGCGGGATCTGCTGGCAGAGCATCCGGAGATCACGGCGATCATCGGCACGACCGATATTTCGGCAATTGCGGCCATCCACGCCATCCAGGATCGCGGTTTTTCGGTTCCGCGCGATTATTCGGTGATCGGTTTCGACAACCTGCCGGAGGCAGCCTATGTTTTTCCGCGGCTAACAACGGTCGCACAGCCCATCCGCGATGTCGGGCAACTGGCGGCACAGCGGCTCGAAGCGCTGATCGAAGAACATCAGGCGGGCAACAAATCCCGGCAGCCCGCCGTCGTAAAGGTGCCGGTTACTTTGATCGAGCGCGATTCCACTGGCCCCGTCCGTATTTGAGGCAGAACGAACCACGGCGTGACCCAAGTTAGGGTCGGACGATGACCTTGATCTCGCCCGGCAATGGCGCGCTGCCCACCACTTCCGCGACCTCTTCGAGACCAATGCTTCTGGTCACCAGCATATCCAGCTCCAACGCCCCGCTCGCGACTAATGCAGCTGCCCGCGAATGGGTGAACGGATTGAGATAAGCCGGCCTTATGTCGACTTCACTGACGAGCAGGTCGAAAGGCAGGACGGGCACCTCGACACCTCTAGGCGTCACTCCGAAAAGTACGAAGGTGCCACCGCGCCGCGCCATTCGTAGACCGGTCCGCAATGTGTCGGCAACACCGGCACATTCGATGACGACATCGGCACCACCATGAGAGACGTCTCGAACGGCTGCGACCGCGTCCGAGGCTGTTGGGTCGAAGGCATGCGTCGCTCCCACCTGCAGCGCGGTCTGCCGTCTCGAGAGCTGCCGTGTGATCAATATTACTTGGCTTGCTCCAGCCAAGCGGGCCAACTGCACCATAAGCAGGCCGATCACGCCCCCTCCCAGGATAGCAACGCTCTCGCCCGGACGGATCTCCGCCTTGTCGATGGCATGAAGGCAGCAGGCAAGCGGCTCGCAGAAAGCGCCATGCACAGGATTAAGATTGGCAGGCAGCATGAATGCCTGACGATGCGGCACCGCTACATGTTCGGCAAAGCCGCCGTCTCGTGTCACGCCGATCGCCGTCAAATTCTCGCACAGGTTCACCCGCCCGCGTGCGCAGGCATGACAGCGGCCACAGGCAATATTCGGATCCACGGTCACGAGCTCGCCGCCGGCAAAACCCGCGACCTCATCGCCGACCCCTTCCACGATGCCGCAGAATTCATGGCCCATCGTGACCGGAATAGCCGTCGGATACTCGCCCTTGAACATATGGCGATCGGAGCCGCAAATGCCGGCAGCCAGGACACGGACGAGCAATTCGCCCGGCCGGGCAACCGGCTTCTCGACGCTGTGCATCGTCATCGATCCGATCGACTCCAAGCGGACAGACTTCATTCCTCTCCTCCTCGCTTACGATTTCACATCGCAGAATGGCGAACCCACCCGGCACGGGCCTTGGAAGGTCCGGACAGAACGATCAGCTCATCACATTGCCGCCATCGACATTGTAGCACTGCGCGACGATATATGCCGCATCCGGCCCAGCCAGAAAGGCAGCCATGGCTGCCTGTTCTTCGGACGTGCCAAATCGTCCGGCGGGGACGCCGGCGGCCACACGGCGCTTCACCGCACCGGGCTGCAAACCTTCGCGGCTCCCAAGTTTCGCATCGACGACGTCCCACATCGGCGTATCGACCACGCCGGGAGCGATGGCGTTCACGTTGATCCCGTGGCGGATCAGTTCCAGGGCGCAGCTTTGGGTGATGCTGATGACGGCCGCTTTGGAGGCGCAATATGCCACGGCAGGTCCCTCGCCACGACGGCCGGCCTGAGAGGAAAAGTTGATGATGCGTCCGCCCTCGCCTCTCTCCACCATATGCCGGGCAACCGCCTGCGTCATGAAAATTACGCCTTCGATGTTGACCTGGAAGACCGTGGCGGTGCGCTCGCGCGAAATCTCCAGGATGGATTGGGCGTCGTAAATGCCGGCGGCGTTCACCAGTATGTCTATCTTGCCGGCCGCCTCTATCGAAAAGGCCACGGCGGCGTCGATGCTCTCCTGGCTGGTCACGTCGAGCGCCACACCCCAGCTAGCAGGCCCGATCGCCTTCGCGACCCCAGCGCATCCTTTGCCATCCAGATCCGCCACGACGACCTTCGCGCCTTCGGCTGCGAAGCGTTCACAAACAGCCTTGCCGATGCCGCTGGCGCCTCCGGTGACCAATGCCACCTTTTCGGACAGTCGAGATGTCTGCACAAAAGTCATTGCGTCAACTCCTCATTCGCCGCACCACCACGGCCGCTACTACGCATAGCTTCAAGTCGTCAGTTCTTACTTGGATCCTGATTGTGCCACCCTGTCCCAAAGAGGACGGTTAATGGGACACTAGGACCATCTCCTTCGCGTCCTCAAGAAGGACCGCCATCTCGGGGATACCGTCGGTGGCTGTCATGCCTCCAAGACAACGGGCAGCCGCACTATGGGCGACGGCGCAAATGCGCTCGATGGGCCAGTCCTCGTGCAGGCCGTAAAGCACAGCGGCGCAGAAGGCGTCCCCGGCTCCGACGGTACTGACGATGTTGCCCGGATCGACGGATCGCGACCGCGTGACGACCGGCGGAGCACCGCGTGCAAACCAGAAACTGAATTCCGGCGCATGGATGACAACGGCTTTGACGACACCAGTTGCCAGCAACCGCTCGCCGGCAGTCAGAAGGGCCGCCTCGATCAACTCTCCCTTCGCATCACGCACGGTGACATCGGCTGCCCGCCCTGCCTCAAGCTCATTGATGATAAGGAAATCGCAATAGGGCAGAGCGACACCAACTTTGGCGGCGAATTCCGGATCTTCGCTCGACACGAAATCCACGCAGGTGGTGAGCCCCGCGCGACGAGCGGTTTCCAACAGGCGCGATGCTCCGGAACGGCCGTCCGGGCCGATCCGGTCGAGACCGGGCAGCAACATCAGATAGCCGAGATAGAACAGCCTGTAGCCAGCGCCCGCAAAGACTGCAGGTGACACGAGCGTGTCCGTCACCGCATCGTTGGCGCCGCCATGATAGAAGAAGGTGCGGTTCTGACCGGGCACGTTCATGACATGCGTGTGTCCCGTCACCTGGTCGGCAAGCGGCGTTAGGCGGCCGATATCGATGCTTGCGGCCGCAAGGCGGGCCCTGACGATCTCTCCATCCGCGTCCGCGCCGATGCAACCAGCCGCGGCGAGCTTTCCAGGAAAGCCAAGCGAGGCCAAGTCGGTGACCACATTGGCGGCACCTCCTCCGACGCCCACATCCTGATGCAGGATATGCGCGAGATTACCCTGCCCGGGCCAGTGGGACAGCGTATGCACGCGGTCGACGATGAAGTTTCCCGCGCAAACAATGCCTCCCTTGTCTTTCTTTTCGCTGCAGCGAACCTCCTCCCCGGTCCGCATTAGCCACCTGCCTCGTTCCAAAGGGGTCTGAGAGGCGGCTCATCCTCCTCGATCGCCGCGAAGCGCCCGATCGGCTCCAGGAAGTAATTATCGCTATTGTCGTCATTGACCTGGCTGACCTCGCCGACGAACACGGGCCCGCCGCCCTTTCGACCGTAGAAGCGATGATAGAGCTCGGTACGGATCGTTACGCTCTGGCCGGGAGATAGAAGCAGCGGCTCCCAAACGGCAAGCTTCCTCGGCAAGCCATCCACCGGAACGGTCACATCGTCCGGCAGTACATTGCCGTCGGGGCCGCTTGCCGCGAATTCGATGACGAGATCGCCGCCGGCCCTGTTGATGATGTCTTCCATCTTTGCCGCGTGGCGGTGGGTCGGTGTCTCCTGCCGTTCCTCGACGAAAAGCAGCTTTTCGGCATAGGTGCGCTCGCCCTCAACTCCAACAATGCCGTTGCGTAGGCAAAACAGCACGAGGCCGCATTCGGCAAACCGGCCTGAACCGAAGTCAGTGACATCCCATCCCAACTGATGAGCGCGCAGATAGCGTGCCGCTTCCGGATTGGCGGCGAAATCCGCCGCTACCCAATAGCCCCATTCCGGCAGCGACCATCGCCAATGTTCGAGGGTCTTCGTTGCGCGCCGCAGCGCTTCATTGATCTCGGAACGCTTCATAGGGCGGTCGCTCCTTCATAGTCGACCGGCACCACGATATTGTCGCGGCCGGATTTGAGCGCCGCGGTCAGGACCGCGTGGTGGGCCTGCGCCTCGGCAGGTGTCGCGCAGCCAAAGCCGTTTGCATTTCCCCCCGCGAGCTCATCGACGAAGGCCGCCCACATCTGCTGGATAGCATCAGTAAAGCCGAATTCGAAAATCTTGCCGGTGATCGTTGGAAAAAGCGAGCCGTATCCAATATCCTCAGTGCTCCAAGCCTGGGCGCCGCCGTTATAGTCCATCCACCGCCACTGGCGCGGCGACTTCGTGCTGAAGAAGGCGCTTTTCTTCATGCCGAGGACGCGAATGTACCATGTGTTGGATTCACCGGGCGCGATGCGCCAGGTTTTCAGCACCATTGGAAAATCCTGGCCCTTCGTCCTGACGCGGGTGCTGATCGTGGCATTGTCCCAGGTAGTACAGGGCAACATTCCACCCTTGCCGTCCGGGCGCTCGGTGACCTTCTTGACCAGTTGCGCGTGCAGGGTTTGCGGACGCCAGCCAAGCCGTAGCGGCACGTGCAGCACATGCATGCCGAGATCGCCCATGCAACCATATTCGCCGTTGATATCGGCCATGCGTTTCCAGTTGATCGGCTTTTGCCGGTCGATATCAGAGGAGTGCAGGAAACCCGCTTCCACTTCGAGGATATCTCCCATCTCCCCACTTTCGGCGAGCGCGATGACCTTCTGCGCTCCGGGAAAGAAGGGCATTTCCGACGAGCAGCGGACCAGGAGTTCGGGATGCTCGGAAAGAACCGCCATGATCTCCCGGTTCTGGGCAGCATCCATGCCGAACGGCTTTTCGCCGAGCAGGTGCTTTCCGGCCTTCAGAATATCGATGTAGAACTGCTGGTGTAGCGCATGCGGCACGGCGCAATAGATCGCATCGACCTCAGGATTGGCCAGGAGTTCCTTATAGTCGGGAGTGAACTGTCGGACCGACGGCACATTGTCCCTAAACCAGTCCAGAAGTGCCGCATTGGTGTCGCAGACGGCGATGATTTCCGGCCGCGCCTTCACATCGACCAAATGCAGCCAGCGCGCCGCAGAACTCGCGAACTCGCGCCCCATCAGCCCACAGCCGATCACGCCGAAGCGGAATATTCTTGTCATGGCTCCTCCTCCCAAAATACGTCAGGCTAGATGCCGCGAGGCTTCTTCCGTGGATGCCTTGTCATGGACGATCGCCATCAAAGCGCGTGTCATGCCGCCGGGATTGTTGTGCTGAATGACGTTGCGGCCGTAGACGATGCCGCGAGCGCCTTGCTCCATCAACTGCTTTGTGCGGGTCAGGATTTCCTGGTCGGAAACGCGACCGCCGCCACGTACCAGCACCGGAAGGCCCTGGGCGATTTCAACGACGCGATAATATTCCTGAACATTGTCGCACGGGTCGGCCTTGATGATATCAGCGCCGAGTTCGGCCGCCTGACGGACAAGCGGCAGGATTTTGTCGATCGTGCCATCGACCATGTAGGCTCCCTTGGAATTGTCCTGCATGACCAGCGGCTCGACCATCAGGGGCATGCCGTAGTTCTCGCACTCCCGTTTGAGACTATTCACGTTGCGCACGCAGGCGCGGTAGACTTCGGGCTGGTCCGGCAACATCAAGAGATTGACGACGACACAGGCAGCGTCCAATGCAACGCCCTGCTCGACGGCCCTGTCGATCATTTCCGAAAACAGCGCGGACGGCAGCGGATTGCCATAGATGTTGGCGATGTCCGTGCGCAGCACCAGCGCCGGGCGTTGCTTGCCGGGAATTGCCTGCAGAAGCGGCGCCGTGCCCGGTGGAAGCTGAATGGCATCCGGGCTTGCATCCGCAATCACCTTAATGGCCGTCTTCATATCCTCAATGCCGGCCAGAAAAGTTCGCTCATTGAACATGCCGTGATCAATGGCGACGTCGAAGCAATTTCCAGACGCGCCGAAAAGGCGGTTGAGCCGCGCGGACTTCATCGAGTTCCTCCCAATGCGGTAACGTTTCCACATCCCACATTAGGGAACCGGGGTTATGAGTCAAGGCTCGTGTGGTAACGTTTCCACATCGTGGATTTTATGTCTAAGCCGACAGAACCCAGCCACGCAAACAATTGAGATACGCATATTTCGGCATCCGACCCCACGAGGCCTTACCGCTGGCGATGGCGATGGGGCCAGACCATCGACGGGCTATGGTGACCGCTCGTTGGTAGCGCTGCGCTTACCAACCAACTCTCAAACAGCAATCGGCGAGATTTGTTCCATTGCACGCGAACTTGCCGCCGCCGGAAAGGGTAATGCTTGTCGTCATTTGACACCGATGAGTTTCACGAGCTGATTTTCGTCGTGAACACCCTGCCTATAGAGTTCAATAACCATTGCCGCAATTTGTTCGGCTTCTTCGGTATCGCGCGCAATATTGCGTTTGATCAAAATCGCATCAAAAGCGCGTTGGCAGATGTCTAAATCCGTTGAATCCAGGGCCATGTCATGCTTGCTGAGGTATTCTTTGATCATGGTTATTCTTCCGCCCCATCGCCAGCGCCATAGCGACAAACAATACATTTTCAACCGAATTGAATTCCAGCACAATAGTGTTAGGGGCTTGCGCGCCTCAACCATCTTCGACAAAAAAGAGCCCCGCTGTGAGCAGGGCAGAGAAGTGAGAGTGCAGATAATGTGACTTGCAAAACACAAGTCCCGAAACACAAACGATTTATCGCAGCTTTTGGTTCCAATTCGCGAGCACGCGAGGCAAAAGACCTTCGACCGCGACTTTCTCGTGATCTAACGAAACCCGCCGTTGGCGTGAGGGGCGACCAACGACGGGTTTTCATCAATGTCATTAAATTGGCCGGCTCATCCAACCGAACGTGGAACGTCAGCGACCGTTGATTGTTCCACCATCGTCGGGACCGAGTTCTGATGGACATGACTGTTGCGAATGAGGGGTGCGGCCCGCGCCACGACGATCTATGTGACCCATGACCAGGTGGTCGAGGCCATGACGATGGCCGACAAGATCGTCGTCCTGCATGGGGGCCTGATCGAACAGATCGGCGCGCCACTCGATCTCTATGATCGCCCCGCCAATCTTTTTGTCGCCGGCTTCATCGGCTCTCCCGCGATAAACTTCATCGACGGCAAAATCGAAGAAGGCGTATTTCGCTGCGACAACGGCCTTATCTTGACTCTGCCGGAAGGGCTGCCCATCGCACAGCATGGCGGTCGCCCGTTGGTCTACGGCATCCGACCCGAACATATTCGCGCCGAAACGGGAGGCATTTCGGGACGGGTCGAGATTGTCGAGGGCACGGGCTCGGAGATTTATGCCAGGCTCGATTGCGGCGGCCAGCAATTATCCTGCCTCTTCCGCGAACGGCTCGACATCCGCTTCGGCGACACGGTCGGAACCGCGATCGACGCGATCAGCGCGCATCTGTTCGAAAAGGCAAGCGGCAAGCGGCTCGCTTTCGATCGTTAGGCGGGCGCGTCCGCCAACTCTCACCTCGGCCAGTTCTCACGTATGTCCGTTATGTCGCGACTGTCGGCAGCGTGCGCCGCGAAAAAGCGATCATCGGGTGTTTCGAAGACGAACAAATTCGCCAATACGATGAGTTCATCGTTTACTTGGATCAAAATTGCGCAGAATATTAGCAAGTTAGGGAGGACGCCTTCGGCCCCACTCTCGATAAATTGCGCTCGAACGGCTCTCCTCCCTTGCTTTCATGGGAGGACCAATCATGAGGCGGATTTGGCTGTACGCGGGATCAACCGCGATACTATCGCTTGGCATTTTGCATGCATTTGCGCAGTCGGGCAGTGTGGAGAAAGCAGTTGGCGGCTACAATTTCGCTGAAGCCGCCAAGGAAGACCCGGCCACGAAGAACTTCCATTCGGCTGATGGTCATTTGACCTTTGCAATTGTGACGCACACAGCGGGCAATGGTTTTTTTGACCCGGTCTATGTCGGCGCAACCGTCGCTGCCAACATGATCGGTGCCAAGATATTGTTGCTCGGCTCGGAATCGCCCGTGGACGATCCGGCTCGCGAGATCGAGATCCTGAACCAGATCGTTCAGGACCCAACCATTGACGGGATTATCATGACGACGCCGCAAGTCGGCGCCTACAATGATATCGTCAAGGCCGCCGAGGCGGCGGGCATCCCGATCGCCACGACCAATTCGTACGATCCGACCCTTCTGCACCGCAGCAGCATAAGCCATACGGGTCAGGATGCATCGGCCGCGGCAATCGGTGGCGAGGCGCTCGCAAATTGCGTGCTCAAGAGCGGCAAGACCAGCGGCTCGATTGTCCTGCCATCCTCGACGGCGATGGGCAACATCGAGGTGAACAACCGCGTGAAGGCCGCTTTCGACGCAATCGTCAAGACGCTGAAGGACGCCGGCAAGCTCGACGCCTTCAAGGTTGATGCCGGCCCGGAGAATGTTGGCATCGACACGAATCCCAACGATCCGGTCAACGCACTGGTGTCGCTCTTCGAGTCTCGCGGTGACGTGGTCGGCGCCTTTACAGCCAACAATGTCTTCACGCCCCCGCTCGTCAAGGCGGTGGCCCAGATGGGGTTAACCAACAAGTTCTGCGCTTTTGGTTTCGATCTTGGCCCGGCGCAGCAGGAAGGTATTGCCGCTGGTAATCTGACCGGCTCGCTGGGGCAACAGCCGTTCCTGCAGGGCTTCTGGCCGGTCATGCAGCTCTATCTGCAAATCGACCGCGGCATTTCCGCCGCCAATCTCGACACGCGCGCCCAGCTCGTGACGAAGGATACGGTTGCAAAGGTGGGCAAGCGCTTCGAAAACTAAGCGCTAGAGCGCGTGCGTTCATTTTGAACGCACAAAGGTCGCTCTAGTCCTTTTACTCTTGAGCATCTTATCCGCTTTCAGGTGTTTCCACCTGAAAGCTGGATGCTCTAGCAACATCCGGAATGATGTAGGTGGGCAGAGATCCTCCCCGCATCACGGTGGTAAGGATTGGTCGGTAGCAACCATGGGGCATACGACGACGACGACATCGCTGGGACGTGCGCCACCTCAACTCGCCGGCGGCTGGGAGGCCGGGCTCCTGATCTTCCTTGCAATACTCTACCTTGGGGGTGCCATCCTCAACCCGGCGTTTTTCGGATCGACGGAGGCGCTTCACGCGCTTCTGCGCGATACGTCCCGTGTTGGGATCATCGCGGTCGGAATGACTTTTGTTATCGCCAACAAGGATCTCGATCTTTCGGTTGGTTCAACTTACGGCTTGGTCGCTGTGGTCTTTGCCAGGCTTTTTGCACCAAGCTTTCTCGACTTCGACGTCGTCACCTCCGTGATCCTGTGCCTGGTTTTAGGCACGATGATCGGCCTGCTCAATGGCGTGCTTGTCACGATCCTGAAAGTGCCTGCGTTCATAGCGACGCTGACAATGCTTTTCATCGGTCGCGGCTTTGTGCTCGCATTCACGCAAGGTCAGGCAATCTATTACTCCGACAAGGCGAACAAGTTTTTCCTGTTCTTCCACCTTGGTGAGACGAATGCTCTCGGATTCAACAATCAGATTGCGATCTTCTTCCTCATTGCCGTCATCGGAGCCTATGTGCTTGCAAAGACCCGCTGGGGTTATGAAACCCTCGCCACCGGGGGAAACGAGCAGGCGGCGGCCTATGCCGGCATTCACACCCGTTGGGTGCGCATTCGCGCATATCTGCTCTCATCGCTCTGTGCGACCCTTGCGGCTCTTCTGTCAGCTGCGCAGGACAAGGGTGTCACCCCTCTCTACGGGGTGGGCTGGGAGCTCACCGTCATCGCATCGGTCATTATCGGCGGAGCATCGATCCTGGGCGGGCGCGGGCGCGTGATCGGATCGTGTCTCGGCACTGCGGTGGTCGTGCTGATCGATAAGGTATTGCGCGAAGGCTGGCCGATCACCCGTACCGTCGTTATCGACGGCGAAAGCATCGTAGTCGGCGCCAAGTTCACGCTGCCCGCAGGCGCGGTGCTGGTTTTCCTCGGCGTCCTACTCGTCATTGCGGTGCTTATCGAACCTTTCCTCATTCGGCGCCAGGCGGCTGCCCGATTCTGGGCGTGGCTCCGCGGCCGACCGCCGCCGCAAGCCCCTGACACAGGCGGCGTCGCATTGGAGGGTGTCCAGACCAAGGGGGCTATGGCGACCGACATGGAACTGTCAGCAACGGGGCTCGGCAAGTTTCTAGCCCGGCGCGATGCACTTGCCATCATACTGGCAGCCGTGTTGTGGCTGACGGGCCTAGCGCTCAGGCCGGACTACTGGTGGAATTTGTCCAACACCTTCGCCATCCTGCTCAACTACACGGAACTCGCCATCATCGCGGTCGGGCTCACCTATGTCATCGCAGCCGGCGACATCGATCTCTCCGTTGGCTCAGTGCTTGCGCTTGCAGGCAGTACCGCAGCCTATTTCCTGAAGGTGCTGGGCGCCGATCCGCTTACCGCTATCGCGATGGGCCTGCTTGCCGGATCGGCCGCAGGACTTATTAACGCCGGCGTCACGGTCGGCTTCAAATTGCCCGCCTTCATCGCAACGCTCGGGATGTTCTACATCGCGCGGGGACTGGCTGCCTGGTTCGTTGCAGGACAACAACTGACTGGCTGGTCTGAGAGTTACAATCTTCTCGGCCGCAAGATGAACGACGTTCTCCTCCATTTCGGCCTTACGTTGCCGCCGGGGATCATCCGCACGGTGGCTGAAGTCGTCAGCGTCCAGACGATCTGGATGTTTGTCATCGCCCTCATCGCCGGCATCGTGCTTGCCTACACTCCATTCGGGCTGAAGGTCTGCGCCGCCGGCGGCAATGTCCGTGCCGCGGCCTACGCCGGCATCAACACGAACCGCGTGCGCTTCATCTCGCTCATGCTGTCGGCGCTCTGCGCAACCATGGCAGGGATCATCAATGTCGCATATTTTCGCAGCTTCAACCCCGTCGCCGGCCAATTTCGCGAGCTTGATGCCATAGCCTCAGTTATCATCGGCGGCGGATCGATCTTTGGCGGCTACGGCACGATGATCGGCTCACTTGCGGGCGCAGCCGTCATCACGCTCGTCCGGGCACTCCTTCAACTCAACGTTCAGGGGTTTAGCATGCCGCAGCACTGGATCAATGTGTTCATCGGCGTCATCCTCATCGTCGCGGTGCTTATCGATATATGGGTGCGCCAGACCAATATTTTCGGACGGTTGCGAATGTTCCTAGCAAGAGGCGCACCAACAAAGGAAGGCATCCATGGCTGACGCGATACCACTGCAGCCGATTGTGGAGATGCGAGGCATCGAAAAAGCCTTCGGAGCCGTGCAGGCGCTCCGCAAAGTCGACCTTGTCCTCTATCCAGGGGAAATTCTCGGCCTCGTCGGCGACAATTCTGCCGGCAAGTCGACGCTGATGAAGATCCTGACCGGCGCCTATCAACGAGACGCCGGTGAAATCCTTGTTGCCGGGCAAGCGGTACACTTCAAGAGCCCTCATGAGAGCCGCGATGTCGGCATCGAAATGATCTACCAGGACTTCGCGCTCTGCGGGAACATGGACGTCGGCCAGAACATTTTTCTCGGCCGCTGGCCGCTCAAAGGTTTCTTCGTCAATCGCAGGAAGATGTATGCGCAGGCCGACAGCGTCCTTAAGCGGCTTAAAGTCGATGTGAACTCCGTCTATCAAAAGGTTGAGAGCCTGTCGGGCGGGCGCCAGCAATCGGTGGCGATTGCCCGGGCGATCTCGTTCGAGCCGCGCGTTGTGATCCTCGACGAGCCGACAGCCAACCTTTCCGTGATGGCGACGGAACGGCTCCTTGAAACCATGCTGGAACTGAAGAAGCAGGGTGTTGCGCAGATCATCATCTCGCACCGCATGGTCGATATTTTTGCCGTGGGTGATCGCGTCATGGTCCTCAAGCGCGGCGAATATGTCGGTGACCGCTACGTCAAGAACACGGACGAGCATGAGGTCTTGGAGATCATCGTTTCCGGCACGCCAGAGACCGCGTTGACGGCCGAGGCCGCAAGAAACATTTGATCGGCCATCAAAGTCGCGCAAGCGACCTCACGGAAAAAAGAAAGTCGCAACCGGCCGCTACCAATCCGTGATGGATTAGCGATAACATCGAGACCGCCGCATCGACGGCAACATCAGGGAAACTCAAGAGGGGCGAGGCAACGACATGGCTGAACGGTTAAAGGGCAAGATCGCTATCATCTCCGGCGGAGCGACGGGGATGGGAGGAGCATCCTCCCGGCTCTTTGCGGCAGAAGGCGCAAAGGTCGCGATCATCGATCGAAATGGCGATGCCGCCGCTGAGACCACGAAAGCCATTCGCGACGCCGGCGGCATTGCCGACTACTGGGTAGCGGATGTTTCCGACGAAACGGCGGTTGCAACCGCGGTGAATGGGGTCGAAGAGAAGTTCGGGCCTGTCACGGTGCTCTTCAATCACGCTGGAACGATCGTCATCAAACCGTTCCTGGAGACGACGCTGGCGGAATGGGACTGGCTACACGCCGTCAATGTCCGCTCGATGTTCCTAATGACCCGCGCGGTGCTTCCCGGGATGATTGCGGCAGGCGGTGGCTCCATCGTATGCACCTCATCGATTTCGGCCGTGGCGGCGACACCGATGGAAGTGCTTTATGACACCACGAAGGGTGCGGTTCACATGTTTGCACGCGCCATCGGCGTCGAATTTCGAGACCGCAATATCCGTTGCAACGCCGTCTGCCCGGGCTTCATTCGCACGCCGCATGGCTTGCGAGAGGTAAGTGAGCTTCAAGCGCTAGGCGTTGACGTGTCGGACGCGGCGATTGCCGCCCAGCAGGGCCGCATCGGTCAACCCGAAGATGTGGCGCGGGCAGCACTTTACCTCGCAAGCGACGAATCTCGTTTCGTCAACGGCGCTCATCTGTTCGTGGATAACGGCTTTACAGCCATCTGACAGAGGGGGAATGCGCGATGCTTGTATGTGCCACCATGAACCCAGTGGGCCAGAAGCGGCCAAGGCAGACGGCTAGAGTCCGGGCCACAATCCGCCATCGAGCCTGAGATTTGCGCCTGTGATGTAGCCGGCCCGCGGACTGACGAGGAAGGCAATGGCATCAGCACCTCCTCAAGCGTTCCAACACGCCCCGTAGGAACTTGGGCAATTATCGGCAGCATTTTTTGCTCGATTTCCGCTCATGGCGCATCATGGGCAAGGTCTTGGTTCGCGGCGACTTTGCGAAAGGCCTCCTCGAGACTGATGCTATGGATCGTTCCGGGCGATACCGTATTTGCGGTCATGCCGTCCATCGCGACCGCCTTGGCGAGAGAGGCCGTCTTCGCGACCATTGCTGCTTTGGCCGCTGCGTAATCGGGCTTTTTGGCGGAAGGCATCAACCCTGCAAGGCTGGCGACCCGCCCCATTTCGCCTCGCGCATGGCGGGCAGCAGGCGGGAGGTGACCCTGACCGACGCAAGCACGTTGCGATCATAGCCGGTCGCCCACGTCTCGGCCCGTGTCGTGGCGCGAGGGAGGAGCGCCGCGCCGACGCTTTCGCTACGGTTTCACGTTATCCGGGTGCGCCGCTTGAAAGGCGGGCAGTTTGGCGCATCTGCCATCGATATCGACGATGCGCTCGAAACCGGTCATATCCACTCCCCAGCGGCGGGCGTTATAGACTTGCGGCACAAGACAGAGGTCCGCCATCGTCGGTCGATCTCCAAAGCTGAACTCTCCATCGAATTCGGAAAGCATTGTTTCCAGTTTGCAAAGTCCATCCCCAATGAAGTGCTTCATCCATTCTTCGCGGGCCTCGACTTTGCCCACTATGGTCATGACATGCGCCGTCACATGCATGTTGCAGATGGGATGGATGTCCATAGCGACAGCGTATGCGAGTGCGCGCACACTTTGCCGGTCCGCAACGCCATGTGGCATCAATCCGCACTCCGGCCGAAGCTCCGCCAGATATTCGATGATTGCCAGCGACTGCGTCAGCACCCTTCGATCGATCACCAGTGTCGGCACGAACCCCTGCGGGTTGAGCGCTTTATAGTCCGGGCTCCTCTGCTTGCCTTCCAGCAAGTTGATCGGCACGGTTTTATACGCAATCTCAAGCATGTTGAGCGCAATGCGGACACGATAGCTCGCCGATGATCTCCAGTAATCGTAGAGAACGACCTCACTCATGGCGACTTCAATTCTCCCCATCTTCGGACAGTCTGCTCGATCGCCCCGAAAACAGAATGCCCGGCGTGATCCTTCATCTCGATGCGGACCTGATCACCGAACCGCAGGAAAGGAGTCTTCGGCGATCCGGTTTCGATGGTCTCGATGATCCGCATCTCGGCGATGCATGAATAGCCGTCTCCTCCATGTTCCACCGGCTTGCCCGGCCCACCGTCCAGTTTGTTGGAAACCGTTCCCGAGCCGATGATCGTGCCGGACACGAGATTGCGGGTCTTCGCTGCATGGGCGATCAATTGGCCAAAATCGAACGTCATGTCGACGCCGGCGTTCGCCTTGCCGAACGCCTTGCCATTCAAGGTCACGAGCAGGGGAAGATGCAGCTTGCCGCCGTCCCAAGCCTCTCCAAGTTCGTCCGGCGTCACCGCCACCGGCGAAAACGCCGATGCGGGCTTCGACTGGAAGAAGCCAAACCCCTTTGCCAGCTCTTCCGGAACGAGACCGCGCAGAGACACATCATTGACGAGCATCACCAGGCAGATGGCGCTGCGGGCAACCTCCGGACTGGAACCCATGGCAACATCGCTAACGACGACGGCGACCTCGCCTTCCATGTCGATCCCGTAAGCCTCCTCAGCCATCGCAATGGGGTCGCGGGGGCTGAGGAAACTGTCGGAGCCGCCTTGATACATCAGCGGATCGACCCAGAAGCTCGCCGGCATCTCGGCATTGCGCGCTCTGCGCACCAGTTCGACATGGTTGACGTAAGCCGAACCGTCGGCCCATTGATAGGCCCGCGGCAAAGGCGATGCGGCCTCGTGTTCGTGGAACCTGATCGTCGGCTGGGCTCCGGTCTCGATACCCTCGGCAATCAGAGCAAGTCTCGGAGCCACATGCTGCCAGTCGTCGAGAGCGGCCTGCAGGGTACGGGCGATGTGACCGACCTCGGAGCAGCGGGTCAGGTCGCGGGAGACGACGACGAGCCGACCGTCCCTTGTGGAGTCTTTCAACGTCGCGAGCTTCATGTCTCAGTTCCAGTGTGGGAATATGCTTGGTCAGACTTTACTTGATGCCCGGCGTTCCGTCGAACCTGCGTTCCAGGCCGTCCCAGCACTTAAGGTAATCGTCCTGCAGCGTTTCAAGCTCGGCTGCGTATTTCGTCACCTGCTGCGGGTACCTGGTTTCAAACATGAAGGCCATGGTATGCTCGAGCTTTACGGGTTTAAGTTCGGAGTTGGATGCCTTTTCGAAGCCTGATGCATCCGGCCCGTGGGGAAGCATCATATTGTGCAGGCTCATGCCACCCGGCACGAAACCCTGCTCTTTCGCATCATATTGACCATGGATCAGGCCCATGAACTCGCTCATGATATTCCGGTGGTACCAAGGCGGGCGGAAGGTGTGTTCCGCCACCAGCCAGCGCGGCGGAAATATCACGAAATCGACATTCGCCGTCCCCGCACTTTCGGTGGGAGCCGTCAGCACGCTGAAGATCGATGGATCGGGGTGGTCGAACAAGATCGCGCCGACCGGGGAAAATGTCCGCAGGTCGTATTTATAGGGGATATAATTGCCATGCCACGCGACCACATCGAGGGGCGAGTGGCCAATTTCTGTGACATAGAACTTCCCGCACCATTTGACATGCACGCGGCAGGGCGTTTCCTTGTCCTCGAAGGCGGCAATGGGTGTCTTAAAGTCGCGTGGGTTTGCGAGGCAGTTCGCGCCGATAGGCCCACGATCCGGCAGCGTGAATTTGGCGCCGTAGTTCTCGCAAATATAGCCACGCCAGACTTTCTCGTCGCCCTTGCGCGTCACCTTGAACATCATGCCACGGGGGATAATGCAGATTTCCAGTGGCTCGATCTCCATGACGCCCATTTCGGTGAACACCCGGATGGAACCGACCTGGGGAACGATCAGCAGCTCGCCATCGGCATTGAAGGAATAATCATCCACCATGTCCTCGTTGAACACATAGACGTGTGACGCCATGCCCGTTTGCGTCATGACATCGCCGGCGGTCGTGATCGTGCGAATTCCTTCCAGGAAGGTCAGCCTCTCAGTCGGGGTCGGCACTGGATCCCAGCGAAGCTGGCCTAGAGGCAGCGAGTGTTCGTCGAGGCAGGGTGCGGATTTCCAGAGCGGATAGGAAAGGTTCGAAAAGCGACGGGTGTGGCGGACGCTCGGGCGAATACGATAGAGCCAGGATCTTTCGTTCATTCCGCGGGGGGCGGTGAACGGTGAGCCGGAAAGTTGCTCCGCGTAAAGACCATAATTGCATTTCTGCGGACTATTCTGGCCCTGCGGCAGAGCGCCCGGCAGCGACTCCGTCTCGAAGTCATTACCGAAACCGGGCATGTATTGCAGCGTCTCGGCCGCCGTAGTCTGGCGGTCGGAACCCCGGGTTCTCGTCTGGTCCATCGCTCCACTCCTCCAGAAAACTAGACCGACCCCACGCTTCGGCAGGATCGCCGAAAGATCATTCCGCTGCGGTGCCGATGACGCCGCGCTTGATCTGATCCGCCTCGATCGACTCGAAGAGAGCACGGAAGTTGCCTTCCCCAAAGCCCTCGTCACCCTTGCGCTGGATGAATTCGAAGAAGATTGGGCCGATGACCGTTTTTGAAAAGATCTGGAGCAGGATTTTGGTCATGCCACCATTCACCACTCCTTCGCCGTCGATGAGGATACCATGTTTCTTCATACGTTCGATGGGCTCGTCATGGCCGTTCACGCGTTCATAAGACATGTCGTAATAGGTCTCCGGAGGTCCAGGCATGAAGCGGAGGCCGTTCTCGGCGAGCTTGTCGGTGGCCGCATAGATGTCTTCCGTTCCAACGGCGATGTGCTGGATGCCCTCGCCCTTGTATTTCTTCAGAAACTCCTCGATTTGGCTTGTGTCGTCCTTCGATTCATTCAGCGGAATGCGGATTTTGCCGCAAGGCGACGTGATAGCGCGGCTCACCAGCCCAGTGATGCGCCCGTCGATGTCGAAGAAGTGGATCTGCTTGAAATTGAACAGTTCACGGTAAAAATCCCACCATTTGTCCATGTTGCCGCGGAAGACGTTGTGCGTCAGATGGTCGAGATAATAAAAACCAAGACCTTCGGGGTGCGGGTCGCGCTCGCCAAGCCAGTCAAACTCGGCTTCGTAAGCCGATCCTTTCGCACCATAGACCTCGACAAAATAGAGCAGCGAGCCGCCGATACCGACAATCGCCGGAACATCGAGCGTCTTGTCGTTTCCTTCATAGGGAACGGCACCTTTTGACACTGCATGGTCGAACGCATGCTTGGCATCGACAACGCGCCAGGCCATCGACGGGGCGCAAGGACCGTGATCTCCAACGAAGCGGGTGGCATGACTACCCGGTTCGGCATTCAGGACATAGTTGATGTCGCCCTGGCGCCAGACGGAGATGTCTTTGGTCTTGTGCTTGGCGACCGCAACGTAACCCATGCGTGTGAAGAGCTCACGCAACTTGTCGGGTTCCGGATGAGCGAACTCGACAAATTCGAAGCCATCGGTGCCAGCTGGATTTTCGGCGCTTATTTCCGGCGGCGGCGCATCATGCGGGAAGGGACCCATTTTTTCTCCTCCTGGGAAATTAGCAATTTGATTTTGCAAAGTGTGATCCAAAACGCGTGCAATGTTCTTGCATTCTTCATCAATGAGGACAAAATTATGCACGATCCGTGAGTACTTTTGAGGTTTCGCGCAATGAATGAACAGCTCGACAAATTCGATTTGCGTCTACTTCAGGAGCTCCAAAAGGACGGCAGGTTAACGAACAACGAATTGGGCGAACGGATCGCACTTTCACCCTCGCAATGCTCGCGCCGGCGGACGAGACTCGAAGCTGAGGGATATATTCGAGGCTACCAGGCCAACTTGGACAGGCAGAAATTAGGTTTGGAAATGCTGGTGGTCATTTCCGTGACGCTTGCAACTCACAACAGGGACAATGCACAAAGATTTTCCCACCTGATCAGCGGGCTCCCGGAGGTACTCGAAGCCTATGCATTGACCGGTGAAATGGACTATCACCTGAAGGTGGCAACCCGCGGGCTCACCGACCTATCAAGATTCGTAAACGACGTTCTGTTGCCCCACGAGTCGGTGCAGCACGTGAAGACTTCGATCGTCCTCGATACGCTCAAGACCTTTGAAGGACTCCCAGTGCTGACGCCAAGCAGCTGGCACGGCGATAGCGAGCGCTAACACACGCTAGTCACCTGAATCTGAAGTTCGGTTCATTGTCTTCTGGCAAAAGCGTTTGACCGACGCGAGGATCTGGTCGGCGGATTTGACCCACTTGTATGGGGT
>NZ_JARFYN010000070.1 GCF_030272695.1 Martinezella calliandrae
CTTGAGGTCCGACATGCCGGCGATGCCGGTTGCCACCGTCAGGAAAATGACCGGCGCAATGACCATACGCACCAGCTTGATGAAGGCATCGCCGAGCGGCTGCATTGCTGCGCCGGTTTGCGGATAGAAATGCCCAAGCAGGACACCAGCGACAATGGCTGCGAGGACCTGCACATAGAGATGCCTGTAAAAGGCGACTTTGCCGTGTGTCTCGGCGGCTTCGGGTATAATCATGATATCCTCCGTTATGCCCAACCGATCTCTCGGCCCTCCGGGCAACGACCAATCTTCAACAGCCTCCGACTGTTTGGAGGATCGTTGCAACAGGCGTGCCAGATGACGGAATTTCCCATAATATATTGATTCAAAATGATATTTTTTGATCACACCATGATCGCGCTTTCCGTTTTGTGCGGCAATCCGCACAGACTGAATTGCAACCCGCGCGAAATCATGCACAATGCACCCATGCTGCAGCGGCCGGCCACGGAACGATTTTCGACGCCTGAGCAACTGGGTCGGCGCTCGCGCCGTGTCTGGTTGGTCTTTGCGATTTTCTGCGCAATCGTCGTTGCGGCCACTCTCTATGGCGCGGGCGTTTACGGCCGCGCGACCGCAATCGAAGCATTGCAAATCCAGGGTCGCACCGATGCCAATCTGAAAGTGGCGCTTCTGCGAGCCGTCCTCGAGCGCCCACGCGCCTTGCCGCTGCTGTTGGCGGACGACCAGCAGGTGCGCGATGCGCTTGCCGCGGCAAAGGGCGATGCCATCGCCACCCTCGACCGCAAGCTTGAAAGCCTCGTATCCGGCACCAAAGCTTCCGTGCTCTATGTCACCGGCAAGGACGGAGTGGCGATCGCATCCAGCAATTGGCGCGAACCACTGAGCTTCGTCGGCAGCGACTATTCCTTCCGCGATTATTTCCGCCGGGCAATGGAGACGGGAACTGCCGAACATTTTGCCCTCGGCAACGTCAGCAACCGCCCGGGCCTCTACATTTCTCGTCGTGTCGGCGATGCGGATGCGGCTCTGGGCGTCGTGGTCGTCAAGATGGAATTCGACCAGCTCGAAGCCGATTGGCGCGAAGCCGGCCGTCCGGCCTATGTGACCGACGAGCACGGCGTCGTGCTGATTACCAGCATTCCCTCCTGGCGCTTCATGACGGCGTCGCCGCTGTCTGCCGACAATCTCGCCGCCATCCGCAAAAGCCTGCAATTTGGCGATGCTCCCCTGACACCTCTGCCGATCGCTCGTCCGCAAGCCATCGGTCCGGATAGCGCTATCGTGCGCGCGGTCCTGCCAGGCAGCAGCGCCGCCGAATATCTGCGCCTGACAACACCGGTCCCTTCGACACCCTGGCAGTTGGACTATCTCATCCCGACGGACCAGGGGATTTCCGCCACAGTCCGCGAAACGCGCTTTCTCGCGCTGAGCGTCCTTTTGCCGATCCTGGCGATAGCCGCCTTCCTGCTGAGGCGCCGCCACGTTTCCGCGATGCAGATCGCCATCAGCAGGATTGCACGCGAGGAGCTGGAGCGGCGCGTGCTCGAGCGCACCGAAGACCTCAGCCGCGCACGCGATCGTCTGGAGGCAGAAATTGCCGACCACCGGACGACGGAGGCGAAGCTGCAGGTCGTGCAGCAGGAATTGGTGCAGGCCAATCGTCTCGCAATCCTCGGGCAGGTTGCCGCTGGCGTCGCTCATGAGATCAACCAGCCGGTCGCGACTATTCGGGCCTATGCCGACAATGCCCACATCTTCTTAGAGCGTCAGCAAATTGCGCCGGTAAAGGAAAATCTCACCTCTATCGCGGCCCTGACCGAGCGGATCGGCACGATCACCGAGGAGTTGAAGGCATTCGCCCGCAAAGGCCGAAGCGCACCGGAGCCGGTGGAGCTCAGAGGCGTCGTCGAAGGTGCCGTCATCCTGCTTAAAAGCCGATTTGCCGGCCGGCTCGATGCCTTGGCGATCGATCTTCCGCCCACCGGGTTAACGGTTGTGGGTACGCGTGTTCGGCTCGAACAGGTGCTGATCAATCTCTTTCAGAATGCGCTCGAAGCATTGGAAGGCCGCGATCAGGCAAAAGTGGAGGTTTCGGTGCGCGACACTGAAGAGAACGTCGAGGTCATCGTCTCCGACAATGGTCCCGGCATTCCGCCGGCGATCCTCCATTCACTGTTCACACCCTTCAACACGTCGAAGGAAAAGGGCCTCGGCCTTGGCCTCGTCATCTCCAAGGATATTGTCGCCGACTATGGCGGCCGCATCGATGTTGAAAGCGGCGACAGCGGCACCCGTTTTACCATTCATCTGCGCAAGGCGATTTCATGAGCGATTTCTCCCCGGTCTTCCTCATCGACGACGACAAGGACTTGTTGAAGGCGACGAAACAAACGCTTGAACTCGCAGGCTTTTCTGTCTCTGCCTTCCCCTCGGCTGTAGATGCGCTTGGCGCGCTGGACGCCGGTTTTGCCGGCGTGGTCGTCTCCGATATCCGCATGCCCCAGATGGATGGGCAGCAGCTTTTCAGCCGCGTCAGAGAGCTCGATGCGGACCTGCCTGTCATCCTCGTCACCGGCCATGGCGATATCCCGATGGCAGTCAAGGCGATACAGGACGGCGCCTATGATTTCATCACGAAACCTTTCGCCACCGATCGATTGGTGCAGAGCGTGCGGCGTGCAGCCGAAAAGCGCCGGCTTGTTCTGGAAAACCGCGCCCTTCGGATCGCCGCCGAACAGGCGCAGGGCGACCTGCCGCTGATCGGCCAGACGCCGGCGATGGAGCGGCTGCGGCGCACTCTGCGCCAGATCGCCGATACGGATGTCGATGTGATGGTAACCGGCGAGACCGGCAGCGGCAAGGAAGTGGTCGCGAGCCTGCTGCATCGCTGGAGCCGGCGAGCGGCAGGCAATTTCGTTGCGCTCAATTGCGGAGCCCTGCCCGAAACCGTCATCGAGAGCGAGCTTTTCGGCCACGAGCCAGGAGCCTTCACCGGTGCCCAGAAGAAGCGTATCGGTCGCATCGAACATGCAAGCGCCGGCACGCTGTTTCTCGACGAGATCGAAAGTATGCCGCCGGCAATACAGGTGCAGATGCTGCGCGTCCTGGAGATGCGTGAGGTGACGCCGCTCGGGACCAACGAAGTGCGCCCCGTCGATCTGCGCGTCGTTGCGGCGGCCAAGGTCGATCTCGGCGATCCCCGCCAGCGAGGCGATTTCCGTGAGGATCTCTATTATCGCCTCAACGTCGTCACCATCTCCATACCGCCGTTGCGCGACAGGCGTGACGATATCCCCCTGCTCTTCGGATATTTCGCCGATCGCGCCGCCAGCCGCTTCAAGCGCGACGTACCCGCCATTTCGGTGGCTATCCGCCGTCATTTGCAAAGCCACAACTGGCCCGGCAATGTTCGCGAACTTTCGCATTTCGCCGAGCGTTTCGTCCTTGGTCTGGAGCCGGCGGAGCAAAAGCCAAACGAAAACCCCTCTGCCGATGCAACACTGCCCCTGCCCGCCCGCGTCGAGCGCTACGAGGCCGATCTCATCCGCGAGACGCTTGCTCAAAACGGGGGTGATGTGCGCCGGACAATCGAGGCCCTCGGCATCCCCAGAAAGACGTTCTACGACAAACTCCAACGCCACGGCATCGTCCGGGGAGATTTTGCGGGTTTGGACGGAGATGACCGGCGCATGCGCATGGATGATTAATGGGGCGATTAGCTGCACGCCTTGATAGATCTCCATTAAAAAGCCTCGCAAGCATCCGACCTTAAGCCATCAATACGACCCTGCGACAAAACCGCCATACCGGAAGCGGATCAAAGCCGTCAGGAACTGATCCCCAACCAAAACGTTACCGATGCTGTGGCCAACAATAAGCGAGTTGTGCCGTGGTCGATGATCGGCGTGTCGCTTCGAAAAACAATCAGACCGAACCTCGGATTGAACGTATCCGTCCGGGCGATGATCAGCGGACTGACCGGACGGAGGAAAAACGCCCGTCCTTTTTCCGCCGCCATCCTTTCTGGGTCTTGCTCGGCGTCGTGATTGTCGCCGCCCTTATCGCCGCCGCATGGCTCGTTTGGCTGATCTATTTCCATCCCTATGAAACGACTGACGATGCCTTCGTCGATGCGCGCAGCTTCTCGCTCGCGATGAAAGTCTCTGGCTATGTCTCCGAGGTTCCGGTGACCGACAACCAGCATGTGCAGGTCGGCGATGTCATCTTGAAGATCGATCCGCGCGACTATCAGATCGCGCTCGACCAGGCCAACGGACAGGTGAATGTCGCAAGCGCCGCGGTCGCAAGCACCGGCGCCCAGATCGACGCCGCCACCGCCGCGATCGATGTCGCAAGAGCCCAGCAGAACTCGGCATCAGCAGCGCTGCAATATGCACAGGAGCAGGCCAGCCGCCAGCAGCAATTGGTCAAGAGCGGCTCCGGCAGCCTGCAGGCGGTGCAACAGGCCGAATCGACCCTGCTGCAAAGCCAGGCAAGCCTTGCGCAGGCGGCGGCAAACGTCACCTCGGCGCTGAAGAACAAAACGGTCGCCGAAGCCCAGAAGACAAGCGCCGTCGCCAGCCTGAGCCAGGCGAAGGCGCAGGCCGAAGAAGCACAGCAGAACCTGAAATATACGACAATCGTCGCCGCCCAGCCCGGCCGTGTCGTCCACCTTACCGGCGCCAAAGGCCAATATATCGAGGCCGGACAGGCGATCTCGATGTTTGTTCCCGATGAAGTCTGGATCACCGCCAACTTTAAGGAGACACAGTTGACGGACATGCGGCCAGGCCAGCCGGTGGATGTCACCATCGACGCCTATCCGGATCACAAGCTGCACGGCAAGGTCGCCTCGGTCCAGCCCGGCTCCGGCACAGCGTTCTCGCTGCTTCCCGCCGAGAACGCGACCGGCAATTATGTCAAGGTCACGCAGCGTGTGCCTGTAAAGATCGTCGTCGACAACTGGCCTGCGGATCTTTCGATCGGCCCCGGCATGTCCGTGGTCCCAACCGTCACCGTCCGGCCGAGGCATTGACATGAGGGGCGCGAGCACAACGGCCGGCGGAAGAAACCTAGCCGCCGCGGGTGCCACCAATCCATGGCTGATTGCGATCGTGGTCTCGCTTGCGACCTTCATGGAGGTGCTGGACACCACGATCGCCAATGTAGCTCTGCGCTATATTTCGGGAGGCCTCGCGGTTAGCGCGGACGAGGCCTCTTGGGTTGTCACGACCTATCTCGTTTCCAACGCAACCATACTGGTCGCAAGCAGCTTCATTGCCGAACGATTTGGCAGGCGGCGCTTCTATCTCGCTTGCCTTTCGCTCTTCACGATCGCCTCTGTCCTCTGCGGACTGGCATGGAATCTTCAATCGCTTCTGATCTTTCGCATCATCCAGGGCTTTGCCGGCGGTGGCATGGTGCCGACGTCACAGGCGATCCTCGCCGATGCATTTCCGCCATCAAAACGCGGCCAGGCGTTCGCACTGTTCGGTGTTGCGGTCGTGGTGGCGCCCATAGTCGGCCCGACGCTTGGCGGCTATCTCTCCGACAATTTTTCCTGGCACTGGTGTTTCCTGATCAACGGACCGGTGGGCATCTTTGCCTTCATTCTCGTCTATTTTCTGGTGGAGAGATCACAGGAAATGGCCCGAAAACGCCAGGAGCTCCGCAGGCAAGGCATCCGCTTCGATCTTGTCGGTTTCCTGCTTGTCGCAACATTTCTCGGTGCGCTCGAACTCGTTCTCGATCGCGGCCAGACAGAAGACTGGTTCGATTCGAATTTCATCATCGCCATGACCGCACTTTGCGTGCTGGCCTTTGCTCTGGCGACCCCCTGGGTGCTGACCAAATCGAACCCGATCATCGACGGCCGGCTGCTTGGAACCCGCCAGTTCGGATCCTGCTTCATTGTCATGATGGCAACCGGCGCGATCCTGATTGCCACGACACAATTCCTTCCGCAAGTCCTGCAGCAGAATTACCGATACACCGCCACTTGGGCCGGCCTGGCGTTGTCGCCGGGCGGCTTCGTCACCATGATCATGATGTTCGTTGCCGGTCGCCTGACGACGGTGGTCCAGCCGAAATACATGATCGCCACCGGTGCAGCGATCATCGCGGGCTCGATGTGGTGGCTGACACAACTTAACCCCGGCCTCAATTTCGCGTTCTTCGTCTGGTCGCGTCTTTATATCGGATTGGGCCTGCCCTTGATCTTCATCGCGATCACGTCGGCATCCTATTACGGCCTGCGGCCGAACCAGACCAATCAGGCCTCCGCCATGATCAACGCCGCCCGCAATATCGGCGGCTCGATCGGGGTCTGCATCGGGTTGAACGTTCTAGCGCATCGCCAGCAATGGCATCGCAGCCGCCTCGTCGAACACATTGTCCCATCCTCACCGGCCTACCACGAAACGCTCCAAACCATGTCGCGCTATTTTGCAGAGAAAGGTGCGACCATGGCCGACGCACAAGCGCAGGCAAGGGCTTGGATCGGCCAACAGCTTCAAACGCAATCGACCTTTCTCGCCTATATCGACGTTTTCTACGTGCTGATGCTGATCGCGCTCTCAGCGATCCCGCTTGCGCTGATCCTCAGCAATATCGATCTCAAAGGAGGCGGCGGCGGCGCAATGCATTAAACGACGGGCCGAAATGAGCCGGCGCTGAGCCGATCTCATCAGTTGCCGGAGGAACCAGTCTTACGCTCCGGGCTTGTGAAATATAGGAGAGAACAGATAGCCCAGTCTTTCCGATGTCGCAGCCGTTATGTGATCGGCGTCCTTATAGAGCGGCATGCCGTTATAAGTCGCTTCGCACTGCCCGTCATGGCAGATGGCCGGCAGCGGGTCGACGACGCCAGCGCCATATTTGGCCGCGAGACGGGTCAGAATGGCGCGCGACAGTGCCTGTCGTTGCGCTACGTAATTCCATGGTGGCGCAACGTCGGTCGATGTCTTGGTCATCATGGCCTTGGCGATAGCTTCCGGCATGTAATGGCCCATCTCCGGCACATCCATGACCAAGACGACTTTGGTTCCCTGCTGCGTCAATTCCCCCATAAGGCGATCGAGGGATGCCGTCACGGCTGCGGATTTGTCCTCCAACGGCGGCGGTATCGATGGATCGAAGTAGACACCTTCTTTCGGCAGCTCCGCGTCATGCACGTATTTCGGCCAGTAGGCGATCAGGAACACCAGCGGAATATGCTTGGACGTAACTAGGTCGCGAACCGCGTCATTGAAGTCGTCGCATCGCTTGACACCGCCGTGAGCGGGAAGCCGCGCGTCCGGCAACGGCGCACAGGACGCATGCCCGGCAAACAAACCGGATACGCCAGCCTGTTTCGCAGCCCCATCGATCGCCGGAGACATAGCGCCCGAATGCGAGTCCCCCCAAACGAGGAAGGCGGGCGGATTCGTTCCGTCGACGCCGAGCGGACAAAGTTTGCCCGCGCGTATATCGGACAAGGACGGACCGGTCGTATCGGAGTCGGCAAAACATGGCGGTACGCCGAAGCGGCTGATGTCGTATGTGGCGGCATAGACCCTCTGCACGTCGGCCGGAAGGCGACCCGGCACGCCGACGTCACGAATGACATAGTTGCAGAAGACGACCATCGCGACCATGACCGCTGCCGCGGCCGCAAACACGGACCGTCGACCCAAGCCGCCGCCACGACCACGAAAAGGACGTTCGACAAACCTAAACGAAAGTGTGGCAAGCGCAAACGAAGCGAGAACGATCAAGCCCCCTTGGGCCGGGGAAAGCTCCCGCCCGGAGATTTCGCGGCTGAACACGATAATCGGCCAGTGCCAGAGATAGAGGGAATAGGAAATCAGCCCGACAAATACCAGCGGTTTTGCGCGCAGCGCCCTGCCAGCCAATCCGTATTCAGCTCCGGCATGGATTACCAGGGCCGCGCCAAGGCAGGGCAGCAAGGCTGCCGGGCCGGGAAACTGGGTATGGTCGGTGAAACCGAAGACGGCTATTGCGATCAAGCCTACACCGAGCGCGGCCAGCGCCTCTCGCACCAGAGGACGCGCCGGCCTTGGTATCACGTTGAAAGCCAGCATAGCGCCGAGAATGAGTTCCCAGGCACGGAACTGCAGCAGGTAGAAGGCCGCCGTCGGGTTCCGGAAGACTGTCCAGGCACTCGCCGCGAACGAAACGATCAACAAGCCGGACAGAATGTGCACCGTATGGCGCCGTGCAAATCGGCTGACAGCAATCATCAGCAACGGAAACAGGATGTAGAACTGCTCTTCAACCGCAAGCGACCAAGTGTGCAGCAGTGGTTTCAGCTGCGCGCCGATGTCGAAATAGCCGCTCTCTTTTTTGAACTGAATATTCGAGGTAAACAGCGCAGCCGCCTTCAGGCTGCGAGCGAAATATTCCAGCTCGACCGGCATCAGAAGCAGCCATGCCGCTACGGACGAAGCCGCAAGAACAGCAAAGAGGGCCGGAAAGATTCGCCGTATTCGCCTCTCGTAAAAACGCAGGATGCTGAAATCATCGCGGCCGATTTCTCCTGAGATCAGCGAGGCCATCAGGAATCCGGAGATGACGAAGAAAACGTCGACACCGACGAAGCCACCGCTAAACCCCGGAATGCCCGCGTGGAAGAGCACGACCGGCAGGATCGCGAGCGCGCGAAGCCCGTCAATATCGGCTCGATACTTCAAATGGCCAGCCGCAGGCTGGGGCATTAGCCCCGGAGGAGCAGAATCACGCAATACTGTGAGATTCAATTTTCTTCTCCGAAGGCCGCGATGGTTTCTGCGTCTGGCTTGGCCAGGTTGTTATAGGAGTGAACTGACGCCAGGCTGAAAAACGAGCCGGCAAAGGCTCCCGTCGGGACCCTATTCGTCTGATTCAGTCGAATATCTGAGGTTTGGTCGACCTTAGCCTGCCCGCGTGGCGGACCTAACAGCTTTTGATGATCAGGCCGGTGATGATCAACATAACACCCCATAGCAGATGGCATCACCGGGAGCGGGCAAGATCCTATGGCTCCAAAAGGCTAAAGCGATGCGCGGGCGCTACCAAGCTGAAACGTCAACTGCGCGGCGGCGTCAGCCGTTCGATCCAGGACCGTCATTGCCTGTGAGATCAAGCCATTGAGCGCATCGGCGCTTTCACAAGCCTGCACGATCAATGGTGCACTCAAGCATATCCTCAAGGCGCTCGCCGGCATGTCGCCGAAATCGGCGCAGCGAACCGGCTGACCGAGACGGACAGGCGTAAGGTCGCCGTGCTCGACGGCGAGGCTCTTGTAGACTGCGGCAGTCTCGGTCGCCGTCAGCAGCCCTCCCTGACGGGGGTTGCAGAGATAGAATGAAAAGATTGACGGTATCTCGTCCCAGCATGCGGCGTCCGATCCGTCCCACAAAGGCTTGCGATCTATCGGCCGACCGTCAAGGAGTTTAAAGGCGCTGTCTTGCTCAAGCCGCTCCCCCACCGCATCGGAAAAGGCAGATAGTACCGCGATCACCTTTTCCTCCGGCGCGCCGACGAAGCGTTCAAGTTCGAACAGAGCCGCCGTCCATCGCAGCAAAAGGCCGAAATTGGCGCGATGCGGCAGCACATCCCGGGCCATCCATCCCTCCGGCCAATCCGCTTGCGCGCAGTAGTCGGCAAGCGCCGCCGGCAAAGGCCGCCGCTTCAGGCGATCCGACATCCGAGGCGAGCAGAACAGCGCCCCGCTGAAAATCGGACCGGCGAGGAATTTGGAACCAGTGACGGCCACCAGGAAATCATGCGCTAGATAAGCACGGATCGTTGCCGCGGAAACGCGAAACTGGCAGGCGTCGATCATGATATCGAGCATGGTGGCGAAGCGCGCCTTCAGACGGAAGACCGTTTCGAGACCCGGCGCCAACAAGCTGGTTTTGGAAACATCCGTGACGACCAGGAGGCATCGCAGGCCGGCGGCACGCGCAAGTTCGATCAATCCCCTCAGTTCGAACTCGATCTCTTCATCGCTACGTAGCGTACCGTCCGCATTGCGCATGGCGACCGTGGTATTTCGCGTGGCATGTCCGGGGCTCAGTTCCTCACCCTTGGCGACGGCGCGATCGTTGCCGACGCGGCTCATGAAGTGACGCCCGGACGCCGCGGCCATCACCCCGCTCCCGGTCTCGTTGCCCAGGAGCGTTATGGTCATCAAGGTCTGATCATCTTGGCGCGCAAGAAGCGTCGCCGCGAAAAGGTGGATATCGGTGCCGGACGTCGCCATGATGACATCCACCGGAAAGGACCCTGGTCCCCGATCGAGGCCCAGCAGACGCAGGAGTTCGGTCCGCGTGCGTGCGATCTCCCGCGCATAGATGTCGGCGGCCGGGCGGGTTTCCATTTCTCGCAAAAGATCCGCGTAGTAGGCGCTGACCGCCGCGAAAGCCGATGCGGAAATCGTCGATGCCGTCGAGGAACCGAAAGCCAAGTCCTGCGGCCGCGGCGATGGCCCGTAACCGTACATATTGAGGCCCGTCGCCGGATCACACGTCAATCTCTCGTCTCCGCCGGAGATCAGGCAATCGAGTAGCGCGTCCCAGCCTTTGCCGGATTGCTCCAAGGCCCTCCCTGCCGACTGAGCCGCTTTGTCGCTCAAGGAAGAGCCCGGCGTGCGCTCGTCAAAGGTCTTCAGCATGCAGGCGCATTCCTCTCTCTCATAGTCCACCTAACCCGCGGGATGGTTTCGGGCATGGAATATTAGGACAGACAAGATGGAGCGAAGCTGACTTGCCGATTGGGCCTGGCAACGCCATGGCGGCACCGCCAATCGATTAATCGAGTTCTCTGACACTTCCGAAGCTCAAAACGAAAAAGCCTGCCGCGGGAGGAGGTGCGGCAGGCTTTCGTAAAGAACCGAACGGCAGCTGGGAGGAGGAGTGCTGCCATTCCCGCAGACGACCTTGGGAGGAGGATAAGGACGCCTGCATCACGAAGGGATGCGGGAGGAGTGCACCGCTTCGATAACCACCATCATATCGAAAACTTGCTCAGTTCATAGGCATTTATTTGCAGGGCAGGCATGCGTTATGCGAAATGCGGGAGGCTTTTTCGGCCTTGCCTTATCCTGGACCACCGAGACCGCCAATCCGGGACGCAAAAATAAAAGCGCCCGCTCGAAAGGAAGCAGGCGCTGGAAAAAAGTCGAAATTTGAGGCGTCGTAGGCTGTTAACGAGCAATCGCCCCGCGGGCTACATTGTGGATATCGGCGCGAGCGATACCAAGGTCATGCAGTTCACGGGTAGACATACGGCCCAGTTCAGCGACCGTTTGACGGTACTTGCGCCAGTTGTTGAATGAGCGTGCGATGTTCATGATGATCCCCTTTCCTCGGGCATTCGAAGCCGAGCTGCCGTCCGTGGCGCTCCATTCGATGACATCGATATAATATGCGGCCTCGATTGTTGCAGAGCCAAGGCTTCACTGCACCCATGCGCCCACTGCATGGGTCGACGCCCCTGGCCCAAATTCGGGCTAAATGGACATGGTATTTTTCACGGCGTAGATTTATTTCGATCGTTGATGAACAGGATGGCGAGCGGAATGCTCCGGGATATGCTAAATCGCCAGTTGTACCAGCGTCTCGTGGCGGAGGCGAATGAGCTTTTTACCCTTGGCCCGCGAATGGTCGACGAGCTCGAATGCGTCGCCTCCGTGCTCCTCGCAATCGTCTTCGGCCATCTCGCAGACGTGCAGAACATCTCCTGGGCCGCGTTCTCCGGCTATATGGTCATGCGCGGCCACATCTCGGAAAGCCTGCTGCGCGGGATGCTGCGCATCATCGGCACGATTGCCGGCGCGCTGCTGGCGCTCATCATGACCCCGCTGGTCTGGACTAGCCCGACAGCCTCGGCAGCATCTCTGGCGCTGGTCGGTGGTGCCACACTCTATGGCGCTCTCACCAGCAAGCGCAGCTATGCCTGGTTGTTCGTCGGTTTGACCTTTGCCATGGTCCTGTTGGACAAGCTCGAACACCCAGATCTCGTCGTAACCGCCTTCGTCTCAACACGCATACGGGAGACTGTCGCCGGCACCCTCGCCTGCGTCCTGGTCAGCATGGTTTCGACCTACACGCTTCGGCGGCGCTGGCCGGGCCCGCCGCGTCCGCCGACGCCTCGTTTCGGCTGGAACCCGGAAGTCGCCCGCCACGCCAGCCAGGCTGCCGTCGCCCTCGCCGTGCTCCCCTTTCTCAGAGAGGTGTTTCAGATCCCGGAGCTGACGCAAGGCGCCGTCACCATAATGGCGCTGATGCTCATCCCGTTAAGCGGCATCGGCAAGAGCGGCCTCGTTCCGGTGAGCCGCCGGATCGTGCTGCGAGTGGCCGGATGCGTCTGCGGCGCAGCCCTCGCTGCGGTGTTCCTCTTCCTGGCGCATATCTCGGCGCAGGCCGCCGCACCGGTGCTGATCCTCGGGACGATGCTGGGCGTGATGTTCGGCCGGCATATCGAGAACGGAAAGAGCTTCATCGCCTATGGGGGGACCCAGTTTACCCTGGCAATTCTGGTGACCCTGGTGCCCGACAGCTATGTGCATGCGGAGATCGACCCCGGCGTCGCACGGCTCATCGGGATATTGGTGGGCATCCTCCTTTTGGTGCCCGTGCTCGTCGGATGGCATCTGGTCGCGGGAGCGATGGATGAGCGCCCCTCTGATCGCTCACCTCAGGGCTGATTTCAAGTTTGCCCTTAAGCGGCCCAAAGGCTTTGAGCCCGATCCCACCCTTGAAGACAGGAGCCTGCGGATACCTCGTCAACAGGACAAGGTCGGTATCGACACCCGCACGCGACTCATAGTCCTGCGCATCCAAAAGGAGGCTTTCTCCCTCGGTAAGCTCAAACCGGGGCCACGGATGCCCCGCCAACGCCCGTTCGAAATCTGAGAAAACGCACACCACTCGAAGCTCACTCCGTCGACGAAGTTTTCTTCAAGCGAACCCCGACGCCGCCGCCGCCGTTTTCCGGAATGAACTCCACCCCCGCTGCCTCAAGAGACAGTTTTAACGCTTGCGCAATCGAAAGCGACGGCTGTTTGTCCCCTCGCTCCAGTTGGACGATGGTTCGTAAACTGACCCGTGAAATGTCAGCGAGATCTTGCTGAGTCAGATTGAGCAGCCCGCGAGCGGCCCGAACCTGAGAGGGAAAGTTCTTCATTCAACTCCGATAAAAATGTTTGCGCAAAAAACGCAGATATGCATATTATGTGAAATCGACCGGATAAGCGCTTTGAACACCTGCCCGGCCTGACCACAACCAAGCTGTACGGAGCTCAGATCATGGCCGATTCTGACAATAACACGACTTTGTCTTTCGTCACCCGCAGGAAGATGCCGGCTGGTACGGCCATCGCAATGGGAGCATGGGGCACCAACGCCTTCGCCAGCGACAAGATTTTGGGAGAAGCATTCTCCGATCCGGTCCTGACGCTCTGGCATCAATGGCAGGATGCTCACCGCCTGACAGAAAGCCTTTGCCGCCAGCAGCAAGGCCTCGAACGGCAACTCGCAGAAACCGTTGGCTTTCCTTGTGCAATAGTCCGGTTATCCGACGGCGAACGCGTGGCTGCATATTCCCCCGAGGCTATCCATGATGTGCTCCATCTCGCTCCTGAGGAGGCAGCAGCTTGCGCCAAAGCTGAAGCCGAGTTCGCGGCTCATAAGTTACGATGGGATAGGGCCGATCAAGAAATTGGCTACTCAGCCACTGTACAGGCTGAGCGGGAAGCCGATGAACGAGCCTTAGACCTGCTCTCCGCCATGGCCGCCACGTCCGCGACGTCACCGGCTGGCGTAGCGGCCAAGCTCGACGCCGTGCTGCGCGAAGGCAATATCTGGGAAGACGGCTCCGAATTTCCCTGGCCCCTAATCCGCTCGGTACTTGATGACCTCGCACGTTTAGGGCGGCATGGAGCCGATGGGTGTTGTTGCGGCGGTTCAAAACACGGACTGGATGCTTGCGATGGAAGCCAGTGACCACCACGAACTCGTCCAGGATCAGGCGCTTGTCGTCCGGACGCGCCAATCCATACCGCTCGACGATAGCCTCTGTCAGTTCCTAACGTGTCGCCATGCTGATGCGCCCTGCCATCCATCCCCCGAACCGGAAGGGCGATCGAAGGATCAATACTATCGGTAACATTTTGCTTGAGGCAATGCGGGGGGTCAATTCCTCGATTCGCTTGACAACGAGCGTCAATCCGTCGGTCGAATTAGTTGCAGGGCTTCGTGAAAGCCGGTTTCGTACCGAGTTTTGCACTCTTCCACAAAACGCAGAAACGCCTGCGTGTGCTGCTGTGGCACTCCGTGGTTGCAAGGGCCTGATACTATGGAGACTTGTAATTTCTCCGCCTCACGCCGGTGTACCGCGACAATTCCGCAACCGTTCCCGCCAATACGCTATAGCGGTCGATATGCCGCCGCGTCCAAAGATCCACTCGGCCAAAATACCTTGGCCGACAGCTCTGAGATCCTAGGCATTCTTGGGCGTCGGCCGGTCAGACGCTGGTGGGTAGAGAGAGTTTGCGGATCGCGTAGTATTGCTGCCGCCAATATTGCCGGACCGGCGGCGCGCGGCCGTCGCGGAGCCTTATCCTTCGCGAGCGGTGCCACGCAGGGTTCTTCGCCCTACGAAGATCAGCGGCCGCCCACGGATGTCTGTTGCGCGAAGGCGTCGGCGTTGCGTCCCGCCTCGTCGGTCCGCGCCGCCGCGTCGTCCGGCGCACATCCAATAGCACGCAAAACAGCGCGCACGATGTCCGGCACGGCGGTCGCATCGATCCTGCCCGCGCTGAAAAGCCACGAAGCCTGCTCGACAAGCGCGACGACAATACGGATGGCGAGGTCAACAGACCCAACCGCCAGCAGGCCGGCCGATTGGGCATCGGCCAGGTCCTCCCGCAGGCGAGCCTGCACTGCCTGGGCGACGTCCGGTAGCATAACGGCTGCGCGGGCGGCGAGACGTGCCTGCGGCGGCGCGGCGGCCAGGTCGCGGAGCAAGATGGTCACGGCCGTGGCCATGCGGGTCAGCGGATCTTCTACGGCTAGCCGGGCGGGTTCAAAACGCTCGCTCAATTCCGCGATAAGCGCGTCGCCCAGTTCCGCCTCCAGAGCCTGAAGGTCCCGGAAGTGCAGATAAAAGGTTCCCTTCGCCACCCCTGCGGCTTGGGTCACAGCCTCAACTGTCGCGGCCGCTGTGTCCGGGTTGGCATAGCAAGCGCGCGCGGCTTCAAGAATCGCCGCACGCGTGCGGGCACGCTTCGCCTCACCGATTGCTGCCCGACGCTCAAGGCTGACTCGTGCCATCACTGTTCCTCAGTCAGTGCGTCAGCCTCGCCCGCCCCCCAGATCGGTCTGGTCAGCGGAAGGCGGCCTCGGCAGCATTTCTCTCCGAGTCTCCTATCGAATCGGGAAGCTTTGGAGATTCTAGGGGCGCAGGTCGTGCCGTCAATGCTTCGTCCGCGCACGCAATCCAGTCTCACCGGCCACTTTGACCAAACACCGGTGGATGGCCTTTCCGCCTTTCTCAAATTTCGAATTGACTTTATGGTCATTCTGAACCTATAGTCCATATTGAGAGATGGCTTGGAGGAGAACCATCGAATGAAGCTGCCAGCCTTGCGTGATGTCGCGATCGGGTCGCTTTTTCCCGACCTCCAAGTCGAACATTCAGACTTGCGGACCGCCACGACATGTTAGCCATGAGACCTAGAATGAACCGGCAGGTTCTCAGAACCATCCTCTTTGCCCTGCCCAAAGTGATGAACCTCACCGCCTCCCATGTCCCGGCGTTCGCCGAACGGCTGAAACAGCGCGACCTCGTCGCTTGGATCGGCCTCCAGGACGGTAGCATCGGACGCATTGTGGAAATCCGAGGCGGTAGATTCCGCTCCCGTGCGGGTTCGCCGGCCGAGTCTGAAGTGGTCATGTCCTTCAAGGACCCGGCGACGGCCCTGAAGCTCCTGATGCCCAACCGCGATCAGTTGGAAATCATCCACGCAGCCAAGAACTTCAAAGTGGTAACCACCGGACCGGATGAGTCGGTGGTCTGGTTCACGCAGACGCTTAACATGAGCGAGACCTCGGGCCTCTCCATGGGAACGCCCATGGCCGACGGCAGCGTCCGCTACACCACCTGCACCAACGGCGGCCCCTTGTTCGTTTACGTCAAGGACGGCCGCATCCTCAGGGTTACGCCCATCGAGTTCGACGCCACCGATCCGGCCACCTGGGTGATCGAAGCCCGCGGCCGCAAGTTCAGTCCGCCCCGCAAGGCTCTGGTGGCTCCGCACGCCCTCACGATGAAATCCCTGGTCTATTCAGACAAGCGCATCCTTTACCCGATGAAGCGCGTTGATTTCGATCCAAACGGCGAGCGCAACCCCCAGAACCGCGGCAAGTCCGGCTACGAGCGGATCAGTTGGGACGAGGCGCTGGACATCGTCGCCAAGGAGATCAACCGTCAGAAGCGCGTCCACGGGCCCGGTTCCATCACGTTCCCCATGTCGTCCCACCACCAGTGGGGCAATGTGGGTTATTACCTCAGTTCGTTGATGCGCTTCGCAAACCTGATCGGCTTCACGCGCGTGGCCGCCAACCCGGACAGCTGGGAGGGCTGGTATTGGGGTGCAATGCACCATTTCGGCAATTCCATGCGGGTCGGGGTGCCTGCCGGCTATGGCGGGGTGGAGGATTGCCTCAAGGAAGCCGAGATGATCGTCTTTTGGTCCTGCGATCCCGAAAGCACCTGCGGAGCCTATGCAGGGTTTGAGGGCACGACGCGTCGTTTATGGGCCAAGGAACTCGGCATCGAGTTCGTGCACATTGACCCGCATTGCAATCCGACGGCCCAGTTGCTGGGCGGACGCTGGTTTCCCGTGAGGCCGCAGACCGATGCGGCTCTGGCCCAGGCGATCATGTATGTCTGGGTTACGGAAGGTCTTTATGACGAGACGTACGTCGCCACCCGCACCACCGGCTTCGATGAATGGAAGGCGTACCTGCTGGGCGAAACTGATGGCGTCCCCAAGACGCCCGAATGGCAGGAGGCCGAGACCGGCATCGCTGCGAGAGACGTGCGCGCCCTGGCCCGCAAGTGGGGCGGCAAGAAGGTCTATCTAGCTGTCGGAATGACCGGCACCGGCTTTGGCGGCGCAGGCCGCGGCGCGACCGGTGCGCAATGGGCGCGCTGCATGGTCATGATGATGGCGATGCAGGGCTGGGGCAAGCCGGGCATCAATTTCGGCGGTCTCCAGATCGGTGTCCCGCACGACCTGCATTTTTATTTTCCGGGCTATGCAGATGGAGGGATTTCCGGCGACCTGGCGTGGACCGGCAATGCGGTTAACAACTATCAGCGTATGCCGCACATCCTGACGATGAATCCCGTCAAGCAGATGGTTCCGCGCCAGCAATTGCCCGACGCGATCATCAACGGTCACGCCACCGGCTATCTCTGGGACGGCATGGCCCAGGAGGCCCAGTTTGCGCCTTTCAGCTATCCCATGCCGGGCTACTCGCCGATACACATGATTTACCGCTACGGCGGCTCGTCTCTCAGCACCGTAACTCGATCGGGACGCTGGGTGGACGCCTATCGGCACGAGAGCATCGAGTTCGTCGTGAACCAGTCCATCTGGATGGAGGGCGAGGCTCAGTTTGCCGATATCATCCTGCCGGCCTGCACCTCGCTGGAGCGCTGGGACATCGGCGAGTGGGCGAATTCCGGCGGCTACGCCCATCACGGCGTCAACATTGTCAATCATCGCGTCATCACCCTCCAGCATAAATGCATCGAGCCCTTGGGCGAATCGAAGTCCGACTATGAGATATTCACTTCCATCCTGACCCGGCTGGGCCTGGGTGCCGTCTTCACCGAGGGCTGCAGCGAGCTCGATTGGGTCAAGCGAGTGTTCGATTCGTCAGATCTGCCCAGCGAAATCTCCTGGAAGAAATTCTGCCGCAAGGGCTACTACGTCGTGCCGCCCGAAAAGCCGGAACTACGCCAGCCCGTCGACATGCGCTGGTTCGCCGAGGGCAGGCGCAAGGATCTGCCGGAACCGGCTCCGATGCCATCCCAGTATGCCGAAGAGTTCGGCATGGGCCTACAGACCCCGAGCGGAAAACTCGAATTCGTACCCGAGATCCTCAAGCGGAACACGGCAGACAATCCAGACCGGCCACCGGTCAATCGTTACATCCCCTCCTGGGAAGGGCTGCGCAACACCGAACTGACAGAGCGCTATCCGCTTCAGATGATAGCAACTCACAGCCGCTACAGCTTCCACACCAGCATGGATGGCAAGAACAGCGCGGTCAATCAGGTGGAAGACCATCGCGCCCTGATTGCCGGCCATCGCTTTTGGCTGCTGCGGCTTAACCCAGCCGATGCCGCCGCCCGGGACATTCACCATCGCGACCTGGTGAAAATCTTCAACGACCGCGGCGCCGTGATCTGCGCCGCCGACATTTCGCCGCTGGTGACCCCAGGCGTCGTCAAGTCCTATGAAGCCAGCGCCGAGTTCGAGCTTGTCGACGTTGCGGGCGAGACCGTCGAAGTCGGCGGCTGTCTGAACATCCTTACCCCGGACCGGTCGCAGACCCGCGGAACCAGCAGCATGGCTCCCAATTCCTGCCTTGTGCAAATCGAGAAGTGGCGGAACGCCGAGGCGTTCAAGATGGCCCGCGCAGCATAGGAGGAAGCCATGAGCAAGTGGAACCTGATCATCAATGTTGGCCGATGCGAGAACTGCCACAATTGCGTCATCGCCAACCGGGATGAGCATGTCGGAAACGAGTTCGCGGGCTACTCGGCGCCGGCCCCCGCCGTCGGCGATAGCCCCATCCGCATCCTGCGCCGCACGCAGGGCAGCGCGCCCATGGTGGAGACAACCTACCTGCCGGTGATGTGCAATCACTGCGACGACGCGCCCTGCATTCGCCGTGCCGGCGACGCCATCCGCAAACGCGACGATGGCATCGTCATGATCGATCCGGTGAAATCGCGTGGCCGCAAGGACATCGTCCGGTCCTGCCCCTATGGCGCAATCGTCTGGAACGAGGAGCAACAAGTACCACAAACATGGTTCTTCGACGCCCACCTGCTGGATCAGGGGTGGGATCGGCCCCGCTGTCAACAGTCCTGCCCGACAGATGTCTTCGAGGCGGTCAAACTCGATGACGCCGCGATGGAGAAGAAGGCACAAACCGAAGGACTTAAGGTCCTCAAGCCCAACCTCGCGACCAAACCTCGCGTCTGGTACCGGGGTTTGGAGAGGTGGGAGACATGCTTCGTCGGCGGCAGCGTCAGCGCCGAAATTGGCGGGGTGGTGGATTGCATCGAAGGAGCGGAAGTAACCCTTTGCCAGGGCAGCACTTGCATTGCGAGGACCGTCACCGACGGCTTCGGCGACTTTCGCTTCACAAATCTGACCGGGGATGGGAGCACCTATCGCGTCGAAGTAACCCATGCCTATGGCAGCGTCTGGCGCGACTGCACCCTGTCCGAGGGCATCTATCTGGGAGAGCTAAGGTTGACCCGCTCTGGCGCAGCAGATTCGCGAGGAGGAGTCGATGCTTGATGGTGATCAGTGCCGCTCGGATATGATCGATCGACGAACACGACGACAGGAGAGCCAGGGAACGCACGCTGCCCGCATTCTCGCCCGCCCCCAGGGATTTCGCCAACAGGACATTATGCGGGCGACGGAGTGCTTTTGCGTGTCAACGGCCGCACTCTTTGAGCCGAAAGCTATAAAAAACTTCGATCTCAGGCGCTCGCTCATCGCGTCAGAAAGCCTGATTTCCTTCGGTATTGAGCCTCTTTGTAACGGAACCGCCGATGCTGAATGATGATTGCCAGCACCAGCCTTGCTGCAGTTTTTCTGGCGCCGCAAGGCAAAAAAACGTGGCGGGAGAGCTGATTCAACGCAGCGCAGTTCGTGCTTCCAACCCCGAAGGCCAAACCAAAGGAAATTCGGCGAACTACAATTTTAAGATGTCTTCGCTGCCAATGTTGGCGAGCGCGGATTTATTGGAAGGAAGATGACATGCTTGCAACAACCCGCTACGACTTCGGGCGTCCGATTGTCGCTCTGCGTGATGTCGAGGTGTTCGAGCAGGTGCCACTTTCGGAGCGCTGCTTGCCAGGCAGCACTTATGAGATGCTGACAAGCGGCGCCGCTATCGCGCCGGATCAACCCGCCCTCTCCTTTTTTCTGCGCGTCGACGATTTCCGTAATCCCTTCGTCTGGACGCACGCAGAGCTCCTTGCTGACATCACGAGGGCAGCCAATGCTCTACGGCGATTGGGAATAGGTCGCAAGGACGTCGTCGCCTTCGTGCTTCCAAACCTGCCGGAAACGCATTTCGTGATCTGGGGGGGCGAGGCAGCGGGCATCGCTTTTGCGATCAATCCACTTCTTGAAGCGGAACAGATCTCCGAGCTTCTCGTCGCCGGGAGGGCAAAATGGCTCGTCACTCTGGCCCCATTTCCGGGAACCGACATCTGGCAGAAGGCGGCCAGGGCCGCGGCGAATGTGCCGGACCTGCGAGGGGTTCTGACTGTCAGCCTTGCCCCCTATCTCGGCAATACCGCCGCCGACGTGCCCCAGGTCTTCGACGGGGTCGCCGTTCCTGTTCTCAGCCTGCGCCAGGAGATGGCCGGAGAACCTGGAGACCGGTTGACATTCGAGATGCCCAAGGCTGAAGACATTTCCTCCTATCTGTGCACAGGCGGCACGACTGGGCTGCCCAAGATCGCCGCGCGCACCCACTTCTCGGAAGTGTTCGATACTTGGTCAAGCCGATCCTTCATTGGCGACGCCTTCGCACCAGGTAAGGCGATCTTCTGCGGCCTGCCGCTCTTTCACGTCAATGGGCAACTGGTGACGGGCCTAATCCCCTGGGCGCAAGGCGCACATGTGGTCGTGGGCACGCACCAGGGCTATCGCGGCGAGGGCGTTGTTCCATCCTTCTGGGAGATCGTCGAACACTATCGCGTTGTGGCCTTCTCGGGCGTTCCGACTGTGTATTCCGCACTGCTGCAGGTGCCGGTCGACGGCCGCGACATTTCGAGCGTTCGCTACGGTTTTTGCGGCGCCGCACCGATGCCCGTGGAACTGTTCCACAATTTCGAAAAGGCAACGGGAATTCGCATTCTAGAGGCCTACGGCCTGACGGAAGGCGCCTGTGTTTCCAGTATCAATCCTCCCGAGGGCGAGCGACGCATCGGCTCTATCGGCCTGCGCCTCCCCTACCAGCAAATGGCGGTGGTCAGACTTGACGATTCCGGCGGCGTCACCGGATTCGCCGGAACGGAAGAGGTCGGCGTGCTCGCGATCCATGGGCCGAACGTCTTCGCCGGCTATATCAATGCCGAACACAACAAGGGCCTCTGGCTCGAGATCGACGGCGAGCGGTGGATGAACACCGGCGATCTCGCCCGCCAGGATGCGGACGGCTATTTCTGGCTGACGGGTCGCAAGAAGGAGCTCATCATCCGGGCCGGCCACAACATCGATCCCAAGCTGATCGAAAATGCAGTGCAGGATCACCCGGCGGTGCAACTTGCCGCAGCGGTTGGACGGCCCGATGAGCGCGCCGGAGAACTGCCAGTCCTCTACGTTCAGTTGAAGCCGGGGAAGACGGCATCGGAGGCGGACCTGCTTGCTCACGCTGTCCGCCGTATTCCAGAGCGCGCCGCACAACCCAAATCAATCCGGATTCTGGCCGCGCTGCCCGTCACATCCGTCGGCAAGATTTTCAAACCAGCATTGTCGATGCTGGAGATTGAGGATGTCGTGCGCCAGGACGCGGCATCGGCCGGCGTGAATCTTAAATCGCTTTCGGTCGTTCAAGACGCCCGGTTCGGACTCTTAGCGAGAATTGCATGCGAGGGGAATTCCGGCCCACTGCGCGAAAAACTGGGTCGCTATGCCTTTAAGGCACAGTTCCTTTGAAAATCAGCAAGAAGAAGAGGACGTCGATCATGGCGATCAATCTTGCCCGCCAGGAGAACGGGGCGCCAGCACTCTCTTGGGCAAACACTCAGTCAGGAAACCAGTCATGAATGCTCCAACTCGAATCCCTGTGACAAACCTTCAGCACCACGTCTTCTACGTGACCGACCTGGAGCGCTCAAAGGCTTTCTATATCAAGCTCTTCGACCTGCAGTTCTCCGCTCTCAACCACCCAGACAGCAGCGCAGCAATGCGCTTGTCGCAGCAGGAAATGCACTTCTTCTCGTTCGGCTTCCACCATCACGACATCTGTCTGGTGAAGCATCACAAGCTGAAGATGGATAACAATTCCATGCTGCACTTCTCGCTGGCGGTGAAGGACGCAGAGGCATTCGACGACATCAGGCGCCGCGCAGGAGAGATGGGCCTCTCGATCCGCGAAGGACGCATGCTTGGCTCTGCGCACCCTGTATCGCGTGCTTTTTGCGTCCGGGACCCAGACAAGCACTGGATTGAGATCATTGAGGAGTTCAGCAGATGAGCAACACCGCTTTCGTTCCACCGAACGTCCTGCCCCCTTTCAAACTACGCTTCGCCGGCCTCCTGAAGCGGAAATGGTTTCGCGAGATGGTGCTGCTGTGGCCGACTCTGACCAAGCGGCGGTTCTCTAACAAGACGGAAGACTACGGCGTCTTCAGGCCTTCGCTCGTTTCTCACATCGGGCAGCTCTCGATCTATGTGCGCGACATCGCGCGAAGCCGAGCCTGGTACGAGAAGGTTGCCGGCATGATCCACAGCCGCACCGGCGAGCCCGAACCGCATCCCTTCAAGGAAGGGTGGTGCATTCGCTGCTGCTACCTGAGCGCAACCGACCACGAGGACTGCCTCGTGCTCGTCGAGGAATACGACCCCTCCGGCAGGATCACTGTGCCGTCGGGCATGAGCTTCTTCCATTTCGCACTCGAGGTGAAAGGCAACCAACTGGAGGATGTCCTGGCCTTTGCCAAGCAACAGCAGGCCGACGGTTTCCAGTTGAACTACGGTCCGGTGCGCCACAACAGCGAACCGCCTTTGGGCGACGGCGAAACCGGTGGCAACGTCGCCTGCTATCTCTACGATCCCGACTGGCACAATGTCGAGTTCTGCGGCGCGATGGACACGATCGAGAACTACCGCACGCGCTACGGGGACCTCAAGGGCAAGGACCGCGCTTGACCCCGCTCTGGCCCACAAGGGCTGTGAGCGGACATTCGGGCTGCCTTCGAAGCAGCCCCTCCAAAGAAAGGAAATGAAATGGCAGTTAGACTGACGCGATATGCGATCGGCGGCGCACCCCTGTGGGGAATTTTGGATGGCGACGAGATTGCGCCGCTTGAGGGCACCTTCGCCTCGACCGCCGACATTCTGCGCCTTCCTCCTGCTGAGCTCAAGGCACGGGCTGGCGCTGAACGTCTCCCAATCAGCTCCGCAAACATTCTGAGCCCCGTCACAGCGCCGGCGCAGATCGTTTGCCAAGGTCTAAACTATGCAGATCATGCCGATCAATCGGGGCATGCGCCACGCCAGAAGAATCTGCTTTTCATGAAGGCCGCCTCATCATTGTCGGGAGCATTCGATCCGGTGATCCGGCCCGCAGGGTGTCAGATGCTCGACTATGAAGTGGAACTCGGGCTTGTCCTGAAGCGACCACTGGGTGCAGGCGATCACGTCACCCGAGAGACCCTCGGCGATTTCATCGGCGGAATCGTCCTGTGCAACGACGTGTCGGCCCGCGACGTCATGTTCGGCGAAGCCTTCTTGCAGTGGTTCCGCGGCAAAAGCGCCCGTACCTTCTGCCCCTGTGGTCCGTGGCTGGTTATTCCGGAAACTGACGAGGTCGCTGATCTGCTCGACAGGATCGAGATCCGTCTCTGGCTGAACGACGAACTGCGGCAGTCGGCCCATACCCGTGACTTCATTTTTCGTCCGGAAATCTGCCTCAACGATATTGCGTCCCTGATGGACCTGTCGGCAGGCGACCTCGTCCTGACCGGAACGCCGGGCGGTGTGATCCTGCAAGCGACCGCCCCTCTCGGCCAAATCCTGGCGACCAAGCTGCTCAGGGATTCGGAGCGGAAGGATGCGATCATCCAGGAAGCGACTGCACACGCACGTTACCTCACGCCCGGCGACATTGTGCGTGCCGAAATGCGCACCGATGACGGCACCGTCGATTTCGGCAGGCAACTGCTCGAAATCGTGGACGCGTGACCTCGGCGGGACCAGGACACTCGCCGTCGCCGCCCGCACCATAGCCCGATCACCGGGAGTTGGAGGGTAGGGTGTTACGTCCTGGTCCCCTGAAGCAGTCACCTAGATGGAGGCGAGGCGCTGGTGCTGCAGCAAGAAATGCCCATTGCCTCGGGCTTCGCGCACGAGCGACGCGTCTCTGAGGAGGGAGACCCGCATGAAAGCTATCAATTTGTTGACCGGACTTTTTAGCTGTCTTTTCGTGGCACCCGCGGTCGCAGGGGGATTCGATATTCTGGGGCAACCAAATGACGTCCTTTTCGAGCCAGGACGCTACATCGAGTTCGGGCTAGGTTTTGCCAGTCCGAGGGTGGAGGGGCGGATCACTGCCGTCGGCCCCCCGTTTGCTTCGGGCGATACGGCGCCCACGTTTCCATTTTACAACGGCGCCTTCAAGGCTGATATCAACGAGCAATTTTCGGGAGCGGTCATTGTAGACAATCCCTACGGGCGTGACCTCGAGTACAATAGCGGCCCGCTGTCCGGGCTTTCGGGAGAAGTCAAGTCGTTCGCGGTCACAGGCTTGTTGCGCTACAAGCTCACGGATCGTTTCAGTGTCTTCGGCGGCCCCAGACTTCAGCGTCTCGGCGGCAACACTGATGTCTCGGTCTTTGCAGGCGGCGTGCCGGCCGGTTTCGCCAACGTTGAATTTGAAGACAAATGGGCGGCGGGCTACGTGGTCGGGGGGGCCTTTGAAATCCCGGAAGCCCATGTTCGGATCGCTGTCACCTATAACTCGGCGATCGACTACGATCTGGACACTTCCGGCGCTTACTCGGGGAAGACGAGCGTCGAGACCCCCCAATCGGTGAACATCGATCTTCAGGCCCCGATCAGTCTTTCGACGCTGCTCTTCGCGACGGTTCGCTGGGCCGAATGGAGCGAAACCACAATCAGTCCGCCGGGTTATCCTCTAGGGTCACTGACCCACTTCAACGACACGACAACCTACAGGCTCGGCGTCGTGCAGATGTTCAACGAGAATTGGGCGGGCTTCACGGCTCTGACCTACGAGCCAGAAACCGGTGTATCGGCTGACGCGCCAATCGACGCAACAGACGGTTTGTGGGGGGCGACGCTTGGCGCGATCTACACGAAAGACAAAGTGAAAGTGACGACCGCTGTCTCGTATTACCAGTTCGGTGACGCTTCGGGTTCATTCGGTAACTTCACGGACAATGATGTGGTCAGCGCTGCCATCAAGGTCGGGTATTCGTTTTGACCGGGCTTCTGGAAAGGCCTCGAGCGCCAAGCATCGCGGTTGCTCGTGAGTGGGCATCGGCAGGCTTCCATATCGTCTGGACGGCCATAGTCCGGCACCCAGACACCACCAGACATGAATGGAGAAAACTATGCAGAAACAATTCGCCCCGAGAGTGTTCCAACTGGGATATTTGGCTTTGGAAACGCCCGATATCGTGCGCGCCAAGGATCACTACGCAGAAGCGATCGGCATGACGGAAACCGCAACCGGTCATGAGGGAGAAAGCTATCTGTCTATTGGATATGAACACCACAACATCGTCCTGCGTCAGGCCAAGCGGAAGGCGATGGGCCATCTCGGCTTCCAGCTCAATCCCGGCACTGATCTGAAGGAGCTTTTAGGGGAACTCGGCGCTTTCGGCCTGAGCGCTCAGATCAAGTCCGATAGCCAGCCAGGGATCCGCGAGCTGGTCGAAGTCGAGCCGGTGCCAGGTACCACGCTCCAACTCTATACCGACATCGATGCTCCTGCACCCGGCTTCAAGCGCACCGGCGTGTCGCCGCTCCGGCTCGGGCATGTGGCGGTAATCTCGCCGGAAGGCGCGAAGCTGAAGACTTTTTTCATGGACTTTCTGGGCTTCTGGTTCACCGACACGATCGCCGGCATCTCTAACTTCATCACGTGTAACCGAGAACACCATGTCGTCAACCTGGTGACGATGCCGGACAACCGGGTCCACCACATCGCCTTCCAGCTCAAGGGCAATGCCAGCCACCCTATGGCGTGCGACTTGCTGGCCGAGCGCGGTATTCCGGTAAAATGGGGCCCGTCACGCCATACCGCCGGTCACAACATTGCCGGCTATCACTACGACCCCGATCAGGTGCTGATCGAACTCTATACCGACATGGACGTATTCATCCCGGAACTGAACATGTGCGAAGCGCGTCCTTGGCACGGGCACTATCCTATGACTCCGCGCGAGTGGAGGCTTACGGAACTCGCTGCCTGGGAAACCGAGTTCGCCTTCAGCCTCGCGCAGGCCTGAGACGTCGATCAAGTCAGCTTCAGAATCAAAGGTCAGATTTATGCAACTCTTTCACGCTCCCCGAGCCTGTTCGCTGGGGATCCGAATCCTTCTCGAGGAGATCGGCGTTCCGCACCAAGTCGCCACGATCGATCTGTCATCTGGGCAACAGCGCGACGCCGCTTTCCTGGCCGTCAATCCCAAGGGCAAGGTGCCCGCTCTACTGCGCGACGACGGGACGGTATTGACCGAGTTCCAGGCTATCGCACTCTGGCTTGCGTGGCGCTTTCCAGAAGCTGGGCTCGTCCCTAACGACCCAGACGCCGCGGCGCAAGTGATCGAGGCAATGGAGTTCATTGTGGGCACGGTTCACATGCGCGGTTTTGCATTGGCCCTTATGCCTCGCAAATTCGTTTCGACGCCATCCGCTCAGGAAGAGTTGCGCGCCCATGGATTACGGGTGGCGACAGACGGTCTGCACCATGTCTCCACTCTATTGGGCGAGGCCCCTTGGCTCTCGGGCTCTCGGCCCGGTGTGGCCGATGCTGCGCTGTTTTACGTCACATACTGGGCCAAAACTCTGAACATCGATCTCCCCGCCGCGCTGCGCGCTTTCTACAACCAAATGCTGAAACGCCCGAGCGTGGTCCGAGCAATCGACGCGTCCCCCAGTTAACGTCGTCCCAAAGGAATGGGGGTCCGGCGGCATCGAAGAGTGGTCGCTGACGCCTATCGATGCTTCTCGCTTTGGCCTCGAGCCGGCAGAGCGGCGTTAACTGCAATACCTGCGGCATCAACGTCCGCCGCATAACTCCATCTGGGTCCTGCCCAACGGCGGCGGCCCAAGTATCCCCGCATGCGACGCGTTCGTCACACACAGGAAACGAGCTATGACCGCAATCTACATCGTGGACTACCTGCGCAGCCCCTTTGCACCCGCCTATCGCGGCGCGCTTGCCGGCGTCCGCCCGGACGATCTGGCGGCAAGCGTCATTAAGGCGCTGGTCGGCCGCTCTGGTATTGATCCGGCGGAAATCGAGGACGTCAACCTCGGATGCGCCTTTCCGGAAGGCGAACAGGGCTTCAACATCGCCCGTTGCGCGGCCCTTATCGTGGGCCTGCCGCAGTCGGTCGGCGGCTCAACGGTCAACCGCTGGTGCGGCTCATCCATGCAGGCGGTCCAGATGGCGGCTGGCGCGATTGCCATGGGCGCGGGCGAGGCGTTTGTCGCCGGCGGGGTCGAGAGCATGAGCCGCGTGCCCATGATGGGTTTCAACCCCCTGCCGAACCCGGCCTGGAGCGACGCTCAGCGCATCGCCTTCCTCAACATGGGCCTGACCGCCGAGAATCTTGCTGACCGCTACAGCATTTCGCGCGCGGAGCAGGACGCCTATTCGCTGGAGAGCCAGATCAAGACTATCGCAGCCCGCGCCGACGGGCGGCTTGCCGCCGAAATCACGCCGGTGGGGGATCTGACCGCTGACGGTTGCCCGCGCGCGACAGACGCGGAAAAGCTCGCGTGCCTGAAGGCCGCCTTCAAGGCTGGCGGCTCGGTCACGGCGGGAAATTCCTCTCCCCTAACCGACGGCGCATCCGCCACGCTCGTCTGCTCGGAAGCCTTCGTGAAGCGCCACAATCTCGCTCCGCTCGCCCGTATTTCGAGTTATGCGATTTCCGGCTGCGCCCCGGAGATCATGGGCATCGGGCCAGTGGAGGCGAGCCGGAAGGCGCTGAAACGCGCCGGCATTTCCGCTGCCGGCCTCGACGTGATCGAAATGAACGAGGCCTTCGCCGTTCAGGTGCTCGCCTGCTGCCGCGATCTCGACATCGACCCGGCTCGCCTCAACCGCGATGGCGGCGCGATCGCGCTCGGTCATCCGCTCGGCGCGACAGGCGCGCGCCTCGTCGGCAAGGCGTCCCTCCTTCTGAAACGGGACGGCGGCCGCCATGCGCTCGCCACCCAGTGCATCGGCGGCGGTCAGGGCATCGCCATGGTACTGGAGGCGGCGTAATCATGGGCACGATCAAGAAGGCTGCCGTCATCGGCGCGGGCGTGATGGGCTCAGGCATTGCCGCCCATCTCGCCAATGCGGGGCTCGACGTCGTACTGCTCGACATCGAGAAGAAATTTGCCGAAGGCGGCGTGGCGCGCCAGCTTAAAGCTGGCGGCTTCATGGACCCCGCCTTTGCCGAACGTATCCGCACCGGCTCGACCACTGACGATCTCGGGCTTGTCGCGGATGCGGACTGGATCATCGAGGCTGTCGCCGAGAAGATCGACATCAAGCAGGCTCTCTATCGTGTCATCGACGGGCTGCGGAAGGCCGGTTCGATCGTCTCCTCGAACACCTCGACCATTCCCCTTCAAACGTTGACCGCGGGCCTGCCGGAGGGTTTTGCAGCGGACTTCCTGATCACCCACTTCTTCAATCCTCCGCGCATCATGCGGCTCCTCGAGCTGGTGTCGGGCCATGCGACCAGACCCTATGTAACCGCCACCATCCGCGACTTCGCCGACCGCGAACTCGGCAAGAGCGTTGTCACCTGCAAGGATACACCCGGCTTTATCGGCAACCGCATCGGCAATTACTGGATGCTGGTTGCGCAGAACGAGGCGATCGCCCTTGGCCTTGACGTCGAGGAAGCGGACGCAATCATCGGCAAGCCCTTCGGCATCCCCTCCACCGGCATCTTCGGCCTTCTGGACCTCGTTGGCATCGACCTGATGCCGACCATCATCCGGAGCCTTCAGAACGCAACGCCGCCCCGCGATGCGGTAAAGGATTATGACGCAGAGCCGGCGCTAATCGCCCGCATGATCGCCGAAAATCGCCTCGGCCGCAAAAGCGGCGCCGGTTTCGTGCGCCTTTCGCCCGACCGCAAGTTTCGCGATGTGACGGACCTGAGGACCGGCGTGTACCGTCCGCAGAAGCCGGTTTTCTCCGAAAGCCTCGATGCCTCGGGCGGCGATCCGCGCACGCTGATGGAGCATCCCGGTCTCGGCGGGCGTTATGCGGCGATGGTCATGGAAAAGTCTCTCGCTTATGCCGCCTCGCTGGCGCCGGAAATTGCCGACACGCCAGAGGCCGTGGACGAAGCCATGCGCACCGGCTATGGCTGGAAGCTTGGTCCGTTCGAACTGATCGACCGTCTCGGCGCCGGCTGGCTGAAAGCGCGGCTGGAAGCCCGCGGCATCGACGTCCCGTCCTATCTGGCGCTCGCCGCGGAAAGGGGCGGCTTCTATTCGGTGGTCGATGGCCGTCGAAGCGAACTCTTGCCGAACGGCGTGGTCGAGCCCGTGGCGCAGAACGAGGGCGTGCTTCTTCTCTCCGACCTTCGGCTCGGCCAGAAGCCGGTAGAGTCCTGGGACGCGGCGAACCTCTGGGACATCGGCGACGGCGTCGCCTGTCTGGAATTCCGCACCAAGATGAATACCTGCAGCCCGGCCCTGCTCGATGCGATCGGAAAGACCCTGGAACGCTGCAAGGCCGATTTCCGCGCGCTGGTCATAGGCAGCGATTCCCCCGTGTTCAGCGCGGGCGCGGATCTGCGAATCTTCCTCGAAACGTTCGAAAAGGGAGGAAGCGAAGCGCTCCCGGCCTTCATCGACCTCGGCCATCGCACCTTCAAGGCGATAAAGTACGCCCCCTTCCCCGTCGTCGGTGCGGCGGCCGGTCTGGCGCTCGGCGGCGGCTTCGAGATCCTGTTGCATTGCGACGCCGTCCAGGCCCATTCCGAGCTTTCGATCGGTCTTGTGGAAACACGCATCGGCCTCATTCCGGGCTGGGGCGGATGCAAGGAATTGATGCTGCGCATGTCGGCTTCCACGGCCGCCGCGCGCGGGCCCATCGCTCCGGCGATAGCGGCCTTCAACCTGATCGCCGCAGCCAAAACGTCGGCGAGTGCCTTCGAGGCCAGAAAGCTCGGCTTCCTCAAGCCATCCGACGGCATCACGATGAACCGCAGCCGACTCCTCGCTGACGCGAAGGCCAAGGCGCTGGCTCTGGCGGAAAACTATGTCGCGCCGGAAGCCCCCTCGATGGTCACGTCCGGACCCTCCGGGACATGCGCGATCCACAACATCGTCGAAGGCGAAGCGCTGGCCGGACGCATCACCGCCCATGACCGCGTGGTGGGCCGCGCGCTCGCCAAAGTGCTGACTGGCGGCCCCTCCGCCGATCCCCTCAAACCGCTCACCGAAGACGAGGTCATCGCCCTGGAGCGCGATGCCTTCATCGAACTATTCGCAACGCCCGCAACCCGGGATCGCGTCAAGCATATGCTTGCGACCGGCAAGCCGCTGCGCAACTGAACAAGAGGCAAGGAAACCCATGGCTGGCTACATTCCCCCTATCGAAGACGTATCATTCCTGCTCGGCGAGGTTTTCGACTTCAACGCGCACATGGCAGCCCTTCCCGGCTTTGAGGAAGTCGACGCCGACCTGGCGACGAGTGTGCTCGAGGAGGCCGGCAAGTTCTGCGCCGAAGTGCTCGAACCGCTCAACCGCCTCGGCGACGAGGAAGGCTGCCATCTTGAAAACGGCCTGGTAACCACACCGAAGGGCTTTGCCGATGCATACCGGGCGTTTGTCGAGGCTGGCTGGGGCGGGCTTTCCGGCGCTCCCGAATTCGGCGGCCAGGGCCTGCCGCGCGCGCTGCAGATCCTGTTTGACGAGATGTTGTCCTCGGCAAACCTCTCCTTCGGTCTGTTCCCCGGCCTTACACGTGGCGCGGTCGAGGCGATCGCCCACCACGGCAGCGAGGAACTGAAGCAGAAGTATCTGCCTAAGATGATCTCCGGAGAATGGACCGGCGCCATGGCTCTGACAGAATCCTCGGCTGGAACCGACCTCGGCCTGCTCACCAGCCGTGCCGAGCCGCTGGACAACGGCTCATATGCCATCAGGGGCACGAAGATCTTCATCTCCTCGGGGGACCAGGATTTCGGTGGCAATATCGTACATCTCGTCCTCGCCCGCCTGCCCGATGCGCCGAAGGGCGTGAAGGGCATTAGCCTCTTCCTCGCGCCCAAGTTCCTCGTCAACGAGGACGGCTCGCTTGGCGAACGCAACCGCATGTCGGTCGGGTCCCTGGAGCACAAGATGGGCATCCATGCCCAGCCTACTTGCGTCATGAACTATGACGGCGCTATCGGCTGGCTGGTCGGCGAACCGGGGCGCGGCCTCAACGCAATGTTTACGATGATGAACGCCGAGCGCCTCTTCGTCGGCGTTCAGGGCCTCGGCATCGGTGAAGCCGCCAATCAGAAGGCCGTCGCCTATGCCCGCGAGCGGCTCCAAGGCCGTTCCGCTGACGGCGGATGCGGTCCTGTACCGATCATCGATCATGCCGACGTGCGAAAGTTGCTACTCACCGGCCGCGCAATGGCGGATGCGGGCCGGGCGCTCGGAGTTTGGACCGCCATGCAGATGGACATCGGCGCGCGACATCCCGATGTGACGGTTCGCCAAAGCGCCTGCGGATTCGTGGCGCTACTGACACCCGTAATCAAAGCTGCATTTACCGACTTCGGTTTCGAGACGGCCGTCCTGTCGCAACAGGTGTTTGGCGGTCATGGCTATATCCGCGAATGGGGCATGGAGCAGTATGTCCGCGACGCTCGCATCACCCAAATCTACGAAGGCACCAACGGCGTGCAGGCCATGGACCTAGTCGGACGCAAGCTGCCGATGGAAGATGGGGACCTGCCGCGCCGCTTCTTCAAACTCATTCGTGAGGATCTGACGGCAACCACGGTACCGGCCGAACTCGAGATGGTGACCGCCGCTGTCGGTGAGGCCCTTGCCCGGTTGGAAAAGCTGACCGAATACCTGTTGGCCAAAGATGCCGATCTAGAAGAGGCCGGAGCGGCCGCCACCGACTACCTCCGCTTTTTCGCGCTCGTATCATTCGGCTGGCTTTGGGTGCGCATGGCCTCGAAAGCTGCAGCCTCTGCAGGTGCGAGCAGTTCGCTGAAGCAGCGCAAGCTCTCGCTTGCCCGCTTCTTCGCCTCGCGCCTGCTGCCGCAGACGGCGGCGCTCGATACGGCGATCCGCAGCGGCGCGGCCACGGTGATGGCACTCGATGCCGACCTGTTCTGATTGAACCGTTCCTGGAAGGAGAAGATATGCTCGGCATCATGATGAATGCGCCACTGCTTGTGTCATCGATCCAGCGTCATGAGCTGACTATCACGCAGGCAAGGCCCAATCCATCACTACACGTACGCCAGATCATCGCCTGACGTAGCTCGTGAATCATGTTTTGCGGTAGCGTTGTAAAGCCCCTGTCGTTTCGACATCTATCGAAGGAAGGTTTCCATGAAGATTCTCGTGCCCGTGAAGCGGGTTGTTGATTACAACGTCAAGATACGCGTGAAGCCGGATGGGTCGGGCGTCGAGCTTGCGAACGTCAAGATGTCGATGAACCCGTTC